>NZ_JBHTFF010000011.1:0-272422 GCF_042666975.1 Microlunatus sp. GCM10028923 | reverse complement strand
GGCAGCAAGCACCGCACGCGACGACAGGCCGACAGATCCAGTCAAAGGCAAACCAGACCAGGCACAAGTCGGGTCAGACCCACCGCCGCGAACGGCACTTGACGATCCTCACAGGCACAAGTGCAGCGACACGCCGTCAAAACGGCTGCTTTTGTGCCCGGTCGGCGGGGTCTTTGGGGGTTAGGGGGTGTAGACGAGGGCGTCGCCGACCTTGCGTTCGGCGCTGCCGGAGGGCTTGTTGACCAGGGCGCCCTTGGCGACCATGGTCGAGGAGCCGCCGCCGTCCAGGTTGATCGCGTCGCGGAGGCCGAGGGCCTTCGCGACGGCCGCGGTCTCCGGCAGGGTGGTGCCGACGCTGGTGGTCTGCCGGCCGTCGATCACGCCGATCACCAGTTCGCCGGTCGACTTGGTGCCGATGAAGGTGCGCGGGTTGCGGGCGAAGAAGCTGTTGTCGATCGGCGGCAGGACGTTCTCGCCGTCGCGGAGCAGCTGATACCGGCCGTTGACCGCCTGGCTGTTCCGGCCGAGCGGTACCTCGCGACCGGCCTGGTCCCGAAGCGTGCTGTCGAGCTCGACGCAGCCGGACAGCCGGCGCAGGGCGACCACGTCGGAGCCGGTGGCCTGCAAGGACCTCTCCCCCTTGGCCAGGGCGGTGCCGCGCTGGTCGGCGCGGCGCTTCACGCAGCCGCGCGCGTCCAGCACCAGCTCGGTGCCGGGCCCGGACGGGGTGCTGGCCGCGAACTCCGGCGTGAACAGCGTCGTGTCGCCGTCGGTCGGGCAAGCCGCCTGATCCGTCATCGCCTCACAGCCGGCGGGCGGCACCGGCGGATGGTTGACGAACTCCAGGCCGACCCGCAGGTCGCGGCCCTGGACGTGACCGGACCAGCTGAACGGTCCGTACGAGGGACGCAGGCCGTCCCGGTCGAACAGCACCGAGACCTCGGCCGGGTCGGTGGTCGGCTCGCTGAGCAGGCGGCCGTCGTAGATGCCCAGGCCGACCGGGTCACCGGGATACTCCTGCGACGCGGTGAAGGTGAAGAAGCTCGCGTTCACGCCGGCCAGCGCGCCGGCCTCGGCGGTCAGCTGCGAGGTGGTTTCGACCTTGGCCAGGTCCGGGCCCGTGACGGCACGGATCCCGCCGGTGGCGCGGCGCGGATCGATGGTCAGCAGGAAGACCCGCCACGGACCCTTGGTCGTGGTCGGGATCTCGGCCGGGTCGGCCGGCGCGTCGCCGCGGACGATGGTGGTCAGCGTGACGCCCGGTGCCAGCGTCGACGTCGACCGGCTCTCCGGCAGTCCGGCGTCGCCGAGCGGCAGGGCCGGCGGGCGGGCGGTGGCCGGAACGGCGGCCAGCGCCAAGGTGAGGAGGGTCCCCCCGAGCAGGGCTGTCATAGTGGAAAAGCGACCCTTGATCATGACCTGACGTTGACATTTGCCAGCGAACGGCCGGACCACCTTCCCGTGACCGCATCGCGAAGATCCGGTGACGCATCGGAGCCCCTGGTAGATTCGCCGCCGTCCGCACCGCCGCCGGCGGGTCCGTACCGCGAGCCAGCAGGAGTCCCCACGCCGTGCCCGAACCAGTACCCGCAACCCGGCCGGCCCCGACGACCCTGATCGACCGGCTTCCGTCGATCGGACTGGCGGCGTTCTGGCTGGGCAGCCGGCTGCTGATCCTCGGGGTCTGGCTGAACGCCGAGTACATCGCCACCGGCGACGTGGGCTACTACTTCGGCAAGATCGCCAACCTGGGCCGGGTCGGGCTGGACCAGACCTTCCTCGAGTACCCGACCCCGGTCACCTGGATCCTGTCGATCCCGTACCTGCTCTCCGGCGGCAATCAGTCCGGCTACATCGTCGGGTACGTCGGCTTCATGATCATCATCGATGCCGCCTTCACGATCGCGCTGTGGCGGGCGGCGGGCGACCGGCCCGGCCGGGCGGTCTACTTCTGGCTGATCTTCATCGTCTGCGTCGGCCCGCTGGCCTACCTGCGGTTCGACCTGATCCCCGCGGTGCTCGCCGGCGGTGCGCTGCTGGCGCTGCGCCGGGTGCCCGCGCTGAGCGGCGTACTGACCGGGATCGGCGCCGCGATCAAGCTCTGGCCGGCGCTGCTGATCGCCGCCCTGGCCGCCCCGAAGCAGGCGCGCCGGCCGGCCCTGATCGGCTTCGCCGTCGCCGGATTCGGACTGGCCCTGATCAGCCTGATCGCGGGCGGCTGGCAGCGGCTGATCTCACCGCTGGCCTGGCAGTCCGGTCGCGGCCTGCAGATCGAGTCGGTCTGGGCGACGCCGCTGATGCTGGGCCGGATCGGCGACCCGACGACCTGGACGATCGACATGTCGCCGTACCAGGCCTTCGAGGTGTACGGGCCCGGCAACGAGATCATGGTCGCGATCAGCAACCTGGCCACCGTCGCCGGTCTGGTCGTGATCGTCGCGCTCTGTATCCGTGCCTACCGCGCGACCGAACCCAGCCTGCTCGGCATCGGGTTGGTGATGATCGCGATCGTCGCGCTGATGATCATCACCAACAAGACGTTCAGCCCGCAGTACCTGCTCTGGCTCGGCGGCCCGGTCGCCGCCCTCGGTGTGCTCCACCGCGGCGACCGCCGCCTGCTGAACCTGCTCGGCGTCTCCGTCCTGGTGCTGGCCGTGCTGACCCACCTGATCTACCCGGTGCTCTACTACATGGGACTGCTGGACCCGCAGGTGTCGGCCGGCCTGATCGCCGGCACCGTCGTCCTCGCCGTCCGCAACGTGGCGATCCTGGCCTTCACGGTGGCCGTCTGCCGCCAGGCCTGGATCGCCCTCGCCCCGGCGCCGGTCAGGCCTGCCGGGTGAACTTCTTGATCTTCGGGTCCTGAGCCACCTCGTCGGCGGCCTTCTGCATCGCGGCGCAGTACTGGTCCGGCGTCGACCGGCCGTTGATCAGGTTCGCCATCTCCCGCTTCCGGGCGTCGTTCATCGGCGCATACCAGCCCGCGAAGTTCAGGCTGAAGATGTTCTCGCCGGCAGCCTTGGTGGCGTCGGCCACCGACTTCAGCGCGGTGGTCGGGTTGGTCAGGTTCTCCGGCGCCGTCTTGGTCGCGATCAGCGAGCCGGTCAGCTCGGCGAACTTCGCCCCGGCGTCGTTGCTCAGCATCAGCCGCAGGTACTGCATCCCGCCGAGCTTGTTCTTGGCGTTCTCGGCGACGATGAACGGCTCGCCCGGACCGCCGTTGAGCGCCTCGTACGGCAGCTTGTCGCTCGCCGTCAGCGACGGCACCGGCTGCACCACCATGTCGAAGCCGGGCTTGACCTGCTTGCGCATCTCGTTCTCCAGCCAGGAACCGCACGGGATGATCGCGGCCCGGCCCTGCAGCCACTGCGCCTGCGAGGTGGTGTGGTCGAGCCCCTCGGAGCCCTCCATGATGTAGCCCTCGTCGTGCAGCTGCCGGACCGCCGTCGCCGCCGCCAGCACCGACTCGTTGTCGAACGCGTTCGACTTCAGGTTGTCGATGTTGAGCATGATGTCGATCCCGCCGTGCTTGATCGCCATCGTGTCCAGGATCGTGTCCATGTACTGCGTGTGCACGCCGGTGTGCACGAACGGGGCCAGCCCGGTGGACTTGATCTTGTCGCAGAGCGCCAGGAAGTCGTCCCAGGTCTTGGCCGGTTCCCAGCCCTTCTCCTGGAACAGCGGCCCGCTGTACCAGAAGCCCCACATCGCGAAGACGTACGGCAGCTGACGCATCACGCCGTCGTAGGAGCCGGACACGATCGCCGCGGGCATCAGCAGGTCGCGGATCTTCATGCTCGGGTCGTCGACCGACGGCGCGTCCAGCAACGGGGTCAGATCGGCCAGCTGGTTGTCGGCCACCAGCGTCGCGGTCGGCATCGCGTCGGCACCGGAGTTGTCGATCACCTCCGGCGGGTTGCCGCCGGCGAACCGGGACTGCAGGGTGCTGGCGATCTTGACCGTGGACGACATCTTGCCCACCTCGCCGCCGGCCCAGGTGTTGTAGAGCGCGACGTGTTCCTTGCCGTACTGGTCGCCGTACCCGCCGTTGAAGATCACCACCTCCATCGGCAGCTTCTTGTCGACGCCGAGCGGGTTGTCCGCGGTCTGGTCGCCCGCCGCCGACGACGTCCCCGGGTCGGGCGCGCCGCCGCTGGCCACACAGGCGCTCAGGCCGGCGGTCCCGGCCAGGGCCGCGCCCGCCGCCGCGGTCTTGATCAACGACCGCCGGGTGATCGGCGGGATCTGCTTGTCGAACTCCGGAGCCATGATCTGGTTCCCTTCGGTGTCGGAGAAGTTACTTGAGCGCGCCGGCGGTCATCCCGGCCTGGATCTGCTTCTGGAAGATCACGTACAGGATCAGCACCGGCGCCATGCTGATCACCAGCCCCGCGAACAGGCCGGAGAAGTCCGACCCGTACTGCGAATCCCCCGCGAGCTTGGCCAGTCCCTGGGTCACCACGTAGAGGCCCGGGTTGTCGTTGTTGAGGAACAGCGGCAGCAGGTACTGGTTCCACAGGCCGACCGCGTTGAAGATCGTGATGCTGACGATGCCCGGCCGGGCCAGCGGCAGCATCACGAAGAAGTAGGTCTTGAAGTGCCCGCAGCCGTCGATGAAGGCCGCCTCGCTCAGCTCGCCGGGCAGGCTGGCGAAGAAGCCGGTCAGGAAGAAGACCGTGAACGGCATCGCGTACGCCACGTAGACCGCGATCAGGCCGTGATAGGTGCCGAGCAGGCCGAACGGCAGCCCGGACGCCTGCATGCTCGCGCCGAGCTGCTTCATCACCCCGAACAGCGGGATCACGGCCAGGAAGAGCGGCAACGCCATCGCACCGACGAACGCGAGGTTCAGCGCCCGGCGGCCGACGAACTGGTAGCGGGCCAGCACGTACGACACCATCGCGCCGAGCACCATGACGATCAAGGTCGACAGCCCGACGACGATCAGCGAGTTGAGGAAGTAGTTGCCGAACTGGGCCTCGTTCCAGGCCCGGACGTAGTTGTCGAACTGCAGCGCCATCGGCGGTCGCCAGGAGTCGACGAAGATCTCGGCGTCGGTCTTCACCGAGGACATCAGCACCCAGATGATCGGCAACCCGATGATCACCGACCAGATGATCAGGATCATCTGGGTCACGGCGGTCAGGCCGCGCTCGCCCTTGATCTTGGGCGCGGTCTCGGTCCGCAGCTGCGTCACCTGGGTGGTCACAGTTCACCCTGCTCTCGCCTGGTCACCCGGAGGGTCAGCGCCGCCAGCACCAGCGTGATGAAGAACAGCACCACGCCCTGGGCGGTCGCGTACCCGAACTGACCCTGCTCCTTGAAGCTCTTGTAGATGGACAGCGCCATCACCGTCGTCGTCTCGTTCGGGCCGCCCGGACCGATCGTCATCAGCTGGACGATCGCGAACGCGTCGAGGCAGAGCACCCCGAGATAGATGTACGCGGTGACGATGGACGACCGCAGCAGCGGCAGCGTGATCCGCAGGAACGTCTGGGCCCGGCTGGCCTTGTCGATCGCGGCCGCCTCCAGCAGCTCCCGCGGGATGCCCGACATCGCGGCCGAGAAGTAGACCATGTAGAAGCCGACGTTCATCCAGACCATGACGATGATCACCGTCAGCATCGCCGTGTTCGGGTCGGCCAGCCAGGACGGCGGGTTCGGGACGCCCATCAGCCGGAGCAGCGAGTTCAGCAGGCCGCCCGGATGGAAGACCTGCTGGAACATGATCGCCAGCGCCGCCACCGAGACCACCTGCGGCACGAAGAAGAGCACTCGGTAGAACGAGGCTCCGGCGACGCCGCGCAGCTGGCCGGCCTTGGTGCTGCCGGACAGGTTCAGCATCGACGCGAAGAAGAGGGCGATCGCGATCGAGATGAACGGGACCACGAGCAGCAGGATCAGGTTGTTCCGCAGCCCGGCCCAGAACACCCGGTCCGGGTTGAAGTCGCCGAGGCCGAACAGGGCGGCGAAGTTCTGCAGCCCGACGAACTCGAACGCCGGCGAGTAGCCGGTCCAGTCGGTCAGCGCCAGATAGAACGCCTGCACGTACGGCGACACCACGAAGATCAGGAAGATGATCATGGGCAGGATCAGGAACGACCCGACGAAGACGTACTTCTGCACCAGCTTCAGCCGCCGTTGCCTGGCCCGGCCGGCCGGATCGACGGCAGGGCGGCCGGTGGACCCGGCGGCAGCGCTGCCGTCCGTCTGCACCGCGACCTGATTGCCGCTGTCGGCCATGCCTGTTTCCCCTGTCGTCAAGCTCTCAGACGGGTATTTCCGCTACCTAAGCACAATCACCGCAGAGATTCTTGTGATCCGCGCTGGAAGTTACCTGAGCGAATCCTCCGGGTCACGGCGACGCACCGAACCACCCCGATGACTTCGGGCGCACCCCGGTCGGCAAGGATTCGGGAATGACCGCGGTGATCATCGGCGCCGACATCGGCGGCACCTCCAGCAGGGTCGGCGTGGCCGACCTGGACGGCCGGTTCCTGGCCGTGCAGACGGGCGGGCCGGCCAACCCGAACGCCGTCGGGCCGGACCCGGCGGCCGCCGAGATCCGGCGGGTGACCGGGACCGCCCTGACCGCCGCCGCCGATGCGCTGGGCCGGACGCCGACGGTGGCCGGAGTGGTGATCGGCCTGGCCGGCATCTCCGGGATCGCCGACCCCGAGGGGTTCGCCCGCTCAGCGCTGGCCCCGCTCACCGCCGAACCGCCGCCGATCAAGGTCGTGACCGACCTGGCCGTCGCCTACGCCTCCGGCTCCCCCGAACCCGACGGCTGCGTCCTGATCGCCGGCACCGGAGCCATGGCCGGGATCATCCGGTCCGGCGTCCTGGACGAGCGACGGGACGGCTGGGGCTGGCTGCTCGGCGACGACGGCTCCGGATTCTGGCTCGGCCGGGAGGCGGTCCGGGCGACCTTGGCCGACCTCGAGGCCGGCCAGGCACCCGGCCCGCTGGGCGAGGCGATCCTGGCCCGGGTCCGGGACCAGGTCGAGCCGGGCCCGGACGGCGGGTTCGGTGCCGCGGAGCTGATCCGGTCCGGCTACGCCAGGCCGCCGCGGGAGTTGTCGGAGTACGCCACCCTGGTCGCCGACCTGGCCGACGCGGACCCCGCGGCGGCCCGGATCGCCGACCGCGCCGCGGAGGTGCTGGCGGCGACCCTCGGCCGGCTGGAGCCGGGCCCCGAGCTGCCGATCGTGCTCGCCGGGTCGGTGCTGCAGCCGGGTCCGGCGGGACGGCCGACGCCGGTCGGGAGCCGGCTTCGGGCGCTGCTCGCCGAGCGGTACGAGAACCCGCTGCACGAGGCCGGGCCGGGCGTCGTCGGAGCCGCCTGGCTCGCCGTACCGGCGGAGCGCCGGGGCGATCCGGAGCTGCACCGGAGGCTGCTCGGGTCGGCCCGCGACCGGTCCGTCTGAACCCTCCGGCGAGCCGCTCCGGCCCCGCGGCGCAACACGTCCGTACCACCCGTCTCCCTGGTCCATATTCTTGGGTAGCCTTAGGGCTGAAACCGCGGTAGACGATGGCCGCGGGACAGTTTGCAACGGAAGAAGGCGACAGTGGCCACCAGGCCAGACCAATCATCCACCGGATCGCCCGCTGCGGGCGGCCCCAGCCGCAGCCAGTCAGCCGACCTCGACGTCGAGAGCACGGCAGAAGACGTGGGAGCCAACGACTGGCTACTGGAGGAGATGTACGAGCAGTATCGGGAGGATCCGAATTCGGTCGCCCCGAGTTGGAAAGAGTATTTCGCGTCGCGGTCGAACGGCCACCAGCCGCAGCAGGCCGCAGCTCAGCAACCCGCCCCGCGCCGGGCTGAGCCGGCCCCCGCGCCCGCCCCGGCGGCACCGGTGAACACCGCACCCGCCGTACCTTCGGTCCCGGCAACCCCGGCGGCCCAGCCGTCGGGCACGGCACCCCGGGCCCGCGCGGCCCAGGTCGAGCCGCCGAACCAGACCAAGGAGGCGCGCCCGAGCAAGCCGGGCAGCCAGGGCGGCCTGCCGGCCGATCCGCCGAACCCGTCCAACCGGCCCGACGTCGCGGCCACCGAGCCGACCCGGACCACGCTGCGCGGCGCCCCCGCCCGGACCGCGAAGAACATGGACCTGTCGCTGTCCGTGCCGACCGCGACCAGCGTCCGTTCGCTGCCGGTGAAGCTGCTGATCGATCAGCGCATCGTGATCAACAACCACCTCCGCCGGGCCCGCGGCGGCAAGGTCTCGTACACCCATCTGATCGGGTACGCGATCGTCCGGGCCCTGCAGAGCCTGCCGTCGATGAACAACGCCTACGACGAGGTCGACGGCAAGCCGACCCTGATCGTGCCGGCCCACGTCAACCTCGGCCTGGCCATCGACATGCCGAAGCCGGACGGCACCCGGCAGCTGCTGGTGCCGAGCATCAAGAACTGCGAGAACCTCGACTTCGCCCAGTTCTGGGCCGCGTACGAGGAGGTCGTGAAGAAGGCCAGGTCCAACTCGCTGACCCTGGACGACTTCGCCGGCACCACGATCACGCTGACCAACCCGGGCACCCTCGGCACCAACAACTCGGTGCCGCGGCTGATGCGCGGCCAGGGCGCGATCATCGGCGTCGGGTCGATGGACTACCCGCCCGAGTTCCAGGGCGCGGATCCGGAGCGGCTCAACGAGAACGCGGTGTCGAAGGTCATGACGCTGACCTCGACGTACGACCACCGGGTCATCCAGGGCGCCCAGTCGGGTGAGTTCCTGGGCCGGATGCACGCGCTGCTGCTCGGCGAGGACGACTTCTACGACGACATCTTCCGGGCGCTGCGGATCCCGTACGCGCCGATCCGGTGGGCCAACGACATCAGCCTCCACCACGAGGACCAGGTCTCCAAGCAGGCCCGGATCCTGGAGATGATCAACGCCTACCGGGTCCGCGGTCACCTGATGGCCGACACCGACCCGCTCGAGTACCGGCTCCGGATGCATCATGATCTTGATGTCCAGAGCCACGACCTGACCCTCTGGGACCTTGATCGCGAGTTCGCCACCGGGTCGTTTGGTGGCGGTCAGAGCCGGCTGAAGATGCGCAAGATCCTCAGCATCCTGCGCGACGCCTACTGCCGCACCATCGGCATCGAGTACATGCACATCCAGGAGCCGTCCCAGCGGCGCTGGATCCAGGAGCGGGTGGAGCGGCCGCACGAGTCGCTGCCCCGCGAGGAGCACCTGCGGATCCTGGACAAGCTCAACGAGGCGGAGATCTTCGAGACGTTCCTGCAGACGAAGTTCGTCGGGCAGAAGCGGTTCAGTCTCGAGGGCGGCGAGTCCACGATCGCACTGCTGGACGAGGTCTGCGAGCAGGCGGCGAACAGCGGCCTGGTCGAGGTTTGCGTCGGCATGCCGCACCGCGGCCGGCTCAACGTGCTGGCCAACGTGGTCGGGAAGTCGTACGCGCAGATCTTCCGCGAGTTCGAGGGCAACATCGACCCGCGGACCGTGCAGGGCTCCGGCGACGTGAAGTACCACCTGGGCGCCGAGGGCGAGTTCACCGCGCTGAGCGGGGCCAAGATCAAGACCTCGGTCGCCGCGAACCCGTCCCACCTGGAGGCCGTGAACCCTGTCCTGGAAGGGATCGCGCGGGCCAAGCAGGACATCCTCGACCGCGGTAGCGAGTTCCCGGTGCTGCCGGTGCTACTGCACGGAGACGCGGCGTTCGCCGGCCAGGGCGTGGTGGCGGAGACGCTGAACCTGTCCCAGCTGCGCGGCTACCGGACCGGTGGCACGATCCACATCATCGTGAACAACCAGGTCGGCTTCACCACCTCGCCGACCGAGTCCCGCTCGTCGATGTACTGCACCGACGTGGCCCGGATGATCCAGGCGCCGATCTTCCACGTGAACGGCGACGATCCCGAGGCCTGCATCCGGGTCGCCCGGCTCGCGTTCGAGTTCCGGCAGGCGTTCAACAAGGACGTCGTGATCGACCTGATCTGCTACCGGCGGCGCGGTCACAACGAGGGCGACGACCCGAGCTTCACGCAGCCGAAGATGTACGACCTGATCGAGAAGAAGCGTTCGGTACGCAAGCTGTACACCGAGGCGCTGATCGGTCGCGGCGACATCTCCGTCGAGGACGCCGAGCAGGTGATGACCCGGTTCCAGGAGCGGCTGGAGAGCGTGTTCGCCGAGGTCCGCAACGCCGGAGCCGAGGCGCCGCACGACGAGCCGTACCGCCGGGTGCCGGTGTACCCGAACAAGTCGGCCGCCAAGCACGGCACCGCGGTCACCCTGGAGACGCTGAAGAAGATCGCCGACGCGCACACCAACGTGCCGGACGGCTTCATGGTGCATCCGAAGGTGCTGCCGCAGCTGCAGCGCCGCGCGGCCGCGATCACGCAGGGCCCGATCGACTGGGCCACCGGCGAGATCCTGGCGCTCGGCTCGCTGCTACTGGAGGGCCGGCCGGTCCGGCTGACCGGGCAGGACACCCGGCGCGGCACGTTCGTCCAGCGGTTCGCCGCGGTGATGGACCGGAGGACCGGCGAGGCCTGGGTGCCGCTGCGCAACCTCGATGATGATCAAGGAAAGTTCGCCGTCTTCGACTCGCTGCTCAGCGAGTTCGCGGCGATGGGCTTCGAGTACGGCTACTCGGTGGCCCGGCCCGAGGCGCTGGTCCTCTGGGAGGCCCAGTTCGGCGACTTCGCCAACGGCGCGCAGACGATCATCGACGAGTTCATCACCTCCGGCCAGGCCAAGTGGACCCAGAAGTCCGGCGTGGTGCTGCTGCTGCCGCACGGGTACGAGGGCCAGGGCCCGGACCACTCGTCGGCCCGGATCGAGCGCTTCCTGCAGCTGGCCGCCGAGGACGCGATCACCGTCGCGTACCCGTCCTCGCCGGCGAGCTACTTCCACCTGCTCCGGCAGCAGGCGCTCAGCGAGCGGCACCGCCCGCTGGTCGTGTTCACGCCGAAGCGGATGCTGCGGATGAAGTCGGCGGCCTCGGATCCGGCCGACTTCACCAGCGGCACGTTCCAGCCGGTGCTCTCCGATCCGACGGTCGGTGACGCCGCCGGCGTCCGTACCGTGCTGCTGTGCTCCGGCCGGCTGCGCTGGGAGCTGATGGCGGAACGGGACAAGCGCGGCCTGACCGACTCGATCGCCGTGGTGTCGGTCGAGCGGTTCTACCCGCTGCCGGGCGACGAGGTCGCCCGGGCGCTGGCCGGTTACCCGAACGCGAGCGACGTGCGCTGGGTGCAGGAGGAGCCGGAGAACCAGGGCGCCTGGTTCTACATGGCGATGAACCTCCCGGGCGCGATCGCCGACGCCACCCCGGACCGCCCGGTCCGGCTGACCTCGGTCGCCCGACCCGCCTCCTCCGCCCCGTCCGTCGGGTCGGCGAAGGAACACGACGTGCAGCAGAAGGCCCTCTTCGAGGCGGCCCTCAGCAGCTCGCACTGACCCAGCCACAACGAAGCACCGACCGGCCCCCACCTTCTCGGCGGGGAGCCGGTCGGTGCTTTTCCGGCTCCGACCGGTCATCCGAACAGAGCCGGCCGAATCATGCGGAGCTCGGCCGGGTCTCGATCATGAACTCCCCCGCACCATCCGGATGATCGGGCGCCGGAAGCCGGCGTGCAGCTTCTCGGCACCGTCGGGACGGAAGCCGTGGCGCAGGTAGAAGGTGACGGCGCGTTCGTTGCCGGCGAGCACCCAGAGTGAGGCCGGGCGGTCGCCGATCGTGGCCTCCAGCAGGCGGTGGCCGACGCCGGTGCCCCAGTGGGCGGCGCGGACGTAGATCATGAACAGTTCGAGGCCGGGGCTCAGGTCGGCGTCCTCGGTCGGGCCGGCATGGGCGAGGCCGATCACCTCGCCGTCGGCGACGGCCAGCCACGGCGCGGTGCCGTTGTCGATCTTGGTCGTCCAGTACGCGATCCGGTCCGAGCGGCCTCGGGCCACGCTCGCCAGGTACGCCTGCGAGGTGTGGTCCCGGTAGGCCTCCCGCCAGCAGGCGAGGTGGCAGTCGACCAGCGCGGCGGTCTCCCCCGCCCCGGCCAACCGGATCTCGATCATGGACACCAACCTCAAGGCATTCGCCAGCGGCGGCGGATGGTCGTACAGTGATCGGCGGCTCGGATCAGCGGTGACGGATCGGTGTGCCGGTCAAGATTCCGCGTGTCGTACCCGAGCTCTTTCCTGGTACAGCACTCAAAATGCTGAGGTTCGATTCCTCCAAGGTGTCGGCGCGGTGGATCAGGTGGACGGTCGCTCTGCGGGCGGACCGGGTCGGGCGCAAGCCCCTTCGCCGGCGTGAGCCGGACCGGTGCCGTCCCCGCCTCCGCTCGCCCCACCCCGCCGGCACCGCCGGGGAAGCCCACGACACGACGAAGATCAACAGCAGGCACCGGGAGGTGACACCCATGTTCATGATCACGGTTGAGCCGGATCAGCGCGTCGTCCACTACCGCGACGGCCGGCTGGTCGGCGTGCTCGAGCCGGGCCGGTACCGGCGCAGCCGCCGGTCCCGCTACGTGCCGGTCGACGTACGGCAGCAGCTGACCCAGACGGCTCCGCAGGAGGCGCTCACCTCCGACGGGGTCTCGGTCAAGGTCAGCGCGACCGTCCGCTGGGCGGTCGCCGACGCCGCGGCGTTCCTGCAGGCGGCGAACGAGCCGTTCTCGTTCGTCTACCTCGCGGTGCAGGTCGCGCTGCGCGAGCAGCTGGCGGCGGTCGAGGTCGCCGACCTCCTCGGTTCGGCCCGGGCCGGCGTGACCGAAGCGCTCAGCGGGGCGGCGGTCGCCGCCGGGCAGCCGCTCGGCATTGCCGTCTCGGACGTGGTGATCAAGGACGTGGTGGTCCCGGCCGAGTTGCGGACCGCGTACGCGGAGCTGGTGACCACCAAGCAGCGGGCGCAGGCTCAGCTCGAGTCGGCCCGGGCCGAGACCGCCGCGCTGCGGTCGCTGGCCAACGGTGCCAAGCTGCTCGACGATCACCCGGCGCTGGCGATGCTCCGGATGATCCAGGCCGCCCCGTACGGGACCAAGATCGTGCTGGGCTCCGTCCCGCCCGCCGAGGTCAACGCCGCCGAGTGATCGCCGGCCCCGAAGGTCAGGGCTCGATCACGATCTTGCCGAACACCGTGCCGTCGATCATGGCCGCGAATCCCTGCCGTGCCTCGGCCAGCGGGAGGACGCGGTCGATCGGCGGCCGGACCCCGGTGGCCACCAGCAGCGCGGCCAGCCGGCGCAGTTCCTCGGCGGTGCCCATGGTGGAGCCCTGCACCCGCAGCGGCCGGAAGAAGATCTTGGTCAACTCCGCGGAGTCCGGTTCGGCGCCCGAGGTCGTACCGCAGATCACCACGGTGCCGCCGGGCCGCAGCGCATTGATCGAATGCGACCAGGTCGCGGCGCCGACCGTCTCCATCACGGCGTCGACCCGCTCGGGCAGCCGTTCGCCGGACCGGAACGCCCGGTCCGCGCCCAGGGCGATCGCACGTTCGCCCCGCTCCGGGTCGCGGGACGTCACCCATACCCGGAGCCCGGCCCGGCTGCCGAGCATGATCAACGCGGTCGCCACCCCGCCGCCGGCGCCCTGCACCAGCACGGTCTCCCCCGGCCGCAGGCCCGAGCTGGTGAACAGCATCCGGTACGCCGTCAGCCAGGCCGTCGGCAGGCACGCCGCCTCGGCGAAGGTCAGTTCGGCCGGCTTGTCGATCAGGTTGGCGGCCGGCACCCAGACCCGCTCCGCCAGCGTGCCCTGGTGCCGCTCGGACAGCAGCGACCGCCGCGGGTCGAGCGTCTCGTCCGGCCCGGTGAACGCCGGATCCCGGATCACCGCGTGCACGATCACCTCGCGCCCGTCCTCGGTCGTCCCGGCGGCGTCGCAGCCCAAGATCATCGGCAGCCGCTCGGCCGGCAGCCCGACCCCGCGCAGCGACCAGACGTCGTGGTGGTTCAGCGCCGCCGCCCGTACGTCGACCGGAACCCAGCCGGACGGCGGTGCCGGCGGCTCAAGATCATCGACGCGGAGCGCGGCAAGCGGATCGGCCGGATCGAGCTGAGCGGCGTAGGCGGCGAGCATCCCCTCAGCCTAGGACGACGCATCCTTTCCGGGCGGACAGGAGCGGGCTCAGCGCCGCTGCAGCAGAGGCGAGAGCGAGGCCTCGACGACCCCGTCCTCGGTCACCTCCACCGCGTCCTGCCGCTTGCCGACGACCTGCTTCGGGAGGTCCGCCTCGATCAGCCAGAGGCCGGGCCGGAGGTCCGCGACCCCGAACCAGCCGGTCGCATCCGTCGTCGCGCCGGTCACCCGTTCACCGGTCGCCGGGTTCCGGGCCAGGATCGGCACTCCCGCCAACGCCGTACCGACAGAGAGGCACAGCCGCCCGACCACCGCTCCGGTCCCTGACTGTGCCTGCCACGGCAGTACCGAGACTGCCATCTGTTCCGTGATCACCGGCTGCTCCCCCGAGTCAGTGCTGGTCGGTTCGACGTCCCGAGCAAGCGGGCGCCGCCGGCGCGAAACCGCTGTCATGATCGGGTCCGCGCGGCGTAAGAGTAGCTTCAGCAGGAGGTCACTCCGGCAGGGCTGGGAAGCGACGTCCGGCGAGCGCTTGTAAGGTTTCGTCCCGTGCTCGAGCAACGCGACGAAGCTGTGGTCAACGCCTTCCGGACCGGCTATTCCGCCGAACCCGCCGGGGTCTGGGCGGCACCGGGCCGGGTCAACCTGATCGGTGAACACACCGACTACAACGACGGTTACGTGATGCCGTTCGCCCTGAAGCAGCACGTCACGATCGCGGCCCGGCCGCGGCACGACGACACCTGGTCGGTCACCTCGATCAACACCGGCGACACCGCCGTTTTCGAGGCGGACGACCTGCGGCCGGGCATGAAGGGCTGGCAGGCCTATCTGGCCGGCGTGGTCTGGGCGCTCCGGGAGGCCGGTCACCGGGTCACCGGCACCGACCTCACGCTCGGCTCCGACGTGCCGCTCGGTTCCGGGCTGTCCTCCTCGGCCGCCCTGGAATGCGCGATGCTGACGGCACTGGCCGACCTGAACGACCTCGAGATCGAGCCGCTGCAGCGGGCGATCCTGGCCCGCAAGGCCGAGAACGAGTTCGTCGGCGCACCGACCGGGCTGATGGACCAGGCCGCCTCCACCCTGTGCGTCGCCGACCACGCCCTGTTCTTCGACTGCCGTGACCATGCGGTACGCCAGGTGCCGCTGGCCGATCCGTCGCTGGAGATCCTGGTCCTGAACACCAACACGCCGCACGCCCACGTCGACGGCGAGTACGCGGAGCGGCGGGCCAGCTGCGAGCAGGCGGCGCAGCAGCTCGGTGTCCCGGCGCTGCGGGACGTGACCGACCTGGACGACGCGCTGAGCCGGCTGGACGACGACCTGCTGCGCCGCCGGGTCCGGCACGTGGTGACCGAGGACGCCCGGGTGCTGGAGGCCGTCGCCGTCCTGGAACAGGGCCGGCTGGCCGACCTGGGACCGATCCTGGACGCCGGGCACGTCTCGATGCGGGACGACTTCGAGATCACCGTGCCGACCGTCGATCTGGCCGTCGAGACCGCCCGGAAGGCGGGCGCGCTGGGGGCCCGGATGACCGGCGGCGGCTTCGGCGGCTGCATCATCGCCCTGGTCCCGGCCGGCGCCTCGGACGCTGTGGCCGAGCAGGTCGGGGCCGCGTTCGCCGACGCGGGCTACGCCGCGCCGGACCACTTCGTCGGGGTCCCCTCGGCCGGGGCCCGCCGCCTGACCTGACCACCCGTCCGGAACACCCGTCGCGCCCTGTTCGACAGGTGTTGCGATTACGTTCCACTCGCGGTGCCTCGCCACGGAACCCGTACCGGCGTGGCAGGATGCGGAACACTCCGGTCCGCGAGTGATTCTCGAGGACGAACCGGAACGAGGAGGAGGACATCCCGTGTTGGCCCGAGGAAAGTTGCTTGTCGCGGCTGCGTCGTTGGCGATGCTGGCCGCCACCGCCTGCGGATCGAATTCACTGGATCAACCGCCGGCCGAAGGGCAACCGCCCTCCCAGCCGTCGTCCGAGATCGCCGCCGATCCGGCGCTGGCGGCGAAGGTGCCGGAGAAGATCAAGTCCGCCGGCAAGATCGTCATCGGCACCGACGCCAGCTACGCGCCGAACGAGTTCCTGGCCGCCGACGGCAAGACGATCCAGGGCATGGACGTCGACCTCTTCAACGCCGTGGCCGCGAAGCTCGGCATCAAGACCGACTGGCAGCCGGCCGACTTCACGTCGATCATCACCGGCGTGCAAGGCAAGAAGTACGACATCGGCATCTCGTCGTTCACGATCAACGACGAGCGCAAGAAGCAGGTCACGATGGTCAGCTACTTCTCCGCCGGCACCCAGTGGGCCACCCTGGCCGGGAACCCGAAGGGCTTCGACATCGAGAACGCGTGCGGCCGCACCATCGCGGTGCAGACCGGCACCGTGCAGGAGACCGAGGATCTGCCGGCCCGGCAGGCCAAGTGCGGCGACAACAAGATCAACATCCTGTCCTTCAAGGGTCAGGACCAGGCCACCAACGCGGTCGTCACCGGACGGGCCGAGGCGATGCTGGCCGATTCGCCGGTGACGGCGTACGCGGTGAAGCAGGCGGCCGGCAAGCTCGACCCGCTCGGCGACGTGTACGAGTCCGCGCCCTACGGCTACGTCCTGCCGAAGGACCAGGCCGAGTTCGGCGAGGCGATCGTCGAGGCGCTCAAGCAGCTCGAGGAGAGCGGCCAGTACAAGGGCGCGCTGAGCACCTGGGGCGTCGAGAACGGCGCGATCAACGACTTCGCCGTCAACCCCTGATCGGGAGTCGATCATGACCGCGACCCCGGCCGAGACGAAGGCGTCGGCGGACCGGCCCGGACTGATCAAGGCTGTCCCGGTCCGCCATCCGTGGCGCTGGGTGGCGATCGCCGTGATCGCCGTCCTGGTGGCGATGTTCCTGCACATGGTGATCACGAACGCGGCGTTCAACTGGCCGTTCGTGTTCGAGGCGATGAACCAGGCCCCTGTCATCGAAGGGTTCTGGAAGGGCACCATCCTGGTCACGGTGCTGGCGATGATCTTCGGGATCGCGGTCGGCGTGCTGCTGGCCGTGATGCGGCTGTCCGACAACCCGGTCCTGAGGGCGGTGTCCTGGGCGTACACCTGGTTCTTCCGGGCGATCCCCCGCTATGTGCTGCTGACGATCATGGGAGCGCTCGGGATCCTTTTCCAGCAAGGGCTTTCGCTCGGCGTGCCGTTCGACTGGCTGATCATCGACTGGCTCGGCCTTGAGGGCACCTGGCGGTTCGTCACGCTGGACGCCAACGTGCTCTTCGTCGGGTTGTTCGGCGGCGTGATCGGGATGGCCGCGTCGGAGGCCGCCTACATGGCCGAGATCGCCCGGGCCGGCATCCTCAGCGTCGACCGCGGCCAGCTGGAGGCCGCCCAGGCGTTGGGCATGTCCCGGGCCAAGGCGATGCGCCGGATCGTGCTGCCGCAGGCGATGCGGGTGATCGTTCCGCCGACCGGCAACGAGACGATCGCCATGCTGAAGGACACCTCGCTGCTGCTGGCCATCCCGGTCGGCACCGAGCTTTTCTTCCAGTTGCAGGCGATCGGCACCCGGACGTACCAGACCTTTCCGGTGCTGGTCGCCGCGACGCTCTACTACCTGGTCACCACCAGCGTGCTGATGATCGGCCAGTCCTACCTGGAGAAGCGGTTCGGCCGCGGCTTCGGTACGTCAGCGCCGCGGGCCGCGGCCGGGATGGCGGGAGGCGGGCTGTGAGCGAGCACCTGGTCGAGGCCGTCAACGTCACCAAGGCGTTCGGCAGCAACACCGTGCTGCAGGGCGTGGACCTCACCGTGGACACCGGCGAGGTGGTCTGCCTGCTCGGCCCCAGCGGCTCGGGCAAGACCACGTTCCTGCGGTTGATCAACCAGATGGAGACCCTGACGGGCGGCCGGATCTGGGTCGGCGGCGAGCTGATCGGCGTCGAGGAACGCAAGGGCCGGCTGCACGTCCGCCCGGACCGCGACATCGCCCGGCAGCGGTCCCGGATCGGCATGGTGTTCCAGCGGTTCAACCTGTTCCCGCACAAGACCGCGCTGGAGAACATCACCGAGGCACCGATCCAGGTCAAACGGATGCCGAAGGCGGCCGCCCGGAAGCTCGCGACGGACCTGCTGGACCGGGTCGGGCTGGCCGACCGGGCCCGCTACTACCCGGCGCAGCTCTCCGGCGGCCAGCAGCAGCGGGTCGCGATCGCCCGGGCCCTGGCCATGCAGCCGGAACTGATGCTGTTCGACGAACCGACGTCCGCGCTGGACCCGGAACTGGTCGGCGAGGTGCTCGCCGTGATGCGCGACCTGGCCAAGGAGGGCACGACCATGATCGTGGTCACCCACGAGATGGGCTTCGCCCGCGAGGTCTCGGACCGGGTGGTCTTCATGGACGGCGGTGTGGTGGTCGAGGAAGGCACCCCGGAGCAGGTGCTGCTGCACCCGACCCAGGAACGGACCCGGACCTTCCTGAGCCGGGTCAAGCAGCAGGCCGAGGCCGAAGCGGCGCACGACGCGGAGCTGTCCCAGATCCTCGAGACGTGATCACGTCGCGTCCATGATCAACTCCGGGTAGCGGTCCGGCAGCGTCCGCAGCGGTTCGGCGGACCGGCCGCGCAGGTGGTGATCGAAGAACGCCTCGGTCACCGCATCGATGATCAACCGGCCCCGGTCCGGGTCGATCGGCCCGGACAGACCGGCCGTCCGGGCCAGCGGAGTGATCAACGGGGCGTCCGAGAAGTCCAGGTGATACAGGCCGGGCAGCTGCACCAGCCAGCCGCCCGGACCATGATCATCGAAGGTCGCCCGGATGCTGCCCAGGGTGTCCTCGATCGCCTCCTCCGACCAGCCTTCGCGGCGCATCGTCGCGGCGTCCCGGGTCAGCCACAGCGTCGGCTGCCGCAGCCCCTCGGCGACCACCGGATCCGGCATGAAGTTGTCGATCGGCAGGCAGGCCTTGATCCTCGGTTCGGTACGGCACGCCTCGGCGGTCACCGCACCACCGAGGGACAGCCCGAACAGGCCGACCCGGTCCAGGGCGAGCCGCCCGGTGAACCGGCCGGACGGGTCGGCCCGATCCAGCTCGGCCAGCCGGTCCAGGGCGAACGACACGTCCGCGGCCAGGGACGGGATCGCCGCGTCGACGAAGTCACGGTCGGTCATCCGCGGGTCCAGCCGGGCCAGCCGGCCGTCGGGCAGCCGTACCCCGCTCGCCGCGTAGGGCTGGTCCAGCGTCAGCACCACGTACCCCTGCGAGGCGAGCTGGATCACCTGCCGGGAGTTGGCCTGCCGGTAGCCGCCGCGGCCGTGCAGGTAGATCAACACCGGCCACCGCGCCGGCGCCGCGGCGACCGGAGCCCCGGCCACGGCCGGCGTGCCGATCTGGGCCAGGTGGTCGAAGACGAACGGCGGCAGCCGCAGCAGCCCCGCCAGCGGTCGAACCGCCGCGGCCTCGTCGAGATAGCGCACCCGGGTGCCCGCTGCCCCGGGGGCGGTCGGGTACCAGAGCTGCCCGATCAGCTCGCGCCGGTCGGCCGGGTCGTCGGTGAAGATCTCCGGCCGGCTCTCGTCCAGCCAGGCGTAGGTCGCGGTGCCGATCCCGTACGGGCCGGTCGGCGCCGGAAGGGCGAACATCGGGACCGCGACCGGCGGCACGGCGGCGAGCACCAGCGCGGCGATTCCGACCCCGGCGACGATCCCCGGGATCCGGCGCCGACGGGCCCGGACCAGCCACCCGAGCGGCAGCAGGAGCGCGAGCACCGTCAGCCCGGCGAGCTGCCAGCGCCAGCCCTCCAGCCACAGCTGGGCCAGCGCGACCGGGATCGGCAGCAGCGCCGCGTACCCGACGATCCGGGCCATCCGCCCGCCGAGCCGCGGGCCGAGCAGGAGTCCGAGCAGGCCGGCCAGCTCGACCGCCAGGAGGGCAAGCTCCAGCGGGCGCACGGCGTCACTCCCGCGTCGGCTGCGGGTCCTCGGCGAGGAAGTGCCGCGTCGACGGCGGGACGACCAGGCAGACCAGCGCCGTCAGCGACAGCCCGGCCAGCAGGTAGCAGACCCAGTCGGTCGGCCCGCCGAGGAAGCTCCAGGCGACCGGCAGGTGCAGCAGCTGAGTGGCGACCGCCGGGCCGCGGGACCAGCGACGGCCGAGGAACACGCCGCGCGCCGCCGCACCGAGCAAGGCCGCGTACCCCAGCAGCAGCACGGCGGTGCCCGCACCGACGACGACACGGTCGAATCTGATCTGTGTGGCCTCGAAGATCGCGAAGGCTGCGGCGCCGAGCGCCTCGACGCCGAGCAGAGCCGCAGCGACCACGAGCGTCAGGCGATCCCGGGCGAACCAGTGAGCGAGCACCGGAAAACTCTACGGCCTACGGCGTTTTGGGGGTTTACCTAGACTGGGTGTTCCCCTACGCTCGTACCGTCCGAGACGCTGCGGCGGGAAGCGTCCGGTTCCCCCGGCTGTAACGTGCGTGAAATGTGAGGCAGCCAACGCGGGGAAACCCTTGTAAAGATGCTTCGAAGTTGAAAGTCTTGACGTCGGGCTGAACGATCGGCACGGTTTCGCGTGGACCGCCGGCCCAAAACAAATGAGACGTGCGGGTCCAGCAGGACCCCTGGTAAGGAGAGGACGCCATGGACTGGCGCCACAAGGCGGCTTGTCTGGACGAGGATCCGGAGCTGTTCTTCCCGATCGGCAACACGGGCCCTGCCCTGCTGCAGATCGAGGAGGCCAAGCAGGTGTGTCGGCGTTGCGACGTGAAGGACGCCTGCCTGCAATGGGCCCTCGAGGCCGGACAGGACCACGGTGTGTGGGGCGGCCTGAGCGAGGACGAACGTCGTGCGCTCAAGCGTCGCGCGGCTCGGGCACGGATTCGTACCGCCTGAGCCCCACCGCCCGAAAAGGCACACAGCGCCGGCTCTATGCCGGCGCTTTTGCTTTCTCAGTCAGTGCGCTTTTCAGCCAGTGATAGAGCTAGCGGGCCGGTTGATCCAGCGGTACGACGACGCAGGCGCGGGTCCCCGTACCGTCGGGATTCGAGCCGAGGTCGAGCGTCCCGCGCAGCTCGGCGACCAGGGTGTTGACGATCGACAGCCCGAGGCTCCGCGAGGAGCGCCAGTCGAATCCTTCCGGCAGGCCGACGCCGCCGTCCAGGATCTCGATCTGAAGTTCGCCGCTGACGCCCTTGCTGGCGGGGCGCCGCGTCGGCCGTACGATCACGACGCCGGACTGGCCGGCCAGGCCGTGCTCAACGGCGTTCTGGCACAACTCGGTGATCACCATCGACAGGCTGGTCGCCATCGTCGCGGTCATCACCCCGAACGATCCCTCCCGGGTGGCCACCGCGGTGCCGTCCGGTGACGCGACGTCGCCGACCAGCTTGAGCACCCCGTCCACCACCCGGTCGAAGTCGACCGACTCGTCGAACGTCTGCGACAGCGCCTCGTGCACGATGGCGATCGACTCCACCCGCGACATCGCCTCGCCCAGCGCGGCCTTGGCGGCCGGCGCGTCGATCCGCCGGGCCTGCATCCGCAGCAGCGCCGCGACGGTCTGCAGGTTGTTCTTCACCCGGTGGTGGATCTCCCGGATGGTGGCGTTCTTGGTCACCAGCTCCCGCTCCCGCCGGCGCAGGTCGCTGACGTCGCGGCACAGCACGATCGCGCCGAGCCGTTCCTTGCCCCGGGTCAGCGGCAGCGCCCGGAGCAGCATGTGCGCGTCGCCGGCCACGGCCTCGGCCCGGCGGGCGCTCCGGCCGGACAGCACCGACCGCAACGACTCGTCGACCGGCCGGTCCGTCACCGGGACCAGGTCCGCGGTCAGCTCGGCCAGGTTCTCGTCCTCGAGGTCGCCGATCAGGCCGAACCGCCGGTACGCGCTCAGGGCGTTCGGGCTGGCGTACTCGATCGTGCCCTCGGTGTCGATCCGGATGAACCCGTCCCCCACCCGCGGGCCGAGTGCGTCGTCGCCCTCGTCCGGAATCGGGAACCCGCCCTCGGCGATCATCCGGGCCAGGATGTCGGCCGTCTTCAGGTAGGACTGCTCGAGTGAGCTCGGGGCCCGGACGCCGAGCTGGCTGGTGTGCTGCTCGATCACGGCGATCACCCGGTCGCCGCGCCGGATCGGCAGGGCGTGCACGTCGACCGGGATGCCGGCCTGCAGCTTGCCCTCGCTGGTCCGGGTCATCTCGCCGCTCAGGTACGCCTCGGACACCAGATGATCCGGCGAGTAGGCGATCAGGTCACCGATCACGTCGTCGATCAGCGCCGTCGGGCCGGTGGTGGGCCGGATCTGCGCGACCGCCCAGAACACGTTCTCGTCCGTGTCCGGCACCCAGAGCACCAGGTCCGAGAAGGACAGGTCGGCCAGCAGTTGCCACTCGGCGACCACGGCCTTCAGCCAGGCATGATCGGCATCGCCGAGGCCGGTGCGCTCCGCGATGATCTCCGACATGGACGGCATGAGGCCACCTTAGTGGCGCGGGCGGACATCGCTTTCAGCGGCGCGGCGGAGCAGGTCCAGGTAGTTTGCGAGCCGCCCGTCGGCGGCGATCATCGCCAGCCCGCGCCCGACCAGCCGGTCCTGCCAATCGGCCAGCGACGCGGCCAGCGCGTCGGTGCTGCCGGCGCCGCGGACCTGGGCGATCACGGTCGCGATCCGGTTCCAGCCGCTCGCCGCCGCGGCGCAGCAGCCGGGCCAGTTCGGCGTCGCGCAGGTCCTCCGGGCCGAACTCGCGGTG
This sequence comes from Microlunatus sp. GCM10028923, assembly GCF_042666975.1. Classification (NCBI taxonomy): domain Bacteria; kingdom Bacillati; phylum Actinomycetota; class Actinomycetes; order Propionibacteriales; family Propionibacteriaceae; genus Microlunatus; species Microlunatus sp. GCM10028923. The sequence continues at coordinate 249,629 of NZ_JBHTFF010000011.1, read as the reverse complement.
ACCGGTGGCCGGGTTCCGGCGCGGGTCGACGATGCCCGCCCCTTCCCAGGCCCGCAGCGTCGCCGCGGTGACCCCGAGCCGGTGGGCCACCGCTCCGATGCTGTACGTACCCGTACCGGAGCCGACCTCGGGCCGGTCGCCGGCGAGCAGGTCGATCGCGTCCCGGACCGCGTCCAGGGTGGCCCGGTCCCGCTGCAGCCGGACGTGGCTGTCGTCGACGCCCCGCAGCGCTCCGTCCGGGTCGCCGGCGTTGGCAGCCCGCATGATCGTCCCGGCGTTCGCGTGACCGTGGCCGCGGATCAGCGCCAGATAGGTGCCGAGGGCGGTGTCGTGCAGTTCGGTGTAGCTGCGGTAGCCGGCCGGGGTGCGGTCGGCCGCGGGCAGACAGCCGTCCTGCTCGTAGTTGCGGACCGCCTGGGTGGACAGGCCGTGCCGCCGGGCCAGGTCGACCGGTCGCAAGCCTCGTTTGAGACTTTTCGGCATCGCATGCGCTCCAGATCGGGTCCAGGTTTCAACCGTTCCTTCAAAGATACGATTGAACCTCATGACTCAGTCTCTTGACCACCTTGTCAGCCCGGCCTGGGACCTGCTCGCCCTGGGAGAACCGACACACGCCGAACCCCGCTTCGGCTTCCTCCGCAACCGCCTCTTCCAGCAGCTGGTCGGCCACGGCTTCCGCTCGATCGCCCTCGAGTCGGACCGGGTCGCCGGGATGCTCGTCGACGACTTCGTCCGGACCGGGACCGGCGACCTTGATCAGGTGATGGCGGAGGGGTTCAGCCACGGCTTCGGCGAGCACCCGGCCAACCGCGAGCTGGTCGCCTGGATGCGCGACCACAACCAGGAGCAGGCGCCCGCCGATCGCCTGGCCTGGTACGGCTTCGACGCCCCGTTCGAGACCCTCGGCGTACCGAGCCCGCGACGGTCGCTGGACCGCGCGCTGGCCTATCTCGGTCTCGATCATGATCTTGGTCCGACGATCGCTCGGCTGATCGGGCCGGAGGAACGATGGGGATCGGCCGAGGCTCTGATGAACCGGGCGGCCTCACCCGGTGCGTCCGCCGAGGCCGACCGGCTGCGCAACCTGACCGAGGATCTGCTGACCACCCTGTACGTCCGAGCCCCGGAGTTGATCAAGAACACCTCGGCCGCCGCCTGGCGGTCGGCCGAGGTCGAGCTGATCGCGGCCCGGCAGTTGCTGCACTACCACGGGCAGGCGGCCGCGGCCTGGACCGACGGTGAGCCCGAGGACGAGCCGCGCTGGAACCGGATGTGCGCCACCCGCGACGCCATGATGGCCAGGAACCTGATCGAACTCCGTACGCTCGAGGCACCGCGCGGGCCGACCCTCGTCTTCGCCAACAACCTCCACCTGCAACGGCAGCAGAGCACCATGCAGATGGGACCGATGCGGATGGAGTGGTACGGCGCCGGGGCGATCCTGTCCCCGCTGCTCGGCGATCGGTACGGCTTCATCGCCGGCAGTCTCGGCGCCAGCCCCAAGATCGAACTCGACCAGCCGCAGCCGGACACGTTCGAGCGGTTCCTGCAGACCCGGATCGACGACTGGGGTCTGCTCCGGCCCGAGGAACTTCCGACGGCCAGCAGCCGCACCGACGCCACACCCCGGCAGGGCTACTTCCCCCTTGATCAGGAGACGATCGACGGCGCCGACCTGATCCTGCACCTGGCAGCCGGATCGGACTAGAGCCGATCCGGCGGGGCGCCGGTCAGGCCTGGCCGGCGTCCGCCAGGGCGGCGCAGCAGGTGTTCACCAGCAGTCGGGTGACGTTGTACGGGTCGATGTTGGCGTTGGGCCGGCGGTCCTCGATGTAGCCCTTCTTGTCCACCTCGACCTGCCAGGGGATGCGGACCGAGGCGCCGCGGTCCGAGACCCCGTAGCTGTAGACGTCGTGCGGGGCGGTCTCATGATCACCGGTCAGGCGCTCTTCGATGCCGTGGCCGTAGTCGGCGATGTGCTCCTCGACCTTGCCGGGCGCGCCGAGCGACTCGCACGCGGTGATGATCGCGTCGTAGCCCTCGCGCATGGCCCGGGTGGAGAAGTTGGTGTGCGCGCCGGCACCGTTCCAGTCGCCCTTGGCCGGCTTGGCGTCCAGGGTCGCGGCGACGTCGTACTCCTCGGCGATCCGGTAGAGCAGCCAGCGGGCCACCCAGAGATGATCAGCCGCCTCGAGCGGTCCGGCCGGGCCGATCTGGAACTCCCACTGGCCCGGCATCACTTCGGCGTTGATGCCGGAGATCTTCAGCTCGGCCTCGATGCAGGCGTCCAGGTGCTTCTCGACGATCTCGCGTCCGAAGACCTCGTCGGCGCCGACGCCGCAGTAGTACGGGCCCTGCGGCGCGGGGAAGCCGACGGCCGGGAAGCCGAGCGGGCGGCCGTCCCGGAAGAAGGTGTACTCCTGCTCGATGCCGAACCAGGGATCCTGGCCGGCGTACTGCTCGGCGATCGGACGGAGCTTGGCCCGGTTGTTGGTCGGGTGCGGCGTGCCGTCAACGAGGTAGACCTCGCAGAGCACCAGGCGGTGGTTGCCGCCGCGGACCGGATCGGGGCAGGAGAAGACCGGCTTCAGGACGCAGTCCGAGTTGTCACCCGGCGCCTGGTTGGTGCTCGAACCGTCGAAGCCCCACTCCGGCGGCTCGGCGCCGTCGGCCAGGATCTTCGTCTTGGACCGGAGTCGTGCGCTCGGCATGGTGCCGTCGATCCAGATGTACTCGGCCTTGTAGCTCAACTGTCTCCCCCTCGGATCGGCCGGGCCCAGAGCGTGTCCTGGCGGCCAGGGTCGACGGTGTCAGGCGGCTTTTACGGTCCCGTTGCCCGTTCGTGACGACCGCGTTACGAACCCCGGCGGTCAGTGCGTGAGTTGCTTCGCCGCCCAGGGGAAGACGTCGCGGACCTCGTCGGCCAGGGTGCGCCGGAAGCCGGCGACCAGGTCGGCCTGTTCGGTGTTCGGTGCCTTGGGGTTCGGGTCGACAGCTGTCAGGTCGGCCAGTTCGTCGCGGTCCCGGGAGCGCCAGTTGTAGCGGTGGGTACGGGTCCGCAGCGACAGGTTGACCGCGTCCGTCGCCGGGTCGAACCCGGCCGGGTCCCGGTGCTCCCCCGCCGCGTTCTCCGAATCGAGGTTCCACAACATCGACTCGCCGACCACATGATCACGAACGTCCGCGGCGCCGGCGTTGCCAATCAGGCTCGCGTACGACAGCCCGTCGGTGGCCCGTTCGAACGGCACGCCGGCCAGTTCGGCCAGGGTCGGGGCCAGGTCGGTCATGCTCATCGGCGCGTCGGTCCGGGCGGCGCCGCCGTCCGGGTGCTTGATCAACAACGGCACCCGCATGGTCTCGTCGTAGTGCAGCAGGTGGCCCTTCTCCACCATCCGGTAGGCGCCCATCATGTCGCCGTGATCGGAGGTGTAGCAGATGATCGTCCGGTCGAGCTCGCCGCGAGCGGCGAGACCGGCCAGGATCCGGCCGAGTTGATCATCGACCAGGCTGCACAGGCCGTGGTAGTGGCCGATCACGTCGAGCCAGCCTTCCTCGTCGAGGTCGGCGAACTTGCTCGCGAAGTGGGAGCCGGCCACCTCGTCCGGCAGCGCGTCCGGCCCGAGGCTCCAGGTCGGCGGCAATGTGATCTTGGTCCGGTCGATCAGCGTGTCGTACGGGCGCGGCACCGCGAACGGGAAGTGCGGCGCGTTGAACGAGCAGACCGCGAACCACGGCCGGTCGTCCGGCGCCCGGTCCAGCGCGGCCAGGAACTGGCCGGTCTGCCAGGGTTCCAGGAAGTGCTCGAGGTCGATCGCGGCCGTGGTCCGGTGCGGCGACGCCGGATCGGCCAGACCGGCCCGGTCGGTCTCGGTGAGGTTCTCGATGTTCCCCGGCACCAGTTCGTAGCCGGCCGCGGCGGCATGATCACGATAGGGCTCGATGTAGCGGCCGCGGTCCTTGCCGTCGATCACCGCCGGGATCGCCACCGACTCGGCGAAGCCCATCCGCTGTGGTGTCGTACCGGGCACGTGCCACTTGCCGCAGTAGAGCGTGTGATAGCCGGCGGCGGCGAAGTCGGAGCCGATGCCCTGATCCGCGAGGTCGGGCCGGATCCCCCGCCAGTTGCCGAGCACGTGGTGGTGCCGCGGCTGTTGCGACGTGATCAGGCTGGTCCGGGACGGGCAGCAGAGCGGGAACGGCGTGAACAGCCCGTCGAACGACGCGCCGGACTCGGCCAGCGCGTCGGCGTGCGGGGTCCGGGCGGCCGGATTTCCGTTGCAGCCAAGGGTGTCCCAGCTCTGCTCGTCGCTCATCACGACCAGCACATTGAGTCGATCACTCATGGATCAGCGGGCTCCTCACGAGGCTAGAAAGGCGGTGCGTACAACGTTCCCTGAGCCTGTCGAAGGGCAGGAACGATCCGGCCTGGCACTTCGACAAGCTCAGTGCACGTTCGCTAGGGCAGGGCGGCCGACAGCAGGGCGGCACTGATCGCGGCGCCGAGATCGCGCTCCGCCTGGGCATGAGCGGGATCGCCGGACCGGTTGATCAACTCGCCGGGGTCCTCGTCAAGATCGAAGAACTCGGCGAACCGGCGGCCGTGCGCCTCGGCCCGGGCCAGCTTGTGCCGGCCGTCGGTCGCGGTCACGAAGCCCTCGCCCTCGGACAGCAGGATCTGGTGCCGCCGCTCGCCGGCCAGGCTGAGCCCGTCGACGCCGGACGGGTCGCCGCCGGCGAGTTCGACCAGGGTCGGGAAGATGTCGATCAAGGACACCAGCTCGTCGCTGCGGCCCGGGGCGACTCCCGGCCGCCGGACCAGGAACGGGACGTTGAGCACGTCGTTGTAGAAGCAGTGGCCCTTGCCCCAGATGCCGTGGTTACCCAGCATCTCGCCGTGGTCCGGCGTGAAGATCACCACCAGGTCGTCGCCGTACCGCTGTTCGGCGGCGGTGATCACGTCGCCGATCACGTCGTCGATCAGGGCGACGTTGGCGTAGTAGTTGGTACGCAGCCGGCGCCAGTAGTCGGCGTCGTAGCGGTCGTTGCGGCCGCTCTCGATCCACCGGCCCGGCGCGCCGTGCCGACTCCAGTAGTGCATCCGGTACGGGTCGTCCAGGTCGCCGGTGATCACCGGGTCCTCGATCCGCTCGGGATCGACCCGGTCCAGGTATTCCGCGGGCGGGTCGAACGGGAAGTGCGGGCCGGAGATCGAGACCCAGGTGAACTGGGATTGATCCTGGTCGCCCGCGGAGATCCGTTCGACGGCCTTGCGGCCGACCCAGGCGTCCGGGTGCCATTCGGCCGGCGCGGGGAAGGTGAACACCTTCGCCGCGTCCTTGTCCCACACCTTGGCCCGGTAGGCCTCCAGGTGCCCGGCTTGATCAAGTTCGTCGGCGTAGTCGTCGCGGAACCAGACCGACACCTGCTTGTCGTCCTGAAGATCGAGTTCGTCGATGCCGAGGCTCAGGTAGTAGTCCCGGAATTCCGTGTACGGCAGCGTCCGGTCCGGCTTCGTCTCGCCGTACGGCACCGGGGCGTAGTGGCACTTGCCGACGTGATTGATCCGGTAGCCGAGTCCGCCCAACGTGTTGTAGAGGTTCGGCCGGTCCGGGGACAACCGGCAGTCCCGGAAGTTGCTGTACGCCCGGTGGGTGTGCGGATAGCAGCCGGTCATGATCGAACTCCGGCTGGGCAGGCACCACGGGCTGGCCGTCCACGCGTTGTCGTAGACCGTCGACGTCGCCGCCAGCCGGTCCAGGTTCGGCGTCTCGATCACGTTGCCGCCGTAGCAGCCGAGGGAGTCGCGGCGAAGTTGGTCGGTGGTGATCAACAGCAGGTGGGGTCGGTTCATGACGTTCCCTGAGCTTGTCGAAGGGTGCCCGGTGCCTGCCCTTCGACAGGCTCAGGGCGCGTGACGGTGCGATACCAGTTGTGGTCGGCGCGGAGCGGGCGGTAGGCGCCGGTGGGCAGGTCGTCGGCCACCTCGAGCCGCCAGCGGAGCAGCTCGGTGATCAACTCCGCCCGCCGTACCGCACACTCCGGATCGTCCCAGAGATCGTTCAGCTCGGCCGGATCGACATCCAGCCGATACAGCTCACCGCGCCCGTCGGAGTGGAAGATCACCTTCCAGTCCCCCCGCCGCAGCATGGCCGACGTGCCGCTCTGGGTGACCGTGTTGAGCTCGTCGTAGATCGTTCCCTGGTACGGATAGTGCAGCTCGGGCCGGGCGTCCGAGGGATAGAACAGGCCGCCGTAGCCGCCCTCGGCGTAGATGCTGGCGAACACCTCGCCCGGGTCGTCGCCGCCAGTCAGCAGCGGCCAGAAGCTGCGCCCCTGCACCCCGGCCGGGATCTCCGCCCCGATCGCCTCGGCCAGCGTCGGGAACACATCCACCAGGCTCACCAGATGATCATCATCCACCCCCGACCGGACCCCGGGACCCGCGATGAAGAACGGAATCCGCATCAGCGCCTCCGGCAGCCCGGCACCCTTGCGCTGCAGCCCGTACTCCCCCACGAAATCACCATGATCAGCCACGAACAGATAGATCGTCCGCCCCGGAGCACGCTCCTCCACCGACGTCACCAACCGCCGCACCTGATCATCGATCAACCGCAACATCCCGCAATAGGACGCCCGATACCGCCGCCAGAGATCGTCGTAACCGGGGCGCTTCTCCTCCACCAGCTCACGCAACCACCGGTACGGCCCGCCCTTCGCCAGGGCCGCCTCCGGCCCCGCCGCCCGATCCGGCACCTGGTCCGGATCGAACAACGAGAAGTACGGCTCCGGCACCTGATACGGATTGTGCGGCTCCGGAAACGACACCCAACTCAGCAACGGCCGATCATCGTCGGCGGCGACCTGAGCCAGGGCGTCGTCGACGATCCGGACCGGATACTGCACCTCCACCGGGAACGGCGTCGCCTCCAGCGCCGGACCATGATCGATCGACACCAACCACTCGGTGAACGCGCGCTGCTCGTCGGTCTCGTCCGGCGCCCCGGTGTGCATGTACGGGCCGGCCCAGTGGTCGTAGTCCTCCCGGCCCCGATACACGTGCGGCTTGCCGGCGAACGCCGTCCGGTACCCGGCGGCGCGGAACACGTCGAGCAGGTCCTCGCCCCGGAACTCCTTGCGGTTGTTGGAGTTCTGCCGGACCCGGTGCGCCGACGGGAAGCGCCCGGACAGCAGGCTCGTCCGAGCCGGGACACACGCCGGCATCGGCGTGTAGGCACCGGTGAAGGTCGTGCCCGATGCCGCCAGCTCGTCGCAGAACGGCATCGTGTCCAGACCGAACCCGGTGCCGGCGGTGAACCCGGCCCGCTGCTGGTCGGTCATGATGATCATGACATTGGGGCGGTCTGGTTGAGTCACTGCATCCTTCATCCGTGCGGTCGTGATTGGTGTTCAGCGAGCGATGATCATGCGCTCTTGTAGTCGGTCGCCGGCTTCCAGTCCGTGAACGCCCAGTCGTCGACCGAAACCTTCGCACCGTCGGCGACGGCCTTCTTGATCGCCTGGTCCCGATCGGCCGCGGAGTCGTCGGTGAGCTTCTTCAGCGCGCCGCGGATGTCCGTCACCTGGCCGGAGAACACGCCCTGCAGCAGCTCGCCGAGGCCGGGCTTGATCTGCTTGCTGAAGCGATTGACCCGCTGCACGTCGGGGTTGCGCAGCACGGCCTGCGGTGCGATGAACACGGAGTCGGCGTACCAGCCGATCAGCCGCTTCCACGGCTCGATCGCGGTCGAGCCCTCGACGACGGACAGGTCGTACGGCGGCTGGGCCATGGCGTTGGCGATGGCGGTCCAGTAGTCCTTCGTGGCCAGCCCGGTGAGCAGCTCCGACGCCTCGGCGGGCAGCTTGGACGAGCCGGAGATGAAGTAGTTGCCGCCGGCCTGGCCGCGGTACGCGACGACCGGACGGCCTGCCTCCGACTGCAGCATCGGCCCGACGTCGACCGAGGGCAGGAACTGCTTCGCCTCGGTCTGCACGGTGCCGGAGCACCAGGGACCGTCCAGGTAGTAGCCGGCCACCCCGGTGGCCCAGCGGGCCCGCGCGGTCTGGTCGTCCAGGCTGGACGAGGCCGGGAAGATCAACTTGTCGGCCTGCAACGAGGCCAGGAACTCGAACACCGCGACGTACGCGTCGTCGTCGTAGGCGAACTCACCGGTGGCGAACTTGACCCCGTTGACCCCCTCGAACCCGGCACCGTGGGCCAGCGAGTTGAGGTGTTCGGCCATCCGGCCGGTGTGGGCCAGGCTCAAGATCATTCCGCTGGCCCCCTTCTGGGTGTCCTGCACGGTACGGCAGGCGGTGCGGAACTCGTCGAAGGTCTTCGGCGGGTTCGCCGGGTCCAGTCCGGCCTTCGTGATCAGGTCCCGGTTGAACCAGGTGGCGGCCACGTACTGCCGGTCGGCGAAGATCGGGAACGTGTAGAGCTTCCCGTCGAACGAGTGCAGCCCCTCGACCAGGCCGCCGAGCGAGTCGAACTTCTTCTGCACGTCGTCCGGCCAGTCGATCGGGGAGAACCAGCCGTCCGCGATCAGGGACGGGATCGACGACTCGAGCCCGGCGGTGCTGTGCACGTCCGGCTGCTGGTTGCTCTGCTTGGCCAGCTGCAGCGCCTGGCCGATCTTGGCCGTCTGGTGGTACGTGTACTTGACCGCGATCCCGGACTTGGCGGTGAACGCGTCGTACGCGGCGCCGTTCGCCTTCTGCAGGTTCACGTTGTGATCCCACCAGGTGATCGTGCGCTGTCCCGGTGTCTCGGCCTGCGGTGTGCTGCTGCAGCCGGCCACGACGCCGGCGGCACCGGCCGCGGACAATCCGAGCAGGGTCCTTCTATTCATGACCGACATGACTCTTCCCCGTGCCTTTCTCTTGTGCTGGGGCCTTTCCATTGGTCCCGCCGGCCGACGCGGCGGCGGCCCGGCGGCGGAAGCCGTCGACCACCTCCGCGGGGATCGACCGCGCCGGGCGGGTGATGATCTTGCGCAGCTCCTCGATCGGGAGCTTGGCCGAGCGGTCCTCGGCGAGCAGGCCGTTGGTCTCCTGCACGGTGTCGGTGAGCTGGGTGTAACAGAATCCGGCCACGTCGGGCAGGTCGGTGATCGCCGTGACCAGGCTGGCGAAATGTTCCAGGAACTCCTCGGCGGAGGTCACGGTGGCGTAGCCGAACCAGCGCTCCCCCTGCGACGGCGCGTACGACAGCCCGCCGAACTCGGTGATCATGATCGGCTGGCCGCGGTACTCGCGCTCGCCGAGCAGCACCCGGCGCCGGTTCGGCGCCTTCTCGGTCAGGCTGGCCTGCAGGGCCTCCGGGGTGCCGTACTTCGCCGTCAGGTCCTCCGGCACCGGCGAGTAGTCGTGGATCGACCAGATGTCGGACTCGGTGTGCTCCCAGCCGTCGTTGGAGATCACCGGCCGGGTCGGGTCGAGCGCCTTGGTCAGGTGATACAGCGCGGTCGCGAAATGCTGCTGGTCGGCCTGCGCGGGAATGCCGGGCACGCCCCAGCTCTCGTTCAGCGGAACCCAGCAGACGATGCTGGGGTGCGAACGGTCGCGGCGCACCACGTCGAGCCATTCCCGGGTCAGCCGGGTCGCCGCCTTCTCGTTGTAGACGAAGGCGTTCGCCATCTCGCCCCAGACCAGCAGGCCGAGCCGGTCACACCAGTAGAGGAACCGCGGATCCTCGACCTTCTGGTGGATCCGGGCGCCGTTGAAGCCGAGTTCCTTGATCAACCGCACCTCCTCGGCCAGCGCCTCGGGGTTCGGTGCGGTCAGGTGCGACTCGGGCCAGTAGCCCTGCTCCAGCACCAGCCGGGAGTAGTACGGCTTGCCGTTGAGCAGGAACTGGCCGTCCCGGATCGCGACCTCGCGCAAGCCGAGGTAGCTGCTCAGCCGGTCGGTCTCGGTGCCGTCGACGGTCAGCGTGATCTCGGCGTCGATCAGGCGCGGCCGCTCCGGCGACCAGAGCAGCCGCTCGCGCTCCATGGGCATCCCCAGCCGGGGCAGGTGCAGCCGGACCAGGGACCGCTCGCCCCGGGCGGCGGTGACGGTCTGATCCGCCAGCAGTTCGCCGTCGTGGGACAGCCGGACCCGTACCGTGACCGAAGCCTCGCGAAGATCATCGGTGCTGGCCAGGTCGAACTCGGCGGTGATCAGTTCGGCGTCCAGGTCGGTGGTCCAGGCCACGTCGGCCACATGATCGACCCCGACCCGTTCCGCCCAGACCTGCTGCCAGATGCCCGTGGTGCGGTGGTAGAAGATCCCGTGCGTCTCGGTACGCCAGTCCTGCTTGCCGCGCGGCTGCGCCACGTCCAGCGGGTTGTCGTGCACCCGCAGCGTGAGCCGGTGCGGCCCCGGCCGGCGCAGCTGCTGGGTGACGTCGACCGAGAACGGCGTCATCCCGCCGACATGATCACCGACCAGTTCGCCGTCCAGGTAGACCGCGGCGGCGTAGTCGACGGCGCCGAAGTGGAGCTTGATCAACTCGCCGTCGGCGGGCGGGGCGAGGTCCAGCGTGCGGCGGTACCAGACCACCGGGTGGTAGCTCGGGTCGCCGATGCCGGACGCCGGCGACTCCGGCGGGAACGGCACCGTGATCCGGCGGCCGAACTCGTGATCATCGGCCAGCCAGCCGTCGGCCAGTCCGCGGTCGGCATCGTCGACGTCGAAGTCCCAGACGCCGTTCAGGTCGATCCAGTCGTCCCGGCGCAACTGCGGTCGTGGGTAGCCGGCCTCGGCGCGGTGGTCCTGGTTGTCGATCATGGTGTGATGTGCTCCTGTGTTGGTTCGGCGGTCACCAGAAGTCGGCCCGCGGCTGACTCCGGTCCTCGGTCGCGACACCGATGTCGAGGAGGAGTTCGACCAGCTCCAGCCGGGTCGCGGCGTGGGCCGGGTCGTCGTACAGGTTGATCAGTTCGTCCGGGTCGGCGGCGAGGTCGTACAACTCCCCCTGCCGGCGCCGGTTCGTCGCCGGACCACCGTGGTGGACCACCAACTTGTGCTGCCCGTGCCGCACCATCGTGGTGTGCACCGGCGGGTCGTACGGATGCCCGGAGTTCCGGTACTCGCTGAGCGCCCAGTCCCGGACCGGCTCGTCGGTCAGCCCGGTCGCGCGGGGCAGCAGGCTGCTGCCCTGCGCCGCGGGCAACGCCGGTGCGCCGGCCGCGTCGACGATCGTGGCGGAAAGATCGATCCACTGCACCAGGTCGTCGATCACGGTGCCTTCGGCGATCCGCCCGGGATAGCGGATCAGCAGCGGGACCCGGACCGAGCAGTCGTACATCATCGGGCCCTTGAGCATCAGCTGATGATCACCGAGCAGCTCGCCGTGGTCGGAGGTGAAGATCACGATCGTGTCGTCGGCCAGGCCCTCGGCCTCCAGGGCGTCCAGGATCCGGCCGACCTCGTCGTCCACCAGGGTCACCATCGCGTAGTAGGCCACCTTGACCTGCTGCAGTTCCTCGGCGCTGTAGTCGGCGAAGCCGCGGGCGTGCCCGCCGTAGGACTCCTTGGACGCCTCGGTGAAGATGTCCGGCTTGGTGGCCAGTTCCGCCGGGCTGCCGACCGGCCGGCTCAGCTGCTCCGGGTCGTACCGGTCCAGGTATTCCTGCGGTGCACCGAACCCGTGGTGCGGGTCGAAGAAGTTGGCGATGAAGAAGAACGGCTGATCCGGCCGGCGACTCTCGGTGAGGAAGTCGATCGTCTCCTCCGCGATCCAGTGGCTGTAGTGCGCCTCGGTCGGCATCGAGTCGAACCCCAGCGGGTCGTCACGGTCGAGCGCCCGGCGGTACAGCTCCGGATGGACGGACTTCAGATAGCGGTGGTACGCGTTCTCCGACGATCCGCGGTACGGGTCGTGGGCCCAGCGGAAGACCCGCATCCCCGGCGGCGCGTACTCGGTCCGGCCCTTCATGCAGGCGGACAGGTGGTACTTCCCGACCAGGCCGCAGTCGTAGCCGGCGGCGGCCAGCGGCTCGGTGATCACCGTCGCGTCGTCGGGCAGCGCGACGCCGTTGGCCCAGAGCCCGTGCCGGTGCACGTACTGGCCGGTCATCAGCGACGCGCGGGACGGCGCACAGACCGGGTTCTGCACGTAGCACTGGGTGAACCGGGCGCCCTGCCCGGCCAGCCGGTCCAGGTTGGGCGTGTGGATCTCCGGGTTGCCGGCGGCGCCGAGCGCGTCGAAGCGCTGTTGGTCGGTGCAGAGCAGCAGGACGTTCGGGCGTTGTTGATCTTGGGTGTTGGTCACGACTTGACGGCTCCTGCGATTCCCTCGACGAAGTAGCGCTGCAACAGGATGAACAACAGGACGACCGGCAGCAGCGAGATCGTCGCGGCGGCGGCCATCCCGGACCAGTCGGTGGAGTTCTCACCGATGAAGGCGAGCATGCCGACGCTCAGCGTCCGCAGATCGGGCCGGGAGAAGGTGAAGACCAGCGGCAGGAAGAACGTGTTCCAGGTGGCCAGGAACGTCATCAGCGTGACGGTCGCCGTGACCGGCATGGCCAGCGGGAGCATCACCTGGAAGAAGGTCCGGAAGAAGCCGGCGCCGTCCATGATCGCCGCCTCCTCCAGCTCCTTCGGCAGCTGCCGGAAGTAGCCGAGGTAGAGCAGGATCGACGCGACGTGGGCGCCGCCGGACAGTGCGACGATCATGCCCCAGAGCGAGTTGAGCATGCCGAGCCGGGTGGCCAGATCCACCACCGGGATGATCGTGTAGCCGGCCGGGACGAACAGCGTCGCGACCAGCACGCCGAGAATGATCTTGCGGCCGAAGAAGGTGTAGCGGGCGAGCACGTACCCGGTCATCGAGCACCTGATCAACACCAGCAGGACGGTCGCGAACGTGACGATCACGGTGTTCAGCAGGTACTGCGAGAACCGGGCATCGACCCAGGCCCGCCGGAAGTTGTCCCAGATCGGCGACTCCGGGATCAGGTCGAGTCCGGAGCTGAACACCTCCAGCGGCGACTTCAGGGCCGCCGAGACCATCCAGAGGAACGGATAGATCCAGACCGCGACCATCCCGAGCAAGATCACCGCCGCGAACCAGTACGGCAGCCGGCGCAGCACCCGCCCGGATCGGGGCCGGCGCCCGGCCGGCGTCGGCGACGCGGCCGCAGCGCGGGCGGCAGTGGTGGTCGGCGCACTCATTTCGTGGTCCTCATCTTCTGTGCGGCGCGGATGCCGACCAGCTGGAACAGCCCGACGGCGCAGATGAACAGGCCGAACAGCACAGCGGCGGCGGAGGCGAAGCCGAGCCTCGGCGTGGTCGAGGCGAAGGCCGCCTCGTAGATGTAGATCTCCATCACCTGGGTCGCGTAGAACGGACCGCCGCCGGTCATCGTCAGCATCAGGTCGAACACCTGCAGGGTGGACTCCAGCGTGAGCAGCGTGATGATGATCAGGAACGGCTTCAGCAGCGGCAGCGTGATCGAGGTGAACATCCGCACCGGGCCGGCCTTGTCGATCGACGCCGCCTCGTAGAGGTCCCGCGGGATCGTCTGCAACGCCGCGAGCCAGTAGATCAGCGTGGTGCCGAACCACTTCCAGACGAACACCCCGACCACGGTCGGCAGTGCGGTCTTGGAGTCGCCCAGGAAGTTGATCCCCTGGTCCAGGAAGCCCAGCTCGAGCAGGCCGAGGTTGACCGGGCCGGAGGCCGGGTCGAAGACGAACTGCATCACGACGCCGACGATCGCGGTCGTGGTGACCACCGGCAGGAAGAACGCGGTCCGGAAGAAGCCCGACCACGGCATCCGCGGCGAGTTGAGCAAGATCGCCAGCAGCAACGCGAGCAAGACCTTGATCGGGACCGCGAACAGGGTGAACGTCACGGTGATCCGGAACGAGTTCCAGAACATCGGGTCGGCCAGCACCTCGGTGTAGTTGGCCAGGCCGACCCAGGTCTTGACCGCCTCGAAGCCGTTCCAGTCCAGGAAGGAGTACCAGTAGCTGCCGATGATCGGATAGACCGTGAACAGTCCGTACAGGACGATCGTCGGCAGCAGGAACACATAGACCATCAGCTCGGTGCGCCGGACCCGGCGGCGCCGACTGCCCGCCACCGCACGCCGCGGTGCGGCCCCGCCGATCGCGTTGCTCGGGATCCCGGTCACCGGGCGTCCCCGTCGACCGAGGCGGCGACCCGCGCCGAGCGATAGCTGTTGACGACCAGGTGCGTCCGGCCGGACGGACCCGGGTCGTCGTGGGTGGCCAGCACCTGGTCCCGGGGCAGCACGCCGCACCGGTCGGCCCAGGCCTGATAGGCGGTGATCAACTCCTGGACCAGGTCCGGATGATCGGCGGCGACGTCGGTCAGTTCGGTCCGGTCGGCGTCGAGGTCGTACAGCTCCCAGGGCCGGTCGTGCTTGCGGACCAGCTTCCACCGGCCGCGCCGGGCCGCGCTGTTGCCCTCGTGCTCCCAGAACAGTTCATGATCATCGACGGCCCCACCGCGCCAGGACGGCAGCATCGAGGTCCCCTCGGCCGGCGGCACCGGATGATCATCGCGCCGTTCCGGGTACTCGGCGCCGGTCGCCTCCAGCACGGTGGCCAGCACGTCGGGCAGCTGGTACGGATCGTGCACGGTGACCCCGCCGGACAGGCCGGCCGGCCAGTGCGCGATCAACGGCGTCGCGATGCCGCCCTCGTGCACCCAGTGCTTGTACTCGCGGAACGGCGTGTTGGACAGGTTCGCCCAGGGCTTGCCGTAGGACGTGTACGTGTCCGCGCCGCCCGGGACGATCTCGGGCGCGTTGCCGGTCCGGACGCGTACCCCGGCCGGGGAGTTCAACGGCGTGTGGATCGGCCGCGCGGGCAGCTCGTCGGCGTACCCGGGCGGCATCTCCTCCGCGCAGCCGCCGTTGTCGGACAGAAAGATGATCATGGTGTCGTCGAGCCGGCCGGTGTCCCGGAGGGCACTCACCACCCGGCCGATCGCGGCGTCGGCGAGTTCCACCTGAGCCGCGTAGACGGCCATCCGGCGGGCCTGCCAGTCCTGATCCGCGGTGTCCGCCCAGGCCGGCACCTCGGCATCCCGCTCCGACAGCGGCCAGTCGGCGTTGATCAGACCCGACTCCTGCTGCCGGGCGTGACGCTCCTCCCGGAGCCGGTCCCAGCCGGCCCGGTAGCGCTCGTGGTAGCGCTCGACCACGTCCTCCGGCGCGTGCAGCGGCCAGTGCGGCGCGGTCAGCGCCAGGTAGAGGAACAGCGGCTGCTCCGGCTCCGCGGCATGATGATCATGGACGTAGCCGGCCGCCCGCTCGCCGAGCTCGGTGGTCAGGTAGTAGTCGTCGCCCGCCTCGGCCGGCTGCTCGTCCTCGGTCAGGGTCGCCG
The DNA here is from genome assembly GCF_042666975.1 of Microlunatus sp. GCM10028923. Taxonomy (NCBI): domain Bacteria; kingdom Bacillati; phylum Actinomycetota; class Actinomycetes; order Propionibacteriales; family Propionibacteriaceae; genus Microlunatus; species Microlunatus sp. GCM10028923. The sequence goes on along the minus strand of NZ_JBHTFF010000011.1, from coordinate 234,281 downwards.
GGTCGTAGTAGCTGGCCGCGCCGGCGACGATCCCGTAGTGGTGATCGAATCCGCGCCGGGTCGGCCAGGTCTCGTCGGGTTCCCGGATCTGGCCGGTCAGGTGCCACTTGCCGGACATCGCGGTCGCGTACCCCTGGCTGCCGAGGATCTCGGCCAGGGTGGCGCATTCCTGGGACAGCGTGCCGGGATAGCCGCCCGGACCGTCGTTGCGGGTGAGCACGCCGATGCCGGTCTGGTGCGGATGCAGCCCGGTGAGCAGCGAGGCCCGGGACGGCGAGCACCGTGCCGTGTTGTAGAACTGCGACATCCGTACCCCTGCGGCGGCGAGCGCGTCCAGGTGCGGGGTCTCGATCTCGGAGCCGTAGCAGCCGATGTCGGAGTAGCCGAGGTCGTCGGTGAGGATGATCACCACGTTCGGCCGGCGGGTCTGGTTGTCGGTCATGATCATTTCCCGGGCTCGGTGGTGTAGTCCTGGCCGCGCTGCCAGTCGGGGAACTTCCAGTCGTCGGGACTCGCCGTCACGCCCTTGCCAGCCAGCTGCTTGATCGCCCGCTCCCGCTCGGCGGTCAGGGCGTCCCGGTACTTGGCCAGGGCGGCACGCGCATCCGGCACGTCACCGGACATCACGCCGCCGACGATCTCACCGAGGCCCGGCTCGATCGACTTCATCGCCCCGGTCACCTTCGCGACACCGGGGTTGCGGACCACCGGGTCGGGCGCCAGGAAGTCGATCTTCTCGCACAGTTCGACCGACTGCTTGAAGGTCGGATGCACCTCCGCCTCGGCCACCGTCCCCGCATAGATCGCCGGCGCGTTCATCCCGGACAGCATCCGGATCTGGGCCTCCTTGCCGACCATGATCGACAACAGCTTGGAGGCCTGCTCGGCGACCTTGGACGTCTTCGACACCCAGAGCGTGCTGCCGCGCGGCACGTGGTTGATCACCGCCTGCGTCGACGCCTCCGGCACCGGGATCTGGGCGACGCCCACCTTGCTGGCGAACTCGCCGAAGTCCTGCGCCACCACACCGATGCAGTACGGCCCGTCGAAGAACATCCCGGCCGATCCCGCCGCCCAGCGGCCCCGGGCCGTCCGCGCGTTCAGCGACGCCGACCCCTCGAACAGCACGCCGTCGGCCTGCATCGCCAGCCACCAGTCGATCGCGGCCAGATAATGATCATTGCCGACCGTGTACTCGCCGGTCAGGATGTCGATCCCGCCGACCGACGGCGAGCCCGCCGCCTCGGCGAGCTGGTGGATCTGGGAGGCGATCCGGTCGGCGAACTGCAGCGGCGCGATCCAGCCCGCGGCGCCGGCCTGCTTGATCGCGCGGGCGGCGGCCCGGACCTCGTCGTAGCCGACCGGAGGCTTGGCCGGGTCCAGGCCGGCCTTGGTGAACAGCTCGGTGTTGAACCAGTTCTGGCTGTCGTGCATCCGCCAGCCGAACAACGGCAGCCCGTACACCTGGCCCTCGAAGACGTTGACTCCCTCGAGCAGGGTGCCCGCCGGCAGCGCCGACCGTACCTTGTCGTCGAGGGTGACCGGCTGAAACCAGCCCTGCTCCATCAGCGCGGAGGTCGGAGCGCCGACGCCGGCCAGCGTGAACACGTCCGGGAGCTGATTGCTCTGCTTGGCCAGCTGCAGCGCCTGGCCCATCTTGCCCGGGTCGTAGACCGCGTAGTCGACGGGCAGCCCGCCCTCGGCCGCGGCGAACTCGGCGAACAGCTCCTTCTCGACGTCCTGGGTCGGCAGGAACTGGTCCCACCAGACGATCTTGTCGGCGCTGCGCTCCTGTTGCGGCGCCGCCCCCGGCGAGCATCCGGCGATCAGGGACGCCCCTGCGCCGACGCCTGCGAGTCCGAGAAACGCCCGGCGATCGAGGCCAACCATTGCCCTCCCCCTCCGAAATTTGCCACGTGGCAAGCCGCAGTCTAGCGGTGCGGACTGGGTGCAACCACCCCGCCTCTCACTCCGAGACCCGCGATGACCGGCACGCTGGGAACGGCCGGGAGAACCCTTTTTGCGGGTGCGGACATACAGGGGTGTGGAAAGGAACCGCAATGTCGATTGACCAGCCGGGCCTCGACCCGCCTGCCGGATCCGGAGCGTCCCTGGCCGAGCGGCTGCGCCGAGGCTCCCGGGAGGCGATGGCGGAGGCCTACAGCCAGCACATCGATGCCATCTACAACTTCTGTTTTCGCCGGTCCGGCTCGTGGGCCACCGCTGAGGATCTGTGTTCGGACGTGTTCCTGACCGCATGGCGGCGGCACCGGGCCGTGCTGGCCAACGATGCCGGTTCGGTCCTGCCCTGGCTGTACGGGATCGCCACCAACGTCTGCCGCAACCATCTGCGCTCCACGCGGCGCGGTACGGCCGCCCTGGCGAAGATCCCCGCGATCGAACGCCCACAGCTCGACGACCAGGTGCTCGCTCAGCTCGCCGTCACGAGTCGGGTCCGGGACGCCCTCCGGCAGGTGGCCGAGTTGGCTCCCGGCGATCAGGAGGTGTTCGTCCTGGTCTGCTGGGAGGAACTGAGCTACAGCGACGCCGCCGCGGCCCTCGGGATCCGGATCGGAACGGTCAGGTCCCGGCTCGCCCGGGTGCGCCGGACCCTCCGTACCGCCGAGCGGCCACTCCCTGCACCCGCCAGCCTGCACAGCACCGACTAGGAGTTCCACCCATGTCCGAAGAACTCGCACCGCCACCCTTCCGCCGCGCCCCGGACGCACTCCGCGACCGGATCCGCGGAGAGCTGCGCCAGGCCCCACAACCCGGCCACCGACCGGCCCTTCTGGTCGTCGCGGCGGTGGCGGCCGCGGCCGCACTCGTCGCCGGCGTGGCCGGCGTCGCCGGCATCCGGCAACTGCAAGGCCCACCACGCGTCGCCGTCGCCCCGGCCGGCACGCCGAGCCCGACCGCCGAACCTTCACCGCGGCGGAGCCCACTCCCCGGCCCGTCCGGCACCCGGCCGATGACGGAGCTTGAGATCACCGCGGACACCAAGACCTGCCTGGCCGGTACGGCCAAGGACGACGTGATCACCCGCGCCGGCCGGGTCCGGGTGCTGCACGCCATGGTCGAACCCCCCATCAGCAACAGTCGGGACCTGGCGTCGCACCGGATCCTGCTCGTCGCCGACGACGCGGGCACCTTCAGCTGCCTGGACGGCCGGCGGGACTCCTGGTCCGACCACGGGCAGGATGACGACAATCGGCTCAATCCCGACGCGGCCGCGAGCCAGGATCCCAGCGGCTTCGGCACGTCCACCCTGTCCTGCCCGGATCGCGAGTCGGCGTCGGTCGAGACCCAGGTCCTGCTCCGCATCCACCAGGACGGGGCCGGATCGGCCCGGATCAAGATCAACTCCGGCCGGGAGTCCGTCGTCGCTCCGGTCACCGTCCCGGTGCGCAACGGTTGGGTCTATGCCGGGATCAAGATCACCGGCGCCGAAGCCTGGCAGGACCTCTCGATCACGGTCGAGGTCCTGGACCGCGACGGCGACCGGCTGCCCATCCAGCCCTACCAGCCCGGATCGACCAAGTTGATCAAGGTGCTGCAGCTCGCCGTCGAGTCCTGTTGAGGTCCGATCAGGACCGGTCCACCGTGCCGACCGTGCTCTCGCGGGCGATCAGGGAGTAGCCGACGGTGCGATGCAGTTCGGCGGGACGGTTGCCGGCCAGCTGATCGATGATCATCTCGACTGCGATGGCGGCGATCTGGTCCGCGTCGGCGCGGATGCTGCTGATCGGCGGCCAGCTGTACGAGACCTCGCGGATGTCGTCCCAGCCGATCAGGGCGACGTCGCCGGGCACCGAGAGGCCGCGCCGGCGCAGGGTGGCGAGGGCGCCGACCGCGACCAGGTCGTTGAAGCAGAAGACCGCGTCCGGCCGCGGCTCGCTGTCCAGCAGCCGTTCCATCGCGGCCTCGCCCTGGATCCGGTTGAACTTCTGCACCGACTCCTGCCGGACCGGCAGACCGGCCGCGGCGACGGCGCGCCGGTAGCCCTCGAACCGCTGCGAGGCCGTACCGCCTTCCCGGCCGGGCACGGTGCCGATCGCCGCGATCCGCTTGCGGCCCAACTCGATCAGGTGCTGCGTCGCGGCCCCGGCGGCGGCGATGTTGTCGACGCCGACGTAGGCGTGGTTGCTGCTCGGTTCGCTCCACTCGCCGAGCAGCACCAGGGGCGTGCCGTCCGAGGCGTCGTCGACCTCCGGGGCCCGCAGCCGCAGCGGCGACAGGATCAGCCCGTCGATGGCGTGCGGGCGCAGACCGCCCGCGATCAGCCGCTCCCGGTCGGCCTTGCCCTCGGTGATGTCGATCAGGATCGTGTAGCCGCGCGACTCCGCGGCCGTCGTGATCTTGGTCGCCAGGTCGGCGAAGTACGGCAGCGTCAGCTCCGGGACGGCCAGCCCGATGATGCCGATCTTGCCGGTCCGCAACGTCCGGGCGGACCGGTTCGGGATGTAGTTGAGCTTCTCGATCGCGGCCCGGACCCGGGCCACCGTCTCGGGCCGGATGTGCGGATAGCCGTTGATCACGTTCGACACGGTGCGCGGTGAGACACCGGCCTCGCGTGCCACGTCGCTCTGGCGTGCCTTCACCACCCACCTCCTCGAATCGACCACTACGCAGGTCATGGCAGAATATGTCGCCTTGCGCCCGGTGACGAAGTGGAGCCCGGGCGGGCAACACCGCTAAGGAGGCTAGAGATGGGCAAGACCGGCCGCAAGCGTCGGGCGCGGCGCAAGAAGGGCGCCAACCACGGGAAGCGCCCCAACGCCTGACCCGTACCCAGACAGAAACAGAACTTGAGCCTGTCGGAGTCCCGCCCAGCGGAACTTCGACAGGCTCAAGTCATGTTCAGGCCCGCGCGACGTCAGGTCTCGGACAGCTCCGAGATGCGGTTCATCACCTTCGACCGCAACTGGTCCGGCGCCTTGTCGTTGCCACAGCAGCGAGACACCAGGGCCTTCACCGCCTGCTCGACATCGAACCGCTCCAGGCACGGCTCGCAGGCCGCCAGATGAGTCCGGATCGCGTCGCCGGACGCGTCGTCCAGCTCGTGGTCGAGAAACTCATAGACCCGGGTCAGCACCTGCTCACAGTCGTGCTCGGCCGGGGTTTCCGATCCCGTCATGACTTGCCAGCCTCCTGCCGGATCAGGCCTCGCTCGACGGCGTAGTCGGCGAGGTGGCGACGCAGTTGCGTCCGGCCGCGGTTCAGCCGCGACATCACGGTCCCGATCGGCGTTTCCATGATCTCGGCGATCTCCTTGTACGAAAAACCTTCGACGTCGGCCAGGAACACGGCCAACCGGAAGTCGGGCGCCAGCTTCTGCAGCGCCTCCTTGACGTCGGAATCCGGCAGGTGATCAAGCGCCACCATCTCCGCCGACTTCAACCCGTCCGAGCTGTGCGACGCCGCACGGGCCAGTTGCCAGTCCTCGATCGACTCGCCGCCGGCGATCTGCGGCTGTCGCTGCCGCCGGCGATAGTTGTTGATGTAGGTGTTGGTCAGGATCCGGTACAGCCAGGCCTTCAGGTTCGTGCCCGGCGTGAACTGGTTGAACGACGCATAGGCCTTCGCGTACGTCTCCTGCACCACGTCCTCGGCGTCGGCCGGATTACGGGTCATCCGCAATGCGGCCGCGTACAGCTGATCGAGGAAGCCGAGCGCGTCCGCCTCGAAGCGGGCGTTCCGCTGCTCCGGCGTCTCTTCGCCCGGCGTCTCGGTCGCCTGATCGGCCGCCGTCGCGGGACTGGTCGGTATGGTCATCAGGTACGAGCGTACTGACGGGCGCTCCCGTTCCAACAACACGGCTGGCATCCACTCCTCCGAGGAACATCGACGTACCTCTTCGGCAACACCGCCGGCGGTGAGTTATTCCCGGCCGGCGGTCACGAAGTCCAGCACCTGCCGCTTCAGCTCGGCCCGCAGGTCGGCCGCCGTCCACTCCGCCGCCTTGGCGACCCGGTAGCCGTGGTCGACGCCGGGCAGCTCCACGATCCGTACCCCTGCGTCGCCCGCGGCCGCTGCCCGCACCTCGTCCGCACTGCCGAAGGTGTCCTTGGTCCCCTGCAGCACCAGTCGCGGTACGTCCGGCGTGAGCAGTTCCGGCGCCCGCGACTTCTCCGGCCGGCCCGGCAGATGCAGCGGGAAGGCCAGGCAGACCACGCCGCGCGCCCCGAGCTCGGTCGCGGTCCGGCAGGCGACCCGGGCCCCCGCGCTGCGCCCGCCGAGGTAGAGCGGCAGGTCGGCGAACTCCGGCACCGCCCGAAACGCCTTCAGCGCGGCCGTCCAGCCGACATCCAGCCGCGGCGGCGGCACCGCGATCTTGCGGCCAGCGACCCGCCACGGCTGCTCGAACCGGGCGACCGCGATCCCCTCGCCGGGCAGGAAGCCGGCCAGCAGCTTGAGATCCATCGCGTCGATGCCGCCGCCGGCACCGTGGCCCAGCACCAGCAGTGCCCGGGGCGACTCGGCGGGCGCGACGTGCAGCCGGCCCGGTCCCTCCGGGGTCGGGGTCTCGATGATCATGGTGTCCTTTTAGAGCAGTGGGGCCTGGTCGTCGTCGCCCTCGTCGTCGGCGAGCGGCAGCAGCAGGGACGGGTCATTGTTCTGCACCTTGTTGACCTGCGTCGACACCGGGTAGGCCTCGAGCTGCGCCGGATCCGTCACCGACAACAACTCCAGCGCCGCAGCCGAGTCGCTCTGCTTCGGGTCGAGCCAGGCGTCGAAGGACTCCTCGCCGATCACCATCGGCATCCGATCATGGATGTGCCCGACCGCGTCGGTGGCCTCGGTGGTGATCACGGTGCAGGTGCGCAGCCACGCCGTGTCGTCGTCGCGGTCCTTGGCCGGGTCCCGCCAGATCTCGTACAGCCCGGCCATCGCCAGCACCCCGCCGTCCGCGCGCCGGATGAAGAAGGGCTGCTTCTTCGTCTTGCCGAGGCCGGTCAGCGGCCGTCCGGACGCGGCCCGCGCCGCCTCCGGCAGGTACCACTCGTAGTAGCCGTCGGCCGGCAGCAGGCAGCGCCGGGCCGCGAACGCCCGCCGGAACGACGGTTTCTCGGCGACACTCTCGACCCGGGCGTTGATCAACTTCGCGCCGCCGGTGGCCGACTTCGACCAGGACGGCACCAGACCCCAGACCAGCGGTGCCAGCCTTCGCCGGGTCTCCCCGGTCTCCTTCGCCGTCCGCTCGAACACCGCCGGCACGGCCACCGTCGGCGCCACGTTGTAGTCCGCCTCGGGCAGCCCGTCGAAGATCTCGTCCACCTCGAACTCCGCCGCCAGGTCGTCCGAGCTGCGCGAGGTCGCATACCTGCCACACATGGTTCAGACGCTACCCCTCTGGTCCGACAGCGAGAACGCGCAGCGCGGCCACGAGTTCGTCGCCGGTCGGTGCCGACTCGGGGTCGAGCATGAGCTGCATGCTGATGCCGATCACGATGGCATGGACCAGCGAGCCGAGGGAGCGTGCCTGCGCGTCGTCCACCTCTTCCCGGGTCACTCCGAGTGCCAGGGCCGCGAAGTCCGACCGCGCACCGCCGTGAACCTCGGCCAGCGTCCCCCGGATCGACGGATCCAGGGCGGCCTTCGCCATCGCCTGGCAACTCGCCACCAGGATCTCGGGCTGGTCGGCGACCGCTTCGATCAAGGCGTCCAGGCAGGCGCGCAGTCGCTGGTCCGGCCTCGAAGCGGCGGCCGATTCGACAGCTCGGTCCACCAGCGCACCCCATTCGCCCTGAGCCTGGAGCGTCGCCGCGGTCATCAGGTCGTCCTTCGACCCGAAGTGATAGCCGATCGAGCCGAGATGCGCCCCGGCCGCCGCCGCCAGGTCGCGGGCCGTGGTCCTGTCGTAGCCCTTCTCGACCAGCAGCTTCCGCGCTGCAGCCAGGAGGTCCTCGCGCTGACTCATGACGCCATCGTAGGGAGCTTTTTGGACGTTCGTACGTCTTGACCACGAATTTGGACGTACGTACGATCTCGAGATGAATCCACCTAGGGCGACGGCTCGAACCTGGTGGGGCCTGGCCGCGCTGTTGCTCCCCGCCCTGCTGACCTCGATGGACGTCTCGATCCTGTTCCTGGCCGGACCGACGCTCGCCGAGAGCCTCCGGATGAGCCCGACGCAGTGGCTGTGGACCATGGACATCTACGGGCTGGTCATGGCCGGACTCCTGATCACGATGGGAAATCTCGGCGACCGGTTCGGCCGCCGCCGACTGTTGATCATCGGCGCGGCGATCTTCGGAGCCGCCTCCCTGCTGCTCGCCCTGGCCCCGAATGCGGAGACCCTGATCCTCGGCCGCGGCATCCTCGCCGTCGGCGGAGCGACGCTGGCGCCGTCCACGCTCTCGCTCATCCGCGACATGTTCACCGACGCTCATCAGCGCAGGCTCGCGCTCGGCGCCTGGACGATCGCCTTCACCGGCGGCGCGGTCGGCGGGCCGATCATCGGCGGGCAGCTGCTGGAACACCTCTGGTGGGGCTCGGTCTTCTTGATCAACGCGCCGGCCATGCTGCTCCTGCTGATCCTCGTTCCGCTCCTGGTCCCGGAATCGACGCCACGAAGGGGCACCCGCGTCGATGTCGCGGGCGCCCTGTCCTCACTGGTCGCGATCATCTCGCTGTCCGCGCTGCTCAAGACCCTCATCGGCCCGACTCTCGGTATCGCGACCTTGATCACCTTCGTCGTCGCGCTCGGCGCCGGGTGGTACTTCCTCGCCCGGCAAGGCCGATCGCCGGATCCCTTGATCAACCCGCAGTGGTTCCGGGAGCGATCCTTCTCGGCCGGCATCGGCGCCAACGCGATGATCGCGGCCATCACCGGCGGCATCGGCGTGCTGGTGTTCCCGTACCTCCAGACGGTGCACGGCCTGTCGCCCTTCTGGGCCGCGCTGTGCGGACTCCCGCCCATGATCGGTTCGATGCTCGGCGCGACGGCGGCGACGCGTCTCGCCAGGCACAGGCCGATCGCACCGCTCATCGTCACCGGCCTGCTCGTCGCCGCAGCCGGAACGGCCCTGCTCGCGTTCACCGCCACGCACGGATCACTGGTGGGCTTCCTGGCCGGCTACACGGTGTTGATCTTCGGCTGCAGCGGAATCGCTCCCCTGGCGAACTCACTCGTCCTCGCCCACCCGCCGCCCGACCGCGTGGGCGCCGCGGCCGGGATCTCCGAGTCGAGCAACCAACTCGGCACCTCGCTGGGCATCGTCAGCTTCGGCACGCTGGCCACCCTGGTCTACCGGCACGACCTGCGCGACGCCCTTGGCACCGAGAGCTCCGGGGCCGAACGGTCGCTTGCCGATGCCGTCAACCTGGCCCGGGCGTTGCCGGAGCAGCAGGCCCAGGCCCTTCTCGATCAGGCGTCGACCGCCTACAGCTCCGGGCTGACCGTGGCGACCCTCGTCGCCGGAGCACTCCTCGCACTCGTCGCGGCGGCCTGGATCGGCTGGCGACGGAGACGGGCTTGATCGTTGACGTACAATGAATGAAAGTTCACTCAACAGCCAGGAGGATCGACGGTGCCGCGGAGCGAGGCGCAGAACGAGGCGATCCGGGCGGCGACCCGGGACAAGTTGCAGGCGGCGGCGATCACGCTGTTCACGCGCAAGGGTTTCGCGGCGACCAGCGTCGGCGACATCGCGGGCGCGGCCGGGGTCAGTGTCGGGTTGCTGTATCGGCACTACCGGACCAAGGAGGACCTGTTCGGGGACCTGGTCGAGCAGGCGGCGACCGGGTTGGAGCGGGTCGCTGCGATGTTTCGGACCGAGGCACCGGCGGACGAGTTGATCTTGGCGTTCGCGACCGAGTTCCTGGACGACATCGCAGCCGGCGGGGCGACGCTCGAGTTCTATCTGCTGCTGCAGCAGGCGGTGCTCAAGGGACCGGACGACGCCCGGATCGAGGCCCTGCTGGACCGGCACCGGGAGTTGCACGGCGAGACCGTACGGCTGATCGAACGGGGTCAGCGGGACGGCACCTTCCGGCCCGGGCCGGCCGATGCGCTGGCCGATCTCTTCTACGCCGCTCTCGGCGGTCTGGCCCAGCTGCGGCTGATCCGCGGCGACCGGTTCTCCGGCCCGAGCCCGGAGCTGCTCACCACCTTCTTGATCAAGGAGCCCTCATGATCGACATCGTGCCCGCCCGCTCCCTCGGCGACGATGCCGCGCGGAGCGTCAGCGAGATCTTCGTTGACGGCTTCGGCCAGCACTTCACCGCGTTCGCGAAGGACCCGGCGCGCCTGGTCGACGCGTTCGCGCACACGTTCGTCCTGGACCTGTTCCACGTCGCGACTGTGGACGGTGAACCGGCCGGGATCGCCGCCTGCACCGACGGCGTGCAGGGCTGCGTCCGGTCCGACGTGGCGACCATGCGCCGGCACCTCGGGCTGATCCGCGGCAGCTTCGCGCACTGGGTGTTCACCAGCCAGTTCAGTGAGCCGATCAAGGATCCGCGGCCTCGGCAGGGCTCGATCGAGTTCGTCGCGACGGCGGCCCGGCACCGCGGCCGGGGTGTCGCGTCCGCACTGCTCCGGCAACTGCACACGCTCCCCCAGTACGACAGCTTCGTGCTCGCCGAAGTCGCCGACAGCAACGCCGCCGCGCTCAGCGTCTATCGCCGGCTCGGCTACGTCGAATACGACCGCAAGCCGGTCCGGCACGGCCGGTTCTCCGGGATCAACGCGTACGTGTCGCTGCGGTACGCCAAGGACTCACCGGCCGCCCCACTTGGCCGCGGTCCGGCGGCACGGTAGGAATGGGTCATGACTTTGCTTCGTGCAGCCGCCCGAACCCTGCTCGCCTCGTACTTCGTGGTCTCCGGGGTCAAGGCCGTCAAGGATCCGGACTCGCTCGTCCCCGCCGCCCAGCCGATCGCCGACAAGGTGGTGCCGCTGGTCAAGGACTACGCGCCGGACGCCGTCGCCAAGTACATCCCGGAGGATGCGGCGACCCTGATCAGGATCAACGGTGCGCTGCAGCTGGCCGGCGGGTTCGCCCTGGCCACCGGCAAGGGCCGCCGGCTCGGTGCGCTGCTGCTCGCCGCCTCGCTGGTGCCCAGCACGATCGCGAAGCACCCGTTCTGGACCCGGGACACCCCGGAGGAGGAAGCGGTCGACAAGGCCCACTTCCTCAAGAACGCCAGCCTGCTCGGTGGGGTGCTGCTGGCGGCCGGTGACACCGAGGGCAAGCCGAGCCTGGCCTGGCGGGCCCGGCGCGGCAGCGAGGCACTGGCCCGGGACACCAAGAAGTCGGGCAAGAAGGCCGCCAAGGAGGGCCGGGAGTTCGCCGAGGAGGCGCTGGCCAGCGGCGCCCTGCTGGCGGGCACGGTGGTCGCCGGGTCGCGGCGGGCCCGGAAGAAGGCCGCCAAGGATCTGAAGAAGGCTCGCGAGGTCGCCGAGAAGCAGGCGGTCGAGGCGCGCAAGGTGGCCGAGAAGCAGGCGGCGGAGTTCAAGAAGAACGCCGAGCGCGCCGCCAAGGACGCCAAGAAGAACTTCAAGAAGGGCCGGGACAACCTGGCCAAGGGCGCCGAGCAGGCCCGGGACGACGTCGCCAAGCAGGCCGAACAGGTGATCAAGGACGTCAAGAAGAGCGACGTCGCGAAGAAGATCAACAAGGCCACCGAGAACATCCACCTCGGCGAGAACTGATCATCACCCGCGGTGGCGGCCGCGGCAGGTCAACCGCGTAAACTCGCCCGCGTGTCCGCGACCCCGACCGCCACCTGGCCCGCACCGCTGGCCCCGGCCCCGATCCGGGCCACCGTCTCGGTGCCCGGATCCAAGTCCGAGACCAATCGCGCGCTGATCCTGGCCGCGCTGTCCGACGGGCCCTCCACGATCAGGTACGGGCTCGACGCGCGGGACACTCGGCTGATGCGGGACGCGCTGCGCACCCTCGGGGTCAAGATCACCGAGTCAGCGGACGAGTGGCGGATCGAGCCGCCGGCGACCTTCACGGCCGGCGGCACCATCGACTGCGGACTGGCCGGGACCGTGATGCGGTTCGTCCCGCCGGTGGCGGCGCTGGCGCCCGGCGAGGTGGCGTTCGACGCCGACGAGCAGGCCTACCGGCGGCCGATGGACGTGCTGCTGAACGCGTTGCGGGACTGCGGAGCGACGGTTCCGGACGAGGCCTCGACGCTGCCGTTCCGGCTGACCGGCCGGCCGGACCTGCCGGGCGGCGTGATCACCGTCGACGCCTCCACCTCGAGCCAGTTCGTCTCCGCCCTGCTGCTCGCCGGCGCCCGGTTCGCCCAGGGTCTTGATCTTCGCCACGACGGCAAGGACGTGCCGTCGCAGCCGCACATCGACATGACGGTGGCGATGCTGCGTGACCGCGGGGTTGCGGTCGACGACAGCGAGCCGGCCCGCTGGGTGGTCTCCCCCGGCCCGATCGCGCCGGTCGACGTCGACATCGAGCCGGACCTCTCCAACGCGGCGCCGTTCCTGGCCGCCGCGGCGATCACGGGCGGTACGGTCACCGTACCCAATTGGCCGGAGCAGACCCACCAGCCCGGTGATCATCTTCGGGAGATCCTGACGAGGTTCGGCGCCGCGGTCGGCCGCAACGACTCGGGACTGACCGTGATCGGCACCGACCAACTGCACGCGGTTGATCTTGATCTTCGCGAGGCCAGCGAACTGACCCCGGTGGTCGCGGCGATCGCGGCGCTGGCCGACGGCACCAGCCACATCCGTGGTGTGGCGCACATCCGCGGCCACGAGACCGACCGGCTCGCCGCGCTCGAGACCGAGTTGGACGCCCTCGGCGCCCACGTCAGCCAGACCGACGACGGGCTGACGATCCATCCGAAGCTGCTCGGCGGCGCCCTCTGGCACTGCTACGCCGACCACCGGATGGCGCATGCCGGTGCGTTGCTCGGCCTGGTGGTGAACGACATCGAGCTGGACGACATCGGCTGCACGGCCAAGACGATGCCCGAGTTCGCCGAACTCTGGCAGACCATGATCAACGACTCGGCCGACTAGACCAGGCTCCTGGCGCGGTTCATGATCGTCGGCAGGGCCCGGGCCAGGGCCGCGCCGACGGCGAGGATGCCGAACAGCGCCAGCAGCACCAGCACGGTCCGCGGCTGCGGGATCCGGACCAGTTCGAGCAGGCCGCCCGGATCGGCCACCACGTCCCAGGAATTGAACCGGAACACCCGGCCGATCACGATCCCGACCGCGCACAGAGCGTGCAGCGCGAGGTCGATGATGATCACCGACCGGCGGGACACACCCCGGGCGGTCAGCCAGCGCTGCAGCCGGACCAGGGCCACCACGTAGGCGCCGAAGCCGATCGCGAACAAACAGAGGTATTGCGTCAGCAGGGCCGCGACGAGCCAGGGATTGCCGTGCGCGACCGCAAGATCACCGGGCAGGTGCAGCACGTCGGTCAACACGTACGGCGCGTTCGGCAGGAACACGACGAACGCGGCGGCACCGATGATCAACAGCCAGACGGGACGCTCGCGCTTGCCGAAGATCAACCAGGCCAGCAGCAGCGGCACCAGGGCGAGGATCGTGTTCCAGGTCATCCAGAACGCGTTGCCCACCAGCAGAGACATGCCATGATGGTAGCCAGGATCGGACCCACCCCAAGGAGGTCGGAGAGATGAATCAACGCCCGGCCCACCAGGTGTCGACCTGCGGCCGATCAGCGATCGGATGACGACTCGCGGACTGCGGGACGACGACCACACCGGCTTCGACCGGCCTCGTCGGCGCAGCAGGCCCCGGACCAAGGACCGGCCGGACTACTCCGAGGCCGAGATCGGCATGATCATCACGATCGACCGCGGGCGCTACCGGGTCCTGGTCGACGGCCGTGAAGTGACCGCGGTCAAGGCCCGCCAGCTCGGCCGCAAGAGCGTGATCGTCGGCGACCGGGCCCGCGTCGTGGGCGACACCTCCGGTGAGGAGGGCACGCTGGCCCGGATCGTCGAGGTCGAGGACCGGACCACGGTGCTGCGCCGGACGGCCGACGACGACGACCCGTACGAGCGGCCGGTGGTCGCCAACGCCGACCAGCTCGCCATCGTCACCGCGCTGGCCGACCCGCCGCCGCGGACCGGGATGATCGACCGGATCCTGGTCGCCGGGTACGACGCCGGCCTGGAGCCGCTGCTCTGCCTGACCAAGGCGGACCTGGCCGCCCCCGACGAACTGCTGGCCGCCTACCGGCCGCTCGGCGTACCGAGCGTGGTGCTGGCGCCGGACAGCGACCTGGAGCCGCTGCGGGCGGCGCTGGCGGGCCGGGTCAGCGTCCTGGTCGGGCACTCCGGTGTGGGCAAGTCGACCCTGGTGAACCGGCTGATCCCGGGCAGTGACCGGGCGATCGGCCAGGTCAACGAGGTCACCGGCCGGGGCCGGCACACCTCGACGTCGGCGATCGCGCTCGCCCTGCCGGGCGGCGACGGCTGGGTCATCGACACGCCCGGCGTCCGTTCCTTCGGGCTCAGTCACGTCACCCCGGACCGGATCGTCGCCGCCTTCGGCGACCTGGCCGAGTTCGCCGCGGACTGCCCCCGCGGCTGCCACCACACCGCCGCCGACCCGGAATGCGCGCTGGATGCCGCGGTCGCCGACGGCCGGCTCGGCGCCGGCCGGCTGGAGTCGTTCCGGCGAATGATCACGACTGCATAGGAGGGTGGTGTCGGACGGTGGCCGTAGCGAGCAGGTGCCCGGGTGCGTGCATCGGGGCGCGCGAGGCGCGAAGGGCTACCGGGCCGTAACGCGAGCGCCTCGCGCGCCGCGAGGCGCGTGCCCGGGTGCCGCGCAGTAGGTCACCGTTCGACACCACCCTCCTGCACGGCGTGGTGGCGCCGGGGACTGTCGGCGGGTCACTAGTACGGTATGCCCCATGGCGGCGAGCATCCCCTCCCAGCAGAGTCTGACGGACGATCTGCGCTTGGCGCATCTGCTGGCCGATGACGCCGATTCGATCACGATGAGCCGGTTCAAGTCGCTCGATCTGCACGTGATGACCAAGCCCGACCTGACCCCGGTGACGGATGCCGACACCGAGGTCGAAGAGGTGCTCCGGCGCACGCTGGGCCGGGCCCGGCCGCGGGACGCCGTCCACGGCGAGGAGCTGGACGACACCGGCTGGGGTCCGCGGCGCTGGGTGATCGACCCGATCGACGGTACGAAGAACTTCGTCCGCGGCGTGCCGGTCTGGGCCAGCCTGATCTCGCTCATGGTCGAGGAGGAGGTCGTGGTCGGCGTGGTCAGCGCCCCGGCGCTCGGCCGCCGCTGGTGGGCCTCGCTCGGCAACGGCGCGTACACCGGGAAGTCGCTGATGTCGGCCAGCCCCTGCCACGTGTCGGACGTGACCAAGATCGAGGACGCGTCACTCAGCTACTCCTCGATCGGCGGCTGGGTGGAGAACGGCCAGGGCCAGGAGTTCGTCGACCTGCTGCGGTCCTGCTGGCGGACCCGTGCGTACGGCGACTTCTGGTCCTACATGCTGCTCGCCGAGGGTGCCGTCGACATCGCCTGCGAGCCGGAACTGGCCCTGCACGACATGGCCGCGTGTTCGATCGTGGTCGCCGAGGCGGGCGGCCGGTTCACCGATCTGGACGGCCTGCCGGGACCGAACGGCGAGGGCGCGTACGCCACCAACGGGAGGCTGCACGAGGCCGTCCTGGACCAGCTCAGACCCGATGACTACGAACCCGAGACCGAGGGCGCCGACGACGAGGAGGACGTGCCGGGCGCCTGAGGTGAAGTTGGCAGCCAGCCACGACTGCAGGAGACAATGACCGGATGCAGCTCAACCACCGATTCACCGTCCCAGCCCGGGTCGAGGATGTGTGGGCCGCATTCCATCGCCTCGACCGGGTCGCCCCGAGTTTCCCCGGCGCCACCCTGGAGAGTGTGCGCGGAGACGACTTCACCGGATCGATCAAGATCAAGTTCGGCGCGATTCTCCTGCTCTACAGCGGATCCGGACGGATCGTCGAGCGTGATCAGGCCGAGCGCCGGCTGATCATCGAGGCCAAGGGCCGGGACCGCCGCGGTCAGGGCGGCGCGACCGTCGAGTTGACCGCGCGGTTCGACGGGCTCGGTCGCGCGGGCACCGAGATCGTGGCCGAGACGAATCTCAACCTGACCGGCCGGCCGGCCCAGTTCGGTGAGGCGGTGATCTCCGACGTGGTGGACCGGGTCCTGGAGCGGTTCGTGCACGGGGTCGCCGACCAGCTGACCGGGCGGGCCGCGGCGCCGGACCTGGAGCCCGTTCCGGCCGAGCCGGCCGCGGAGCCGGAGCCCGAGCTGGTCGAGTTCGCCGAGGACGAGGAGCAGGTCGACGTCGAGCAGACCGCCGCGGCCGACGACGAGTTCGGGTACGACGAACTGGGCCCGGTCGCCACGCCGGAGGCCGAGGCCCCGGAACCACCGGCGGAGCCCGAGCCCGAGCCTGCCGGCGCACCGGTGGACGACTTCGTGGACGAGGACGACGATCCGATCGTCGATCCCCGCGGGGACGACGCCGATTTCGCCACCGCCCCGATCCCGGAGCCGGCGCCGCCGGCCGGTGCGGCGGCGCGAGACGACCGGGCCGGCCAGGAACTGGTCCGACCCACCTCTGGGAGCCTGCCGGTGCCGACCGACACCGCCGCCACGGTCAAGCGGTACGCGCCGGCCGCGGCCGCCGCCGTCGCCGGCGTGGCCGCGGTCGTGGTCTGGGCCCTGGGCCGCCGGCGCCGCTGAGCAGACCCGGACTCCGGCGGACCGACCCGGTCAGTCCGCCAGGCGGAGCCGGATCGTCTCCGGCAGGCTGCCCAGCTTGTCCAGCAGCTCGGCCGGTACTCCCCCGGCGACGTCGGTGATCACGTAGCCGAGGTCGCCGCGGGTGGACAGCGACTGGCTGTCGATGTTGACGCCGAAGTCGGCCAGCACCCCGTTGGCGGTGGCCAGGACGCCGGGCACGTTGCGGTGGATGTGCAGGATCCGGGTCCGGTCCGTCGGCGTACCGTCCAACTGCACGGTCGGCAGGTTCACCGACATCGTGGTGGCACCGGCACCGAGGTAGTCGCGCAGCTTGCCGGCCACGAACCGGCCGATGTCCTCCTGCGCCTCCTCGGTCGAGCCGCCGACGTGCGGCGTCAAGATCACGTTCGGAATCCCTTGCAGGGAAGAGGTGAACGGGTCCCCGGTCTTCTTCGGCTCACTCGGGAAGACGTCCACCGCGGCGCCCGCGATGTGCCCGGACTCGAGCTGCGCGCGGAGCGCCTCATGATCGACGACGATGCCCCGGCAGAGGTTGAGGAACAGGCTGCGCGGGCGCATCTTGGCGAACTGCTCGGCGCCGAAGAGACCCGCGTTGCCCGGCCGGCCGTCGACGTGCAGCGACACCGTCTCGGACACCTCGAGCAGCTCGTCCAGCGTCTCGCAGCGGCGCGCGTTGCCCAGCGCCAGCTTGTCGGCCACGTCATAGAAGTAGACCTGCATGCCGAGCGCTTCGGCGATCACCGAGAGCTGGCTGCCGATGTTGCCGTACCCGACGATGCCGAGGGTGCGGCCGCGCACCTCGTGCGCACCGGTGGCCGACTTGTCCCAGACCCCGGCGTGCATCTTGGCGTTCTTGTCGGTCAGGTGCCGGGCCATCGAGATGATCTCGGCGATCACCAGCTCGACGACGCTCCGGGTGTTGGAGAACGGAGCGTTGAACACCGCGACACCGTGGCCGGTCGCCGCGGAGAGATCGATCTGGTTCGTGCCGATGCAGAAGGCACCGATCCCGACCAGCTGCGGAGAGGAGGAGATCACCCGCTCGGTCACGGTCGTCTTGGACCGGATGCCGAGCAGCTGGACGTCGCGGACGGCGTCGATCAGCTCGTCCTCGTCCAGTGCGCCCTTCACCGTCTCGAGCTCGATCCCGCGCTCGGTCAGCAGTCGTTCGGCCTCGGGGTGGATGTTCTCCAGCAGAAGTGCCTTCATCGCTCCTCATCAACTCGGGTTCGCCCGGGCCATTCTAAGGACCGTCCCGAGCCGGGTCGTCCGTAATCTCATCCCCGCGTCCGTAATCGGAGACTAGAGTTCGCCCCGTGGAGTGGAGATCACCCGGTGTCCCGGGCCGGCGCTGACCGGCCCGACTGAGACGTTCCGAGGCCCGCAGCGCCCTTCCTTGCGCCATCACTCCTTCTGCCGCAAAGGGTCTCCGTGTTCCTCCTGCTCCTGGCCTACCTGGCCTTCCTCAGCCTTGCCCTCCCGGACGGGATGCTGGGCGTCGCCTGGCCGACGATGCGGCTCAGCCTGGACGAGCCGCTCGACGCGCTCGGCTGGCTGCTGCCGTTCGGTGTCGGCAGCTATCTCGCCTCGGCCGCGCTGACCGACCGGCTGGTGGCCCGGCTCGGGCTCGGCCGGTTGCTCGCCCTGAGCACCTTCGGTACGGCAGCGGCCCTCCTCGGCACCGGGCTGGCGCCGGCGTTCTGGGTCACCATCGCGGCGAGCGTGCTGAACGGGCTCTCCTCGGGCGCGATCGACGCCGGCCTGAACAGCCATGCCGCCCGTACCTTCACCCCGACGGCGATCAACGTGATGCACGCCTGCTACGGGATCGGCGCCGCCCTCTCGCCGCTGCTGGTCACCGCGATCATCGTCGGCAACGGGTCCTGGCGCTGGGCGTACCTGATCGTCGCCGGGCTGCAGCTCGGGATCGCCGTCGCGTTCCTCGTCTCGGCCTCGCGCTGGCCGGCCCCGCCGCCGGCAAACCGCCCGGGCGGACCGACCACCGGGCCCCGCCTACCGAGCCGGGCGGCGGTGCTCGGCGTCGTCGCGGTCGGAGTGCAGTCGGCGTTCGAGTCGAGCCTGAGCCTGTGGTGCTTCGTCTTCCTGACCCAGGGCGCCGGGCTGTCCACCGCCGCCGCGGGCCTGACCGTGTCCGGCTACTGGGTGGCGCTCTGCGCGACCCGGCTGGCGATCGGCCCGGTCGCCGACCGGGTCGGTCCGTGGCCCGTGCAGCGGGTCGCCGCCGGTGGCTTGGTGATCTTCGCCGCGCTGCTGTTACCGGGTCGGCCGGTGCCCGCCATGATCGCGGTGATCGGGCTCGGCATCGCCGCCGCTCCCCTGTATCCGCTGCTGATGCTGACGACCAGGGACCGGGCCCACCGGGTCGACCGGGTGGTCGGCCTGCAGACGGCAGCCTCGGGACTCGGTGCCGTGGTCCTGCCCGGGTTGCTCGGGATGATCATCGAAGGATCGCCCGGCCGCTACGCGATGATCATGGCCGGGTTCGCCGTCCTGGTACTGCTGTTGCAGGCCGGACTGGCCCGGTCACAGGATCCAGTACGCCGAGACGGCCATCGGCAGCAGCCCGAGCAGCGCGAACGGTGACCAGGGCCGGCGCCGGTTGACGACCAGGGTCGCCACCGCCGTGATCAACCCGATCACGCCGGTCATCACCCACAACCCGACCGTACGGGAGTAGCCGAGATCGGACTCGCCACGCACGGCGAGGTAGGCCGCGAGCACGATCGCGATGGAGCCGAACACGATCCAGGCGGCGACGCTCAGCAGGGCCCGCTGGACGACGTCCAGGCTCTGCCGCTCGGCCTCCCGTTCCTCCCGGCTCAGGCTGGCAGGCATTCGATCACTCTCCCCGGTCAACATCACACGCTAAGGGTTCGTACCCTAATCGTTCGTGCATTAACTATACTCTCCGGCATGCCTTCCGAAGCACCGAGCCCCGACGCCGCGGACACCGACCTGCTTGCCCTGGAGCAACAGGTCTGCTTCGCCCTGGCCGTCGCGTCACGGACCGTGATCGGCCTCTACCGCCCGTTGCTGGACCCGCTCAAGCTGACCCACCCGCAATACCTGGTGATGCTGGCCCTGTGGCAGCACGGCACCCTGTCGCTCCGGGAACTCGGCGACCTCGTCTCGTCCGACGCAGCCACCCTGTCGCCCCTGGTCAAGCGCCTGGCCGAGATCGGCTACGTGACCCGCGAGCGCGAGCCGGGCGACGAGCGCAGCCTCCGGATCACGCTCACCCCGGCCGGCCGCAGGCTGCGCCGCCAGGCCGTCAAGATTCCGCCGGCGATCCTCGACCGGCTCGGCATGGACCTCTCCGAACTGCGCCGGATCCACGCGGACCTGACCGACCTCATCGCGCGAGCCCGATGATGATCATGAACGCACGGACCTGATCTGCGAGGATGACGCCATGGCGAGGGGACGGGCCGCGGGCCTGCTGGCGGGGTTGATGATCATGGGACTGCTCGGCGGCTGTGCGTCGGCCGGGCAGGATCCCGAGGGTACGGCGACCGAGTGGCTGAAGCGGTTCGACGACGGCGACCATGCCGGCGCCTGTGCTCTGATGGTGGACACCGACGACACGCCGGTCGCCCGGAAACCTCAGCAGCGCAAGGATTCCTGCGTCGCCGGGCTGGAACGGCTGGCCGATCAGGCGGCGCAGAGTTCGCTGGACGCGTGGCGCAGTTCCCCGCGCACGACCCGTACCGAAGGAAACACGGCGGTGATCGAATTCACCGCCGTGCAGGGCAAGCTCAGCGAGGTCCGGGTCGACGACGTCTGGTACGTCGCCGACCCGGGTCTCGGAGTGTTCTCGTTCGCCTGATCAGAGCGCGACTTCGGTGCCCTTCGCCGCAGACGCGTAGATCCCGTCCAGCACCTTGGCCCGGATCAACGCCTCCTCGCCGCGATGATCACCGAACTTGCCGGACTGGACCTTGTCCAGGAACTGCAGCACGCTCGCCTCGTGGTGGCCGGCGGGCGGCACGATCGGCTGCAGCTCGGCCGGGATGCCGTCGATCTCGGTCCACACGTTGAGCCGCTGGTACGGCTCGACGCCCCAGCCGCCCCACTCGATGCTGGCGCCGCCCTCGGACCCGTACAGCGCGACGTAGCACTGGTCGTACGGAATCCACTGGGCCCAGCTCGACTCGAGCAGCAGCGTGCCGCCGCCGTCCAGCCGGAGGAACGCGGTGGACAGGTCCTCGACCTCGAAGTCGACCTTGGTGTCGGCGTTGGCCCGCGGGCCGTACGCCGAACCACCGCGGCCGCGCGGGCCGAACTCGGCGTAGGTGGCGGCGGTGGCCGACGACACCTGCGGGTTGCCCAGCAGGTGCAGCGCCATGTCCAGCATGTGCACGCCGATGTCCATCATCGCGCCGCCGCCGGCGAGCGAGGCGCGGGTGAACCAGGTGCCGAGGCCGGGGATACCCTGCCGCCGCAGCCAGCCGGCCTTGGCGTAGTAGATCTGGCCCAGCCGGCCACGGTCGACGATCTCCTTCAGCGCGGTGACCTCGCCGCGCTGCCGGTGGTTGAACGACACGTCGAGCACCCGGTCGTTGTCCTTGGCGGCCTGCACCATCGTCGCCGCCGCGGCGCCACTCTCGGCCATCGGCTTCTCCGACAGCACGTGGATCCCGGCGTTCAGCGCGCCGACCGCGATCGGTGCGTGCAGGGCGGTCGGAGTGGCCACGCTGATCACGTCCAGGTCACCGGACCTGACCATGGATTCCCAGTCCGGGTAGCGCCGTTCGACGCCGTACTTGTCGCCCAGTTCGGCCAGCTTCTCGGACTCCATGCCGGCCAGCGCGACGAGGTCGGCGTTGGCGGCGTCGAAGTAGGCCTGCATGTGCTGCTGGCCCGCCCAACCGAGGCCGACCACGCCGGCCCGGAGCTTCTTCTGCTCGTCGGTCACTTGTCCTCCTTCAGGCCGCGACCGGTGAAGATCGGCGGCGGCTGGTTGACCACGGACGGGGTGACGAACTCGCCGGCCCGATCCGGCGCGGCCCAGCGGACGCCGTTGGCCAGCACGCGCTTGATGTCCGGGTGGTGGTAGACGGGGTACTCCTGATCACCGGGCGAGAAGTAGAACACCTTGCCCTTGCCGCGGCGCCAGGTGCAGCCGGACCGGAACACCTCGCCGCCGGAGAAGGTCGAGATGAAGATCTGCTCGTCCGGGTGCGGGATGTCGAAGTACTCGCCGTACATCTCCTGCTCGTCGATGACGATCGGATGCGGTACGCCCTCGGCGATCGGGTGGCCGGGATTGGTCGTCCAGACCAGCTCCGTGTCCTGGGAGTTGCGCCAGGTCAGCGAGCAGCTGGTCCCCATCAGCTTGATGAAGATCTTGGAGAAGTGCGCCGAGTGGAGCGCCAGCAGCCCCATCCCGCCGAGCACCCGCTGGTAGACCTTGTCGACGATCTTGTCGTCCACCTGGCCGTGCGTCGCGTGGCCCCACCAGGTCAGGACGTCGGTGCTCTCCAGCACCTCGTCGGTCAACCCGTGCTCGGGCTGGTCCTGGGTCGCGGTGCGAACCTGAACCTGGTCGCCGAGCAGCTCGGTCAGGCCCGCGGCGATGGCGCCGTGCATGCCATCCGGATAGCGCTCAGCCATCCCCTCGCGGTCACGGTCGCTGTTCTCGTGATGATTTTCGCCCCATACGGTGACGCGGATCGGTGAAGTCACGATGGACAAGTCTGCGCCTTCAAGTCCCGGCACGCAAAGCCCCATTTCGCAGCGGTCCAGCACGCGGGACGCGTCGGTCGGTGGCGAGCGCCGGCCGGCGGGCCATGATGGTGCGATGGAGCGCCGATCGCGGGCTGACCAGGGTGCCGACGCCGAGGACGGGCGGCCGCCGGTGCCGTTGATCCGTCAGTTGAGCCTGCGCGCCTTCGATCTGTCCGGGCGTACGCTGCGGCGCAGCCGGGAGTCCGCGGAACGCCGGGTCAGCCGCTGGCGGGACCGCATCTTCATGATCATCCAGTGTGCGGTGACCGCCGGGCTGGCCTGGTTGCTGGCCCAAGTCGTCCTCGGCCACCCGATGCCGTTCTTCGCTCCGGTCGCGGCGATCATCACCCTCGGATTCACGTTCGGGCAGCGATTGCGGCGCGGCATCGAGGTCGCGATCGGCGTCGCCGTCGGCGTTCTGGTCGGCGATCTGTTCGTGATCGCGTTCGGCACCGGGCCGGTGCAGATCATCCTGGTCTGCGCGATCGCGATGTCACTGGCCACCCTGCTCGGCGCCGGCAATCTCATGATCATCCAGGCCGGCGTGCAGTCGATCATCGTGATCACCTTGACCCCGATGCCCGGCCAGGGAGTCAACCGCTGGCTGGACGCGGTGACCGGCTGCGCGATCGCCCTGCTGCTGGCCACCATCGCCCCCAGCGCCCCGCTGCGGCTGCCCCGGCTGGTCGCGGCCAAGATCCTGCAGGAGTTCGCCGCCACCCTGGACGCCGCCGCCGAGGCGCTGCGGACCGGGGACGAGGAGGGCGGCGACGCCGTTCTGGTCCAGGCCCGGGCGACCGAGACCGCGCTGGACGACCTGCGCGAGGCGACCGACGAGGGCCTCGGCGTGGTCCGCCACTCCCCCTTCCGCCGCCGCGACCTGCCCGCCGTGCAGGCGTACGCCGATCTCCAGGTGCCGCTCGACCACGCCAGCCGGAACCTCCGCGTCCTGGCCCGCCGCAGCGCCATCGCCCTGTGGCGGGACGAGACCGTACCGCTGGCGTACCTGACCTTGATGAAGGATCTGGCGGACGCCGTGCGCTACATGGCCGGCGAGCTGTACAACCGACGGCTCCCGACCGCCGCCCAGGCCCGGCTGGTCGCCCTGGGCCGAGCCAGCTCCCGGCTGCGGCTCGCCGACACCATGTCCGCGGTGGTGATCTTGGCCCAGTTGCGGTCGATCATCACCGACCTGCTGGAGCTCACCGGCCTCGACTACGCCGAGGCCAGAACCCGCGTCCCGGACATGGACTGAGGGTGTCCGGGGGTCGATTTGTGATCTCCGGAGGCGTGAACTATGGTTATCAACGCGACGCGGGGTGGAGCAGCTCGGTAGCTCGCTGGGCTCATAACCCAGAGGCCGCAGGTTCAAATCCTGCCCCCGCTACCACCAGAAGGGCCCGGACCGAAAGGTCCGGGTCCTTCGTTGTTTTCAAGGGATCCCAGGCGTTGCCTGCCGTGGGCCGTCTTGGGTACGGACCCGTCGGTAGGTTGTGGGCGTGGCCTCCGATCAGCTCGCTCCCGCGAGTGATTCAGCGCGCAGCCTCTATCTCCCGCCGGATCGATCCGGCGTCGCCTGGCTCCTGGATCCCAGCAGCGCGGCGGCGTCCAGGCTGGCTCGACAAGCGAAGGTTCGGAGCAGTGGGGACGCCTGCGACTCGGCTGCGTTGGCTGCCGATCTTCCCGATCTTGCCGTGCTGATCACCGAGCGACATTTCGGAGTCGCCGATGGGGTCCTGGACCCGGCTGCTGCCGAGGACGTACTCGACCGGTGGCGGCACCGGCTCCGATCCGAACAGCCGCGAACGTGGGGCCAGGCGTTGGGCACGTCCGTTCATGATCTTCGCTGGCTCTTCCACGACAACCACCTCTGGGCGGCCGGCGAAGATTCGGACCTTCTCCGCGCGGTCGACCGACGAGCCGACGAACCCGTGCTGCAGGATGACCCGGGCCCCGTGGTGAGCGAAGAGATCGTCGAAGGGGTGCTGTGCATCCGGCTGCGCCAGTGCGGTGGCGGCGGTCCCGACGGCCGGCTGCTCACGCAGCAGTGGCGGGGCGATCATGCCCGGCACTTCACCCACGACCGGATCCTTGTCGATCTTCGGGGCAATCCCGGCGGCGAGGACTCGCACATGATCGCTTGGATTCGTGATCATGTACGTCGCGAGGTCGTGT
This sequence comes from Microlunatus sp. GCM10028923, assembly GCF_042666975.1. Classification (NCBI taxonomy): domain Bacteria; kingdom Bacillati; phylum Actinomycetota; class Actinomycetes; order Propionibacteriales; family Propionibacteriaceae; genus Microlunatus; species Microlunatus sp. GCM10028923. The sequence continues at coordinate 209,611 of NZ_JBHTFF010000011.1, read as the reverse complement.
GGCCCGGGTGGCGTGAGTGGCGCATCGGCGAGCAGGTGGTCAACCGGTGGAACGTGGCCGTCTTCAGCGAACCCGAGGGTCGTGGCGCACCGCTCGAGTCGATCATCGACGCGTTCGCACTCAGTACGTCCAGCAGCCTGCGAACGGTCGATGAGCCGTACATGATCGCCAGGTCGGCTTCGCCCTGGAGCGGGCGCATGCTGGTCCTGACCGACAAGGGCAGCGCACCGGCCGCGGAGAGTGCTGCCTGGATGCTCCGCACCGGTCTGGATGCGAAGATCATCGGCGGACGCTCGGCGGGCGCCGTCGGCTTCGGGAACCTGGCTCCCTATCTCCTGCCGCGCAGCGGACTGAAGCTCGACCTCCCCACGGCCTCGTCCGGCTGGCACGAAGAATCGATGACCGGGATGCCGATCGACCTCGCCTACGACGTGTGCGCCACACTCCACGAGACCGCAGCCAACTTCGACGCGCTCCATGCCGACGCACACGCCGCAAGCCGCGAGGTCTCTGTGGAACTTTCGGCCGCGTTTGGTGCCATCGAAGTTCCACGCTGTTGATCGGGGCCCGGGCCAGCCCGGGCACGGAGCCGAATGAAGGTCTAGCGGACCCGGTCGTAGGTCAGGGCGAGCACACCGGGGCCGCTGACCTGATGATCGACGAGTTTCCAGTCGGTCAGCGGGTTGTCGTCGTCGAACAGCCGGATTCCGTCGCCGCCGAGGACGGGGGCCACCACGAGATTGAGGCGGTCGATGGCGTCGGCGGCGAGCAGTTGCTTGATCACGCTGGCGCTCCAGTTGATCAAGATGTCGCCCTGACCGGTGGACTTGAGTTCCGCGATCAGCTCGGCCGCGGGCGCGTTGACGACCCGTACGCCCTCCCACGGCGATTCGGTCAGGGTGCTGGTCAGCACGATCTTCTCGGCGGCGACCAGCCACTTGGCGTACTTCTCGTCGCGCGGGTCGACCTTCTCGGTGCCGATCACGCTCGGCCACCAGACCAGGAACTCCTCGGCGTTGACCCGGCCCAGTACGGCGGTCGTCGCCGTCTCGATGGTCCGCACGATCTGGTCGTAGCCGACTTCCGCATCACCGAGGTAGGCGATGCCCTCGTCGCCACTGCGGCGGTAGTAGCCATCGAGGCTGAGCCCGATGTTCGCCACGACTCGGCGGCCGGCTGCGTGTTCGTGATTGCTGGTCATTGATGACTCCTTGGCGTCTTCCTCGGACGGCCCCTGCGGCCGCTTGCCAACACCACGAACGGCCGAGCCCGAATCGGACACCCGGGCCGGACTTGATCAAGAATTCTGGCGTACGCGATAACGGAGGTGCGTGGCCTCGGGGGTGTCGATCACCCGCATGACGTCCAGTTCGACCCGGTCGGGCAGTACGTCGAACAGGCGCAGCCCACCGCCGAACAGCACCGGCACCAGGTGGACCTGCAACTCGTCCAGCACGCCGGACTCGAGGGCTCGCTGGGCCACGGAGGCACCGTGCATCAGCACGTCCTCGCCCCGAGCCGCCGCCAGGGCCTGGGCCACGGCGGATTCGATGTCGGTGACGTAATGCACCAGCGGAAACTCCGCCACGGCCGGGTCCGGCGGGCGGTGGCTGACGATGAAGATCGGGACCCCGTTGTGGTTGTCCCCGTTCCAGTGGTTGACCTGTTCGGCGGTACGTCGTCCGGCGATCAGCGCGCCGGTCCGGTCCCATTCCTGGCGGAACTCGGTCGGGACACCGGGCCGGATCTTCCAGTCCTCGGTCCACATCCAGTCGTGCAAGCGATCGAACCCGTCACCGCCGGGGTTACCGGGGTTGTCGTTGGGCCCGGCGATGTAGCCGTCCAAGGACATCGACATGTACAGCACCGTTGAAGCCATGCTCGCCTCCTGGGGTCGTGGCGGCCCGGCAGCCCGCCCGTTGATCATCCTGCAGGTCAGCCGCCGGGCGTCTCGTTGCGGCGCTCGGCGAACGTCCGGAACTGGCCCGTGTGGATGTCGCCGACCCATTCCCAGCCCGGCTCGGCCGAGACGACCCGCGGATCTTCGGTGGACTGCCCGTCGCGCAGGGCGACGACGTAGGCGCGGTCCAGCTCGATCCGGTCCCGGACTTGATCACCGACGGAGCCGTGGCCGGGGATGACGACGTCGAGCTCGCCGGCCACGTCCGCCAACTGCTGCAGCCCGACCAGGTACTCCGCTACGGGGTCGTTGGCGCCGTTCGGCTCGTCGAGCATCGGGACGAAGAGGTCGGACAGCATGTCGCCGGCCACCAGGACGCGGCGTTCCTTGATCAACAGCGCCGCGTGGCCCGGGGAGTGGGCCGGGTGCTCGATGATCAGGACCTCGGGTCCGGCCCAGGGCAGCCGGGTCGTTCCCGCGGGCAGGCCGGTGATGAGGCCGAACAGGTCCAGCGGAGTCTCGTCGGCGATCTCCGGCGGCAGGCCTTCGGTGACGCGGGTCCGCCAGTCCGGGTCCGACCGCAGCTCCTCCATCCGGGCCGCACAACGAGCCGTACCGTAGCGGGGAGCGTCGCCGAGCTCGGTGTGCCAGAGCACGTGGTCCCAGTCCGGGTGCGTCGCGAACCCGGCCACGACGGGCCGGCCGAGCTCGGCCACGTCGCGGGCCAGGCAGGACAGCTCGGCGTCGGTGATGCCGGGATCGATGATCAACACGCCGTCCCGGCCCTGCACGACGACGGCGTTGTTCCGCAGCAGCGCGCTCTGGTGCACCAGCACACCCTCCGCGACCTGACTCAGCATCGTGCACCTCCGCTTTTAGTTTGCAACCACTTGTCGCGACGGTATCCCCGGCTGCGATCCTTGGCAAGCCATCCGGCGGAAGGAAGATCAGCCCTTCCACCGTTCGGTCAGGCGACGGCGGTGCCTTCGAGCTCGACCAGTTGGCCGGGGATCGCCAGCCTGGTCACGCCGAGCATCGTCGTGGCCGGAGCCACCCCGGCGGCACCGAGCCGGCCGGCCAGGATCCCGTAGTGCCGGAACAGCAGGTCGACGTCGGTGGTGTAGACGTTGAGCCGGACGAGGTTGGCAAGAGTCATGCCGGCCGCACCGAGCACGGCCTCCAGGTTGTCCAGGCTCAGCCCGAGTTGCCCGGCCAGGTCGCCGTCGTGCTGAGGCTTCCCGTCGGCGCTCATCGCGGTCTGCCCGGAGCAGTACAGGGTCCGGGTCTGGCCGGAGACGACCTCCCCCTGGTTGAATCCCAGGTCCGCCGACCAGGTCACCGGATTGACCGCGGTGCGTTCCATGATCACATCAGCTCCACTTCTGTTTCGAGGGGTACGAACGCGGGCCAGCCTGGCAAGCAATCACGACATCCTTGGTCAGGTATTGGCCTACAGTTCGGGGATGCGTGCGGACAGGTTGGTGTCGCTCGTGTTGCTGCTGCGGCAGAGCGGCCGGCTCAGCGCCACCACGCTGGCCCGCGAACTCGAGGTCTCCACCCGCACCGTGCTGCGCGACATCGAGGCGCTGTCCGCCGCCGGTGTCCCGGTCTACGCCGAGCGGGGCCGGCACGGCGGTTTCGCCCTGCTGCCGGGCTTCCGCACCGAGCTGACCGGACTGAATCACGACGAGGCACTGGCGCTGCTGATCGCGGGTTCCCGGCGCGGAGCGGAGGCGTTCGGGCTCGGTTCGGCGCTCGCCTCGGCGATGCTCAAGGTGGTCGATGCGCTGCCGGACGGCTATCGCGACACCGCCGCCGGGGTGGCCGAACGGCTGCTGATCGATCCGGAGACCGACCTGCTCGCCCGACGACTGGTCGCCGACGAGGTGTCCGACGCCGTCCTGGCCGAGATCCGGCGGGCGGTCCTGGCCGGGCACCGGCTGCGACTCCAGTACGAGGCCGTCGATCAGCCGCCGACCTGGCGCACGGTGGACCCGATCGGGCTGGTGAACGTACGAGGGCAGGGCTATCTGCTGGCGACGCGGTCGGGCGAGGACCGCACCTACCGGCTGTCCCGGGTCCACGCGGCCGAGGAGCTCGCGGAGCCGGCCGACCGGCCGCAGCGGGTCGACCTCGACCGCGCCTGGCGGGAACGCAGCGTCCGGTTCCGGACCGGCGGCGACCAGGTCACGGTGCTGGCCCTGATCGCACCGCAGCGACGTGCGGAGATCGTCGGTACGGCACTCGCCGTGCTCACCGAGCAGGCCGAGCCGGACGGCCGGCTCCGGCTGGAGTTGACGTTCCAAGATCAACGGCACGCGGTCTGGGCCCTCTGGCAGCTCGGACCGGACGCGGAGGCCCTGGCGCCGCCGTCGTTGCGGACTGCCCTGCACGACCGGGCCGCGGCGATCGCGGCACGGTATGCGGAGTGACGGCACCCGCCGGATAAGATAGTCACGCTATGGAGGTGACCGCCTCCGGCGTCCGGAGGTCGTGCCTTGATCACTGCTGTGTCACCGCTGGTCTGGATCATCACCGTGGTGGCGCTGTTGGCGATCATCGCGCTCGACCTGCTGGTGATCGCCCGCCGGCAACGTACGGTCTCGATCAAGGACGCCACCCGCTGGGTGATCATCTACATCGGGCTGGCCGCGCTGTTCGCGGTCGGGCTGTTCGTCTTCCATCCGGGCCCGGCCGGGTCGGAGTTCGTGGCGGGCTACATCACCGAGTACAGCCTCAGCGTCGACAACCTCTTCGTGTTCGTGATCATCATGTCCCGGTTCGCCGTGCCGGCGCTGGCCCAGGACAAGGTGCTCTACATCGGCATCATCGTGTCCCTGCTGCTGCGTGCGGTGTTCATCGCGGCCGGGTCCGCCGCCATCGCGGCCGCGAGCTGGACCTTCTACCTGCTCGGCGCGTTCCTGATCTACACCGCGATCCGGCTCGCCGTCGACGGCGAGAGCGACGCGGACTTCAAGGAGAACGCGGTGTTGCGGCTGCTGCGGCGGGTCCTGCCGTTCAGCGCCGACTACGACGGTGCCCGGCTGGTGACCCGGACGGACACCCGCCTGCCGGGCCGCCGGAGCCGGGTGCTGCTGACCCCGCTGGTGATCGTGATCGCGGCGATCGGGATGGCCAACGTGATCTTCGCGCTGGACTCGATCCCGGCGATCTTCGGGCTGACCCAGGACGCCTACATCATCATCACGGCCAACGCGCTGGCCCTGATGGGCCTCCGCCAGCTGTACTTCCTGATCGGCGGGCTGCTGGAACGGATCGTCTACCTCAACGTGGGCCTGGCGGTGATCCTCGGCTTCATCGGGCTGAAGTTGATCATCGAGGCTCTGCACGGCTCGCACATCGACGATGTCGGTTTCGTGCACCTGCCGCACATCGGGATCGCCGTGTCGCTCGGCTTCATCCTGGCCACCCTGCTCGTCACGACGATCATCAGCCTGGCCAAAACCGGGTACGACCGACGGCGGCAGGAAGCCGACTAGCCGAGGCGCCGCTGCAGCACCTCGGCGCCGGGTCCGCTGAGCTCGCGGGCCACCGTCGGCCGGCCGGCCAGCGTCATCAGGACGGCCTCCGCGCTCCCCCGGGCCTCGGGTCCGCGGCCGTACGACCAGTCCAGATCGGTGGCGACGATCCGTACCCCGCGGACGTGCCAGAACCCGCGCAGCGGCGGCGCCGTGACGGCGAACGACAGGACGACGCGGAGCCGCTCGGCCGGGATCGTCCGGGGCACACCCAAGGGCCGCCGGAGGTCCTGGTGGTGGATCAGCCCGTCGGCCAGGCCGACCTTGCCGCCGAACTTGGCCGTCGAGCCCTGCGGGGTCAGGTGCTCGCGCAGGAACGCCACCAGCCCGCGCGGCCCCAGGTGCGCATACTCGGCCCGCGCCACGTCGTTCAGCCGGCCGAAGCTGAACCCGGCCCGCCGCAGCCTGCGGAACATGTCCCGCAGGTCGTGATCTTCGTAGCTGATCAGGTGGGCGACCAGGTCCCGGACCCGCCAGCCGTGGCAGAGGGTCGGCACCTCCCACTGCTCAGGTGTCAACGTGTCAAGGAAATCCGCAAGATCGACTCGCTCCGCCCGGGCCAGACTCATCACGTCCACGCCCGCATTCTTCCAGGCTAGCGAGCTCCCACCGGAGCGATCAGGGCCGCCATCGCGGTGAGCGCCGCCGGCTGCAGCCGGTAGTAGGCCCACTTGCCGCGCTGTTCCCGGGTCATCACGCCCGCCTCGACCAGCAGCCTGAGGTGGTGCGACACGGTCGGCTGGGACAGCCCGACCGGCTCGGTGAGATCGCAGACGCAGGCCTCTCCCCCGTCGTGCGCGGCGACCAGGGAGATCAGCCGCAGCCGGGTCGGGTCGGCGATCACCTTGAGCGACGCCGCCAGCGCCTCGGCCTGGTCGACGCTCAGCACCTCGCCGGTCAGCGGCGAGCAGCAGGCGACGGTCGCGATCGGAACCATGGCTCGAGTGTAGATCATGTATTGACAGCTATCGATGAGACCTGCCTAGAATCACACACATCGAAGATCATCGATTTGAAGGGATGTCCATCATGACAGGGATCACGGGGGCTGAGCAGGAGCTGGTGGAGCTGGTACGGCAGCGGTACGCCAGCGCCGCCAGCAGCGTCACGGCCGGCGGCGAACGCGCCGGCTGCGGGGGCGCCGAAGCCGAGTCGTCCGGCGCCTCGTGTTGCGGGCCGGAGCCGGTCGAGGTGTCCGAGACGTTCGGCTCGACGCTCTATGCCGCGACCGAGCGGGACGAGCTCCCGGTGGCGGCCGTCGCGGCGAGTCTCGGCTGCGGCAACCCGACCGCGGTCGCCGAACTGCGCGCGGGCGAGCGGGTGCTCGACCTCGGCTCCGGCGGCGGGATCGACGTCCTGCTGTCGGCCCGCCGGGTCGGCCCGACCGGCTTCGCGTACGGCGTCGACATGACCGACGAGATGCTCGACCTGGCCCGGACCAACGCCACCCAGGCCGGCGCGACCAACGTCGAGTTCGTCAAGGGCACCATCGAGGACGTACCGCTGCCGGACGCCGCGGTCGACGTGGTGATCAGCAACTGCGTGATCAACTTGTCGGTCGACAAGCCGAAGGTGCTGGCCGAGATGTTCCGGGTGCTGGCACCGGGCGGCCGGATCGGGATCAGCGACGTGGTCGCCGAAGATCAACTCACGCCCGCCGAACGGGCCGAGCGCGGCAGCTACGTCGGCTGCATCGCCGGCGCGCTGTCCCGGACCGAATACCTGGACGGCCTGGCCCGGGTCGGGTTCGTCGAGACGTCCGTCGAGTTCACCCACCAGGCCGCCGACGGCATGCACGCCGCGATCGTCCGGGCCGTCAAGCCGACCTGACCGGTGGTTCGGCGCGCCGCTCTCCTGGGCCGCGTGCTTCACTGGTAGGCGATGGCGATCAACACGTACGACGTCGATCTGTTCGAGCAGAGCCGGGGCAAGCTGGAGGCGATCGCCTACCGGCTGCTCGGTTCCGCCACGGACGCCGAGGACGCGGTCCAGGACACCTTCCTGCGCTGGCACGGCGCCGCCCGGGACCGGATCGAAAATGCCGAGGCCTGGCTGACCAAGGTGCTCACCAACGTCTGCCTGAACCAGCTCGGCTCGGCCCGGGTCCGGCGGGAGCGCTACATCGGCACCTGGCTGCCGGAGCCGCTGCTCGCCGGCGACCGGATGCTCGGCCCCGACGAGACCACCGAGCAGCGCGAGTCGGTCTCGATCGCGATGCTCACCCTGATGGAACAGCTGTCGGCCAACGAACGCGCCGTCTACGTGCTGCGGGAGGCCTTCGGTTACCCGCATGCCGAGATCGCCCAGATCCTCGACCTGACCGAGGCGAACTGCCAGCAGCTGTACCGGCGCGCCAAGCAGCGGCTGACGCTGGACCGGACCCGGCGGGTGATCAACACCGCGACCGCGGACAAGATCACCGAGGAGTTCCTCGCCGCCGCGATCGGCGGTGACCCCGAGCCCTTGATCAAGATGCTCACCGACGATGCGGTGAGCGTGTCGGACGGCGGCGGCAAGGTGCCGGCCCGGAGTACGCCGATCGTCGGCGCACTCAAGATCGCCAGGTTCCTGACCGGGCTGTTCCGGCCGAGCGCGTCCCGGCAGGCGCTGGTCGAGGACGTCTTCCACGGCATCCCCGACCTGTATCCGGTGATCAGCAACGGCGAACCGTCCGTGCTCGCGGTGGCCGGCGACCGGGTGATCGGCGTCGTCGGGCTGCGGGTGACCGAGGACGGCGTCGCCGCGCTGTACATCCAGGCCAATCCGGACAAGCTGGCCCGGCTCACCCGGCAGTGGCCCGACCTCGATCACGGCGAGCCGCTGGCCCGCTTCGGCGGCTGACCGACGCAGACTGTCAGGTTTCGCGGCCCTGTCCGGTTCTTGGGATGTCACCTCGGGACAAGGAGCGGAACATGAACCATCGCATCGTCGTCCTCGGCGCCGGTTATGCCGGTGCGCACGCGGCGGCCAAGCTGGCCCGACAACTCGGCGACGGGGTCGAGATCGTCCTGGTCAACGCCGAAGCGGACTTCGTCGAACGGGTCCGGCTGCACCAGCTGGTCGTCGGCCAGGACCTGCCGGCCCGGCCGCTGCGGGACCTGTTCGCGGGCCGCCGGGTCACGATCCGGCAGGCGCTCGTGTCCGCGGTCGACGTCGATCGCCGTACCGTCCAGCTGCAGGAGTCCGGCGGCATGGTCGAGCTCGGCTACGACACGCTCGTGTACGCCCTCGGCAGCACGACCGCCGACCTGGGGGTGCCGGGCGTCGCCGAACACGCGCACGCCGTGGCCGGCCGGACCAGCGCCCTCCGGCTCCGGAACCGGCTCGCCGAGCTGCCGGCCGGTGCCGCCGTGGTCGTCGTCGGCGGCGGCCTGACCGGGCTGGAGACCGTCACCGAGATCGCCGAGTCCCGGCCCGACCTGCGCACCGCTCTGGTCGCCCGGGAACGGGTCGGCGAACGGCTCAGCCCGCAGGCCCGGCGGCACCTCGGCCGGGTGCTGGCCCGGCTCGACATCACCGTCCACGACGAGCGCGAGGTACGCCGGGTCGAGGACGGCGCCGTGATCACCGACGCCGGCCCGATCCCTGCCACGGTGGCGATCTGGACCGTCGGGTTCGCGGTCCATCCGATCGCCGCGGCCAGCGCGCTCGCGGTCACCGACACCGGCCAGATCGTCGTCGACGCCACCATGCGCTCGGTGTCCCACCCGGACGTGTACGCGGTCGGCGACGCCGGGTCCGCCGCCGGGGTCAAGGGCACGATGCTGCGGATGTCGTGCGCCTCCGGCTTCCCGATGGCGATGCGGGCCACCGACGCGATCGCCGCCCGGCTGACCGGTCGGCCCACCCGCGAGCAGCCGGTCAGCTACTACCTCCGCTGCATCAGCCTGGGCCGGCGCGACGGGATCATCCAGCCGGTGACCCGGGACGACCGGGCGCTCCCCGCGGCGATCACCGGGCCGGCCGCGGCCCGGATCAAGGAGTGGGTCTGCTCCGGCGCGGCCTGGCTGGCGACCCATCCGCTGGTGCTCGGACCGGCCCGGAACGGCGTCCTACCGACGGCGCGGGACCGGCAGCAGGCGGCGTAGCCGCCGGATCGCCCGCCGGGCCGGGCCGGGCGCCGGCCGGGGCGGGCTGGTCGTAGTGAGGCGCAGGTAGCCGGAGCGGGTCCGGCCGAACACCGCGGTGGTCGCGGACGGATCCGGCTCCCCCGCCTCGTCGGCCGGAGCCAGCCGGTCGTCCCAGTCGACCCGGGCGGTCGCGATCAGCGCGCCACCCTGCAGCGCCACGCAGTTGACGTCCCAGACAGCTCGACCGCGGACCATTGCGGCCAGCCTGTGCGGCCGCAGGTGGACCTGGTAGCGGCCGGGCCGGTCGCCCGGTGCGCCGTCGACCCGTACCGTCAGCGGCTTGCCGCGGCGGACGAACTCGACGCAGGTCTGGTCCGGTGCCGCGGCGTGCAGCGGCAGTTCGAGGTCGATGCCGAGCCGGATCCCGTCCGGCTCGGATTGCACGTCGACCAGCCGGTACGAGGAGCGCAGCGGCTCCCGGGCACGCCGTACCGCCTCCGGCAGCAACTCCTCCAGCCGGGCCGGCAAGGCGTAGACCAGCACCCCCTCGGCGACCTTCGTGGTACGCCCGGGCAGCCAGCGGTTCAGGTCGACGAGATCGTCGGCGGTGCCGCGCAGCGCGGTCCAGAGCCGGAGCCGCGCGACGTCGGTGGCCTCGGCGAGGTGCCGGTCGTCGAGCAGCGGCAGCACCTCGGCCTTCAGGGTCGCGATCGCCTCCGCCCGCTCGGCCGCCTCGGCGCCGAGGTACGGACCGCCGAGCCCGGCCGCGAGCGTCCGCAGCAGGATCCGGTCCAGGTACGGCGACCGGACGGCGGGATCGACGTGCCGCACGATCAACCGGGACATCCGGGTCACCGTGAGCAGCTTGTTGCGCAGCGGCTGCGACCGCCGGGACAGGTTGCCGCCGTCGGCCCGCTGCCGGCGGAAGTAGTAGTCGTAGTCGTCCAGCGTGGTCACCCGGGACGCGGCGAACAGCGCCGTGGCGACGAAGACCTGGTCCTCGCCCTGCACCATGTCGTCCGGGAACCGCAGCCCGTGCCGCTCCAGCAGCGCCCGCCGGAACAGCTTCTGCGGGCCCAGGCTGCGCCAGACCCCGTCGCCGATCAGGTCGGCGTCCACCGCACCGGTGAGCTTGCCGGCCCGGCGCCCGTCCGGGGTCACCTTCTGGATCCGGCCGACCACGACGTCGGAGTCGTACCGGTCCGCGGCCGTGACCCAGCGTTCCAGCGCCTCGTCACCGAGCCAGTCGTCGGCGTCGTGGAAGAAGACGTACCGGCCGGTGGCCCGCTCGATCCCGACGTTGCGGGCTTCGCCCGGGCGTCCGGTGTGCGGTTGCGGGATGACCTGGAGTCCCGGCCAGGACGCCCGTTCCTGCTCCAGGTACGCCAGCGTGCCGTCGGACGAGCCGTCGTCGACGATGATCACCTCGAACCGGTCCGTCCCCAGTGTCTGGGCGCGCAACGGTTCCAACGCGTCCCGGAGAAACTCGAGCGCGTTGTACGTCGGCATGATCACCGAGACCGCAGGTGCTGCATCATCCCCAGCCACCAGGCGAATCTAGCCGTCCCGGAGCCGGTCCCGGGCCGTTCCGCGGAAAGCCGGCCCGGCGAGTCGGCGGCTCAGCCGTTCGGCTTCCTCGGCTCGGACAGTTCGATCGGGTTGCCCGACGGATCCTCGAGCAGGATCTGCTTGCCGCCGAAGCCGGTCACGATCTCGTTCCGGAAGGACGCGCCGGTGGCGCGCAGCCGCTCCACCTCGGCGTCCAGATCCTCGGTGGTGATCACGATCCGGTTCCAGCCGCCCGGCTCGGGCTTGCGCCCGTCCGGCATCACCTGGGCCGCGCCACCCGCGCCGACCGGCTCGGACAGCATCAGCCGGAGGTCGCCGCGGCTCAGCGCGGCGAAGCCGGGTGCCGGGTGCAGCTCGACGGTGAACCCGAGATTGCCCGTGTAGAAGGCGATCGCCGCCTCCACGTCGTCCACGATGTAGCGGACCGCCACTTGGACCATGATCGACATCTCCCTTGATAGATCAATTCAATTTGATTCAAACACCGCTGATGTAGTGTGTCAACATGGATCCGGCCGCCGCACCACCGCCGTTCCTCGGCCTGGTCGCCCACCCGCTGCGCTGGAGTCTGCTGACCGCGCTGGGCCGGAGCGACCGCCGGGTCCGCGAGCTGACCGAGCTGGTCGGCGAACCGCAGAACCTGATCTCCTACCACCTGGGCCAGCTCCGGCGCGCCGGCCTGGTCGAGGCACGGAGGAGCAGCTTCGACGGGCGGGACAGCTACTACCGGCTGGACCTGCAGGCCTGTGCCGAGGCGCTGGCCGCCGTCGGGTCCGAACTGCACCCCTCGCTCCGGCTCGCCGAACCCGGAACCGGGGGAAGGCGCCGGGCTCCGGTCCGGGTCCTGTTCACCTGCACCGGCAACAGCGCCCGCTCGCCGATGGCCGCAGCCCTGCTCCGGCACCAGGCCGGCGACCGGGTCCAGGTGCACAGCGCCGGCAGCCGGCCGCGCCCGCTCGATCCGCGCACGGTCAAGGCCTTGCGCCCGTACGGTCTCGACCTGACCGGTCACCGGCCGCAGCCGCTGGACCGCTTCGCCGGACGCCGGCTGGACCACGTGATCAGCCTGTGCGACAAGGTGCGCGAGGAGTTACCCGACTTCACCAAGAGGCCGGTGCTGCGGCACTGGAGCATCGCCAACCCGGCCGACGCCGATGATCAAGAGGCGTTCGACCGGACCGCGGCCGAACTCGACGTTCGGGTCCGGCAGCTGGTCCCCGCGCTCCTGGCGCGCTAGGGCCTGTGATCACTCCCCGACGGTCTGCCGGTCCGGGTCGGAGAAGGAGATCACGAAGATCGCCTGCTCGGTGCCGAGGTTGCGGGCGTTGTGCACCTTGCCGGACGGGATGCTCACGGTGTCACCCGGCCCCATCTCGAACGTCGCGTCGTCGACGCTGTGCAGGATCCGGCCCTGCAGCACGTGTAGCACCTCGTCGCAGTTCGGGTGGTAGTGCCGCGGGTTCTGCTGGCCGGGATCGAGGTAGCACCGGCCGACCGTCATCGTGGTCGAGTTGCCCTGCCGGCCGGACACCATCCAGACCAGGCGGCCCCAGTCCTGATCCTCGGTGATCACCTGGTCTGCGGGCACGAGGTGTTGGTCTTGGTTCGACATGATGTCCTCTGTGAGCCTTAACATTCGGGGGTGGGATTCACCCGGGCCGAGCTGGAGTCGTACCGAAACCGTACCGTCCCCGATCTGATCGGCCCCGGGGTGCTGCTGCTCTTCGTCGGCATCAATCCCGGCCTGTGGACCGCAGCGACCCAGACCCATTTCGCGCACCCGGGCAACCGGTTCTATCCGGCACTGCGGCTGGCCGGCATCGTCGATCGTGATCTTGACCGCTCGGCCGGGCTGACCGACGACGACCGGCGCTACCTGATCACCCGCGGGATCGGGATCACGAACCTGGTGCCGCGGGCCACCGCGCGGGCCGACGAGCTGACGCCGGAGGAACTGCGGGCCGGCCGGCAGCGGCTGCTCGACGTGATCGCCGAGCACCGGCCCCGGGTGGTCGCCGTCGCCGGACTGTCCGCGTACCGGATCGCCTTCGGCCGGGCCAAGGCCCGGGCCGGCCGGCAGCCGGAACCGATCTCGGGAGCCGAGCTGTGGCTGGTGCCGAACCCGAGCGGCCTGAACGCGCACGCGACGACCGCGTCGCTGGCCGAGGACTACGCCGCCGCGGCGCGCGCGGCCGGGGTGATCACATGACCGGCGCGTTGGTCATCGCCGCCGAGCCGGCGGTCGACGAGCAGGAACTGATGATCTTGTACGCCGCCGTCGGCTGGACCGCCTACACCGCGGACCCGGCCCTGCTGCGGCAGGCGGTCGCGAACTCCTCGCACGTGGTCACCGCCCGCCGTGCTGGCCGGCTGGTCGGGCTGGCCCGGGCGATCTCCGACGACGCCACGATCTGTTACCTGCAAGATGTTCTGGTCCATCCCGACGAGCGCCGGTCCGGGATCGGCCGGGCCCTGGTGACGGCGGTCCTGGACCGCTACGCCCGGGTCCGGCAGAAGGTCCTGCTCACCGACGACGAGCCCGGCCAGCGCGCCTTCTACGAGAGCCTCGGCTACACCGAGCTGCGCGACCTCGGCGACGGGACGCTGCGCGGCTTCGTCAGGTTCGACCGGCCGTGATCATGCGCTGGCCGCCGCCTGCTGGGAGTACACCTGGGACACCGCCTGCCGCACCTGCGCGGCCAACGGGTCGGCGTCGATCAGTTCCTTCGCCCGCGCCTTCAGCCGGGCCCGGTCGCCGGTCGGCACGAGCTTGATCAACAGCCCGGCCGCCAGCGCCAGGGCCACCAGCACCGAGGTCTCCGGATCGGGTCGCCCGTCGGCGACCAGCGCGTAGTGCAGCCGTTCCCGGGTCAGCCGGTCCGGCCGGGGATCCCGGGTCGGCCAGGCCGTCGCCGGGAACACGCCGAGCACCCGGTCGACCCGCTGTTCCAGGATGCCGGCCGCGACCAGCCGGCTCAGCAGCTGCCCCGACAGGTCCTTGATCAGCGGGCGGAACCGGAACGGGTTGATCGCGTCGGCGATCTTCTGGTCCGGCTTCGCCACCAGCCCGGCCAGCACCGGGTCGAGCACGGCGTCTCCGGTCGGCGCGGGGTCGACGACGACGAGCCGGCGGCGGCGCAGCAGCCCGTCGCTGTCCGGAGTGATCGAGATCCGCCCACGCAGCACCAGTTCGGCGGCGACGGCGCCGTGCAGGGCCGGCTCCAGGCGACTCCGGCCGGCGATCCGTTTGCCGGACTCCTGGTCGACGCAGAGCAGCAGGAACCTCTCCGCGATCAACATTCCACCACCGTACCGACGGTGCCCGCTCTGCGGGCCTGGTCCGATGTGCTGTGATGGTCCGCATGACCTCGCCCGCATCCGACACTCCCCCGGACCAGCCGGACCCGTCGCCGACGTCGTACCCGATCTCGCAGACCGTGCTCGGCAACGGCCTGCGGGTGATCGCCAGCCCGGATCACGGGGCACCGTCGGTCGCGGTCAATCTCTGGTACGACGTCGGCTCGCGGCACGAGCAGCCGGGCCGGACCGGGTTCGCGCACCTGTTCGAGCACATCATGTTCCAGGGCTCGGCGAACGTCGCCGCCGGCCAGCACATCGGGCTGATGCAGGCGGCCGGCGCGATGGTCAACGCGACCACGTCGATGGACCGGACCAACTACTTCGAGACGCTGCCGACGGGCGGCGCCGACCTGGCGCTGTGGCTCGAGGCCGACCGGCTCGGCACGCTGCTGGACGCGCTCACCCAGGAGAACCTGGACACCCAGCGCGAGGTGGTCAAGGAGGAGAAGCGGCAGCGCTACGACAACGTCCCGTACGGCGACGCGATGCAGCGGCTGATCGAGCTGACTTTCCCGGCCGACCACCCGTACGGCCACACCACCATCGGCTCGATGGACGACCTCAACGCAGCGACCGTGGAGGACGTCCGGGCGTTCTTCGCCACCCACTACCTGCCCAACAACGCCGTGCTGACCATCGCCGGTGATCTTGATCCGGAGGACGCCTTCGAACGCGCCCAGCGCTACTTCGGCGGCCTGGCGTCCGGGCCCGCCCCGGCCGACCCGGACCCGACCCCGCTGCCGGTGATCACCGGGCTGCCTCAGGCCGAGACGAAGGCCGCGGTGCCCGCCGAGGCGATCTACCTGACCTGGCGGCTGCCGACCCGGGACACCCCGGAGTTCGACGCGGCCGACCTGGCCCTCTCGGTGCTCGGCCACGGCCAGACCTCCCGGCTGCACCGGGCGCTGGTCCGCGGCGCCGAGGTCGCCGAGAGCGCGGCGGCGATGACCATGCCGCTGATCGGCGGCACCTCGATCGGCCTCTGCTATGCCCGGGCCCGGTCCGGGGTGACGCCGGAACAGCTGACCGAGGCCCTGCTGGCCGAGGTGCACCAGCTCCGCAACGACGGGCCGACCGAGATCGAGGTCCGCCGGGCCAAGGCCCAGTTCGAACGGCACTGGCTCAACGAACTGGCCCGGATCGACTCCCGGGCGGACACGATCGGCGAGTACGCCACCCTGCACGGCGACCCGACCATGATCAACTCCCGGCTGGCCACCTTCACCGCGATCGACCATGATCAGATCGCGGCCGCACTCACCGAACGGCTCGATCCCGATCATCGGGCCACCCTGATCTACCGCAAGGAGTCCGAGTGACGTCGCAGCTGCCCCAGCCCCCGATCGAGCCGCCGCGGGAATGGCTGTTCCCGGCGCCGGAGCGGCACCGGCTGGACAACGGGCTGGCCGTGGCGCTCTACCGGATGCCGGGCCAGCACGTGATCTCCGGCCACCTGGTGATCGACGCCCCGCTGGACACCGAGCCGCGCGACGTCGAGGGCGTCGCGACCATCTGCGCCCGGACCCTGGACGAGGGCACCCACCGGCACGGCGGCGAGGAGTTCGCCGAACAGCTGGAGACGCTCGGGGCCGGGTTCGGCGTCGACGTGTCGCTGGCCGGACTGCAGGCGGTGCTCGACGTCCCCGCGTCCCGGCTCCGGCCGGCCCTCGAACTGTTCGCCGAGGCGGCCATCGAGCCGGCCTTCGCCGACAGCGACGTCGAGCGGCACGTCACGCTGCGACTGGCCGAGATCGACCAGGTGTACGCCAACCCGGCCCAGTCGGCCAGTGTCGCGTTCCGGTCCGGCGTGTTCGCCCAGGAGAGCCGGGCCAGCCGGATGAACAGCGGCGTGCCGGACACCGTGGCCGCGGTGACCGCCGAGTCCGTACGGGCCTTCCACCAAGATCATTTCCGGCCGGACCGGGCCACCCTGGTGCTGGCCGGCGACTTCCCCGAGGACCCGCTGCCGATGATCACCGGCGCGTTCGGTGCCTGGACCGGAACCGGGCCGGGGCCGTCGGCGCCGGAGCATCGCGCGCCGCAGGCGGCCGCGCCGCGCGCGGTGATCATCGACCATCCCGGTGCCGTGCAGGCCGATCTGCGGCTGGGCGGCTTCGGGATCGACCGGACCGACCCGCGCTGGGCCGATGTCACCGTGGCCGGCTACGCGGTCGGCGGCGCGTTCCTGTCCCGGCTGAACGCGGTGCTGCGGGAGGAACGCGGCTACACCTACGGCGTCCATCTCTCATTCGGACCGCTGCGCCGGGCCGGGTCGTACGCGATGCAGGGCGCGTTCCGGACCGAGGTCGCCGCGGCGGCCCTGGCCGAGGGCCGCGAGCTGCTCGATCTGGCCGAGAAGCCGATCACCGCCGAGGAAGTACGCGACGCCGTCGCCTACTACACCGGGGTGTCGCCGCTGCGCTATGCCACCGCCGACGGGGTCACCGACCAGGCCGGCAGCCAGCTGTTGGCCGGGCTGGACGATGATCATCTGAACCGGAGCCTGGCCGCGCTGCGGCAGGTGACGCCGGAGTCGGCCACCGCCGGCTACCGCTCGGTCGTCGAGCTGGACCGGCTCAGCCTGGCCGTCGCGGGCGACGCGGAGACCTTGGCCGAGCCGATCCGCGCCCTCGGCTACGACCTGGTGGTGCTCGAGCATCCCTGACCCCTGCCGGAGCCGCGGCTACCCTGGTCCGCATGCAATGTCCCGTGGATCAGACCGTCCTGCAGATGTCCGAGCGCCAAGGCATCGAGATCGACTACTGCCCGACCTGTCGCGGGGTGTGGCTCGACCGCGGCGAGCTCGACAAGATCATCGAGCGCGACAACGCCGGCGGTGGAGCGGCGCCGCGACAGGACCCGCCGGCCACCGCACCGACCCAGGCCCAGCCGGTCCGTCCGCCGGTCCCCCCGCCGCCGGACCCGTACGAGAGCGTCGGGTATCCGCAGCAGGGTTACCAGCAGCAGCGCTACCGCTACGGCTCCGCCGGCTCGCCCGATTCCCCGGACTACCGCTACGGCGGCCATCCGCAGGGACACCGGCGGCGCCGCAAGGGCGGCTTCCTCGGCGACCTGTTCGACTTCGACTGATCGGCACCGGTCCCGACACGCACTGAGCCTGTCGGAGGAGCCTCGAACGAGGCCCTCCGACAGGCTCAGCCTGTGTTACTTGTTCAGTGCGTCCTCGGCCCGCTTGATCGCTTCCTGGGCCTCCCTGATCTTGGCCTGGTAGCCGGCCAGATCACCCTTCTTCAGCGCCGCCTCGGCCTCCTCGAAGGCCTTGCTCGCGGCCGCGATCGCCGCGCTGGCGGCCGGATTGTCCGGGTTGCCGCCGCCGGGCTTGGGCGGTGTGTCGCCACCCTCCTCCTCGGTGTTGGCACCGGCGTCGCCCTTGAACACCTGGTCCAGAGCATCCTGGAGGGTGTCACCGATCGCCACCGAGGAACCGAACCGGACCAGCACGAACCGCAACACCGGATAGGCACCGGTACTGCCCTGCCGCTGGGTGTAGACCGGCTGCACGTACATCAGCCCGCCGCCGACCGGAAGGGTCAGCAGGTTGCCGAACTGGGCGGCCGCCGTGCCCTGTTGGAACGGGCGCAATCGTTCGGCGACCACTTCGTTGGAGTTGAAGACGTTCGCTGTCTGGCCCGGACCGTCGATCTGGGTCTGCGCGGACATCCGCAGGATCCGTAACTGGCCGTAGTCCGGACTGCTGGCGTCGGCGTTCACCGCCATGTAGGCGGCAAGGTTCTGCCGCCCCTCCGGCACATAGGTCGACGTCAACGAGAACACCGCCGACTCGTCACCCGGCCACTTGATCGACAGGAAGTTCGGCGTCTCCTTCGAACCCGTCTGCTGCGGATCGTCCGGAACCCGCCAGAGATCCGAGTTCTGGTACCAGTTCTGCGGATCGGTGACGTGGTAGCGCGCCAGGATCTCGCGCTGCACCTTGTACATGTCCTGCGGGTAGCGCAGGTGCTTGAGCAGGTCGGCCGAGATCTCCGTCTTGTCCTTGACGATGCCCGGGAAGACCTTCTTCCAGGTCTGCAGAACCGGATCGGTGTCGTCCCAGGTGTACAGCGTCACCGTGCCGTCGTAGGCGTCGACGGTCGCCTTCACGGAGTTCCGCATGTAGTTGATCATCGACGCGGGCTGCGCCGGCAGCCCCATCTGCGTCCGCGAGTCCGACGTCGCCGTCTCCAGCGAAACGCGCTGGCTGTACGGATACGAGTTGGACGTCGTGTAGCCGTCGGCGATCCAGACGATCCGACCGTCGACCACCGCCGGGTACATGTCGCTGTCGACCCGGAGCCACGGCGCCGCCTTCATCACCCGTTCCCGCGGGTTGCGGTCGTAGATGATCTTGGACTCGGGGTTCAGCTCGGTGGACAACAGGATGTTCACGTCGGCGAACTTCGCGGCGTAGAGGAGCCGATTCGCCAGATCGCCGATCGGCACCCCGCCCTTGCCCTCGTACGTGGTCGTCGCCGGGTTTCCGCCCTCGCCGCCGGACGGGGTGTCGAACTCGACGGGGGCCGCGCCCTCCGGGGCTCCGACGATCGAGTAGTCCGTCTGCTTCTCGCCGAAGTAGATCCGCGGCTCGTACTCGGTCAACTTGCCGGTCGGCGGGATGTCCCGCACGATCCACTCCGGCTCCCCACCCGGCTGCCGGCGGTTGCCGTAGGCGGCGACCAGTCCGTAGCCGTGCGTGTAGACCCGCTTCAGGTTGTTCCAGTTCTGGGCTTCGATGCCCTCGTGGTTCATCTCCCGGACCGCGACCACGGCATCGGTCTCGGTGCCGTCGATCGTGTAGCGGTCGACGTCGAGGATCTCGCTGAACGAGTAGTAGCCGCGGACCTGCTGCAACTGTTCGAACGCCGGGCCGACGCGAGACGGATCGATCAACCGGATCCCCGGCAGCGCCTCCGCATCGGCGCGCAGCTGGCCCGCGGTCGCCGTCGTCTTCGCCGAGTAGTCGGCGATCTCGACGTCGTCCACACCGTACGCGGCACGGGTCGCCTCGATGTTCCGTTCGATGTACGGCCGCTCCCGTACCGGCTCGTTCGCACGGACCTGGAGCAGCTGGACACCGGCCGGGTAGACCACACCGAGGATGATCGCCGAAAGGATCATCAGGGTCAGCCCGATGATCGGCACCGACCAGCGGCGCAGCACCGCGTTGGCGAAGAACAGCAACGCACACAGCCCGGCGATGATCGCCAGGATCACGTCGGCGTTACGGGTCGCGTTGTCGGCGGTGTAGTTGACGCCGGTGAGGATCGTCGCGTCCGCGATCATCAGCCCGTACTGGTCGAACCAGTAGCCGACGCCGCGGGCCAGCACCGCAAGGCCGACCAGGATCGACAGGTGCGCCTGCGCGCCCGGCGACCCGCCCCGGGCCGCACCGGTCAGCCGCAGCCCGCCCATCAGGTAGTGGATGACGGCCGCCGCCGAGGCGCTGAACAGCAGCGCCACGAACACGAACGACAGCGCGAACCGCCACCACGGGTAGTCGAAGACGTAGAAGCCGATGTCGAGGTTGAACACCGGGTCGGTGGTGCCGAACGGCGTCGAGTTGCGCCAGGCCAGATAGGTGAACACCTGGCCGCTCGCGGTGGCGCCGGCGAACAGGCCGACCACGACGCCGATCCCGACGATCACCCAGACCAGCCGGGCCTCCAGCACCTCCCGGTAGCGCTCCAGCAACGGGCTCGCCGGACCCGCGCCGCGGACCCGCGGCCGCAGCCGGTACGCCACCGCCGCGTTGGCCGCGACCACGGCCGCCATCATCAGCCCGAACGAGGCGAACAGCCCGATCCGGGTGATCAACATCGTGTTGAAGACGCCGCCGAAGTCGAACGAGACGTACCAGAGCCGGTCGGTCCACACGTTGGTGAAGATCGCGAACAGGATCACCAGCACGGCTGCGATCACCAGCGTTGGCAGCAGGGCGCTCCTGGGCCGACCCAGCCGAATCGTACTCACGATCTCTCCTCACCATCAGGCTCGTCGCTGTTCAGCGTATGCGCTAGGGCCGCGCCCAGCCCGGGCACCAGGTCCGGTGCCGCCAGCAGGTCCTCCGGGCGCGAGGTCAGCCGGGCCACACCGTGCCGATGTCCGGCCCGGTCGACTCCGACCACGACCCGGACATCCTGCCGGTCCGGGTGTTGATTGACGAATTCGGCGGCCTGGTCCGGGTCGTCCGGCAGCTCCGCCTCGGCCGCAGCGGGCAGGAACGTCCGCTCCGCCGCGATCGCGCAGCCGAACACCGGCTCCGGCCAGATCACCGGCGCCAGGTCCGCCACCAGATCGCCGGTGCTCTGGAAATGATCTTGCTCGATCGCGGTCAGCGCGTCCTCCGGGGCTCCGTCGGCGCTGCCGCGCAGACCGAGCCGGTCGACCAGGGCCGGCTCCGCGGCGATCACGTCGTCCGTCCGGACCAGGGCGAACAGCCGGGGTGGCTGGTCCCAGCCGGCCTCCCCCACATGCCGTTCCAATTCGATCAACGCCGCGACCAGTGCCTCGTCGGCCTGGCCGGGCTCTTCACTGTCCGTACTCATCCGATCCTCATCCGCACTGTGCTCGTCCGCCTCGGGGTTCATCCACATCGGGGCAGGGTCTCCGGCCGGTCCAGCCGGCTCAGCGAGTCGACGCCGTCCTTCACCGTGGTCACCTTGATCAACTCCAGGTCGGTCCGCAGACCGGCCAGTTCGGCGCAGTTGGGCGCCGGCACCAGGAACACCGTCGCGCCGGCGTTGTCGGCCGCCGTGATCTTCTCCTGCAGCCCGCCGATCGCGCCGACGTTGCCGTCCGGGTCGATCGTTCCGGTGCCGGCGATGTGCCGGCCGGCGAACAACTCCCCCGGCGTGATCTTGTCGTAGATCGCGAGCGCGAACACCAGCCCGGCGCTCGGCCCGCCGATCCGGTCACCAAGATCGAACTCGATCTGCGGATCGTAGGAATAGCCCAGCCCGATGGTGATCCCGACGATCGGCACCCCGGGATCGATCTTCGACTCGATCGTCTGGACGACGACCTTCACCTTGCGATGATCACGGAGCACCTCGAACGGCACCCGGTAGCCGACCCGGTGCTGCTTGATCAGCGCGCCGGCCTGGTCGACCTCGCTGACCGGCTTGCCGTCCACGGAGATGATCAAGTCGCCGGGCAGCAGTCGATCATGGGCCGGGCCGTCGACGATCACCGAGGACACCACCGGCATCGGGCGCACCGGCTGGTTCGCCGCCCGCAGCGCCGCCACGATCGCGTCGTGCTGCGCCGTCTCCATGCTCAAGCTCTGTTCCTGCTCGGACTCCTCCACCGAGGTGTCGTCCCGGTAGACGCTGGCCCGCGGCAGCGCGTCCCGGCCGGGCAGCCAGTACGAGAGCACCGCCTCCGGCAGGCTGACCCGGGCGTCCACCCGGGACACCGACACGGTGGTCAGGTCGAGCCGGCCGCTGGTCGGATAGGTCGGGGTGTCCTTGATCGAGATGATCGGCGTGCCGTTGACCTCGCCCAGGGTGTCCTGGACCCCGCCCGGCGACCAGGACACGAACGGCGCCGGTACGAACACCAGCAGAGCCGTCAACGCGATGAACACGGCCGCAGAACAGAAGGCCGTCCAGGTCTGCTTGGTCACCCGACCACTCCGGCCGACGGGGTCTCGCTGCTCCGGCCGTCCAGGCCGACCCAGGAGGTGTCGCCCGCCGCGTACTCCTGTTCCTTCCAGATCGGGACCTCGGCCTTGATCCGGTCGATCAGCTCGTGACACACGTCGAGCGCCTCGGCCCGGTGCTCCGCACCGACCGCGACGATCACGGCCACGTCCCCGATCTCGAGCCGGCCGGTCCGGTGCTCCACCGCCGCGGTGAGCACGCCGCGGTCCGCTGCCGTACGGCTGATCAGGTCGGTCAGCACCGCCTCCGCCGACGGGTGTGCGGTGTAGTCCAGGGTGGTCACCTCGCGGCCCTCGTCGCGCCGGCGGACCGTACCCACGAAGAGGCCGATCCCGCCGACCCGCTCGTCCGCGACGGCCGCGAGCACCCGGTCGACGCTGAGCGGCGACGGGGAGATCTGGACGTGCCGGACGGCAACCATGCGCAGCACCCTACCCAGCCGCCCTGTGGATCGAACGGGGCGGACTCCACGCTCGGCCGATTCTCAGGAATCGAGCCTCGGCGGAGCGGGACTGTGCGCTGTCAGCGATCAGGTACGGGCTGCTCCGGCGGGGACGCGTACGGTGGTGGGAAGACGTCAACGAACCGAACGAGGAGATGGCCATGGCCGAGGATCGTCGCCCCGACGACCAGCCGGACCCGGACCGCGAGCCCGACGACGCGACCGGCCCCGACGAGGCCGCGCGTTCGGACAAGGCCGGCGACGGGCCGGCCAATCCGCTCGAGGCGCTGTTCTCCCAGCTCGCCGGCGGGAACGCCGGCCTCGGCAAGCCGGGTGAGCCCGGCAATCCGCAGGACATGAACGCCCTGATCGGCCAGCTGCAGAACGCTTTCGCGATGCTCGGCGGGTCCGGTTCGATCTTCTCCCAGACGACCGAGACCGGCTCCGGGGTGAACTGGGACGTGACCAAGGACACCGCGCGCAAGGCGGTCGCCGCGCTCGGACCCGACCCGACCCCGAACGACCGGCAGCGGCGCGACATCGATCAGGCCGCGTCGATCGCCGAGGTATGGCTGGACGAGGCGATGATCTTCCCGCGCACCGCCGGCACGATGCGGGCCTGGAGCCGGGCCGACTGGGTCGAGCAGACGCTGCCAGTCTGGCGTCGGCTGGTCGAGCCGGTCGCCAGCCACATCGCCGACGCGATGGAGGGCGCGCTGAGCTTCAGCCTCGACTCCGAGGAACTGCAGCAGCTGCCGCAGATGGCCGGCCTGGAACAGATGCTGCGGCCGATGCTGCGGACCTCCGGAGCGTCGATGTTCGGGCTGCAGCTCGGTCAGGCGCTGGGCCGGCTGGCCTCCGAGGTCGTCGGTGCCACCGACATCGGGCTGCCGCTGAGCAAGCCGGGCCAGGCGGCGCTGCTGCCGACGAACGTCGAGGCGTTCGGCAACGGCCTGGACCAGGAGCAGAGCGACGTCCTCCTCTATCTCGCGTTGCGGGAGGCGGCCCGGCAGCGGCTGTTCGCGGCCGTCCCGTGGCTCCGTGAGCAGGTCCTGGCGCTGGTCGAGGAGTACGCGCGCGGCATCACGATCGACACCTCGGCGCTCGAGGAGGCGGTCGGCCAGATCGACCCGAACAACCTCGAGGAGCTCGGCCGTTCGCTGGAGGGCGGGCTGTTCGAGCCGCAGAAGACGGCCGAGCAGAAGGCGACCCTGGACCGGCTGGAGACGATGCTGGCGCTGATCGAGGGCTGGGTGGACCACGTGGTGACCCGGGCGACCTCGAAGTGGATGCCGGCCGCCGATGCGCTGGCCGAGACGGTACGGCGGAACCGGGCGTCCGGCGGCCCGGCCGAGGCGACCTTCGCCACCCTGGTCGGCCTGGAGCTGCGGCCCCGGCGGATGCGGGACGCGGCCAACCTGTGGGCGGCGCTGACCGAGGCCCGGGGCGTCGACGGCCGGGACGCGGTCTGGTCGCACCCGGACGTGTTGCCGACCTCCGCCGACCTGGACGACCCGCTCGGCTTCGTCTCCGGCGAGACCAAGACCGAGGACTCCGACTTCGACGCGGCCCTGGCCGAGCTGCTCGACGCCGAGGAACGGCGCGACGAGCAGCATGATCAGGACAGCAAAGATGATCAAGACGGCGGGGCCGGCAAGGAGTGAGCCTGCTCGACAGCTGCCGCGACGTGCTGTCCGACTGGCGGCCGGCCGAGCCCGACCAGGAGTCGCTCCGGCTCGCCTACCTTGATCATCTTCGGGCACGGCCGGACGGCTGGTCGCGCGACTGCCCCGGCGCCCACCTCACCGCCAGCGTGTTGATCAAGGCGCCGGAGACCGGTCAGGTGCTGCTGGTGCTGCACCGCAAGGTCGGCCGCTGGCTGCAGGCCGGCGGCCACCTCGAGGCCGGTGACACGACCCTGCCGGGTGCCGCGTTGCGGGAGGCGACCGAGGAGAGCGGCCTGTCCATGATCACGATCGACCCGGTCCCGCTGCGGCTGTCCCGGCACCGGGTCGCCTTCTGCGGTCCCGGCGGCAGTGATCATCTCGACGTCCAGTTCCTGGCCACCGTGCCCGGTCGGCCGGAGCCGGTGGTCAGCGACGAGTCGGACGACGTCCGCTGGTTCGACCCGGACCAGGTCCCGGCCGAGGACGCGTCGGTCACCTCGCTGGTCGGGGCGGCGCTGCTCCGCTGACCCGGCGGAACGGGAGTTCCTGGCCGCTCACCTCGATCCGTCCGGTGCCGGCCGGTGCTCCGTCGGTTCCGAGCTCGAAGACGAAGTCGGCGTTCTGCGACGGCAGGAACAGCCGGTCCGCGGCGGCGGCCGGCAGCGGTTCGGGCTCCTCCCCCGGCGACATGATCATCAGGGTTCTCGGGCCGCGGGCCACGGTGAAGCTCGCGTCGCTGCCGTACCGGTAGCTGCCGAGCAGCCGGGCCTGCTGGGCGTCGTCCAACTCGACCGAGGGCCGGATCCGCGGGCCGAAGTCGGGCCAGCCGCGGTGGCTGGCGATACTGCCGACCAGACCCTCGATCAGTTCCCGGCCGCGGCCGCCGTTGGTCAGCACGACGGCGCCGTCGCCCGGACCGAGGTAGCCGGTGATCAATCCGACGAAGCCCTCGGTGTCGCCGCTCTTGCGGACGTACGGTCGCGCCGCGCCACCGCGGTCGAAGCCGAGCGCGCGGCCGGGCCGGACCTCGGCGAGCAGCTCGCGTACCGGCGCCGGGTCGAGCGGACCCGAGCCACCGGCTTCGGCCCGCAGCACGGCGACGACGAACCGGCCGAGGTCCGCGGCGGTGCTCCACAGGCCCGCCGCGGCCGCCGCCGGGTAGCGGTAGGGACCGCCCGCGACGGGGACGCCGTCGGCGGCGTGCGGCTGGGCCGCGCCGGCCGGCGGCTGCTGGCGGAACGTGCTGTCCGCCATGCCGAGCGGTTCGAAGATCAACTCGCGGAGCAGGGCGTCGAACGGCCGCCCGGCCGCGTCCTCGAGCAGCTGCTGTACGACCGCGTAGCCACCGCCGGAGTAGTGCCAGTCGCCGACGTGGGCCGGCTCGATCCGTACCGGCGGGGTGTCGGCCGGCGTGGCGCCGTCGATCACCTGGCGGAGCGTGGGCACCGGCGTTCCGGCGGCGTGACCCCGGAACCCGCGGACCGTGGTGCCGGCGGTGTGGCTCAGCAACCCGCGCAGGGTCACCGGCCGGCCGGCCGGATCCGCGGGCGGGAGCCAGCCGCGCGCGATAGGGGCGACGTCCTCATCGAGCGACAGGCCGAGAGCCGGGGCCGCGATCACGACGCCCAGGGCGGCCACGGCCTTGCTGATCGAGCCGGCCTGGAACGGGGTCCGCTCGGTGATCATGGTGCCATCCGGACCGGTGCGGCCGTAGCCCTTCGTCCAGGCCACCCGGCCGTCCTCGATCACCGCCACGGCGACGCCCGGCACGCCCAGCCTGGCCGATTCGGCGTCGAGGCTGCGGGTCGGGACCGGCTGTCCGGCGACGACCATCGGCGGCCGCAACCCGTTCTCGATCACCGCCTGATCACGCGCCGCGTCGTCAGTCACCCGGCGAGCCTACTGATCATGAACACGGCTCTGGCAGGGTTGGCTCATGGCGAATGACTCCACGCACCGCTCCGTGTCCCTCACCCGGGATGCCGAAGGCACGTTCACGGCCACCAACGTCCGCGGCGGCACCGTCACGATCGGTTCGACGGACACCGACTTCACGCCGGTCGAGCTGCTGCTCGCTGCGATCGCCGCGTGTACGGCGATCGACGTCGGCACCGTGACCGCGCGCCGGGCCGAGCCGGAGTCGTTCCAGGTCGACGTCGACGCGGAGAAGGTCCGCGACGAGCACGGCAACCGACTGACCGACCTGGCCGTGACGTTCCGGGTGGCGTTCCCCGACGGAGAGGCCGGCGACGCCGCCCGCGAGGTGCTGCCGAAGATCGTCGCCCAGTCGCACGACCGGCTCTGCACCGTCGGCCGAACCGTCGAACTCGGCACCCCGATCGCGACCAGGATCGAGTGACCCTGGACCGGAGTTGCCACTCCGCTCCGATCCCGACAGACTTGCAACCCTGCGGCGCCGCAGTGAGGCCGCGCTTCGCGCTGGTCTCGCCGCCTCACCTTCCCCCGAGGGTGGGGCGGTTTTATGCCCACCCTCGGGCCGCCCCGGTCCAGCTCCCGCTCCGCGCATCTCCGGCCGCCCTGCGACGGCTCGGTCGAGCTGGCCGAGTTTGGTACGCGGACGGCACCGGCCCATCCTGATCTTGCTCGGACGCCCGAACCCGACCTTCCGCCCGCACACACCCGCCTCCGGACCGCCGACCGGTCACTCCGCCAGCGACACGCCGGCAGAACGGCCGCGGGGCGAAGGGTCCGCGGTTTGTACGGTTGGGGTGTGATTGAGGCAACGCTGGCGTTCCGGCTGCTCAAGGCCTCGAAGGCCGGCCGGCCGGCGATCTGGCCGGTGCTCGCCGAGGTGGGACTGCACCCCGGGCAGGATCTGCTGCTGTCCCGGCTCTGGGAGTCCGACGGGATCGCCCAGTCGGAGTTGATCGCGCGGATTGGGGTCGAGCCGCCGACGGTGACCAAGGCGCTGCAACGACTCGAGCGGGCCGGCTATCTGCGTCGTGAGCCGGGACCCGGGCGGACCAGGACCGTTCACCTCACCGAGGCCGGGCGGGCACTGCAAGCCCCGGTGGAGCAGGCCTGGCAGGAGGCCGACGCCTTGATCAGGTCCCGGCTCAGTGATGCCGATGCGGCTCAGCTCGCCGAGTTGCTGAGTCGCATCATCGATCTGGATTAGCCGGCTAATATGGGTCCATGAAGATCGGACTCCATGTCATGAAATTCGGCCTGCCCGACGGGCCTGCCGCCATCGGCCCGACCCTGAGCCGCGTCGTCCGCGACGCCGAGCAGGCCGGGATCCACTCCTTCTGGCCGATGGACCACTTCTTCCAGATCGGGATCGCCGGGCCGCCGGAGGATCCGATGCTCGAGGTCTACTCGACGCTGGCCTGGGCGGCCGGCCAGACCACCACCCTGCAGCTGGGCGCGCTGGTCACCGGCGTGCACTACCGCCACCCCGGGCTCCTGATGAAGACCGTCTCGACCCTGGACGTGCTGTCCGGCGGCCGTGCCTGGCTGGGCCTCGGAGCGGCCTGGAACGAAGATGAGTCGCGCGGGCTCGGCGTACCGTTCCCGCCGCTGGCCCAGCGGTTCGAGATGCTCGAGGAGTCGCTGCAGATCGCGCACCGGATGTTCACCGGCGACGAGACCCCGATCGAGGGCCGGCACTACCAGCTGGAGCAGCCGCTGAACCGTCCGGCGCCGCTGCGCCGGCCGCCGATCATGATCGGCGGCATGGGCGAGCGGAAGACGATGCGCCTGATCGCCAAGTACGCCGATGCCAACAACTTCTTCGAACTCCCCGCGCCCGGTGCGCTGAAGCAGAAGCTGGACGTGCTGCGCCAGCGCTGCGACGAGGCCGAACGCCCGTACGACGACATCGTCAAGACCACGATGGGGATGCTCGGCGACCGGGACCTGGACGCGGCTCGGCGGCGCTTCGAGGCGCTCGCCGAGCTCGGCGTCGACCTCGCGATCGTCGACCTGCCCGACCCGTCGGACCCGAGCACGTTCGATTACCTGGCCAAGCTCGTCGAGGAGGTTGCACCGCTCGGCCGCCCGACGCCCGCCCAGCTCGGGTAGGCGTCAGAACAACCTCGGCTCGCCCGGTTCCACGGCCGCCGGGCCGGCCTCGGGACTGTCGTCCTCGGCGGCCGAGGCGCCCTGGCCGGCCAGGTAGCCCTCCAGATAGCCGCGGGCCTTGCCAGCCTCCGGGTAGCGGTCGACCAGGGCCCAGAACTCGGGCGAGTGGGCGCCGTGGACGAGGTGGGCCAGCTCGTGCAGCAGGACGTAGTCGACCACCCAGGACGGCATCGGCTGCAGCCGGTGGGACAGCCGGATGGTGCCGGTGCTCGGCGTACAGGAACCCCACCGCTGCTGTTGGTTGTGCACCCAGCTGACCCGGGTCGGCCGCGGCGGATAGCCGAGCGCCGGCGCGAGGAACCGTTCGGAGAGGTCGGCGGCCCGGCGGCGCAGTTCGGCGTCGCCGGCCGGTGCCCGGTCCCGGGTCTCCCGATCCAGCACCTTGCGGACCATCTCGCTGACAAAGCGGGACTCGTCGGCTTTCGACATCCGCTGCGGGATCAGGACCACGATCGCGTCCCGCTCCCGGTACGCGGTGACCGTGCGCTTCCGCCGCGCGCTCCGCCGCACCACCACGTGCGGTTCGCCCTGCTCCACCCCGCCTCCTCGGTCAGAGAGCTCCCAACTGCTGCTTCAGATTGAACACCTCGGGTACGACAGTCGCAGCCTCGTCGGCGCGTCGGTCGAGGTCGAGGAAGAACCCCTGCATCGACGCCTCCCAGCGGGCCGCGACCTCGGACCGGGCCAGGTAGGCGGCGCTCGCCTCGTCGGAGTCGGTCTCGTAGTAGCCGATCAGCAGGCCGTCGTCGCGCAGGAACAACGAGTAGTTGCGCCGGCCGGAGGCCTCGATCTCGCGCAGCATCTCGGGCCAGACCGGGGTGTGCCGCTGCCGGTACTCCGCCAGCCGCGCCGGATCGACCTGGACCGTGAAGCAGACCCTCGCCATCGTTGCCCTCCGCGTTGCCGTCATCGTTCTTCGTCCGGACACGGGCGAGGGGGCCGCCCGGTGTCGTCCTCCGACACCGTACGGCCCCCTCGCACCGAACTCCGCGCCGCTAGTTGGACGCCGCCAGCCGCTCGGTGACGACCGGCGCCTCCTCGGACTTCCGCGCCTTCTCGAGCTTCACAGTCTTCTCGGTCTGCTCGGTCTCCTCGGAAACCTCCGCCTCCTCCGCAACAGCGAACTCCTCCAGCCGAGCCTGCTGCTTCGACCAGACGTGGAGCTCACCGCACCACAGACACTGAGTCGCACCCTGATCCAGCTTCATGGAATCCCACGCAGCCTTGTCGAGGTCGATCCCGGTCGGGATGTCCTTATGCGTAGACGGACAGTTGATCACGACCTGTGACATCGCCTCTCACCTCCCTCCCCTGTTTCGGGGCCCCCGGTCATTCGATGTGTGAGCGCAAGCCGAAGGACCACCCTTGTCCGGACCCAACCATCGACCAGCTCGGGGTCGTTTCCCCACCAGGTGCCGGTCCCGAATTCATCACGCGCGGATGAGTCTAATTGCTCGTCTCAGTTCGCAGGAAATTACTTCGTACCAGCATGCCCAGAGGTCTTGAGTTTCCATTTGGCTTCTGACCAGCGCAGGCACCGGAAAGCTCAAGATTGTCCACAGTCTCCGACGCTCAACCCACAGGGATACCCACAGGATTGTCCACAGATTCTCACGGCGTGTCCGGCGACCCGTGTTGACGCCGGACGGCCGAAGCCATAGCGTTCAGTCCACGAAGCCTCCAGTTGGTCGGCGCGCTCGCAGGGGAAGGCAAGCGCACACCGAACTCTGGAGGCTTCGTTTTGCCCTGCCCTCGCCTCGATGTCTTGCCGTGGCCCGCCTGGAGCCGGGCCCGATAACACGCCGCGTGCCAACACGCCAGTCCGCGTCCGCTCGCGTAGAGTAACCGGCGACCGAGCGCTGCAGGCCGCAACGCGGTCCCGCGGACAACCGACCAGGTCTGCGGAGGATTTCGAGCAAGGAGACGAACGATGGCTGCAGAAACCTACAGCGGTGAGTTCTACTGCGTGAAGTGCAAGGCCAAGCGTGAGGCGACCGGCGAGGTGCACGTCAACGACAAGGGCACCCGGATGGCCAAGGCCAAGTGCCCCGAGTGCGGCACCAACCTGAATCGCATCCTCGGGAAAGCCTGAGCAACCCTGGCTCCGGCCGGGATCTGCGGCTCAGGCCGCACCCGATGAACGGCCGCGGATCGCCCGCCTTCCAGCGGCGTTCCGCGGCCGCCGCGTTTCCGCCCTCCCCCGAAACCGACCCTGTGGACAACCACTGAGCCGGCCGGCGACCCGGGTGAGGATGGGTACGTGAAGCCGTCCGTCGCCGCGCCCGCCCGGCCGCGGCTGGTCAGATATCCGGGGCTGACCAGGTCGACCGTGTTCCTCCGCCGCAGCCCGGACGCCGTCCAGGTCGGGATCGACACCGAGGCGTCGCTGCTGCTCGCCGGGGTCGCCCCGGCCCTCGCCGACGTGCTGTCCCAGATCGACGGACGGCAGACGCTCGGAGCGCTGCGCCGGGCCGCTCGTCGGCTCGCCGTACCGGAGCGTCAACTGGACGACGCCCTGGCCGTGCTCCGGCAGGCCGGGCTGGTCGTCGTCCGGTCCTCCGCCGCGCCGCCCGCCGACCCCGCCAGGACACTCTCCGGAGCCCGGATCGGCCTGGTCGGCAGCGGGCCACTGGCAAGCCGGCTGGCCGAAGCGCTGACCCGGTGCGGCCCGGACGACCTGATCCGGTCGCCCGATCCGGACGCCGCGCCGCCGGACCTGACCGTGGTCGCCACCGGCACGGCCGAGCCGGACCGGGTGCTGACCGCCTGGTTGGTCCGGACCGACCAGCCCCACCTGATCGTCCGCACGGCCGGGGAACTGTCCGTCGTCGGCCCGTTCGTGCTGCCCGGCCGGTCCGCCTGCCTGCGGTGCCTCGACCTGACCCGGGCCGGGGCCGATCCCGGCTGGCCGGAACTGCTCGCCCAGCTCTGCCGGCGCCCGACCGCCGCTCCCGAACTGGCGGCCGGCTGGGCCGTCGGCGTCGCCCTGCTGCAGGTCCACACCGCCCTCCGGTACGTGGCCGGGACACCGGACGCCGAGCCGCCCGAGACGCTCGGCGCCACCCTCGAGCTGGACGGTACGAACCTCGCGCCCCGGCTGCGCAGCTGGCGCGGCCATCCCGGGTGCGGCTGCGGTTGGGGCGGCCCGGCAGAATGACCTCCATGACCACCCCACGGCCAGCCGACGGCGAGTCCGGTCCCCCGCCGGAAGGCGG
The DNA here is from genome assembly GCF_042666975.1 of Microlunatus sp. GCM10028923. NCBI lineage: Bacteria > Bacillati > Actinomycetota > Actinomycetes > Propionibacteriales > Propionibacteriaceae > Microlunatus > Microlunatus sp. GCM10028923. The sequence continues at coordinate 178,066 of NZ_JBHTFF010000011.1, read as the reverse complement.
TCCCGAGACCGCCGAGTCGGGCGACCTGGCCAGGTCGGCCTGGCGGCGCGGTGCGCGCCTCGCCTCGCTGCCGTTGGGTTACGCCGGCCGGGCCACCGTCGGGTTCGGCAAGAAGCTGACCGGCACGCCGGCCGAGGCGGTCAGCGAGGAGATGCAGCGGCGGGCGGCCGACCAGTTGTTCCGGGTCCTCGGCGAGCTCAAGGGCGGCGCCATGAAGTTCGGCCAGGCGCTCAGCATGTTCGAGTCGGTGCTGCCCGAGGAGGTGGCCGCCCCGTACCGGAAGCATCTCTCGCGGCTGCAGGACTCGGCGCCGCCGATGCCGACCTCGCGGGTGCAGGCGGTGCTCGCGCGCGAGCTGGGCGGTGAATGGCGCAGCCGGTTCCGTTCCTTCGAGCCGCGGCCCGCAGCTGCCGCGTCGATCGGCCAGGTGCATCGAGCGGTCTGGCAGGACGGTCGCAAGGTGGCCGTGAAGGTGCAGTATCCCGGCGCCGACGAGGCACTGCGGTCGGACCTGAAGCAGTTGCGCCGGCTGTCCCGGGTGATCTCGCCGCTGATCGGCGGCCTCGACGTCGAGCCGCTGGTGGACGAGCTGACCGAACGGATCGCCGAGGAACTCGACTACACCGTCGAGGCGACCTCGCAGCACCAGGCCGCGGTCGGTTTCGCCGGCCATCCCGACTTCGCCGTGCCGGAAGTGATCGCGCAGACTCCGCGAGTGCTCGTCACCGAGTGGCTGGACGGGGTCCCGATGTCACGGGCCGAGGGGTTCGACGAGGAGCGCCGGAACCGGATCGCCCTTCGCTACGTACGATTCCTGTTCGCCGGTCCGTCCACGGTCGGGCTGCTGCACGCCGACCCGCACCCGGGCAACTTCCTGATCCTGCCCGACGACCGGCTCGGCATCGTCGACTTCGGCCTGGTCGCGCGACTGCCCGAAGGGCTGCCGTCGGCGATGGGCCGGATCCTGCGGATCGCCCAGAGCGGTGATGCGGCGACCGTCGCGGCCGGCCTGCACGAGGAGGGCTTCGTCGCCGCCGACGTCGACCCGAGTGACCTGCTGGACTACCTGAGCCCGTTCGTCGAGCCGGCGACCGTGCCCGAGTTCCAGTTCACCCGGGACTGGATGCGGGAACAGTTCCAGCGGGTCAAGGATCCGACCGCGTCCAACGGGGTGGCGACCCGGCTCAACCTGCCGCCGACGTACCTGCTGATCCACCGGGTCTGGCTCGGCGGGATCGCCGTCCTGTCCCAGCTGAACGCCCGGGCGCCGTTCGGTTCCGTACTCGAGGAATTCCTGCCCGGGTACGCCGAGCCGAGCCCGAGCTGACCGTCGTGGAACGCTGTACCGGGTGCGGCCGGGAGCCGGAGCCGGACGAGCCGACCTGGACCTGGAGCCAGGAGCGGCTGGCGGACGACGAGACCGAGGACCAGGTGGTGTTCCTGTGCCCCGCGTGCGCGCGCGAGCACGCCCGGAGCATCGAGGCCAAGCTCGATGCCGAGTGGTGGTGAACAGAAACAGTCCGTACGGCCGTGGAAGGCCCGGGCCCGCCGTCAGTTGATCATGCTCGCGACGCGGACAGCCGTCGTGCTGCGATGTTGATCATGACAGAGCCCGTGCCAACCAGAGCCGCACGGCGTGGACGAACCGGGCCGGCGCCGAAACGCCGGCCCCCGCGACGGCGGCGGACGGACCTGCCGATTCCAGGTCTACGTCCGCACACCGCCGCTCGGCAATGCCGTTCATGCCGCCTGACCCGCCCCGGCTTCGGTGTACGGGTCGACCGGGTACTTCCGGGGACGACCACGCGGGCGCTTCCGCGGCACCACGACACCGGACACGAACAGCTCGCCGCCCCAGACGCCCCACGGCTCACGCCGCTCCAGGGCGCCGGCCAGGCATTCCGCCACGACCGGGCATTCCTTGCAGAGAGCCTTCGCCGACTCGACGTCCGCCGGGGACTCGGCGAAGAACACCTCCGGATCAACCTGCCGACAGGGCAGCTTGTCCAATTCCTGCGCTGAACCAAGTGACTCCAGCACTGAGACAGTCACTTGTTCACCTCCTTGATCAATTCGGCCTACTTCGGATCGACCGGTGATGTCGATCCGGAACTTCTGGGCCGGGAATCACAAAGGCCGTGATTCCCGGTGGTCTGGGAGTCACGGCCTGGAGGCTGCGCGGTGTTTTGCTACACCGGCGGACTACAGGAACTTCGTCCCAGATGGGTCGGCTTGGTGGCGGCCTTGCCACGGTTGGACTGCAGATGGGTCATGCCTGCGGAGACCCGGAGACCCGTCACCGGACCGCCGATCATCACCGGGCTCGTCGGAGCCGGAATGGCGACGGAGGTGCGCGGGCCGTAGGAGACGTGCGATGCGGCCGGTGCGCCCATGTCTGCACCGGAATCGGCGACGCAGACTGCACCGGAGACGATCGCGCGAGCTGCACCGACCAGGTCGTCACGACGACATTCGGTGGGCAGCACGACGGAGGCGCGCAGAGCAAGATCAACCTGGAAGGTGGTGATCTTGTTCGGGATGATCATGGTTTTGGTATCCATCTGCGTGCCTCCTCTCGATGAGATTGTGGGTCTTACTCTGACTGTTGCTCTCCGGCCTTTTCATCCGCCGGCCGGTGAGCCTTGCTCAGCTTAGAGAACCGTCTGCCGCGGGTGCAAACTCTTTTCGCAACAATCTCAGATTATTTGACAAATCCCCGTCCGGGCCCGCGGAGCCGCTCGTTCCGGGGGTCGAATCGGCCAGGACGGCAAGGACTTCCGGCCCGTACTTCTTGGCTTTCGTCAGCCCCAGGCCGTGGATCTTGATCAGGTCGGCGGGCGTCCCGGGCCGCGCCTCAGCGATCGCCACCAGCGTCGCGTCGGTGAACACGCAGTACGCCGGCACGCCCTGCTCGGCGGCCGCCTCCTTGCGCCACACCTTGAGCGCCTCCAGCGTTGCCTCGTCGTACGTCGACGGACAGTCGGTGTGCCGGCCGAGCTTGCGTTCGGCCGCACCGGACAGCTGCCGGCCGCAGCTGCGGCAGCGCGCCGAGAGCTCGGACCGGCGACTCCCCGGCTGGCCGCCGGGCCGGGTCGCCCGCCGGTCCCCCGACGGCAGCACCGGGCCGAGGAACCGGGACGGCTTGCGGACCGCGCCGCCGCCGTTGCGGGTCCGCGCCCAGGAGATCCGGAGCCGGCGCCGGGCCCGGGTCACGCCGACGTAGAGCAGCCGGCGTTCCTCGGCCAACTGGTCCGGAGTGTCGGCCAGGATGAACGGCAGCGAGCCCTCCTGGATTCCGTACAGCGCGACCGCGTCCCACTCCAAGCCTTTGGCCGAGTGCAACGTGGACAGCGTGACGCCCTGCGCGGCCGGCACCTGCTGCGCCTCGGCCCGCCGTTCCAGCTCGGCGGAGATCTCGGCCAGCCCGACCGGTCCGCCAGCCGCTGTGGTCAGGTCCTCGGCGACCGCGACCAGCGCCGCCAGGGACTCCCAGCGCTCCCGGACCGCGCCCGCGCCGGTCGGCGGCTCTGGTGTCCAGCCGAGCACGGAGAACAGCGCCTTCAGCCGGTCCGCCCCGCTCGTCCCGTCGTCGGCGGCGTCGAGGGTCCGGGCCTCGGTCCGGACCTGGAGCAGGGCCTGCCGGACCTCGGGCCGTTCGTAGAACCGTTCGCCGCCGCGGACCAGGTACGGGATCCCGGCCTCGGCCAGGGCCTGCTCGATCGGCGGGCTCTGCGCGTTGATCCGGAACAGCACCGCCATCTCCCGGTACGAGATCCCGGTGTCGGCCAGCCGGCGCAGCCAGTCGGCGATCCCGGACGCCTCGGTCGACTCGCTGGCCGCCTCCGCGTACTCCACCGCCGGGCCGGACGGCTGCTGCGCGACCAGCGTCACCGCACCGAGCTCGCGGCCGCCGCCGGCCGGGGCGGCGTCCATGATCGCGTTGGCGGCACCGACCACCTCGGGCGTCGAGCGGTAGTCGCGGACCAGCCGGATCACCGCCGCGCCGGGATGCCGGCGGGCGAACCCGGTCAGGAAGTCGGCCTGCGCCCCGGCGAAGGAGTGGATCGTCTGGGCCGGGTCGCCGACCACGCAGAGATCGGCCCGATCGCCGCGCCACAGGTCGAGCAGAGCCTGCTGCAGCGGGCTGACGTCCTGGTATTCGTCGACCACGAGATGGCGGTACGTGCTGCGGACCTGGTCGGCGACCTCCGGGTTGTCCGAGATCAACGCGGCCGCACACAACAGGATGTCCTCGAAGTCGATCCGGCCCCGCTCCCGCTTGACCTCCTCGTAGCCGGCGAAGACACGGGCCACGGTCTCGTGGTCGAACGAGGCCAGCCCGCGGTGCCGGGCCGCGGCCACCTGGGCGTAGTCCTCCGGCCCGACGTTGCTGACCTTGGCCCAGCCGATCTCGCCGACCAGGTCCCGCAGTTTCGGGGTGTCGACGGCGACCCGGAGCCGGCCGGCCGCGTCGGCGACCGCGCCCATCCGGTGGTCCAGCACGGCCGGCAGCTCGCCGCCGTACACCTTGGGCCAGAAGTACTGTGCCTGCCGCAACGCCGCCGAGTGGAAGGTCCGCGCCTGTACGCCGGGCACGCCCAGCTCCTGCAGCCGGCCGCGCAACTCCCCCGCCGCACGCTGGGTGAAGGTCACCGCCAGCACCGACGTCGGGCGATACACCCCGGTGGCGACCCCGTAGGCGATCCGGTGCGTGATCGCCCGAGTCTTGCCGGTGCCAGCACCGGCGATCACCGCGACCGGCCCACGCAGGGTGGTCGCCACTTCCTGCTGCTCGGGGTCGAGTGCCGCGAGCAGACGATCGGATTCCACGGCCACCCGATCACCCTAAACCGCCCCACCCACACCCACCCCAAACCCGCCGACCGGGCACAAAAGCAGCCGTTTTCACGGCGTGTCGCTGCGCAACTGACCGGTCGATGCGAGATTGCGGCGGCCGTCCACCTGGCTGTCGGAGACGGGCCCTAGGGTGGCCTGATCATGAGCCTGCATCTCCATCGCGCGGAACGCTCCGACCGGTTGGTCGCGGCGCTCGGTGACGTGCTCGGGCAGCCGTTGGCCGATCCGTTCGCCACCGAGATCGTCTGTGTGCCGACGCACGGCGTGGAGCGGTGGTTGTCGCAGCAGCTCTCGCACCGGCTGGGTACGGCGGCGGGCGGCACCGACGGGGTCTGCGCCGGCGTGGAGTTCCCCTCCCCACACCGGCTCGCGGCCCGGGCCACCGCCGCGGTCACCGGCATCGACCCCGGCGCCGATCCGTGGCAACCGCACCGAGCCGTGTGGCCACTGCTGGCCGAGATCGACGCCGCCCGGACCGAGCCGTGGGCAGCGCCGCTGTGGGCGTTCCTCGGACCCGACCGATCCGCTCCCGCCGAGACGCCGGACGAGGATCCGCGCGGCGGGCGGCGGTGGTCGATCGCGCAGCACCTGGCCGAGTTGTACGGGGCGTACGCGAGCAGCCGGCCGGGCATGGTGCTGGACTGGCTGGCCGGCCGTGACGCCGGGCCGGACGGTGCCCCGCTCGGCGCGGACCGGATTTGGCAGGCGGAGCTGTGGCGGCGGTTGCGGCGCCGGATCGAGCTGCCCAGTCCGGCCGAACGGATCGGCCCGGTCTGCGAACGGCTGGCCGAGGAGCCGGGACTGAGCGACCTGCCGGAGCGCCTGTCGGTGTTCGGGCCGACCCGGGTGCTGCCCGATCACCTCCGGCTGCTGACCACGCTGGCACGGCACCGCGACGTCTACTTCTGGCTGACCCAGCCCTCCCCTGTGCTCTGGGACCGGATCGCCGCGACGGCCGCCGAGGCCGAGGGTTCGCTGGTCGGGCCGCGGGCCGCGGACCGTACCGTCGACCTGCCCCGGCACCGGCTGCTGGCGTACCTCGGCCGGGACAGCCGCGAGCTTCAGCTCACCCTGCTCGACGAGTTGGCGTCGACCGAGGTGACCCACGTGCACCACCCGGCGCCCGACCGCGACGGCCCGGCGACGCTGCTCCGGCTGCTCCAGGACGACCTGGCCGGCGACCGCGAGCCGGCCGCGCCGACCGAGGATCGGCGGCTCGCCGAGACCGACGAGAGCATCCGGCTGCACGCCTGCCACGGCCCGGACCGGCAGGTCGAAGTGCTGCGCGAGGTGCTGCTCGGCCTGCTCGCCGACGACCCGACGCTGGAGCCGCGGGACGTGATCGTCATGTGCCCCGACATCGAGACCTTCGCACCGCTGATCTCGGCCGGGTTCGGGCTGGCGGACGCGGCGCCGGACCAGGCCCATCCGGGACACCAGCTGCGGGTCCGGCTGGCCGACCGCTCGCTGCGCCAGCTGAATCCGCTGCTGAACACGCTGTCCACGCTGTTCGACCTGGCCACCTCCCGGGTCGAGGCCGCGGCCGTACTCGATCTGATCTCGACCGAGCCGGTGGCCCGGAAGTTCTCCTTCTCCGACGACGACCTGGCCCGGATCGCCGATCTGGTCGAACGGGCCGGGGTGCGCTGGGGGCTGGACGCGCCGCACCGGGCGGCGTTCGCGATGTCCGGGTTCGGCCAGAACACCTGGGCGGCCGGGCTGGACCGGCTGCTGCTCGGCATCGCGATGGACGAGTCCGGCCACCACTACCTCGGTACGGCGCTGCCGCTGGACGACATCGACTCCTCCGACGTCGACCTGGTCGGCCGGCTCACCGAATGCGTCGAGCGGATCCGCAAGGCGGTCACCGACTTCGGTCGGCCATGGCCGCTGCCGGAGTGGATCCGGCTGGCCCGGGAGGCGGTGCAGGCGCTCACCGCGGTCGGCCGAGCGGATTCCTGGCAGCTGAGCCACGCATACGCCGAGCTGGCCCGGATCGGCGAGTCGGTCGATCCGGCGACGGCCGCCGAGACGCTGCTCCGGCCGGCCGAGATCCGGGCCCTGTTCGCCGACTCGTTCCGGGGCCGGCCGAGCCGGGCCAACTTCCGGACCGGGACCTTGACCATGTGCACGATGACGCCGATGCGTTCCGTGCCGCACCGGGTGGTGGTGCTGCTCGGGGTCGACGACGGGGTGTTCCCGCGGCATTCCTCGATCGACGGCGACGACGTCGTCGCGGCGCAGCCGTGGATCGGCGACCGGGATCCGCGGACCGAGGACCGGCAGCTGTTGCTGGACGCGATCCTCTCGGCCGAGGAGCGGCTGGTCGTGATCTACTCCGGCGCCGATCCGCGGACCGGCGCCGACAAGCCGCCGGCGGTCCCGATCGGCGAGCTGCTGGACACCCTGGACCGGACCGCGACTCCGGCCGCCGGGCACAGCTCGGTCCGTTCCATGATCACGACCCGCCATCCGTTGCAGCCGTTCGATCCGGACAACTTCGCCACCGTTGATCATGGTCGGCCGTTCAGCTTCGATCGGCAGGGGCTGCGCGGTGCCCGGGCGGCGATCGGTCCGCGCCAACAGCCGTCCTCGCCGTACGCGATCGGCGAGCTGCCGCCGCGACCGGTGGACGACGTGATCGACCTGTCCGACCTGTCCCGGTTCTTCGCCCATCCGGTCCGGGCATTGCTGCGGATGCGGGCCGGACTGTTCCTGTACGAGGACGACGAGCGGCCCGACGACCAGATCCCGATCCAGCTGGACGGGCTGGAGTCCTGGTCGGTCGGCGACCGGATGCTGCGACTGCTGCTGCAGGGTGCCGACCTTGATCAACTCACGGCGGCGGAGTGGCGGCGCGGGACGCTGCCGCCGCAGCGGTTCGGCAGTGCGGCGCTGGGTCCGGTGGTCGACCAGGTCCGGGAGCTGGCGGCCGGTGCCGAGCCGTATCTGACCGGGCCGGCCCGCGGCATCGACATCACCGCGGAGGCCGGCGGCGCGGTGATCACCGGGACCCTGCCCGGGATCCGCGAGAACGGACCGGTGTCGGTCAGCTACTCGCGGCTCGGGCCGAAGCATCGGTTGGCCTCCTGGATCGACCTGCTCGCACTCACCGTGACCGAACCCGACCAGTCCTGGCGTGCGGTGACGATCGGCCGGCGTGGGCGTTCGGTGCTCGGGCCGGTGCCGGCCAAGATCGCCGGGCTGCTGCTCGGCGACCTGGTCGACCTCTACCGGACCGGGCTGCAGGGGCCGCTGCCGCTGCCGCCGAAGGCTTCCTGCGAGTACGCGCGGCTCAGCCTGGCCGGGCGCCCGATCGCGCCGCTGCTGAGCAAGATCGGCCAGCTCTGGGCCGAGGATCTGGACCCGTCGTACGAGCAGGTGATCGGCCCGACCCTGGAGGACCTGATGGCGGAGCAGGCCCGGCCCGAGGAACGGCGCGGCGACATCGAGGAGCAGAGCCGGTTCGGCGCACTGGCCCGTCGGGTCTGGCAACCGCTGCTGCGCGGGGAGGAACTCCGGTGATCACCGAGACCCCACCCTCGCCGGCGGCCGAGTCCGTACCGTTCGATCTGACCGGTCCGCTGCCGACCGGGACCACCGTGCTCGAGGCCAGCGCCGGCACCGGGAAGACGTACACGATCGCCGCGCTGGCCGCCCGCTACCTCGCCGACGGCCTGGTCGAGCTGGACCAGCTGATGCTGGTCACGTTCGGCCGGATGGCCACCAACGAGTTGCGGGACCGGGTCCGGGAGCGGCTGGTGCAGGTCGAGCAGCGGCTGACCGCGGTACTGGCCGGCGGAGCACCGGACGACGGCGATCCGGTCGAGCGCCTGATCTGCACCGGGACCGAGGCGGAACTGCGGGCCCGGCACACCCGGATCGCCCGGGCCAGGGCGGACTTCGACGCCGCGACGATCGCCACCACGCACGAGTTCTGCCTGCGGATGTTGGACGGGCTCGGCGTGATCGGTGACCGCGAACCAGACGCGATCTTCGTCGAGCACCTGACCGACCTGGTCCGGCAGGTGACCGGTGACAGCTACCTGCGCCGGTACGCGGGCGGCACGAAGATCGCGCCGCTGCCGCCGGACCAGGCGCTGCGGTTGGCCGAGACCGTGGTCAACGCACCGCACGCCGGCCTGGTCCCGGAACGGGCCGTCGGCCTGCCGGAGGACGCCTCGGCGGAACAGGTCGACTTCGCCCACGAGGTGCGGACCGAGGTGGCCCGGCGGAAGGGTCTCGGGCGGCTGTTCAGTTACGACGACATGTTGACCCGGCTGCACCGCTCGCTGACCGACTCCGAGCAGGGCGAGGCCGCCTGCGCCCGGCTCCGGCAGCGCTACCGGGTGGTGCTGATCGACGAGTTCCAGGACACCGACCCGATCCAGTGGGACATCGTCCGGACCGCGTTCCACGGCCACGCGACCTTGATCATGATCGGCGACCCTAAGCAGGCGATCTACGCGTTCCGCGGCGCCGACGTGTTCAGTTATCTGGACGCGGTCGGGGTGGCCGACCGGATCGCGACGCTGGACGTCAACCGGCGCAGCGACGCGGCCCTGGTCGACGCGCTGCAGTCGGTGTTCGGCGGCGCGGCCCTCGGCGACCCGCGGATCGTGGTCCGGTCGGTCCGGGCCCACCACACCGAGCGCCGGCTGCTGCCGGGTGACGCCGAGGCCCCGTCGGCGCCGGTCCGGCTACGGGTGCTGGAGCACGATCCGGAGGCGACCCGGATGCCGATGGTGCGGTCGGTGCGCCCGATGATCACCCGGGACCTGGTCGCCGACGTCACCCGGCTGTTGGCTTCCGGGGTACGGCTCCGCGAGCTGGACCCGACCCGCGGCCAGGCCGACGACCGGCCGGTCGGACCGGGCGACGTCGCGGTCCTGGTCCGCCGGAACCGGCAGGGCGAGGAGATCCGGGACGCGCTCACCGAGGCCGGCGTGCCGGCGGTGGTGCTCGGCGCGACCAGCGTGTTCGGCTCGCCGATGGCGCACGAGTGGCTGACGCTGCTGCGGGCGCTGGAGCAGCCGCGGCAGGCCCGGGTCCGGCAGGCGGCGCTGACCTGCTTCGTCGGCCGTACCGTCGACGATCTGGTCCGGGCCGACGACGTCGCGCTGACCGAACTGTCCCAGCAGCTGCGCTGGTGGAGCCGGACGCTGGAGCGGCGCGGCGTGGCCGCCCTGCTCGAGACGATGATCACCGACACCGCGGTCGGGGCCCGGCTGCTCGGCCGGACCGACGGCGAGCGCCAGCTGACCGACCTGCGCCACATCGGCCAGACCTTGCACGCGGCGATGGTGTCCGGCCGGCTCGGCGTCAGCGCGCTGGTCGAATATCTGGTGGAGCGGATCGCCGACGCGCAGCGCGACGGGACCGAGGGCACCCGCCGGCTGGAGAGCGACTCGAAGGCCGTCCAGATCCTCACGGTGCACCGCAGCAAGGGCCTGGAGTTCCCGATCGTCTACCTGCCGGAGGCCTGGGATCGGCACGTCGGCGACGACGAGGGCCAGGTCCTGCAACTGCACCAGCCGTCGAAGCCGGCGGACGGTTCCGGCCGGCTCCGCGCGGTGCTGGACGTGGGCGGGCTGACCGGGCCCGGCCGGTCCGAGCGGTTGGCGCAGGCCCGGCGGGAGGACGGCGGCGACGACCTGCGGCTGTTCTATGTCGCGGCGACCCGGGCCAAGTGTCAGCTGATCACCTGGTGGGCGCCGACCCGCAACACGGCGCCGTCGGCCCTGCAGCGGCTGCTCTACGGGCCCCGGATCGAGGGCGCCGAGCCGGAATCCGCGTATCCGGTGTCCGGCGACCCGACCACGCTCTCCCACCTCGGGCCGGGTGTCGCGATCGAGGTGGTCGAGCCCCGCGACGCGCTGCCGCCACCGGCCCGGCCGGAGCCGCCGGAGCGGCTGACGGTGCGGTCGTTCGACCGTTCGCTGGACCTGCTCTGGCGCCGGACCTCGTACTCGGGGCTGACGGCGGCCGCGCACGGCCTGCCCGGCGACGCCGCCGGGGTCGGCAGCGAGGCCGAACCGGCCAAGGAGGACGACGAGACCACGACCGCGCTGCCGGTCGGCGACGGCCCGGACACCGCGGAACCACACGCCGTGGCCGCGGACCTGGACCGGCCGTCGCCGATGAGCGGGCTGCCGAGCGGCGCCGACTTCGGCACCGTCGTGCACGCGATCTACGAGGACGTCGACCCGGCCGCGGACGACCTGGCCGCCGAACTGCGCCGGGCCACGACAGATCAGCTGAGCCGCATCCCGGCCGGGACGATGACGGCCGACGGCCTGGTCGAGGCCCTGTTGCCGACCTATCACACGCCGCTCGGTCCGCTGGCCGGCAACCGGACCCTCGGCGAGTTCGGCGCCGCCGACCGGCTGGCCGAGCTGGACTTCGAATTCCCGCTCGCCGGCGGCGACCGCCCGACCGGCGAGCTGATGCTGCCGGAGCTGGCCGGGCTGCTGCGGCTGCACCTGCCGGCCGACGATCCGCTGGTCGACTACCCGCGGCATCTCGAACTACCCGAGCTGGCCGGCGAGTCGCTGCGCGGCTACCTGGTCGGCAGCATCGACGCGGTGCTGCGGGCCGGTGAGCCCGGCGATCCCCGCTATCTGGTGGTCGACTACAAAACCAACTGGATCGGCGAGCCGACCGACGAACTGCCGCTGCGCCGGTACCGGCCCCGGTCGCTGGCCCGGGCCATGATCGGCGCGCACTACCCGCTGCAGGCGCTGCTCTACTCGGTCGCGCTGCACCGCTACCTGCGCTGGCGGCAGCCCGGCTACTCCCCCGATGATCATCTCGGCGGCGTGCTCTACCTGTTCCTGCGCGGGATGGCCGGCCCGGACACCCCGGAGATCGACGGGGTCCGCTGCGGCGTGTTCAGCTGGCGGCCGCCGTCGGCCATGATCATCGAACTGTCCGACCTGCTCGATCGGGGGCGACCATGAGCGTTCCGGCCGCGACCGAGCCGACGATGATCATGGACCCGGCGGACCCCAGCCTGGTCACCGGCGCGTCCGGGCTGCTGCAGACGTTCAACGAGGCCGGGGTGCTCGGACCGGCCGACGTGCATGCGGCCACGGCGATCGCCCGGCTGGCAGGCGAGGCCGACGACCGGGTGCGGCTGGCGCTCGCCCTGACGGTACGTGCGGTCCGCGCCGGGTCGGTCTGCATCGATCTGGCCGAGGTGCACACGACCTCGTTCGACACCTCCGAGGTACGGATCGACGTGGCCGGCCTGCCCTGGCCGGAGCCCGCGGCCTGGCTCGACGCCGTCCGGGCCAGCCCGATGGTCGCCGACGGCCATGATCACGAAGGCGGCCGGCCGCTCCGGCTCGCCCACGGCCTGCTCTACCTCGAGCGCTACTGGCTGCAGGAGGAAGAGGTCCGGACCGAGTGGCTCAGCCGCGAGGAACGGACCCAGCCGGAGCTCGACCGGGACCGGCTGACCGGCGCCCTGGACCGGCTGTTCACCGGCGCGGGACTGCCGGCCGGCGAGCCGGACCAGCAGCGGCGGGCCGCCGCGGTCGCGGCGCAGCGCTGGGTCAGCGTGATCGCCGGCGGTCCGGGCACCGGCAAGACCACGACCGTGGCCCGGGTGCTGGCCCTGCTGCTGGACCAGCCGGGACTCGACCACCGGCCCGGCCGAGGCCTGCGGATCGCGTTGGCGGCGCCGACCGGCAAGGCCGCGGCCCGGCTCGAGGAGGCGGTCCGGGAGGCGACCGACCGGCTGCCGGAAGCGGACCGGACCCGGCTCGGCGAGCTGAGCGCCTCCACCCTGCATCGACTGCTCGGTTGGCTGCCCGGGTCCCGGGGCCGGTTCCGCTACCACCGCGGCAACCACCTGCCGTACGACGTGATCGTCGTCGACGAGACCTCGATGGTGTCGCTGACCCTGATGGCACGGCTACTGGAGGCGGTCCGGCCGGACGCGCGGCTGGTCTTCGTCGGCGATCCGGACCAGCTGTCGTCGGTCGAGGCCGGTGCGGTGCTCGCCGACATCGCGACCGCGCCCGGGCCGGACGACACCGCGCTCGCCGACGGGCTGGCGGCGCTCGGCCTGGCCGGTGAGCCGGCGCCGCCGCACGGCGTGGTCCGGCTCAGCCACACCTGGCGGTACGGCGGCGCGATCGAGACCCTGGCCCGCGCGATCCGGGAGTCCGACGCTGACGCCGCGATCGACGTGCTGCGGTCCGGCGCCGACGACGTGATCTTCGTCGAGAGCGACCTGGACCGGGCCGACCCGGCCGGGCTCGAACCGCTCCGCGAGCGGGTCCTGACCGCCGGCCGGACCAGCCACGACGCCGCGGCCGCCGGCGATGTCGAGGGAGCGTTGCGCGGTCTTGATCAACATCGGCTGCTCTGCGCCCATCGGCAGGGGCCGTTCGGCGTCGCCCGCTGGGGCGCCGAGGCCGAGCACTGGCTGATCGAGGCGTACGGATCGTGGGCGGTCCCGGCCGCGCCCGGCAGCCCGGTGTCCGGCCGGGACCGTACCGCCGAGTGGTATCCGGGCCGGCCGTTGTTGATCACCGCGAACGACTACGAACTCGGGCTCTACAACGGCGACACCGGGGTCGTGGTCGCGACCGAGCACGGGCCGCGGGCCGCGTTCGCCCGCGGTGCGGAGCCGACCGTCGTGTCACCGGTCCGGCTGGATGCCGTCCAGACCGTGCACGCGATGACCGTGCACCGCGCCCAGGGCAGTCAGTTCGGTTGCGTCTCGTTCATCGTGCCGCCCCCGGACTCTCCCCTGCTGACCCGGGAGCTGCTCTACACGGCGGTCACCCGCGCCACCGACCGGGTCCAGGTGTTCGGCACCGTCGACGCAATCCGCCGCGCCGTGCTGCACCCCGCCAACCGAGCCAGCGGCCTGCGCCCGAGGCTTCGGCGCAGCGAACCCTGAGCCCGTGCACGGAAGGCCGGCGCAGCCAACCGTGAGCCCGCGCACGGGAGCCGCCGCACGGTCGACCGTCGGGCGCGCGCTGTCACCGGCGTCGACCCGAACCGAGCTACGGCACCGATCCGGTCAGCAACGTCAGGGCAGCTCGTCGTCGCGCCAGGCCTGGACCATCCGGGACGCGATCGAACTGCGCCCAGGCAGCGCGATCTCGCCGGCCTCGAGCTTGGCGGTGAGTTCGTCGCGGGTGAACCAGTCCGCGTACCCGATCTCCTCGCCGTCGATGCTGATCTCCGCGCCGATCGCCCGGGCGGAGAAGCCGAGCATCAGCGAACGCGGCATCGGCCACGGCTGGCTGCCGAAGTAGCTGACGTCGGTGAGCTGGACGTCGACCTCCTCGGCCATCTCCCGGTGTACGGCCTGCTCGAGCGACTCGCCCGCCTCGACGAAGCCGGCGAACACCGAGATCCGGTTACCCCACTTGGAATTGCCGCCGAGCAGCAGCCGGTCGTCGGGGTCCCGGATCGCGACGATTACGGCGGGATCGGTGCGCGGGAAGTGCTCCTGTTCGCAGACCGGGCAGAAGCGCGCGAAGCCGCCGTTGATCACCTGCGTCGCACGGCCGCAGCGCGGGCAGTGCGGCTCGCTGCGGTGCCAGTTGATCATGGCGGCGGCGGTCGCGGCGACGTCACGCTCGTTGTCGGTGAGCTGGTGGGCGACCTCGCGGAAGTCGTGCACGTCTCCCTCGGTCAGCGCCTCCACCGCGAAGATCGGCGCGTCGTCGAGGAGCCCGAGCAGCCGGTGCCGCTGCGGGTCGTACTCGACGAACGGCTTGACCAGCCGGAGCTTGCTGCCGCCGGCGTTCGTGGTGAACCGGCTCTGATCGTCCAGCTTGAGCAGCTTGGCCTCGGGCGACCGCCACAGGTGCGCCACCCATTCAGTGGATCGCCGATGCTCTTCGACCCGGTCGAGGTCGCTGGCCGTCGCCCAATTGATCACGTCTCCAGCCTAAGGGAATCCGAACCCGCGCCGCTCGGCACCGACGGCGACCGAATCCATGATCAAGTCTGCGGTATGAGACACTTAATCTCTCGATATGGACGGAGGATTGCGTTGAGTACGTACACGCACGGACATCACGAGTCGGTGCTGCGGTCGCATCGCTGGCGTACCGCGGAGAACTCGGCCGGCCACCTGCTGCCCCACTTGCGCGCCGACCAGCGGCTGCTCGACGTCGGCGCCGGCCCCGGAACGATCACGGTCGACCTGGCCGGGCGGGTCGCCGAGGTCACCGCGACCGAGGTCGGCGAGGCCGAGCTGGCGCTGTCCCGCGAGCTGGCCGCGGAGCGCGGCGCGACCAACGTCGTCTTCTCGGTGCAGGACGTGCACGCGCTCGAACTGCCCGACGACGCGTTCGACGTCAGCCACGCGCACCAGGTGCTGCAGCACGTCGCCGACCCGGTGCAGGCGCTGCGCGAACTGCGCCGGGTGACCCGGCCGGGCGGGTTGATCGCGGTGCGGGACAGCGACTACCGCGCGTTCGCCTGGTGGCCGTTGCTGCCCGAGCTGGACGAGTGGCTGGAGCTCTACCAGGCGGCCGCACGGGCCAACGGCGGCGAGCCGGACGCCGGTCGCCGCCTGCTCGGTTGGGCCCAGCAGGCCGGCCTCACCGACGTCACCGCGACCTCGTCAACCTGGTGCTTCAGCACGCCCGAGGACCGGGCCTGGTGGGGCGGCATGTGGGCGGACCGGATCCTGCAGTCGGCCCTGGCCCGCCAGCTGGTTGACACCGGACTGGCCACCACCGACCAGCTGGCCCGCATCTCCGCGGCCTGGCACGCCTGGGCCGACAGCGAGGACGGCTGGTTCTCCATCCTGCACGGCGAGATCATCGCCCGGGTGTCCTAGGGAGCGGTGATCCGGGCCAGGAACAGAACGGCCCCGCTCGGCCGGTCCCGGATGATCGCCAGGAACGGGCGGTCGACGTGCACCGGAATCGGCGGCGCGGCGGCCATTCCGGCCCGCGCGATCATCGCCGTCGCCGCCGCACCTTCGGCGCCCTCCTCGTCGACGGTGAGGACGGCCCGGTGGATGACCTCGCTGATCTTGATCCGCACGTCGCTGAGGCCCGACAGGTCGGCGTCGTCGGTGAACAAGGTCCGGAGTCCGAGGCGGCGAAGCGGCGGGGCCAGCAGCGCGCTGCCGCTCGCGTCGAAGCGGGGCAGCCTCAGGTCAACCTGTTCCGGCCGGACCGAGCCGTACAACGCCTTCAGGTCCGCGGCGCTCGGCGCGGTCAGCTCATCGTCCGGCAGCAGCACGTCCAGCACCAGGTCGCCCGGGCTGTGGCCGGAGTCGGCGCGGCTGACGTACGTGACGAGCTGCCAGCCGGCCGCCGCCCCGTACTCGAGCCGGCCGCGGTGCGTCATCGTGGGCACGTCCCGCGTGCCGGCCGGCGTGTGGAACGGCAGCGGCCGGGTGTCCGACCGCTCGAACGGCCGCAGCCACCGCAACCGGAGATGGAGGGCGTTCACCAGCACCGCCAGGGTTCCGCCGTCAACGGTGCCCGGCCCGAGCAGATCCTGGATCAGCCCGGCCGTCGTCTTCTCGACGTCGGCGTTGATCGCAACCCGGGCGCCCTCGGGGTCGCCGGCGAAGTCGGCCAGGTGCAGCGCGGCGGCGTCGTAGGACGGCTTGATCGGGACGTTCGTGTCGGCCCAGACGGTGTTCGCGACCCGTACGCCCTCGGGGAAGGCCACGCCGCCCGGAGCGTCGTCGAGGACCGCGGCCAGTTCGTCTCGGGTCCGTCCCGCTGCTCCGGCCAGGGCCAGCCGCAGTGCCTCGGTGACCGAGTACGGGGACCAGGCGAGGTTGCCGCTGTCGGCGGCCGCGATCAGCGCGTGCAACCCGGTGACGAACCCCAGGCCCACCGGGCCGGTCATCGCTGCACGTCCCCGGTCCGGCCGCGTTCTTCCCGGACCGGCTCCGGCTCCGGGTCCGCCAGGAGATCGTCGGCCTCGAAGTCGTCCAGGGTGAACCCGCCGGTGCGTTCCGCGGTCAGCGCCGGCTGCTCCTGCGCCGCGCCGTCCAGCGGATGCTCGGCCGGTTCGGCGACCTCCGCGAGGGGCTCCATGCTGACGCCGGGCAGCGTCACGATCGCCGGGTCGAACTCGACCGGCACCAGGTTGGGCTGCTGCTGGCCACGCTGCGGCTCGACCAGCAGCATCGCGTGCTCGGGAAGGTTCTGCAGCACGTTCGGCTCGACCACGTACTCCTGCACGCGTTGATTGGACTTGGCCTCGCTCCAGTTGGTGCCCTCGGCGAAGGAGCGGGTGGCCGACCAGTTGCGCGACGACGACCAGTTGCGGCCCTCGTTGGTGTTCTCGCTCTTCGAGTACCCCCTGGAGGAGTTGTGCGACTCGTCCGGCGCGAAGAGTTCGGCCTTGCGGTTGGTACCGCTACCCCAGTTGCGGTTCCAGCCGACCGAGGTGCCGACGTTGACGCCCATCGTCTCGCTGTGACCCCAGGTGTCGCCGGTGGTCCGGGTCTCGTTGGACCCGACCGTCGCGGTGATCTGGCTGATCACGAACTTGTGCTCGCGGCCGATGTGGTCGGCCGCCCGGCCGGCCTCGGCCGCGTTGCCGAGCCGCATGAATCCGGCGATGCCGCGACCGATGAAGTTCTCCGCCTCGCCGCGCAGGTTGCGGAACATCAGCGTGATCCGGATGCCGCGCCGCTCGCAGGCGTCGGAGAGCCGCTCCAGGTGCCGAAGCTTGATCGCGTCGGCGCCGACGATGATCACCTCCGGCTCGCTCGTGTACGGGTTCGCCGTGATCCGGTGGGTCAGCCACTGCACGAGCAGGTCGGTCAGGAAGTCCGCGGTCGCGTTGTTGCCCTCGCTGGCCAGCGCCATGCAGGTCAGGTAGCCGAGGTCCCGCGGCTCCACCTCCGCGCCGAGCCGCTGCAACGGCTGCAGGTACGACTCGAGGCGCTGCAGCCGCTCCGCCGACTGGCGGCGGTACTCGGCCGGGAACACCTCGTCGGCGATCCGGTTCCGCTCCCGGGCCGACAGCACGCCGTCGTCGTCCGGGTGGTCCATCATGGCCCGCAGTCCGGCCGCCAGCCGGGCCGGCGTCACCGAGTCGCCGAGCTCCTTGGCGAGCCCCGTCAGCAGCCGGTGGTCCATCGTCCGCTCCGCCCGGGCGGTCCCCTCCTCGTCGCCGTACATCGACTCGATCAGCGCGTCGATCAACTGGCCCGAGGTCAGCTCGGTCAACAGGGTCGTCGTGGCCAGATCCTTCGGCAGCAGCTGTGCGTCGATCGGGACCCGCGCCGCCTCCGCGGCCCGGACGAGTTCCTCGCTGACCACCTCGCGGGACAGGTCGAGCAGGATCACCGGGTGCCGGGCCAGCGCCGACGTCCCGTACACGGTGAGAAAGGCCTGCCAGGACCAGATGTTGCCGCCGAAGATGTCCAGCCGCCTGGTCTCCGGCGGCGTCGCGATCGCGCCCCATTCGGGCAGCCGGTCGACCCGCTCCCGCTCGCCGACATCCCAGTCCAGCTGGCGATCCAGCCAGTCCGTGCGACGCTGTACGTCCTGGTCGGCGGCCTCCTCGCTGAGCTTGGCCGCCGTCCGGACCAGCCGGCCGCGCCCGGTCCAGCCGAAGATCACGGTCCCCAGCGCGAGGACGATCGTGACGATGATGCCGCCGATGAAGAACCGGAAGAAGTCCCCGCCCGGCACGAACAGCGCGTTGTAGAGCCCGAGCCCCAGCGAGATCAGCGTGCCGACCCAGAACAGGATCGCGGCCAGGTTGCGCCGGCTCTGGAACCGGCTGGCCGCGGCCTGCGAGACGTTTCGGATCCAGGACGGCAGCGGCGTCTGCTCCGGCTCCGCTTCGGAGAAGGGCCGGACGAAACCGAGCCGGTCCCGGAACTGCCAGCCCAGCCGCTCGCCCGGCTCGAACAGCCGCGAGCGCGCTTCGAGATCACGGTTGCTCGAGTTCGCAGAGGTCATGGGCGGGACTCCGGATGCCGGGTCAGGGACTATGGATTCTCAAATTATCAGTCTCCGGGACCCGTCGGGGAGCTCGATCCGCAGCCGCGGCGCGGGCTATCGTGCGTGATCATGACGAGCGGGAGTCGGCGGTCGATGGCGGACGGCCTGGACGGTCTGGCCGGTTGTGTCCTGTCCGAACTCCCCCGGCTGCCCACCTCGACGGACTCCGGCGGGGCCGATGCGCGGCCGACCGATCGGCAGCGCCGGCTCGCTGCCCTGGTCTCCGCCTTTCACGCCGACTCGGGTCCGGTGGTGCTGTGCTGGCACCGCGCAACGGCATCCGGTCCGGTGGAGGTACGGATCGCCGGGGCCGGCCTGGTCTCGGCGACGGCGCAGGATGCAGAGTCGGCGCTGCTGAGCCTGCCGGCCGGTGGCCGGGGTCGGCTGGAACAGCCCGGAGAACTCGCCGCGACCTTGCGCGGAGTTCCCTCCTGGGCGGCGATCTCGGTGGTCAGCGATTCGCTGCTGGTCGAGGACCGGCCCGAGCCCGCCGCGCCGGAGCCGCTGCGCCCGACCTTGGAGGACTGCCTGCTCGGGGTCTGGCACGGGCCGTTCAGCTGGGTCCTGATCGCCGAACCGGTCGCCGACGACGACCTCGACGAGGCGGTCGCGGCGGTCGGCAACGAGAAGCGTCGCGCCGCGGCCCGCGGTGAGTCGTCCCCGGACTACGCGGTCCTGACCTCGCGGCTCGAGGCCCGGCATCGCGAGCTGTCCCAGGCGGCGACCACCGGCCTGTGGCGGATCGGCTTCGCGGCGGGTGGCGAGACTCCCGAGGCCGCACGCCGGATCGCGGCGCTGGTCTGTGCGTCGGCCGACACCGCCCAGCTTCCGTACGCCCTGCGGCCGGGCCGCACCGCCTCCGCCTTCGACGAGGCGCTGATGGCGGACGACGATCCGACCGGCGGGTACGTCAGCACCCAGCTGCTGGCGGCGATCGCGACGCCGCCGTCGGTCGAGCTGCCCGGCGTACGGTTCCGGCTCCGGCCGGAGTTCGACGTGACGCCGGAACCCCTGATCGGAGCCGAGACCGCAGGCCCCGGTCTACCACTGGGCACCGTGCTGGACCGGAACCGGCTGCCGGCCGGGCCGCTCGCCGTACCAAGGTCGAGCCTGAACCGGCACACCTTCGTCTGCGGCGCGACCGGCGCCGGGAAGTCGCAGACGATCCGCGGCATGCTGGAGAACGCCGCCGTCGCCGGCCTGCCCTGGCTGGTGGTCGAACCGGCCAAGGCCGAGTACCGGCTGATGGCCGCCCGGCTGGCCGGCACCGGACACCGAGTGATCGCGATCCGGCCCGGTGACCCCGACGCCGTACCCGCCGGCCTCAATCCGCTCGAGCCCGGCGTCGACGCCGAAGGCCGCCGCTATCCGCTGCAGACCCACCTGGACCTGGTCCGCGCCCTGTTCCTGGCCGCCTTCGAGGCGGACGAGCCGTTCCCGCAGGTCCTGTCGGCCGCGCTGACCCGGTGCTACGAGGAAGCCGGCTGGGACCTCGCGCTCGGCGAGCCGGCCGAAGCCGGCACCGATCCGGCCTATCCGACGCTGGCCGATCTGCAGCGGACGGCGATGGCCGTGGTGGAGGACATCGGGTACGGCCGCGAGATCACCGACAACGTCCGCGGCTTCATCTCGGTCCGGCTGGCCAGCCTGCGACTCGGCACCACCGGCCGGTTCCTCGAGGGCGGCCATCCCCTGGACCTGGACGCTCTGCTCCGGTCCAACGTCGTGTTCGAGATCGAGGACGTCGGCGACGACCGCGACAAGGCGTTCCTGATGGGCACGGTGTTGATCAGGCTCGTCGAGCACCTGCGCCTGCTCCAGAAACATGATCAACTACGGCTGACCGGGCTGCGCCACCTGAGCGTCTTCGAGGAGGCGCACCGCCTGCTCCGCAACGCCACCGAGGGTCCGGCCGCCCACGCCGTCGAGATGTTCGCCGACCTGCTCGCCGAGATCCGCGCGTACGGCGAAGGCTTGATCATCGCCGAGCAGATCCCGTCCAAGCTGCTCCCCGACGTGATCAAGAACACCGCGATCAAGATCGTCCACCGGCTGCCCGCCCAGGACGACCGCGACGCCGTCGGCGCCACCATGAACATCACCGACGCCCAATCCGACTACCTGGTCACCCTCACCCCCGGCCAAGCCGCCGTCTTCACCGACGGCATGGACTATCCCCTGCTCGCCGCCATGCCCGACGGCACGACCCGCGAGCGGACCGAGGCGGTCCCGGACGGCCCTGCTGATCTTGTCGGTCGCCGCAGCTCGACCTGCGGCACCGATTGCCAAGACACCATCCCATGCACCCTGCGCCAGATCCGTACCGCCGAGCGGCTCCTCGACACAGCCCCCTTGATCACCATCTGGGCCGAACTGGCCGTCGTCGCCCACCTGACGGGTTGGGCCACGCCGGTGCCGGAGGAACGGTTCCGTACCCAATTGATCATGATGGACGCACGCGCCCGCGACTGTGCCCTTTCGCACGCAGTTGATCAAGCCATTGGAGCGCGGGCGACGGTCTTGCCCGTGGGAAGTTCCGGTTTTGCCGACGAGGTCGCGGCCCTCCTGCGATCCATGGTCGCGGAAGGCGCCGACGCGGCCAGCACCGTGCTCGACGTCACCCGGGTCGCTCGTCCGTACCGCTGGCACGCAGTGCGAGACGAACTGGTCGTCCTCGCCAGAGAGATGTTTGCGGACTGGGAAGTCCGGATCGCCAAATGGGAGCGGACCATCGACGAACCGATCCCCGGGGCTACGCCCGACGAGAAGCTGCAGCACGCGACCGAGCGTGCCGACCGGGAACTCAACCTGCGCGACGAGAACGCGTACCCGATCGCTTTCGGCCATGATGCCGAACCTCGACTCTTCGCAGCCGTCGGAGCCGATCCCTATGATCACCATTGGGACTCGCGCCTCGGCGAGATCCTGAAGGACTTCGTTGACTGCAGTTGGCCCGCCGAGCACTTCGCCGAAGCCACTCGGGCCGACCGAGCGAGCGCTACCGGAACGAAGGCGGGTACGTGATGGATCTCGACAAGAACAGTGCGGGCGACGAGTCGGCCCGATCGGCCGACGATCCGGCAGCGGTGAGCGCAGACTCCTCAGGCGTGAAGATCGAGGAGCGTCCGCGGCGCTCGGTCGTCACCGACGCCAAGGGCCGCACCGGCGCCGAGATCCGCTTCGAACTGAGCAAACGCCTCGAAGAGGTCAGTGAACAATCCGCCGTTGACTCGGAATCGGAGGCCGACGATCCGAAGGCACTCGACCCCAGCGCCGGCACCAAGGACACCTCTGGTCGGCCACGACCCGAAAGCGACCGCGGGACCGACGAACCGGGCCCACACGAGACCGACGATCCCGAGACCCAGGAAGCACGCAACAGCCCGTCGGATGCCAGTGGCAGTCCGCAGTCTGCGACCGTGACCGAGATCGCGGACCGCACCGGCACCGAAAGCCGTTCCCAAGATCACGAACGGGTCGAGGATGCCGACAACCAATCTCCTTCTACATCCATCGACTCCGGCACCGACCGCGAGCACAGCGCAGCGGACCGTGCCGACGTTGCGAAAAGCCTCGCCACATCAGCCGAACCACGCACGCCTGACGCCGTCGATACACCTCGTCCTGATCAGAATCACACGGATCAGAACGTCAGCACGGAAGCGGAAGGTGGCCCGTCGGCCGATGACACCCTGACCGTCTCCGCAGATGCGCGACACGGTCGCATGACGACAGCTGCGGACGCGGAACCGCGTATCGAAGATCCGATTCCGACAGAAATGGGTCAGCCTCGGATGCCGCTCCAGGAAGAAGCGGCGGAGCGCGGAAATCAGGAGACCAGCGAGACCACCACTCCAGAATTACTGGACGTTAACACATCCAGGGAACGCGCCAACCATGACCACGTAGTCGGCGATCTCGGTGCAACGACGGACTATGATGCCGATGCTTCGCCAACCGTGAACGAACGGTATCTCGTCCGCGATACAGAGCGAACAATCCCCTTGTTCGATGGGCCGCCCCAACGCGAACAAAGCAACCAAGGGACTGTCGGAGACTGTGGGATCGTAGCCACCCTAGGAGCCATCGCAGGACATCGTCCTGACGCAATCACGAACTGCATCAGGCAGACCGGCGATGGGTCCTTTGAGATCACACTTCACAACGTAGATCGCGCCACTCAAGTCGACCCAGTTGTACGACCGAACGGCGACACCACCACCTATCACCTCAACGACAAACTCCCCGTCCGGACGGACGAATCGGCCCGTCCACTCGCCGGGATCCAAGCTGACCGTTCAGGCTGGGCTGCGATTCTCGAAAAGGTCGTAGCCGCTCAGGACCAGACGTGGAGTCAGGCCGAACGTTCTGGCTGGCAGTCTGAATGGGTCCATTACCTCAAGGGCGACATCGATGCCGACAGGAACGATCTTCAGCTGCCACCATCACCTGACGCATCACCGACTGGTTACGACAGACTCAACCTCGGGTCAACCGTGTCGGAACGCACGAACCTGCTTGCCGAGATCACCGGCGAAGCAGCAGAAACACGACGCATACCCGACGAACAAGCAGGAGCACAGGCGCTCCTCGATGAGCTCCGATCGAAGCTCAGCGAAGGAAAACCGATCGTCCTGGGATCCCGTGAACAACGTGGTAACGAAATCGCACCATATCCACCGGACGTCTTCTCGTTTAGTCACGTATACGAGGTAATCGACGTAACCACCGATAAGATTCAGTTGCGCAATCCTTGGGGTGTCGACGAATTCGGCAGATCGTCGAATCCTCCCCCGTTGGATGCCGATTCCTTCTGGGAGTTGTTTCGCAGATACGAGTCCGACGGAAGTCGCGTCGGCTACTATTCAACACTGGAATGAGGACAGATGACCAACGACCTTCCGGAGTCTCTGACAGTTCAGACTGCTCGCCGGATCAGCGTCTACCGCAATGGTCGCATCGCCGGCTATGTCACCGGAAGCAGCCGGACACACGATGATGGACGACCACTCTTGAGGCTCGGGCTGAGCGAGGAGTCCGGAGCCCGCGACCTCGAGGTCGGTGAAGGCGACACGTTCGACTTCGCAGGAGCCACCTGGCAGGTGACCAAGGTGAACGCCACTCGGAGTCAGGCTTCGAACGACGCACTGACGGAACGCACGGGGGGCGCTGGCACCGTGGCTACTCTGACCAGGATCGCAAGCCAGACGTGAACCCCGCCAGCCGACCGAGGTGCAGTTCAACTCTTAAGCACCCCAGTCAGCCGGTCGTACTCGTAGGCTGCACTCCGGCCACTGCCGGTCGGTGACCGTGAAGATCATCAGGCCTCGCTTGACGTCGTCGGAGGTACGGATGGTCAGCCACGGCTTGCCGTCCCGGGTCACGTTGATCTCGTTCAGGAAGGTCGCATCCCGGCCGGCCTTGATCGAATAGGTCCGATTCTCGGGATTGACGATGTCCAGCCCGCCGTTCCTCCAGGATGACCGTGATGGCGAGCTCGGAATCCTTCAGTACGGCCTCGGTCGCGACCAGGTAACTGATCACCGAGGTGACCTGCCCGGCCGGCCAGGCCACCGTCGTCCACGGGCCCGCGACGCGGTCCGGGTCGTTGTGCTCGATCCGCCACTGGACGCCCGGCACGGTCGGGATGGAGCTCCACACCTGGATCGTCGGCTGCTCGGCGTTCGTGGTCGCAACTGTCACCGGCACCGTGAACGTCACCGAGGCCGCGTGCCTCGGCGTCGAGCCGGACTCGATCGGCCTGGTCCGCAACGTGTCCGAGGGGGTTTCCTCGGTCCTCGCCTCGCTCGAGCTCACCGCCGGGGACGAACTCGTGCTGAGCAACCACGGCTACGGAGCGGTACGGATCGCCGCCCAGAACTGGGCCGACCGCCGCGGCGCCATGATCAAGATCGCGGAATTCGAGCTCGGTGCGAGGCACGACGAGATCATCGCCACCTATGCCGGGCACGATTCGTACAAGCGCAATCGAGGTCGACATCTCGACACTCGATTGGTGCGCTGGCAGGAATCGACAGACCGGGTCTCGCTCAACTCGGGGCTCGATCCGTTAGCTGCGCCGGCGCAATGGTCGCAAGCCTGATCGAATGCAGATGCGCCCCTGCGACGCCCACGAGAATCCCTAACTCTCCGTAGCTCACATGGCCGACCCATGCGCCTGAGATCAACTGAAAACACTCGACCGCATGAGGAACTGAATTGATGACGAGCGAGGACCCGATCCAATCGCCGTTAATGGCACGGTCTATCTCCCGCCGTGCCGCCACATGGTCTGGTGCAGACTTCATAGCTGAAATTCCGAGCGATGCCGCAGCAACGCGCCGATCAATCAGTTCCTCAGAGTCGACTTCCCGCACCGTGAGCACCACCGTGACTCCCGATGAGGTTCTAGCCTCGATCCTGGCCTGGCGGTCCTCAGCGCTGAAGTGCAGGAGCCTCTGCACCACTCCAGGTCCAGGTTCTAGGCCGATGCATAGATTCTCAGGAACACTGTTCGTCATGCCTGATAGTATCCCGAACAGCGGATGTACCAACTCTCGTGGAGTTCAACGTAGATCGTCTCACCGCCGTGCGCCTGCAGATTCTTGGCATCGTAGTGTGTTGACTTGCGAACCCCCCAGTCCACCAGATGGACTCCATCCGCCCAAATCTTTAGAGTGCCAGGATTGTTAACCAACGGCAGTTTGCTGCCGTAGTACGCAATGTGAGTGTTGCCGTTCTCACTTGTCCAGACATCGAACGTATCCAGGCAATCATTGGGATCACG
This sequence comes from Microlunatus sp. GCM10028923, assembly GCF_042666975.1. Taxonomy (NCBI): domain Bacteria; kingdom Bacillati; phylum Actinomycetota; class Actinomycetes; order Propionibacteriales; family Propionibacteriaceae; genus Microlunatus; species Microlunatus sp. GCM10028923. The sequence continues at coordinate 152,458 of NZ_JBHTFF010000011.1, read as the reverse complement.
CAATTCCCTCGATTCGCCAGTAGTCACCGTGCCAGCAACACTCACGCCCGACGACCAGAAGAGCGATAGTCCCAACACAGATAACAGGAGCCCGATGGCTCGAACTTTCGTCAACATGTCCAAGTCCTCCCCGCTGAATCCTGACGCATTGTGGGGATCTGGGAATACAATTCTCCGCAACTCCCGCAGCCCCGTTGGACCACAACCTACCTACATACACTTAGCGAATCACCCAAGAAGACCCCTGAGAATCGACCATAGCGCTGGCCCAATCGTCACCGGGACCGGGGTAATGTCCGACTCGGAGCTTTAGGGCTTCAACACCCCGGTCAGCCGGTCGTACTCGTACACCGTGCTCCGGCTCTGCCCCGGCCGCTGCCGGTCGGTGACCGTGAAGATCATCAGGCCACGCTTCACATCGTCGGAGGTACGGATGGTCAGCCACGGCTTGCCGTCCCGGGACACGTTGATCTCGTTCAGGAAGGTCGCATCCCGACCGGGCTTGATCGAATAGGTCAGGTTCTCGGGATTGATGATGTCCAGCCCGCCGTCCTCGCGGATGACCGTGGTGGCGACGAGGTTGCCGGCGAAGTCGTACATCGGGGCCGGGTCGCCGACGTAGAACTTCAGGCGGCCCTGGCCGGAGACGTCCATGCCGTTGTAGAAGTTCTTGCCGAGCTTGTCGAACCAGAAGTGCGGCAGGTAGGCCTGGGCGCTGGTGTTCGGGCCGGCGTAGTAGGCCAGGTGCCAGTGCGGCGGGTTGTCCGGGTGCAGCGTGTTGTTGGTCTCGAAGCCCATCAGATACCAGGTGTGGCCCTTCCCGGCGGCCGTCGCGGCGAGCCCGGAATCCTTCAGTACGGCCTCGGTCGCGACCAGGTAACTGATCACCGAAGTGACCTGCCCGGCCGGCCAGGCCACCGTCGTCCACGGGCCCGCGACGCGGTCCGGGTCGTTGTGCTCGATCCGCCACTGGACGCCGGGCACGGTCGGGATGGAGCTCCACACCTGGATGGTCGGCTGCTCGGCGTTGGTCGTCGCGGCGGTCACCGGCACGGTGAAGGTCACGGTGTCGCGGGCCGGCCGGTCGAAGGGCAGATGGCTGTCCCGCCACACGATGTCGCTGATCTTGACGTCCGGCCAGCGCACGGTCACCGTGATGCCGGCCTCGTTGCGCGGCCCCTCGATGAACGTGTAGTACTCGGCGGGACTGGCGACGTGGAACTTCTCCCCCGCCACGAACGCATAACCCTCCGACAGGGTGACCTCGGGAACTCCCGGCGTGCCCGGGCTGGCCCGCACGATCCGGATGCCCGCGTACGACAGCTCGGCGGCCGACGACGCCGTGGCCGGACCGAGCACCCCCAGCACCATCGCCAGACCGGCGGCAAGAACCAACAGGCGGCTTCTCATACAGGGAAAACAATCACACGGATCGCCCTCGTTCAATGGGTACGGCATTCGCGCGAGACAGGGTTCGGCCGCCGTTCACCCGGAAACTCGCTCTCCGACATACCGGGATCCCGGCGCTGAAACCTTCCCGCCCCGCGTACGCTGAGAGCCCGTGAACCGCGATCTTCTCGCCGAGTTCGGACTCGATCCGGACGTCCTCCATCTCAACCATGGCGCCTTCGGCTGCGCCCCGATCGTCGTCCGCCGCGCCGCCGAGGCCTGGCGCGACCGCGCCGAACGCAACCCGCACCGCTTCAACGGCCGCGAACTGCCGCAGTTGATCAAGAACTCCCGGCAGCGGGCCGCCGCGTTCCTCGGCGTCGACCCGGACTCGATCGGCCTGGTCCGCAACGTGTCCGAGGGGGTTTCCTCGGTCCTCGCCTCGCTCGAGCTCACGGCCGGGGACGAACTCGTGCTGAGCAACCACGGCTACGGAGCGGTACGAATCGCCGCCCAGAACTGGGCCGACCGCCGCGGCGCCATGATCAAGATCGCGGAATTCGATCTTGGTGCGGACGACGACGAGATCATCGCCGCCTATGCCGGGCAGGTCGGCCCGCGGACCCGGCTGGTGGTCGTCGACCAGATCACCGCGCCCACCGCGACCGTGCTGCCGGTGGCCGCGATCGCCGCCACCGTCGACGCGCCGGTGCTGGCCGACGCGGCGCACGTGCCCGGCACGCTGCCGACCGACATCGCCGGCCTCGGCGTCGCGCACTGGGTCGGCAACCTGCACAAGTGGGCCTACACGCCGCGCGGCACCGCAGCCCTGTGGACCCGGTGCGGCCTGCATGACCGTACCTTCCCGAGCACGATGAACTGGCAGCTCAACGACGGCTACGCACCGGCGTTCGACCACCCCGGCACCTGGGACTACGCGGGTTGGCTCGCCCTCGGCGACGGCCTCGACTTCTGGGACCGGCTCGGCGGCTGGGACCAGGTGCAGCGCCAGGCCGACCTGGTCGGCACCGGCCAGCGGCTGCTCGCCGAGGCGTTCGGCACCTCGCTGGACGGCCTTGCCGTGCACCCGGCGCCCACGATGCGGCTGGTCCGGCTGCCCGACGCGATCACCGACGCCGAGCAGGCCCGCCGGCTGGGCGAACGGCTGGCCGAGGAGTACGCGATCGAGGCCGCGGTCTCCTTCCGGGACGGACGGGGCCAGGTGCGGCTGGCCGCGGCGCCGTACAACACGGTGGACGACTACGACCGGCTGGCCGTCGCGGTGAGCAAGATCATCGCGGGCTGACCTTCGCGGACGGTCCTGATCGATCAGGAATCGAGAAGTGCCCGGCTCCCTGCCGCGATTAGCGTGAACGCGTCGTACACGTCAACCACCCAAGGAGCATCCGATGACCGACTCGCCGATCGAGGGCATCAAGACCGTCCTGCATCCCGTCGCCGACCTGGCCGCCGCCAAGAAGGTGTACGCGGCGCTGCTCGGCCTCGAGCCGCAGGCCGACTCCCCGTACTACGTCGGCTTCGACGTCGCCGGTCAGCACATCGGGCTGGTGCCGTCCGGCGGCCCGCAGAGCCCGGCGGCACCGGTCGCCTACTGGCACGTCGGCAACCTCGACGCGAAGCTGGCCGAGGTGGTCGCGGCCGGCGGCACGGTGCAGGAGCAGCCGCATCCGGTGGGCCCGGGTCGCCGGGTCGCCACGTTCACCGACCTCGACGGCAACGTCCTCGGCCTCCTCGAGGACGAATGACTGATTAGATCGGCATCAGGAACCAACCGTCCCCCGCTACCACGATGGAGACCCGATGAGCACCGCCACGAGGACCCGGAAACAGACCGCCCGCAAGGAATCCGCGGACCGGCACCCGGCGGACAGTCACGACCTGATCCGCGTCCACGGCGCCCGGGAGAACAACCTCAAGGAGGTCAGCCTGGAGATCCCGAAGCGCCGGCTGACCGCGTTCACCGGCGTCTCCGGGTCCGGCAAGAGCTCGCTGGTCTTCAATACGATCGCGGCCGAGTCGCAGCGCATGATCAACGAGACCTACAGCACCTTCGTGCAGGGGTTCATGCCGACGCTGGCCCGGCCCGAGGTGGATGTGCTGGACGGGCTGACCACGGCGATCATCGTCGACCAGGAACGGATGGGCTCGAATCCGCGCTCGACCGTCGGCACCGCCACCGACGCCGACGCCATGCTCCGGATCCTGTTCAGCCGGCTCGGCAAGCCGCACATCGGGTCCCCGAAGGCGTACTCCTTCAACGTCGCCTCGATCAGCGGCGCCGGCGCGGTGAACTTCGAGAAGGGCGGCCGCACCGTCAAGGAACGGCGCGACTTCAAGATCATCGGCGGCATGTGCCCGCGCTGTGAGGGCGTCGGCCGGGTCTCCGATTTCGACCTCAGCCAGCTCTACGACGACACCTTGTCGCTGAACCAGGGCGCGCTGCTGGTGCCGAACCACACCGGGGACAGCTGGTACGGCACGATCTACAAGAACTCCGGCTTCCTGGACGCGGACAAGCCGATCCGCAAGTACACCAAGAAGGAGCTGGAAACCCTGCTCTACAAGGAGCAGACGCGGATCAAGGTGAACGGGGTCAACGTCTGGTTCATGGGGCTGATCCCGCGGATCCAGCAGTCCATGCTGTCCAAGGAACGGGAGGGCATGCAGCCGCACATCCGCGAGTTCGTCGACCGGGCGATCACCTTCCAGACCTGCCCCGACTGCGGCGGCTCCCGGCTCAGCGAGCAGGCCCGGTCGTCCAAGATCAAGAAGATCAACATCGCCGATGCCTGCGCCATGGAGATCAGCGAACTCGCCGACTGGGTGCGCGGGCTGAAGGAGCCGTCCGTCGCGCCGCTGCTGTCGAAGCTGCAGGAGACCCTGGACTCGTTCGTCGAGATCGGCCTCGGCTACCTGTCGCTGAACCGGTCCGCCGGCACCCTGTCCGGCGGCGAGGCTCAGCGGACGAAGATGATCAGGCATCTCGGATCGTCGCTGACGGACGTCACGTACGTCTTCGACGAGCCGACCATCGGCATGCACCCGCACGACATCCAGCGGATGAACAACCTGCTGATCCGCCTTCGGGACAAGGGAAACACAGTGCTCGTGGTGGAGCACAAGCCGGAGGCGATCGCGATCGCCGACCACGTGGTCGATCTTGGTCCGGGCGCCGGTTCGGCGGGCGGCGAGATCGTCTTCGAGGGTACGGTCGATGATCTTCGCAAGAGCGACACCCTGACCGGCCGGCACCTGGACGACCGGGCCTCGGTCAAGGAGTCGGTCCGGTCCGCGACGGACGTGCTGGAGGTACGCGGAGCGAACGCCAACAACCTGCGCGACGTCGACGTGGACCTGCCGCTCGGCGTGCTCTGCGTGATCACCGGCGTGGCCGGCTCCGGCAAGAGTTCCTTGATCAACGGCTCCGTGTCCGGCCGGGACGGTGTGGTGACGATCGACCAGGGCGCGATCCGCGGCTCCCGGCGGAGCAACCCGGCCACGTACAGCGGGCTGCTGGAGCCGATCCGGAAGGCGTTCGCCAAGGAGAACGGGGTCAAGCCGGCCCTGTTCAGTGCGAACTCCGACGGCGCCTGTCCCACCTGCAACGGCGCCGGCGTGATCTACACCGACCTCGCGATCATGGCCGGCGTCTCGACCGTCTGCGAGGAGTGCGACGGCAAGCGGTATCAGGCCGAAGTCCTGGAATACAAGCTCGGCGGCAAGGACATCAGCGAGGTGCTGGCCCTGTCGGTCGCCGACGCGGCCGAGTTCTTCGCGACCGGGCCCGGCGCGACTCCCGCCGCGCACAAGATCCTGGACCGGCTGGCCGACGTCGGCCTCGGCTACCTCACCCTCGGCCAGCCGCTGACCACCCTGTCCGGCGGCGAGCGGCAGCGGCTCAAGCTGGCCACCCAGATGGGTGAGAAGGGCGACGTCTACGTCCTGGACGAGCCGACCACGGGCCTGCACCTGGCCGACGTCGAACAGCTTCTCGGCCTGCTGGACCGCCTCGTCGACAACGGCAAGTCGGTGATCGTGATCGAACACCACCAGGCCGTGATGGCGCACGCCGACTGGATCGTCGACCTCGGCCCCGGCGCCGGTAACCAGGGCGGCACGATCGTCTACGAGGGCACCCCGGCCGACCTGATCGCCGGCCGATCGACCACCCTCACCGGTCGCCATCTCGCCGACTACGTCGGAGCATGATCCTCGGCTGATCACCGTGCCGATCCCCTGCCGGCGTCATCCCCGGCCGGTATGCTCAGGCGCTCGTACGTCCCCGGCTGTTGGGACCTGAGGTCACGGGCACGGAAAGGTCACTCGATGCGCCTTGGATCGAAGTGGTGGGCAGGCAAGAGCGCCCTCCAGGCTCGATTGCGCGGACTCGGCGGACTCGCCGGTCAGGTGGCCGGGGCGGCCCGCCAGGTCGCCGACGACGAGCATCGCCGGGCGTTGGACCGGGAGGCCGCGCTGCGCCACTCGATCGACTCGGCCTCGGCCGCCGACCTCCAGGTCGCGCGGGCCATGGCCGACGCGGCGCGGGCGGCGGCGCCGACCATCGACGAGGCGGTACGGCAGCTGGCGCCGGGCCTGGCCTCGATGCCGCCGGACGCGCCGGCCTGGGGCAACCCGGAATCCGTCGGAGGCCGTACCGCCGAATGGGTGCGGGTCGGCCACTTCGACGTACCGGGTGAGCCGGCCCTGCCGGTGATCGCCCCGCTGCTCGGCACCAGCGGCTGGTCGGTGATCGCCGACCAGGCCGGCTCGACCCACCAGCTGCTGCGTTCGGTGGCGGTCCGGCTGCTCGCGGCAGCCCAGCCCTGGCTGGTCCGGATCGACACGTACGATCCGCAGCTGACCGGGGTGATGGGCGTGCTGCGCTCGGTCAGCAGCGGCCATCCCGACCTGCTGCCGCGGCCGATCCGGACCCCGGCCGACCTGCGCGCCACGGTGGACGGGCTGATCGACGTCTCCGCCGCCCGGGCGGCCCGGCTCGCCGAGACCGGCTTCGCCACGTTCGGCGCGATGATGGCCGCGCAGGGCTGGACCCTCGATCCGTACCGGGTGCTGTTGCTGCTGGACTACCCGGCCGGGATCGACGAGGCGATGCAGCAGGACCTGTTGCGGCTGGTCCGCACCGGAGCCGGCCGCGGCCTCACCTTCCTGGTCGGCTGCGACACCACGGTGACTCCGGAGCGGGGCGTCGATCCGTACGAGCTGATCGAACTGCTGTCCCCGGTCGAGATCCGCGGCGACGCCGTCACCCTCGGCTGCCTGCCGGAGGTTCCGGTGCGGCTGGACGCGGACCTGGACGCCGCGACGACCGCCGGCGTCGCCGAGTCGATCATCGGGTTGGCGACCAGGGCCGAGCTGCCGGTGGTCCCGTTCGAGGGCACGCTGCCCGATCCGTCGCAGTGGTGGCAGCCGGTCGACGACGAGCTGCGGACGGTGGTCGGCCTGGACGACCGGGACCCGGTCGAGCTGCGGCTGCGGACGGCCAACCCGGCGCTGCCGCACGTGCTGATCGGCGGCGCGGTCGGCCAGGGCAAGTCCAATCTGCTGCTGGTGCTCATCCACGGACTGGCGGCCCGCTACGCCCCGTCCGATCTGGAGATGCACCTGCTCGACTTCAAGCACGGGCTGGAGTTCTCGGCGCTCGGGCCCGGTCCCGACCGCAACGTCTGGCTGCCGCATGCCCGGGTGCTCGGCGTCCACAGCGATCGGACGTTCGGCCTCGCCGTGCTGCGGCACGTCACGGAGGAGCTGGCGCGGCGCAGTGACACGTTCAAGGAGCGTGGCGTCGCCGACCTGTCCGACTATCCGCCGGAGCCGGACCGGCCGCCACGGATCCTGCTGGTGCTGGACGAGTTCCAGGTGATGCTGGAGGACGACGACGACATCGCCGAGGAGGCCGCCCGCCTGCTGGAGCGGCTGGCCCGGCTGGGTCGCGCCTACGGCGTGCACCTGGTGCTGGCGACACAGACGCTGGACGGGATGAGCCGGCTCGCCACCCGGCGCGGCTCGATCTTCGGCCAGGTGCCGGTCCGCTTCGCGCTGAAGACGACCGCCGCCGACTCCCAGGCGATCCTCCGGGAGGGCAACCGGGCGGCCGGGCTGCTCCGGTTCCGCGGCCAGGCGATCTTGAACCAGAACTTCGGCGGCCCGGACGACAACCGGCAGATCCTGGTCACCTTCGCCGACAAGCCGAAGCTCGCCGACCTGCGCCGGCAGCTGTTCGACAAGGCCGGTCCGGCAGCACGGCCGCCGCGGATCTTCCACGTCGGTGAGCCGGCCCGCCTGCTCGACCTGGCCGCCGCGCCGCAGCCGGCCATCGGGTCCGGGGTCGCGGCCTGGGCCGGGATGCCGATCGCGGTGACCGAGCAGCCGGTCACCATCGAGGCGCGGCCGGAGCCGGGTGCCGGCGTGTTGGTGCTCGGCGACGGACCGGCCGACGCCTGGGGCGTGCTCAGCGGCCTGGCCCTCTCCTCGGCACTGGCTGAGACCGGTCCACGGCCGGAGTTCCTGATCATGGACGCGGTCGCCGGTGACCCGGTCCTTGATCAACATCGCCAGGCCCTGACCACGGTGCTGGCCGGGCTCGGCTGCGGCGTCGACGTGGTCGAAGGTCCGGCCAAGATCATCGACGCGCTGTTCGAGTTGCGGACCAGGCTCAAGGAGGGCCGGATCGCCCAGCCCACGTACCTGATCGCGTACGGACTGCACGCGGTGCCCCGGATGGCCGTCCAGGTGCCCGGCACCTTCACCAGCCCGAAAGACGTGCTGCAGGAGGTCGTCCGCGACGGCCCGGCGGGCGGCTTGATCACGTACGGCTGGTGGAACCGGCTGCCGGTCGCGACCTCCCAATTGAGTTACACCAGGGCGGACGTGAACGCGGCGGTGTTCCTCCGGCATCCGCTGGACGGGGTGCGTACCGTGTGCGGGCCGCGGGTCCGGTGGAACTCGGAGCCGCACCGGGCGCTGGTCTGGGACGGGATCAACCCGGAGCCGATCCCGGTGGTGCCGTTCGCGCCGCTCAATCCGGACGACGCCGAGCCGTTGGTGCGACGATGGGGGACGTCATGAACGCACCGTACGATCCCGAGGCACAGTGGCGTAGCTACGCCGAGAGCCTGACCGGGATCGTCCGGGCCCGTGACCTGGAGCGGGAGCGGCAGCGCCGTGACGCCGCCGGCCAGCGGCGGGACCTGGACAGCGCCGGGACGGCCGCGGCCAGCGCCGAATACCGACGTGATCAACTCCGGCAGTCCGCCGACGAGCTGGAGCAGTTCGCCGACCGTACCCTCGGCTGGGCCGGGGTGCCCGCCGAGGGTGACCGGATGGTGTTCGAGCCTCCGGTGATCAACTCGACGGCCGAGGCGGAGGCCGCGATGGGCCGCCTTGCCGACGAGCTCGCCGAGACGGCCACCGCGGTCGTACGCGAGCGGGAGGACCGGGAGAAGAAGCTGAACCTCGGGATCACGATCGCGAGTTGGATCGTGCTGCCCGGGATCCTGTTCCTGTGGACCCTGCTGTCCACGGACAGCGTGATCAGCGGCATCATCGGCGCCGCGCCGATCCTGATGTCCATGGCCGTCGCCCGGAAGGCCGGGCTGAAGTTCGGCCAGGTGATCACCGGGCTCGCGGTCACCGCAGGCATCCTGCTGGCCCTGCTGATCGGCGGCTCGTTCCTGTCCACCCTGATGATCATCTTCCTGATCCCGGTCGGGATCATCGCCCTGATCAAGGTGCCCCGGGACTGGGCGTTGACCCGGCGCAGGGCCGGGCAGGAACCACCGAAGTCCGACGGAACCCAACCATGGAACGAAAGTGAGGTCTGAACGGTGTCCGATCTCGAGCAACTGAAGCAGGCGCTGTATCAGGTGGCGTCCTCGGCCCAGCAGACCGCGGGCGGCCTGGGCGACTTCAAGCAGAACTTCAGCCAGCACTCGGCCCAGATCGAGTCGCTGATCTCCGGTACGTCCACCGGCGCCGACCGGCAACTGGTCGAGCTCCTGGACGGCGCCACCAAGGCGATCGAGGCGGCCGCCCAGGCGCTGGACGCCGCGTCCTCCGGCTGCACCAGCTACGCCGACCAGATCTGACCCTCCGCGGCTCGTGGACCTCGAACCCGAGTTGGCTGCTCTGGCCGGCGAAGCCCGGACCATGGCCGGCCGGGTGGCAAGTTCGCAACCGGCACTGACCGGCCTGGGCGACCGGATCGCCAGCGTGATCGGCGGTACGGTCCGACGCTCGGACATCCTGATGGCCGGCCTGGTCGACACCACCTCGGGACAGCTCGGCGAGGCGGTAGCCGCGTTGGCCGAGGCGGGCGCGAAAGCCGACGCCGCCCTCGCCGCCCTGGCCGACGGTAAGTCCTGATGCCCGCCTCCGACCTGGAGTCGATCATCGACGACCTGTCCGGTCTGCTGGTCCGGACTCCCGCGCTGACGCAGGACTGGGCGAGCGTCGCCCGCTGGTGCGAACAGAAGATCGACCTGTTGGCGCCCCGGGCGAACGAACCCGGGATCGGTCCGGTCGTCGCGGCCCTGGAGCAGGCCGCCGTCGCGCTGCACAAGGCGATCGGCGACCACAGCTCCGGCGACGCCGGCCTGGCCGAGGTACACCGGGTCGGCACCTGGTGGATCGCAGAGACGCAGGCCACCGGCATCCCGCCGGCCGGCGGTCCCCCGGCCCACTGGACCCGCCCGACCACCGGACCCTCCAGCGGTCCGTCCAAGGGCGCCGGCACATCGGGCACTCCGACCAAGACCGGACCGCCCGCACCACCGCCGTGCCGGCTGAGCCGGGTAATCAGCCGCCCGGGCGGCTTCTCGACCCCGAACGGCGGCTACCTGACCGTCGAGGACCTGGTCACCCAGTTCGACCCGGCCCGGGACGCCAACCTCTCCGCGGTGAGCCACGAGGAGGCGAAGGAATACCTCGACACCCACCGCCACGACCGGCCCTGGCTCGACTTCACCGCCAACCCGCACCCCGACCTGGACCACCCCGACGTACTCCGATTCCTGGTCGCGATCGATCAGGGCAGCGGCCACGCCCTGTCCCGCCACGAGGGCTTCGCCTCGAGCGGTGACCGGCTCCGGCTCCGCGTAGCCGGCCTCGAGGACCCGGCCCAGACCGACCCGGCCCAGCGGTTGGTCGGTGTCGACGCCTTCAAGTCCGGCCGCCTCTCGCACGTCTGCCAGAGCATGGCCACCGCAATCACCGACCCGGTCGCCTTCCTCGCGGCATATATCCACGCAACCAGGCACCCCGACGTCCGATCAGAACTGGATTCCAACCCTCCTGGGCGGCCAAGCGGCTTTGTCTTCCCTCTGACCGATCTTCTTGGCGCTAACGGCGACCGCTATTGCCAGGGCGTCCGACTTGTTCCGACAAGCGGCGGCATCTCGATGGCGCGCAAGAGCCGAAGCCGTTGGATCCGAGCAGGGCGCCCAATGAACGACTCGCAGCGGCCCGCTCCGGCCACCTCGCCGATTACAGACTTCTCACAAGCAACAATATCGATCTTTCTTGATCGAGGAGCTAGTGGAAAGACAGAAATCCAAACCCTTTATGTGGACCCATAGTGACGAAGGAGACATCATGGATTTCAAGTACCGATACTGGCTTCGCGGTGAACCGGACAGCATCACGTTCGGCTGGCTGTACCGCTATCTTGATCTCTACCTCAATCCCGAAGTCAACAACCTTGATGGGCTTCAAGAGTTCACCCGGTCCAACGATGCGGACGCGGCGGCATTCAAGCGGCAACTACGGGAGGCCATCGAGAACTTCGACGACGAGGTCGAACGCCACATCGACTACATCAGCGCCTACGACGACGACAGCGGCGCCCACTACCTGCGACGTGTATGGCGCGACCTCTACCCCGGCGAAGCCGTACCCGGTGGCGACGACGAGTTCCGGGAAGCCCTCCGCCAGACGATTCTCCAAGACTTGGATGAACTGCCGGAGATGCTGATCCACTACATCGACTTCGACCTCCCCGACTTCCGCCCGGCCGCCCGCACTGTATGGGAGCTCCATTTCCCCAACGAGCCTGTCCCGGAGCCGTGACCCCGACCATGATCATCGACTGTGACGATTCGTACCCGTTTCCACGACTTCGCGGTCGGAACCGTCACACTCGACGCAACCCCGCCGCCAGTCAGTTCAGGCAGCAACTTGCGCTATCTGCGGCAAGATTGGCGCAGCCTTTACCCGGCGAACCCGACGCCCTGGACCCGGATCGTCGACTGTGGCGTTACGTACCCGATTTCGGCCGATTTCGCGGTCGCAACCTCACACTCGGTGCGGCTGAGCTACGGAATAGAAGTAGCCGAGGTTTTCGGGGTAGCGGGCGGTGGGGTCCAGGGCGAGGAGACGGGCGCGCAGGTCGGCTTCGAAGGCGGCGAGGTTCGGGCCCAGGGAGCGGCGGGTGGAGTTCGAGCGGGAGTAGACGTGGCCGATCACCTCGTCCAGGGTGCGTTCCCGCGTCACCGTGAAGGAGCGGTGGGTGATCCGGTAGCCCTCCTCGGCCAGCAGGTCCTCGTGGGAGATCTTCCGTCGTCCCGGCGGGCCCTGGTCCGCGGTTGGGGTCGGCGGCGGCGAAGCCCGTCGCCAGTCCGCGATCGCCGCCGCGATGACGCCCTCCCAGGCGGGTGCCGGTTCGCCGGGGATCCGGCCCGAGCCCATGATCACCAAGGCACCACCGGGACGCAGCCAGCGATGTGCTGACCTGGCGACGGCCGACCGGTCCATGCGGTGGAAGGCATTCGCGATGGTGATCAACTCGAGCGCGTCGTCCGCGACCGTCAGAGTTTCCGCCGTGCCGCGACTCCAGCGCACCTCGACGCCGGCCTTGGCCGCCTCGGCGGCGCCGACCCTGATCATGTCCGGTTCCTGATCGACCGCCCACACCGTCCGGAAGCGCCGTGCCATCGGGATCGCCACCTGGCCGGTGCCGCAGGCGAGGTCCAGCAGTACACCGTCGCCGGTCGCACCGGCGACGGCGATGATCTCGTCCAGCATCGGGTCGGGATAGCCGTCGCGGTAGCGGGCGTAGTCCTCCCCCGCGCCGGCGAAGAGATCGGGCGCGAACTCCGGCCGCAGCGGGAACTCCGGCCGGGGGCGGGGGGCTCAGGGTCCGCGGTGGTCATCGTCGGAGTCTAGGAGCGTCGTCGTCACCCACCGGCGGGCGCTTTGGTCGTGCGGGTGTTGATCACGGCAGGCCGATCCGCCAGGGTTGGTGAGGTGACCGATGCAGAGGAGGTTCTCGCGGCGGTTCGGCTCCGGGCGGAGTCGTTGGCGGCGGGTGACGCCAACCAGTTGCGGGAGCTGATGCACGAGGAGTGTCACTGGACCTCCTATGCCGGGCTCGTGCTGGACCGGGACGACTACATCCGGCGCAACACGACAACGGTCACCTGGGCCGCGCAGTCGATCGAGCGGCCGGTGGTCCGCGTGGTCGGTGACTGCGCTGTGGTGACCGGAACGGTGGTCGACCTCGTCCTGGACGAGACCGGCCGGACGGCCGAGTTCCGGCTGTTGATCACCATGACCTGGATCAGGGACGCCGGCCGATGGCGGCTGCTGGCCGGGCACGCCGGTCCCCGACTCGACGCGGCGCCCGGACCGGGAACGCCGTGAACTGATCAGTGATCTTCGGCATCGCCGGCGAGGAGGCGTTCGAGTTCGGGGCGGCCCGGGAGGTCGGCGGGGTGCTGCAGGCGATCGTCGCGTACGTAATAGAAGGCGGCGTCCACCCGGTCGAGGGGAAGGCCGCTGAGCTCGGCCCAGGCGACCCGGTAGATCGCCAGCTGCAGCGGGTCGGCGTCGCCGGTCCGGCTCGTCTTCCAGTCGAGCACCTGGAAGCGCCGGCCGTCCTGATCGTCGTCGAGCCGGTAGACGGCGTCGATCCGGCCGCGGATCAGCCGGCCGCCGAGCAGCAGCGTGAACGGTGCCTCCAGCGCGTACGGAATCACGGCGCCGAACCGGCCGCCGGCGAAGCGCTGACACAGCTCGCGCAGCTCGTCGTCGTCGGCGGCGCCGCTGTCGGCCCGGTCGGGCAACTCGTCGGGGTCGATCAGCGGCAACTGGCCGACACTGCCGGTGCGCAGGGTGCCGGAGAAGTGCTGTTCGACCCACTGGTGGAACCGGGTGCCGAACCGGGCGGCACGCGACGGCGGGCGCGGCATCGGCCGGGCCAGATCGGCGGCGAACCCGAGCGGGTCGGCGTTCAGCCGCAGCACCGCGGACGCCGACAGGGTCTCCGGCAGCCGCACCGAGCGGTCCGGGGTCCGGGCGGCCCGCTGCTCGGCCAGCAACCGCTCGATGTCGTCGTCCCAGGCCGCGACGATCTCTTCGTGATCAAGGAGGAGCGGCTCGTCCGACCCGTCATAGGTCCCGCTCCGCAGCATCCGCTCCCGGGCCTCGGCCACGGCCGCAGCGGCCGACCGCCGGCGGCGCAAGGCATCCGGATCGTACGGCTTCGGCCACGGCTGCGGAGCCGCGGCGACGACCAGCGGATTCGCCTCGCCGGGCGGCGGTGCCTCGGCCACCAGCTCACCCTGCCGGGCCGCCTCGGCCATGATCGTCTGCAGATAGGTCGAGATCACCCGCGGCTTGATCAACTCGGCCCGCCACCAGTGGCCGGACCCGATCAGCAACTGCTTGGCCCGGGTCGCCGCGACGTAGGCCAACCGGTCCTCCGACAGCAGCTGCTGCTCGGTCAGCTGCCGCTTGTAGGTCCCCATCGCCGAGTTCGTCGTGTCGTCGAGCTGCGGGATCGAGTCCGCGTCGCCGCGCAGATCGGCCGGCAGCACCGCCGGGTTGGTCACCCAGTTGTCGGTCACCCGGTCGCTCGGGAACGTCCCCTTCACCAACGCGGGCAGGAAGACGACCTCCCACTCCAGGCCCTTCGCCTTGTGCACGGTGAGCAGTTTGACCGCCTCGCGGTCGGTCGGCACGGCCTGGTCGAGGCCGTTTCCTTGATCGATCTCGGCCTGCAGGTACGCCAGCAGTCCGGACAACGACGCCTCGCCGTCCACGTCCACGTAGTCGGCCACCGCGTCCAGGAAGGCGCCGAGTTGATCACGGCGGGCAGACCGGGCGAACTCCGGCGTCGCGGTCAGCTCGACGTCCAGGCCGAGGATCCCGATCACCCGGCGGACCAGGTCGAGCACCGGCTCCTCGGCGTGCCGCCGCAGGTACGCCAGCTCGCCGGACAGCTGGCGAAACCGGGTCAGCGCGGCCGGCGAATAGCCGGGGTTGCCGTCCGACCCGAACCGCGGCTCGGCGTCGTCGCCCCGCACGCCCGGCTCGTCGTACGGACTCTCCAGGGCATCCAGCAGGCTGACCACGTCGGTCGGGTCCACATCGGCAACGGCCAGTTCCAGGGACGACACCAGGTCGTCCCCGTCGTCGGCGCCGGAATGATCATGGTCGCGGGCCAGCGCCTTGGCGCGCCGGCCGAGCAGGGCAAGATCACGGGGACCGAGGTTCCACCGCGGGCCGGTCAGCAGCCGGATCAGATCCGGGTTGGCCGTCACGTCGTCGACCGCCCGCAGCGTCGCGATCACGTCGGCGATCTCGGGCAGGTTCAGCAGACCGCCGAGACCGACGATCTCGACCGGGATGTCCCGGCTGGTCAGCTCCCCGTAGATCGGGCCGATGTCGGCGTTGCGGCGGGTCAGGATCGCGATGTCGGCCCAGGCCTGCACCTGCTGCTCGGACCTGATCATGATCACCTGGTCGGCGATCCAGCTGACCTCCTCCGGCCACGACTCGAACGTCGCCGCCCGTACCGTGCCCGGTCCCGCACTCTCCGGAGCCTGCAACAGCCCCATCCCCTCGGCGGAGCCGGACCCGTGTGGCAGGGCCGCGTCATCCGCGCCGGGCAGGGTCGTAGCACGCAGCGGCCGGCTGAGCACGTTCGCCACGTCGAGGATGGTGTGCCCGCTGCGCCGGTTCACGGTCAGCGCATAGCGCGGACTGCGCTGCCCCTTGACGGTCCGGAACTCGCCGGCGAACTGCAGGATGTTGCTCGCCGCGGCGCCGCGCCACCCGTAGATCGCCTGGAACGGGTCGCCCACCGCGGTCACCGGATGGCCGAGCCCCTCGCTCGGCGTACGCCCCGAGAACAGGCCGCGGAGCATGATCGCCTGGGCCGCCGACGTGTCCTGGTACTCGTCCAGCAGCACCACCTTGAACGAGGCCCGCAGCGATGCCGACACCTGCGGCACCTCGGCCGCGAGCCGGGCGGCGATCGCCATCTGATCGGCGAACTCGACCACGCCGAGGTGGCGCTTCAGCTCCTGGTAATCGCGGACCAGGCTGGCCAGCTCGAGCCGTTCCCCGGTGGCGATCATGGCCCGCTTCACGTCCGCGTACACGTTGCCGCGGTTGTTCAACGGAGCCGACGCGAGCCCGGTCAGCACGTCCCGGGCGTGCCGGTCCAGCCGGCCCGAGTCGACCAGGTGCTGCTGCAGGTCCGCGTCCAGCCGGAGCACCCGGTCGGTCACGGTGCCCGGCCGCAGCCGGGAGATGTACTCGAACGGACCGGCGGCGGCCCGGACCACCCGCGACGCCAGCCGGTAGCGGGTCGCCCCGCTGATCATGGTCGGATCGGAGTCGACGCCGATCCGCAGACCGTGCTCGGACACCAGCCGGGCGGCGAACGCGTCGTACGTCATGATCAACTGCTCGCCCGACTCGTCGATCCCGCGATCACTCACCACACCGGCCCGGACCAGGGCCGTCCGGACCCGGTCGGACAGCTCGGCGGCGGCCTTGCGGGTGAAGGTCAGCCCGAGCACCTCCTCCGGACGGACCGCGCCGATGCCGACCAGCCAGACCACCCGGGCCGCCATCACCGTCGTCTTCCCGGAGCCGGCGCCGGCGATGATCACGCTCGGCTCCAGCGGTGCGGTGATCGCGGCCAGCTGCTGGTCGGAGAACCGGATGCCGAGCGCCTCGATCAGGTCGTCGGTGCCCTCGAACCGGCGCGCCGTGGGCACCGGGCGCAAGGCATGAACCGTCACGGGATCACCCGCTGACCGCCGGACTGGGCCGGGCAGCTGCCGGAGAACGGGCAGTACCGGCAGGACGCGTTGACCGTTGCGTGGAAGGTTTCGGTACGGATCGTGCGCGCCGCCCGGAGCAGTCGCCGGTGCACCCAGGTCGGCTGCCCGGACAACTCCGGATCGTCCTCGGGATCAGGGTCGGAGACCGGGAACGGTACGTCGTCGAGGGACGCCTGCTGGAACACCTTGGGCAGCTCCGACCCGTCCGCCAGCCGCAGATAGACCAGCTCCGCGCCGGCCGGCCGGGCCGCGGGGCCGGCCACCTCGGCGAACGCGCCCTGGGCGACGGCCAGCTGGTAGGCCCCGAGTTGATCTTGGAGGGCGACGTCGACCGCGGCCGGCTGTGAGCGGCCGGTCTTGAAGTCGACGATCCGGATCCGGCCGTCCGGGTCCCGTTCGACCCGGTCGGCGACACCGGTCAGCCGGACCCGGTCCGGCCCCAGCTCGATCTCGGTGCTGAACTCGACCTCGGTGCCGAGCAACTCGCGCCCGGTCCGGGACTGCTGCCAGGCGGCGAACCGTTCCAGGGCCGACTCGGCCTCGACGCGTTCGGTCGCGGACAGCCACTTGGCGTCGAAGTCCAGCTGGTCCCACACCGTCTCCAGGTGGTCGGACAGCCGGTCCGGGTCGACGCCGTCGCGGGCGCCGTGCTCGGCGAGGACGTGGATCACCGAACCGAAGCCGGCGGCCGAGCCGCGGGCCTGCTCGGCCTGCGCACGCCGGGACAGGAACCACTGCCGCGGGCAGGCCAGCGCCGAGGCGAGCTGGCTGCCGGACAACTGGATCGGCGCGTCCGGCGCGACCACCGGCGGCACGTCTCCCCCGCCGCCGGGATCCGTCGGGCCGTCGCCCGGTCCTCCGCCGGTGTCGCTGAGCGGCAGCATCCCCCACCAGCGATGCGGATCCGCGGCCGGGACCAGCGGGCGGCCGTCGTCGTCGCGGGCGTCGGCCAGCCGAGCCAGCCGGAGTGCTGCCTGCTCCCGGAGCACCGGCGGCAGGTCGGCGTTCACGCTGGCGGCGCGGAGCTCCCCGACCAGGGCCGGCAGGGTCAGCGGACGACGCGGCCGGCCGGGCAGATCCCGTACGGTCACGCCGAGCTCGGTCAGGAACCGCGACGGCTGGTCGCCCTCCCCCTCGGTGCCGGCGACCGCGGTGATCACGAGCCGGTTCCGGGCCCGGGTGCAGGCGACGTAGAACAGCCGCCGTTCCTCGGCGATCCGGATCGCGGTCGGTACGTCGTCGGCCAGCCCGTGCCGGGACAGCCGGTCGGGTTCGAGCAGCGAACCGCGGCGCCGGACGTCGGGCCAGACGCCTTCCTGCACCGCGGCGACGACGACCAGCGGCCACTCCAGTCCCTTGGACCGGTGCGCCGTCAGCACCCGTACGGCCTCGCCGCGGAGGTCCGCCTCGCGCAGGGTGTCGGCCGGGATCTGCTGCCCCTCCACCTCGGCCAGGAATCCGGTCACGCCGCGCAGCCCGACCACATCCTCGGACCGGCCGGCCACGTCGAACAGGGCACAGATCGCGTCCAGTTCCCGGTCGGCCCGGCGGGCCGGTTCGCCGCCGCCGGACGCCTCGCGGCGCAGCTTGTCCGGCCAGCCGGTGCCGGTCCAGAGCAGCCAGAGCGCCTCCTCGGCCGAGCCGCCGTCCATGATCAACTTCTGGCAGTCGATCAGCAGCGCGGCCAGGCCGGCGGCGCGGTCGCGTTCCGGTGCGGCCGGCAGTTCGGCCAGCAGGTCGGGATCGTTGACCGCCCGGGCGATCAACTCGGCCGACAGCCGAGGCAGGCCGGCCCCGGCCAGTTCGGCTCGTTCGGCGGACCGCAGGGCCCGGCCGAGCCGGCGCAGGCCGAGACTGTCCAGGCCGCCGAGCGGCGAGGTGAGCAGGGTCTGCGCCTGTTCCTGGTCGATCCTGCGGCCGGTCGCGGCAACCTGCAGGGCCAGCAGCAGCGGCCGGACCGCGAGTTCGGCGGACAGCGGGATCTCGTCGCCGGCCACCTCGATCGGGATGCCGGCCGCGCTGAGCGCACGGCTGAGCGTCGGGATGCTGCGCCGGCCGGACCGGACCAGCACCGCCATCTCGGACCAGCGCACCCCGTCCCGCAGATGCGCGCTGCGCAGGATGTCGGCGATGTGTTCGGCCTCCGCGCCGGCGCTGGCGCAGGTGAAGACGTCGATCCGGCCGGGCGGCAGGTCCGGCGTCGGCTCCGGGTGTCGGTAGCTGGCGTACACCTCGGGCGGGAGCGGCCGCGGCAGCCCCATCCGGTCGGCCAGGTTGCGGCTGACCGACAGCAGCGCCTTGCCGAACCGCCGGGTCCGGCCCAGCGCGATCACCGGCGCCCGCTCGCCGGACGCGGTCGGGAACGCGTCGCCGAAGTCGAGGATGCCGCGCGCCTCGGCGCCCCGGAACGCGTAGATGGACTGGTCCGGGTCGCCCACCGCGACGACGTCCCGGCCGTCGCCGGCGATCGCCTGCAGCAGCCGGACCTGGGACGGGTCGGTGTCCTGGTATTCGTCGACGAAGACGGCCTTCAGTTCGGACCGTACGGTGTCGCGGATCACCGGGTCGGCGAGCAGGATCCGGCACCGGTGCACCAGCTCCGCGTAGTCCATCACCCGTTCCGAGTCGAGGACGTCAAGGTACTCGTCGAAGAACTGGCCGACGCTCACCCACTCCGGCCGGCCGGCCGCCTCGCCGGCGTCGATCACGTCCTCCGGGTCCATCCCGAGCTGCCGCGCCTTCGCCAGCACCGACCGCACCTCGGCCGCGAAGCCGCGGGTCGGGAAGGCCGCCGCCAGGCTGGTCGGCCAGTCCGCCCGGCCGGTCTCCGGGCTGCCCTCGAGGATCTCCCGGACCCGGAACTCCTGCTCCGGCGCGGTCAGCAGCCGGATCGCCTGGCCGGACCGGTCGACCGCGGAGAACCGCCGGATCAGCGCGTAACAGAAGGAGTGGAAGGTCATCGCCAGCGGCGTCGCCACCGAGCGGCCGAGCCGGGCCGCGATCCGGGTCCGCAGTTCACCGGCGGCCCGCCGCGAGAAGGTCAGCACCAAGATCGACTCCGGCCGCATCCCGCGCCGCTCGATCCGGTCCACCACCGACTCGACCAGGGTCGTCGTCTTCCCGGTGCCCGGGCCGGCCAGCACCAGCAGCGGCCCGCCCGGATGGTCGACGACACGTTGCTGGGTCGGATCCAGCTCCGGCATCGGTGCCGCCGGCCGCGGAGTGCGGATCAGCTGATACATGGTGTCCTTCGTCGTCTAACACGTCGACGGTAGTGCACCAGACGCCGCCGACAGTGATGCCACCCCGTCAGTCGGCGGACTCGGGGCGTTGTCGCCGGATCAACAGCGCGAGCAGCAGCACCAGCACCGCGCCGCCGGTCATCAGCAGGCCGAGATGGTGCAGTCCGTCGCTGCTCAGGTCCCGCTCGAAGATCAGGCCGATCATCGCGGTGGCCAGGATGGCGCCGAGGTAGCGGAAGGTCTGGAACAGCCCGCCGGCGGACGCGGTCCGGTCGGCCGGCGCGGCGTCGTACAGGGAAGTCTGCAGGCCGAGGTTGTTGAAGCCGTTCGGGATGCCGAAGGCCAGCGCGATCAGCACGATCAGCCAGATCGGCGAGCCGTCGCCGAGCAGCTGGATCAGCAGCGTCGCGACGAGCAGCACACAGGACCCGAAGATCAACGCCGGCCGCGACCCGGACCGGCCGATCAGCCGTGCCGCCAGCGGTACGGTCGCGATGCCCAGCCCGGCCACCGGCAGCACCAGCAGACCCGCCGTGTCGCTGCCGAAGCCGCGGACCGCCTCGATCCAGAGCGGCAACGAGAAGAACATCGCGTAGAAGGTGAGATTGATCATGCCCTGCTGCGCCAGCACCGAGCTGAGGGCCCGGTTGGTGACCAGCCCCCGGACGTCGAGGAACGGTTCGTCGACCCGGCGCTCCCACAGCACCAGGCCGAGGCCGGCCACGATGATCACCGCGATCAGCCACCAGCGCGGGCCGTTCGCGAAGGACAGGATGAAGGCCAGCAACGAGATCAGCGTCGCGGTGAACAGGCCGATCCCGGGCAGGTCGATCGACACCCGCCGGCCCGGTTCCGGCCCGGTCCTCGGCAGCACCCGCCAGGCCAGCACCAGCCCGATCAGGGTCAGCGGTACGTTCACGACGAAGACGGCCGGCCAGCCGGCCCAGGCGACCAGGAAACCGCCGAGCACCGGGCCGAGCGCGGCGCAGCTGGAGTTGGCCATGCTGATCGCGCCCAGGGCACCGGCCGGGGTACTGCCCTTCGGCGCGGCGGACCGGATCACGGTCAGTGCCGCCGGGTACGCGGCCGAGGTGCCGAACGCCTGCACCACCCGCAGGGCGACCAGCCACCAGAGCCCGGGCGCGAACGGCATCAGGGCCGAGGTCGCCAGCACCAGCGCCAACCCGAACAGGAACAGCCGCCGGGCCCCGAACTGATCGATCAGCCGGCCCATCAGCGGCTGGCCGACGGCGGCCGCGACGTAGAAGCCGGAGACCAGCCAGGTGACCTCGGCGATGGAGGTGTCGAACTCGCGCTGCAGGGTGGCCAGCGCGACCGCGATCATCGACGAGTTGAGCGGGTTCAGGGTGGTGCCGAGGGCCAGAGTTGCCACCAGCCGCGGCGGTACCCCGCCCAGCCGGTCGCGACCCGAAGCCATGACTCGACCCTACGCGGGCGGTCATTCGGCGATCGGCCGGCCGGCCCGGAGCACGCTGACCACCGCAACATAGGCGGCGGCAAGCAGCCCGGTGCCGAACAGCACGTCGCCCAGATCGGCGAAGTCGTCCAGGTCGACGACGTTGGTGAGGGTGCCGACCAGCGCCAGGTAGGCCAGCAGGGTGGTGGCCAGCAACAGATTCGCCATGATCAACAGGACCCGGGTCGGGCGCGGGAACCGGCTGCTGTGCCCGTTGCCCCAGCCGGATCCGGTGAGGAACGTCCAGACCAGCCCGAACAGGACGATCGGGGCGCCGGAGTAGCCGAAGATCACCTCCACCGGGTCGGTGATCACGTCGCGGGCCGACACCAGGGCCGACAGCACCAGCAGTCCGGACAGGGCGAGGGCGCGGACCGGGGTCAGCCGCCGCCGCGCCGCGACCAGCACGATCAGCAGCACGGTGACGCCGGTCGCGACCAGGTTGATCATGGTCAGGTCGAAGGGTACGGCGAGCCGATAGCCGGTCAGCAGCTGCGACAGCTGACCGAAGATCATCACGGCGACACAGCAGAGCAGCAGGCCGCGGGTCGGCCGGCCGCGGCGGGCGAGCAGCAGACCGATACCGACGCAGGCGACGGCGACGGCGAGCCGGACCCCGTCGGTCAGGTCGGCGAGCGGCATCGCATCGGCCCGGGCCTGCCCAGCCATGCCGAGGGGATTCAGCGCGACCAGGGCGCTGATCACGGCGGAGACGACGAGGATCGGCAGCAGCAGGCCGGCCAGGGCGGCCGAGATCGGCAGCCCGACCGCGGACAGCTCGTCCGGCAGGTCGCCGACCGCGATCTCGCCGCGGCCGCGCGCCAGCCGCAGGGTCAGCCAGCCCAGCCCGCCGACCGCTGCGACGACCAGCACGGCCAGGACGACGGCCGGCAGCCCCTGCGCGACCGGGTCGAGGTCGCGCAGTTCGAGGACGGACTGGCCGAGCCGGATCAGCAGCAGCCCGACCAAGATCAGGTACGGCAGCGCACCCCAGGCCCGGCGGTGCGGCTGCCCGGTGAGCGGCGCGGCGAGCCGCTGCACCCGGCCGGTGACCACGATGGTCAGGTTGATCGCGATCTCGGCGACCGCCACGCCGGCCACCATGGCCGCGGGCGTGGCCAGGAACCCGATCGTGGCCAGCGACTGCTGCACCATCGCCGGGGCGAACTCGAAGCCGAACGACTGCGCGTACCGGTTGGCCACCAGCGTGGTCAGCACCAGCGTGCCGATCAACCCGAGCACGACGGGGAACTCCCACCAGCGGAACCGACCACGCCAACGCAGGACGGAGAAGACGATCATGGCCACGGCACAGCCGAGCACGGTCAGCTGGCCGGCGTTGAGGTCGCCGGTGAAGGTGCCGCCCAGGCCCCAGCCGACCATGGCGACGGTGGTGATCAACAGCCCGATGATCTTCAACCACCAGGCGCCGTGCAGACAGGCCGTGTGCACCAGGGCGGCCAGCACCGCGATCAGGAAGATCAGCGCCCAGAACCAGTCCGCCGGAAGCCCGGACACCATCGTCGAGGTCGCCAGCAGTGGGACGGACCGGCGCAGCAGCGGACCGGCCAGCACCAGTACCGCAGCGAGTCCGAACAAGATCAGGAGCAGCGTGACCAGCCAGCGCAGACCGTACGGCCAGCCGGCGGCCCGCAACCGGCCCTCCCGGATCCGGGAGACGACGACGTCCCGCCAGACGGCGGCGCCGAGCCCGGTCAGCCGGCCCATGCCAGGTACTCCCATCCCGCGCCGTGCAACTGGAGTCCCCGCGGCGTGGCCAGGGCGGTCCGGCTGCCGGTCTGCCAGGTCTCCCCGCTGATCGGCCAGCCCGCCAGCTCGGTTCCCTCCGGATCCATGATCATCAGCCGGTCGGCGGTCCAGCCGGCCAGCAGGTCGCCCCAGCCGAGCAGCCCGGTCAGCACCCCGAGCCGGCGCCGGATCGTCCCGTCCGCGTCCATGATCATCGTCGTCTCCCGGGTGGCGACCACCAGCCGATCGGCGACGACGGTGCTCCCGGTCAGCGTGCCCGGAACCGGCAGCCGCCAGGTCCGGGTCCCGCCGGCCAGGTCCCGCGCCTCGATCCGGTCGCTACTCACCGTGATCAAGGTGTCGCCGAGCACCTGGACCGTGCCCGGGCTGCCGGTCGAGTCCCAGTACGGCTCGCCGGTGGCCGGATCGAGCGCGGTCACCGTACCGTCGTCGCCGGTGATGATCACCGATCCCCCTGCCACCACCGGCGCGGTGCCGGTCCGGGCGCCGACGGATCGCCGCCACAACTCGCCGCCGTCCCGGAGCGAGACGGCGATCGCGGTGCCGTCGATCGTGGTCAGCACGACCCGGTCGCCGGCCACGCCGACGGGCGCGCCGGTGATCACCTCGGGCAGGTCCCGGGTCCACAGCCGGAGACCCTGGTCGTTGTAGCCGACCAGCCGGCGCTGGCTGGTCGCCGCGATGATCAGGCCGCGGTAGGCGGCGAGCCCGGTCACCCGGCCGCCGGGATGCAGCCGCAGCACCGACCGCGACGGCGGATCGGAGCCGGCCGTGGTGAGGACGACCAGGTCCTGGCCGGTCTCGCCGATCCGGACCACCCGGCCCGACGCCGTCAGCACCGGCGGTCCGCTCGGGACTCCGGTGACCCGTTCCTCGCCGTACGCCGGCGAGATCGACCGCGGGTCCTGCAGCGACACCCGCCACTGCCGCGGGTCCGGCCAAGCCGGAGCGGGACCGGGGTCGGGCGCCGGCTCCGCGACCGGCGCCGGTCCCGGGCGTACGGTGACCGTCCGGTCGGCCACCGACTCCGCCGACTCCACGATGCCCCGGCCGGGGCACCAGACCCGGCGGACCCGGCGCTCCGCGAGTTCGGCCCCGGACTCGTCGGTGTAGCTGATCCGGCCGGAGGTCTGCAGACAGTCGGCCGGGTGGCCGGGCGCCGGTTCGGCCCGGAAGTCGGACGCGTAGCCGAGGCCGGCGCCGGCGCTGCCGCTGTCCCGCCAGGTCGATCCGGGCCCGGCGCCGGCCGGCAGCTCGGTGAGCCCGGGCCGGTAGACCCGGCCGGGGCCGACCGGGCCCAGCCCGACCAGGCCGTCCTCGCCGACCAGGTCGAGGTCGCCGCCGACCTCGTACACGGACGTGGTCTGGCGCTCCGGCCCCGCCGTCACGGTCGACCGCAGCAGCCGTACCCGGCCCAAGGAGGTCAACGGCTCGGACTCGTCCCGGAGCGCGGCGATCAGGCGGCTGGCGAAGCCGAAGTCGGTGCTGCCGATCATCGCCGGCGCGGGCAGGACGACGGTCTCGACGCTGACCGGTGACCGCTCGGTGTCGCCACCGCCGGTGAGGTCCCGGATCCCGATCATCGCCGTACCGTCCGCCGGCAGGAAGACGGAATCCGCGGGCTCACCGATCCGGTCGGCGACGATGATCAAGGCCGCGACCAACGCCAGGACGAGCCCGGTCACGACCAACGGCCGCAGCGCCCGCCGGCGTCCCCGCTGTTCCGCCGCCAGCCGGTCCCAGTCCTGCACCGGGAACGGCGCCCACCGGCCGGCCCCGTCCTCGGTCCCCCAGGTCACTCACCCATCGTGCCCTGTCAGTAGCCGACCGCGGGGCAGGTTGGCGCAGCCCGGCCCGGGTCGCGGAAGTCAGGGGATGACGTGCTTCCAGCCCGGTTGCCAGCGGAACGGAGCCGTGGCCAGTTCCTCCAGGGTGAGCGACTCGGTCCGGCGGCGCAGGGCCCAGCGGGTCGCGATGTGGCCCACCATGACGACGGTGCCGCCGGGGAAGAGATCGCGCAGATCGTCCACGGCCCGGTCGACCCGGTCCAGGGCGGCCAGCCAGCTCTCCCCGCCGGGGTACGGATTGCGCAGGAAGCGGCCGATGGCCGGCCCGTGCACCTGCTCCTTCGGCGCGCCGCCGAGCAGCCCGTAATGGCACTCGCGCAGCCGCCAGTCGTAGAAGACCGGCACGTCGAGGGCGGCGCAGCCGAGCGCGACGGTCTGCCGGACCCGGGCCAGGTCGGAGCCGACGACGGCGTCCGGGGCACGGTCCCGGATCCGCTCCCCCAGTTCGCCGGCCTGGCGCCGGCCCAGCTCGGACAGCTCGCCGGGCAGCCAGCCGGTGGCCCGGCCGGCCTCGTTGTCGGTCGTCGTCGCATGGGTCTCGAACAGGACCGTCAGTGCTGCCACCGGTCAGCCCAGCCGACGGTTGGCCAGCACCGGCAGTTGCTCCCGGACCGGGCCGATCGTGTCCGGGTCGAGGTCGGCGATCAGCAGTTCCGGACCGATCCCGGCCTCGGCGATCACCGCGCCGTCGGGCCCGACGACCAGGCTGCCGCCGACGCCGGTCGGTGCGGTGCCGACGGGCTCGATCCCGACCGTGCTCGGATCGGCCTGCCCGCAGGCCGCGACGAAGGTCGTCGAGTCCAGCGCGCGGGCCCGGACCAGCAGCCGCCACTGGTCGAGCTTGCCGGGGCCGGCACCCCAGGAGGCCGGCACCATGATCAACTGGGCGCCGCGGTCGGCCAGCCGGGTGAACAACTCGGGGAACCGGAGGTCGTAACAGACCGCGAGGCCGATCCGCAGCCCGGCGGCCTCGGTCACCACCAGGTCCTCGCCCGGGGCGACGGTCCGCGACTCGGTGAAGCCGAACGCGTCGAACAGGTGCACCTTGTCGTAGCGGGCGTCGCCGTCCGGTCCGGTGATCAACAGCGTGTTGGTCACCCGCCCGTCGCCGGCCGGGGTGAACATCCCGGCCGCCACGGTGATCCCGGCCTCGCGGGCGATCTCCCGGACCCGGGTCGCCCACGGTCCGTCCAGCGGCTCGGCGACCTCGGCCAGCGACCGGCCGAAGCACCGCATCGTCGCCTCCGGGAAGATCACCAGGCCGGCTCCGGCGGCGGCCGCCGCCGCCGTCTGCTCGGCCACCAGGTCGAGGTTCCGGGCGGGGTCGGGCCCGCTGACGATCTGGGCCAGGGCGATCCGCGTCACGCCGGCGATCCTAGTATCGACACCACGTCGTCGCGCCGGATCCCCAGCATGAACAGGATCGCATCCAGGTGTGGTACGGACACGGTCGCGTCGGCCTGCTCCCGGACCACCGGCTTGGCGTTGAACGCGATCCCGAGGCCGGCCGCGGCCAGCATGTCGAGATCGTTCGCGCCGTCGCCGACCGCGACCGTCTGGGAGGTGGGTACGCCTTCCAGCTCGGCGATCCGGGCCAGCAGCCGCGCCTTCTCCGGCCGGTCGACGATCGGGCCGAGCAGCTCGCCGGTGATCACACCGTCGCTGATCTCCAGCGTGTTCGCGAACGCGTGATCAAGCCCGAGCTCGGCCTTCAGGCCGTCGGTGAACTGGGTGAAGCCGCCACTCACCACGGCCACCGCGTAGCCCAGCCGGTGCAGCGTCGTGACGAACGTCCGGGCGCCCGGGGTCAGCGTGATCCGGGCCCGGGCCCGCTCGATCGCGGCCAGGTCCAGCCCCTTGAGCAACCGCACCCGGGCCCGCAGCGACTGCTCGAAGTCGAGCTCGCCGGCCATCGCCCGGTTGGTGATCTCGGTGACCTGATCACCGCAGCCGGCCTCGTCGGCGAGCAACTCGATCACCTCGTTGGTGATCAAGGTCGAGTCGACGTCGAGCACCACCAGCCGCTTGGCCCGGCGCTCCAGCCCGTCCGCCTGGACGGCGAGGTCGACCCCGGTGCGCTGGGCCACGCCGACCAGGTGCCGGCGCAGTTCCTCCGGCCGCTCGGTGATCACCACGAGTTCGTACGCGATCACGGGCTCGGTCGCCAGCCGGAAGATCCGGTCGATCGTGCCGTCGTGCTCGGCGACGGCGTCGGCGACCTCGGCCAGGCTGTCCGGGCCGACCCGGGAGCCGAGCACCGTGATCACGTGCCGGCGCCGCCCGGCCCGGGCCGAACGGGCCTCGACCCGTTCGAAGTCGATCTTGAGGTCGCGGGTGAAGGCCCAGTAGAGGACGTCCTTGATCACCCGGTCCGCTGCGCTGTCCAGCCGGACCAGCACGTCCAGGGTGAGCCGCTCCCGGACCACCAGCTGTTCCATGTCGTCCACCTCGGCGCCGGCCTCGGCCAGCAGCCGGAGCAGGTCCCGGGTCAGCCCCGGCCGGTCCCGCCCGGTGACCCGGATCAGCAGCGGCGGTTCCGGCGTCGGCGTGGTCGTCGGGCCGGTCATGCGGCCAGCTCCCAGACCAGGAGTTCGGCATCCTCGACGCCGGTCACCCGCAGCCCGCCGTGCCCGCGCAGCCGTACCGCATCGCCGGCCGTGAGCCGTCCCGCCGACTCCAGGTCGACCACGCCGTCCACCACGCTGACGTGCAGCAGCGGCCCCTCCGGCAGGGTCCGGCTGATCCCGGCCGCGGCCCGTACCGCCCAGAGCGTCGAGCCGGCCGAGCCGATCGTGATCACCGCGTCCGGGTGGCTGCCGGACGCCACCGGCACCCAGCCCGCGTCCAGGTCGGCCAGGTCCAGCTCGCGCTGCTGGTAGGAGGGCTCGGTGCCGGACTCGTCCGGCCTGACCCACATCTGCCAGAAGTGGACCGGCGTCTCCGGCTGCTCGGTGTCGATCCGGTACGCGTCGTTGCGCTCGGAGTGGACGATGCCGGAGCCGGCGCTCATCCGCTGCGCCAGCCCGCGATGCACCACCCCCGAGTTGCCGCGGGAGTCGGTGTGCACGAGCGAGCCGGACAGCACCCAGGTGACGATCTCGGAGTCCAGATGCGGGTGCGGGTCGTAGCCGGTGCCCGAGGCGACGAGGTCCTCGTTGATCACCAGCAGTGCGCCGAAGCCGACGTTGTCGGGGTCGTAGTGCGCGCCGAAGGAGAACGAGTGCCGGGTCGTCGCCCAGTCGGTCCTGGTGACGAACCGTTCAGTCCCACGGCGCAGGTCGATCCTGGTATCCACATCCGCCAGTATTCCGGTCGCCGTCCCGGGGCGAGGCTAGGGTCGTTCGGTGGACAGCAGCAGGGCGAGCGGCCGTATCGTGGACGAGGAGTTCATCGAACTCGTCCTCAGCGCCGTCGAAGCGATCCCGGCCGGCCGGGTGGCCAGCTACGGAGACATCGCCGAACTGATCGGCCGCGGCGGGCCGCGCCAGGTCGGCTGGGTGATGTCGCACCACGGCGCCGCGGTCCCGTGGTGGCGAGTGGTCCGGGCGGACGGCAGGCCCGCGGACGGCCACGAGACCCGGGCGTTGCGCGAGCTCCTCGCGGAGGGCGTACCACTGCGCGGCGAGCGGGTCCGGATGGCCGAGGCCCGGATGTCCGAAGATCAACTCGGGCCCTGGCGGGACGCCGCGTTCGCCCCGTTGGCCTGACCGTTCCGCGGACCGGATCGGGTGCGACGCGCGGGTGCCGAAGGGGTTCACATGCCGCCGGATCCTGTGCAAGGCTATTGCCGCTGTTGCAAGTGGTCTGTGTCGTGGTTCGCACTACGCCCCCAGAACTATTGCGGTGGGCGTTGGATCTCTCTGGCGTCCGAACAGCAATCGGAGCCGTGAGGTGCGGCTGCGAAGTCAGATGCTAGGAGATGTTCATGGCGCAGGGAACCGTCAAGTGGTTCAATGCCGAAAAGGGCTACGGATTCATTGCTGTTGACGGCGGCGGTCCGGATGTATTCGTGCACTACAGTGCAATTGAATCCACCGGCTTCCGGACCCTCGATGAGGGGCAGCGGGTCGAGTTCGAGACCACGCAGGGGCCGAAGGGCCCGCAGGCCGATCGGGTCCACCCGGTCTGATCACCCGTTGTTGTTGATCTAGGAAACCAGATCAAAGAAACCCCCCGTACGGTGACCGTACGGGGGGTTCTTTTTGGTGAGGCTGTCGAAGCTTGATCAGTACGCCGGCTGCGCCGGATCGATCTGGCTGACCCAGGCGCTCACGCCGCCGCCGACGTGCACCGCGTCGGCCAGGCCCGCACCGTGCACGATCGCCAGGCACTCGGCGGACCGGGTGCCGGCCTTGCAGTAGAGCACGACCTGCTTGTCCTGCGGCAGCTTGCCCAGCGCGGAACCGTTCTGGAAGTCACCCTTGGGGATCAGCACCGAGCCGGGGATCTTGTTGATCTCCCGCTCCACCGCCTCCCGGACGTCGATCAGCTCGAAGTCACGCTTGCCGGACTCGCGATCGGCCAGCCACTCCTCCAACTGCTTCACGGTGATCGTGTTGCCCGCCGCTGCGTCGGCCGCCTCGTCGGTGATCGCGCCGCAGAAGTCGTCGTAGTCGATCAAGCCGGTGATCGGCTCGCCGTTCGGGTCCTTGCGCAGCTTGAGCGTCTTGTAGCTCATCTCCAGCGCGTCGTAGACCATCAGCCGACCGATCAACGGGTCGCCGATGCCGGTGATCAACTTGATCGCCTCGGTGACCATGATCGAACCGATCGACGCGCAGAGGACGCCGAGCACGCCACCCTCGGCGCAGGACGGCACCATCCCCGGCGGCGGCGGCGCGGGATAGAGATCACGGTATTGCGGACCATGATCAGCCCAGAACACGCTGACCTGGCCTTCGAACCGGAAGATCGATCCCCACACGTACGGCTTGTGCGAAAGCACCGCCGCGTCATTGACCAGATAGCGGGTCGCGAAATTGTCGGTGCCGTCGACGATCAGGTCATAATCGGCGAAGATCTCCAGCACATTGTCGTTGTCCAACCGGGTGTCGTGGACGATCACGTTCACCAGCGGATTGACCTCGGCGATCGACTCCTTGGCCGACAATGCCTTCGACTTCCCGATGTCGGACTGGCCGTGGATGATCTGCCGCTGCAGATTCGATTCGTCCACGGTGTCGAATTCGACGACGCCGAGCGTTCCGACCCCGGCCGCGGCCAGATAGAGCAGCGCCGGGCTGCCCAGCCCGCCGGCTCCGATGACCAGCACCTTGGCGTTCTTCAGCCGCTTCTGACCGTCCATCCCGACGTCGGGAATGATCAGGTGCCGGCTGTATCGGCGTACTTCCTCGGTGGTCAGATCGGCGGCCGGTTCGACCAGCGGCGGTAGGGCCACGATTCCTCCTGGATCGACTGCGGTTGAGCATCCTGCACGGTGGGCGGAGTCCAACCTACGACGGCCCGACCGGGCATCCGGCGCAACGCCGTAGGGTGGACACCTATTCCGGGATCCGGACCATGCGTGTCCTGAGCCCGTCGAAGACTGGCTACTCACCGGTAACATGTCCGCCATGGCCAGCTCCCGCGTCCTCCGCCTCCCCCGCGACCAACGGCGGGCGCAGCTGCTGCAGGCCGCGATCGACGTGTTCACCGCGAAGGGCTACCACGCCGCCGCGATGGACGACATCGCCGACGCGGCGGGCGTCTCCAAGCCCGTGCTCTACCAGCACTTCGGTTCCAAGCTCGACCTCTATCTCGCCGTCCTGGACGCCAGCTGTGACCGGCTGACCAACGAGGTCGAGCAGGCACTGGCCTCGACCGAGGACAACGCGGAACGGGTCAGCGCCACCATGGACGCCTACTTCGACTACGTCGCCCGGGCCACCGGCGAGTTCCGGTTCGTCTTCGAGTCCGACCTGACCGACGACCGGGTCCAGGACCGGATCAACGCCGCCCAGGAGGAGATCGCCGACGCGGTCGCCGAGGTGATCGCCGAGGACACCGGGCTCTCCGGCAGCCAGGCAAAGCTGCTCGCGATCTCGCTCGTCGGACTGGCCCAGGTGAGCGCCCGCTACTGGCTCAACGCGGGCCCGGAGCGGCTCGAACTGTCCGAGGCGAAACAGCTCGCCAGCACCCTGGCCTGGCGCGGCATCGCCGGCTTCCCGCGGACCGGCTAGGGACCCCGCGGCCGGTGGTGGAAATGCACCCCGGAAACCCTTGCAGGGAAAGAAAATAGCCCCGGCCGTGTGATCTGTCGCGAGGACTACAGGGACGGTTCCGGGGCGTTCGCCGCGGCGATCCTAACAGGCTTCGGCCCCTGGGCGCGAGGCGAGCACCGAAGGCACCTCGGTCCGGTCCAGGACCCACCGCTCCAGCTGCGGATCCAGATAGCGGGCCAGCGTGATCAACTCGGCGTGCCGGCGTTCGGCCGGCAGGTCGAGCAGCTGGTGGTGGTGCCCGATCCGGTTCCGCAGTTCCCGCAGCGAGGTGACCAGGTCGCCGATCGTGTCCTGCCGCCGGTCCGGCGCGCCGGGGAACGCCGCCGCGAGGTCCGGCCAGAGGAACATCTGCCGCCGCGAGACCAGTTGGTGCCAGAGCCCGAGCTCGGTCTCGGAGATGATCTGGTCCGGCGTGACCGGCTTCCGGCGCCGCTGGACGGTCTCCCGGGCGCGATGGATGTCGAGGTACGGCTGAGCGTGCCGCCCGCCCGGCAGCCGGGTTTTGCCCAGCTCGCGGGTCGGATCGTCCAGCCAGTGCCCGGGCCGTTCCCGCCGCTCGTGCCGCTGCTGCATCCGGTCGTCGAGGGCGTTCCGCAGGGCCACCTCGACGTGCCCGAGGTCGACCCAGAGCGCGGCCGCCAGCCGGGAGTTCCAGTGATAGAGGGCCCCGGCCAGCGCGGCATCGCCGTGACCGGCCGTCAGGTACGCCTCCAGTCGCGCCGACCCGAAATGGCGGCGGTAGAACGATTCGGACACGGCGACTCCGGCATGTCGTGGCTGCGGGCGACGCGGGCCGGACCGCCGACCCACACCCCACCAGCATGCCGGACCCGCCTCCCCGCGCCGGATCCAGGTGCCGGACCGCGGGTCAGCGCACCCAGACCCCGTCGCGCATCACGGTCCGGTTCGTGAACTCGTGGAAGCCGTTCCAGACCTGGGCCCGCCGGGGCCGGAAGCGAAGGTAGACCAGGCCCGGCATCGCGCGGGGGTCGTGCGACACCCGGGCGAACGCCTCGGCCAGGTCCGGCTCCAGGTCGCCCGCCGGAACCAGCGCCACCGTGCCGTCGATCATGGTCACGTCGTCGTGGTCCCCGATCGCAACCCGGGCCGCCGGCCGGTCCCGGAGGTTGGCCACGGTCGGACTGGGATCGAAGGTGGCCATGATCAACTCGGTGCCGCCCCAGACGTAGTTGACCGGGATCAGGTGCGGCCCCGCCGGGCCGCCGGTCGCCAACCACACCTCGTGCCGCTCGCGCAGCTGGGCCTGCGCATGCTCCCGGCGTTGGCTGGTCGTTCGGGGCACCGGCGGGGCGGACGAGGTCTGGGTCATCCGCGCGCTCCGGCGCCGGCCAGCTCGGTGAAGCGGCGCAGGTAGAGCGGCCAGCCGGCCGGGCCGGCGACCCCGTCCCGCTCGCTGGTCCAGCCGTCGCCGTGCCGGTCCAGGTGGCGGTGTTCCAGGACGACCCGGGTCTGCGACTCGCCCTCGCCGACGAAGCTGACCTCGACCTCGCTGCACCGGGCCGGGTCGGTCTCGATCTCCCAGCGCGGCGTGATGTCCCAGCTGATCACGAACCGGGCCGGCGGCTCGAAGACCAGCACCCGCGCCCAGCGGCAGGTCGAGCCGTCCTCGCCGCGGTCGTACACGGCACCGCCGGCCTGCAGTTCGAAGACGGTCTCGGCGATCGGCACGCCGAGCAGGTTGTGCTCACGCGGTTTGATCTTGTCGAACTGCTCGGTGAAGAGCGCGAACGCGCGGTCCCGAGAGAGGTCGACGACGACCTCCTGGCGGACCGCGGTGTCGGTGGAGATGCTGCTGCTCATGATCAAGTTCCCTTCTGCGATGTGGAGCGCGCCTCGGCGTCGGCCAGGCGCTTGAAGTTGGCCAGGGCACCGGACCAGAACCGGTCCAGGTCGGCGCGGAGCTGCCGCAGGCCGTCCGGCCTGACCTGATAGATCCGCCGGGTGCCTTCGGGACGGACGTCCACCAGGTCCGCCGCGAGCAGCACCTTCAGATGCTGCGACACGGCGGGCCGGCTGATCGGCAACTCCCGGGCGAGTTCGGCCACCGACAGGGGTTGCTCGGTCAGCCGTTCGAAGACGCGCCGCCGACTCGGATCGCCGAGAGCGGTCCAGCCGTCGATTTGGTAAGCCGCCACGAACGGTAAGTTATCACTTACCAATAGCTGTGGGAAGAGGTGCCGGCGGCAGACTTGGCGCGGTGAGCGAGGACGACGACCTGCACTTCTATCTCCAGGCGGCCCGCGAGGCCCTGCTGTGGAAGCTCGACGGGCTGCCGGAGTACGTGGTCCGCCGGCCCCTAACCCCCACCGGTACGAACCTGCTGGGCCTGGTCAAGCACGCGACCTACGTCGAGTCCGGCTACCTCGGCGACACCTTCGGCTACCCGTCCGGCCTCCGGCTGCCCTGGCTGGGCGGGGTCGAACCCGGCTCGGAGTTCTGGGCCACGGCCGACGAGTCACGGACCATGATCATCGACGGCTACCGGCAGGCCTGGACGCGATCGGACGCGGCGATCGCCGAGCTGACCTGGGACGCCGTCGGACACGTGCCCTGGTGGCCCGACGGCGACGACACGATCAGCCTCCACCACGCGGTCGTCCGGGTGCTCGCCGACACCCAGCGGCACGCCGGGCACGCCGACATCCTGCGCGAATCCATCGACGGCGCGGTCGGCATGAACGAGGACAACGCCAGCCTGCCGAGCCAGGACCCGGCCTGGTGGCTGGACCGCCGGACCAGGATCGAGGAGGCCGCGAACGCCGCGGACCGACTCAGCCGGTCACTCGACCAGCCGGGCTGGTGACGACGCGCCACCAGTGACGCATGCCGACCGCGAGTGGCACAGAATTGCATTTTGCGACGTTCACGGGGCCTGATTTCGGGGGTTGGCGGGCCGCGAACTGCAATCCCGTGCCACCCGCGGATCAGGCGGCTCCACCGAAGTCAGCCGCCCGGCCAACACCGATCCTGGTGCGCGCAAGGGTCGGTTGCGGTCAGCTTGTCGGGTTGGCGCGGCGATGTTCGATGCCGTCCAGGGCGAGGTCGAGCTTTTGGGTGTACCAGTCGAAGGGCGGAGTGCGGATCGCGTCCTGCATGGCGGCGCGGGCCGCGTTTCGGTGCGGCGGGTCGGTGTCCCTGGGTGCCCAGAGTTGGGCCAGGGCATCCAGGGTTGACGGTGTCTGGAGGAGGCCGTGGATCATTTCGACGCCGCGCCGGTGGTCGATCGTGAGGTCGATCACGAGGTCGACGGCGAGAACGGCGTCGGCCGCGTTGAATCCCTTCTCGATCAGGGCGGCGGAGATGTCGTCGATCCGGTTCATCATTTCGGCCGGCATCAGGCCACGGGAGAGCGCGGTGACCACGCCGGGATGGTCGGCCAGCACGTTCCAGAAGGCGATGGACTGCTCGCGGAGGAGCTCTCGCCAGGCGCCGGTGAGGTGTGGCCATGAGGTTGTGGTGATGACGTGGTTCCAGGCGAGGGCGAGCAGGTCCGCGCGGCTCGGCGTGTAGCGGTACAGAGTCATGGTCGACACGGCGAGGCGCCGGGCAACGATCGGAACCGTGGCTCCGGCGATGCCCTCCGCCAGGACCGCATCGATGATGTCCTGCTCGGTGAGCTTGCGCGGGCGCCCCGTACCCCGTACGCCGGAGGTCATGGGTCGATGAGCCGCCAGGTGCGCGCGGCGGTGAGTGCCCGCCAATGGGCGGCGTAGCGCTGATTCATCGCGAGCAGTTCCGGATGCGTTCCTCGTTCAACGATGGCTCCCTCCTCAAGGAACAGAATTTCGTCAGCCGCGGCGATCGTCGAGAGTTGGTGGGCGATCACGATGATCGTCCTTTCGTGCTGGAGCGTACCGATTGCAGCGGTGATCGCCTGCTGCTGTTCGGCATCAAGGGAGGCGGTGGCCTCATCGAGCAGCAGGATGGGCGCGTCCTTGAGGAGTGCCCGCGCGATCGCGACGCGTTGCTTTTCGCCGCCCGAGAGACGTGCCCCACCCTCCCCGACCTGGCTGTGCCAGCCGTCGGGAAGCGCGGCGATGACCTCGGCCAGGCCGGAATGGGCGGCGACGCGGTCGAGGTGGGCGTCGTCGGCGTCCGGGCGGGCGAGCCGGACGTTGTCGGCCAGCGTTCCGGAGAACAGGTAGGTGTCCTGGAAGACCGGTGCCACCAGCTGCCGTAGATTCTCGGCACCCAGCTCGGTGAGCGGTGTGCCGCCGATCCGTACCTGCCCGCGCTGCGGGTCGAAGAAGCGCGCGGCCAGGCGTACCAGAGTGCTCTTGCCGGAGCCGGAGGGACCGACGACGGCGGTGGTGGTGCCCTGCGGGACGGTGAAGCTGAGGTCGTGCAGAACGAGGTCACTGCCGTAGCCGAAGCTGACCCGATCAAAATCGACGGTCAGGCCGTCGGACGGGCGGGGTATGGCCGGCTCGGCCAGGGGCCTGGCGTCGAGGACGGAGTCGACGGCGTCCATCTGCGCGCCGGCGACCCGGATCACGGTGGCGTGGGCGGCGACCTCACCCAGTGGAGTGATCAACAGGCTGATGATCGGCAGGGCCGCCAGCAAGGTCGCCAGGTCCGCCGGATCGGTGACTCCGGCGGCGAAGGCGACCACCGTGCTGAGCAGGCCGAGCAGCAGGATTCGTACGATCACGCCGTTGAGGATGGCCGGCGGGATGACGAGCCAGAGTTGTCGTCGTTCGGCGCGGGCCTGGTCGTGGAGGGACTGGTCGAACCGCTCGGCGGCCACGCCGTCCTGACCGTAGCTGCGTAGCACGGGTTGGGCCTGGGCAAACTCGACCATGCGATCGCTTGCCTCGGCGGTAGCCCGGTTGACGGCGGCATCGGCGCGGCGGCCGAGACGGCCGCAGAACCAGTAGACGCCGAGGAGTGCGGGCACGGCGGCCAGGGCGATCGTCCCGATCCGGTGGTCGACGGCGGTGAGGGCGGCGATGAGCACGAGCGGGATGAGGATCGATTTGATCAGTGCGGTCAGTTGCCGGACCGGGAGGGCGAGGATGTCCATGACGCCTTTGCTCAGGGTCAGCCCGAGCGTGCTGGTCCGGGCCGGGGTGAACCAGCCGAGTGGCAACGTCGCGACGTGGTCGCCGATCCGGAACCGGAGGGTGCCCAGGATCTGCCCGCCGACGTTGAAGCCTCGCCGGACGGCTGCGTACTCGACCCGCCAGGAGGTCACCGCCAGTACGGCGAACCCCGCCAACAACCACGCCGCGGCGGTCAGCTGCCCGCTCAGCAGGCCGTGCAGGATCGGAACCGTCAGAGCCAGCGCTGCACCCTGCAGGATGCAGGAGGCCACCGTCCAGCGCAGGTAGCGAGGGAGGAGTCCCTCGTGATCGGGGCCGAGGTAGCCGGCGAGACGGCGGATCATCGTGGGATTCCTTCGGTCGTGTGCTGTGCGTGCCATAGGCGGTGATAGCTGCCGCCCCGCTCGAGGAGCTCGTCGTGGGTGCCGCCCTCGACCACCCGGCCGTCGTCGAGGACCAGGATCTTGTCGGCGGCGCGGATGGTGTCGAGCCGATGCGCGATGACGATCACGGTGCGCGATCGATGACTGACCAGAGCGGAGAGCGCGGTTTGGATGGCGTGCTCGGATTCGGCGTCGGCGGCCGAGGTGGCCTCGTCGAGGATGAGGACCTCGGGGTCGAGCAGGAAGGCGCGGGCGATGGACAGGCGTTGCGCCTCGCCGCCGGAGAAGGCGGCGTCCTCCCCGAGCACGGAGTCGTAGCCGCGCGGGAGCCGGAGGATGCGATGGTGGATGTTCGCGGCCCTCGCCGCGCGCTCGATCTCGGTGCGGGGCGCGTCGGGGCGGGCCATGGCGATGTTGTCCGCGACGCTCATCCGCAGCAGCCGGACGTCTTGGAACACCGATCCGACGGTACGAAAGAGGTCGGTCGCTGCGACCTGGTCCAGGGGTACGCCGCCGAGCCGCACCTCGCCCGAAGTGGGGTCGGCATAACGCAGCAGGAGCCGGGCCAGAGTGGTCTTTCCGGACCCGGAAGCGCCGACGATCGCGGTCACGCTGCCCGGCTCGAAGGCCGCGGTGACGTCGCGGACGACCAGCCGTCCCGGTTCGTAGCCGAAGCTGACCTGATCGATCTCGATCCGCGACCCGTCGGGCGCTCGCGGAACGGATGGTTCGGGCAGCCGCTGGAGGTCGAGCAGGGCGTTCAAGCGACTCGCGGACGCTCGGC
The DNA here is from genome assembly GCF_042666975.1 of Microlunatus sp. GCM10028923. Classification (NCBI taxonomy): domain Bacteria; kingdom Bacillati; phylum Actinomycetota; class Actinomycetes; order Propionibacteriales; family Propionibacteriaceae; genus Microlunatus; species Microlunatus sp. GCM10028923. The sequence goes on along the minus strand of NZ_JBHTFF010000011.1, from coordinate 115,172 downwards.
CCAGGTGGAGGGCGAGCACGTTCGCGGTGAGCAGCGCGATCGGTCCGCCCACGCCAAGACCCACCAGGGCGAACGGCACGACGTCGATCGGCTGCAGCCAGCCGAGCTGGACGAAGACGGTGCCGGACACCAGCGTCAACATCAGCAGCGCAAGCGGTGCGACCATCTGATGGGCGATGGTCTCCGGAGCGACCAGCGGACGCGTCCAGCCGAGGAAGAAGGTGGTGAACCGCTCGACCGCTGCCCGGTAGGCGGCCGTGGCGCGGCCGGCCAGCCCGAAGGTCTTGACCACCGGTATGCCGTCGATGAACTCCACGACGGCGCTGTTGATGTCGGCCAGCCGCTTCCCGTACTCGTCCATCCGTAAGCCGGACTGGGCGAGCATGCGCCCGTAGACCAGCACGAAGATCGGCACCGGGATCAGCAGGATCAGCGCGAGCCGCCAGTCGACGACGAACAGGTAGCCGTACGCGACCAGCGGCGTCGTGATCGCCCCGGCGAGCTCGTTGGAGGAGTGCGCGACCAGATGGTGCAGGGCCGTGACATCGTCCTGCATCCCCTGCTTCACCTGGCCGGCCGAGGTGTCGGTGAACCAGCCCAGCGGCGCGCCGCGCAGCCGTGCCGCCAGACGCCGGCGCAGCTCCAGGGTCAGCGCGTTGTCCGCCAGGTGCGCCACCAGGTCCGCGGCCCCTTTCAACATCAATCCCGCGCTGAGCATCAGTACGCCGGTGATCATGATCGACCAGATCGCCGGATCGTCCGGGTCCGCCAGCAGCCGGCGGGCGATGATGCTCCCGGTGATCAGCGGAGACAACACCAGCGCCGAGGCAGCGACCTGCAACAGCATCGCGATCACCAGCCGACCGCGGATCGGATGCAGCAAGATCAGCATCGGATTCGGTGGCCGCTGGGTCCTTGTGAAGATCATGAAGTGTGGCTCCTCTCGCGGATTCCGACAAGGTTCTCGAGGTGCTGGTCGCGGACCGGTAAGAGTCCTCGGTCACGCAGCTCCAGCACTCGCGTGGCGACCCGGCCGAGGGTGCGCCACTGGTGGCTGATCAAGATCACCGCGGCACCCTTCGCCCGCACCTCGTCGAGCAGGTCGAGCGCTGAGACGGCGATCACGGGGTCGAGGGCGCTGGTGGGTTCGTCGCAGACCAGAAGGTCCGGCGCACCGGCGAGCGCGCGGGCGACCGCAACCCGTTGCCGCTGCCCGCCCGACAGCGCGCCGGGTCGGCGGGCGGCAAGCCGGCGATCGAGACCAACCGTCTCCAGCAGTTCGGAGACGCTGCGCCGCCGAGCCTCGAGGGCGCGACGACGGGCCCGGCCGAGGATCGTGCCGACGGTGTGCGCCGGGTTCAGAGCCGTGGCAGGGTCCTGCGGTACAAATCCGATCCGACCCGGTCGGCCCGGGATCGAACCGTGAACGACGGTGCTGCCGGCCTGCGGCGGGATGAGCCCGACGATGGTACGGGCGAGCGTGGTCTTGCCCGCACCCGAAGCGCCGACGATGGCCAGGCACTCACCGGCAGCAACCGTCATCGTTGCGGCGTCCAGCACCGGCGACCCGCCGGGGGGTGCCACGGCAAGATCGGTGACCGACAACACGATCCGGTCCCGACCGGAATCAAGGGTCCGCAGCGGGATCGGGCGGAGCGCTTCAACCAGGTCGACCGCGGTCCGGCTGCGCGGGACGGCCAGGGTCTCGGTCGTCGATCCGGCCTCGACGATCCGGCCGGAGTCCAGCACGACCAGCCGGTCCGTCACCTCGATCATCGCCTCCAGGTCATGGCTGATCACGAGCAGCGTCAGCGAACGCTGCCGTCGGATGGCGGCGAGTTCACCGAGCACCGCTGCGCGGCTCACCTCGTCCAAACCGGCCAGCGGTTCGTCGAGGATCAGCACCGCCGGATCACGTACCAGCGCACGCGCGAGAGCGACTCGTCGACGTTGCCCGCCGGAGATCTCGTGCGGATGCCGGCGCAGGAAATCACGCTCGGCGGGCAGGCCGACCGCCGCGAGTGCATCCCGGACCTCGCGGCCGGTACGGCTCCGATGCCCCAGCGGCTCGGAGACCAGTGCCGAAATCGACATGGTGGGCGTCAACGCGGAAGCCGGGTCCTGGCCCAGCCAGGCGATCTGTGACCGCCGGAACAGGCGTCGGGCTCGGGGTCGCATGCCCAGCGGATCCAGTCCTGCCACCGACACGTTCCCGGCGATCTGACGCAGCCCGGGCCGTACTTCGCCGAGCAGACTCAGTGCCAGCGTCGTCTTGCCCGAGCCGGAGGGTCCGAGGACACCGAGCCCGGTCCCCCGCTGGACACTGACGTCAACGCCGTCCAGCACGCGATGGCCGGTTCGATCCGCGATGGTGAGAGCTTCGACGCGGATCATCGGATCGGGACCGTTCATCGGCGTGCCGCCCACCGGTCGGCCAGCAGATTGACACCCACGCCGAGGACTCCGATGCCCACCGCGGGGGCGATAACCGCGGCGGGGTTCACCGTGATTCCGGCGAGGGAGTCCGTGATCATCGACGCCCAGTCGGCGCCGTCACCGAGGGACGCGATGCCCAGGAACCCGGCCGTCACCAGGATGTACAGGGCGATCACGAAGCGGTTTCCCAGCTCGCCGAGCAGCGGAGCCCACAGGTTGGGCAGGATCTCGCTGATCGCGATCGCGACCCGACGCTCGCCTTCGACCAGGCTGACCTCGACAAACCCGGCGTCGAAGTAGCCGTCCGCCAGCGTTCGTACGAAGCGGGCCGTGAACGGGGTGTTGATCATGACCGCGATCAGTATCAGCGTCCAGATCCCCGGCGGCAGCACGTACCCGAGCACGATCATGCTCAGGATCGGCGGCACCACCAAGAAGACGTCCAACACCTGCACGGCCTGTCTCCCTCGACCCCGACGAGCCACCAACAGCAGCCCGATACCCACTCCTGCAACGGCCGCCAGGACGACTGCGATCAGCGGCACGACCAACAGCGGCCAGCCATAGCTGAGCAGCCGGCTCAGCACATCGCGGCCCACGGCATCGGTGCCGAGGGGGAAAGTCCCGCCGGGCGGCAGAAACGCCGCGGCCACCGACTGCTGCGGGTCATGCTGCGCGATCAACGGACCCACGATCACGATCACGGCGACGCCGCCAACCAAGATCACCGGGATCAGGGCTCCGGGGTCGACTCTCTTGCTGATCATGAAACACTCCGCCGGAACGGATCGGCCACCCGGGACAGCACATCCGACAGGGCGTACCCGATGATCGTGACCACGCTGAGCAGCAGCACGATGGCCATCACCACCGGCTGGTCCCGCCCACCGACCGCCGTGATCAACATCCGGCCCAGCCCGGGATACCCGAACAGTTGCTCGACCACCACCGCGCCACCGACCAGGTACGGGATGATGATCACGACCGCGCTGATCATCGGCCCGATCACCTGCGGCAGGACGTGCACACCCAGCACCCGGATCCGTCCGATGCCGTCGAGCAGTGCCGCCTCGACGTTCGGCCGCGCAGCCGCCGCGGCGACGATCCCGCGAACCAGCCGAAAGACGTAGCAGCCGGCGACGACCGCCAGCGTCGCCGCGGGCAAGATCAGAATGTCGGGCCGGTCGGCCAGCTGACCAGACGACGGCAGCAGCGAAACAGCCGGCACCGCCTTCAGCCACAGTGCGAACACCAAGATCAGGAAGATCCCGACGACGAACTCGGGCGTCGACAGCACCAGCAGCGCCGCCGCCGACAAGGCCCGGTCAGTCTTCCCGGCCGCGCGGTAGCCGGCTCGCACGCCGCCGCCGACACCGATGATCAACACACCGACAAAGGCCAAAGCGGCCAGGACGGCGGTGCGGTAGGAGGGCGCGGCCAACAGGTCCCCGACTGGTCTCCCCGAGACCAACGAGTGGCCGAAATCTCCGGTGGCGACCCCGCCGACCCAATCCAGGTAGCGCGACCAGGCCGGCCGGCTCAGCCCAAGCTCCTCCCGTAACGCCGCGAGCCGCTCGGGCGTGGCCCGCGGTCCGAGGAACTGAGTCGCCGCATCCCCGGGCGCGGCCTCCAGCAACGCGAACACCAGCACGCTCACAGCGACCGTGACGAGTCCCATCACACCGACCCGGATCAGGACGAACCGACCTAGTGACGCGTGGCCTACCAGCGTGCGATCAGGCGCACCCCCTGCGATGCCGTACATGACTAACCGAGGGTGGCCGAGCCGAACAAAGGCATGCCTTGATTCAGAACCACACCGCTGAACCCCTCGACTGCCCCGGACAGCTGGTTGCGGTAGCCCCAGATCAGGTAGCCGCCGTCCTCCCACTGCAGCCGCTGAAGTTGCTCCAGCGCCAGGGCACGCTCGGCTTCGTTGGCGCTGCCGCGGGCCACAGCGGCCAGCCGGGTGAACTCCTTCGGATCCCATCCGGTCTGCGCATAGGGATTGTCGGCTCCGTACCAGGCCTCGAGCCCCGCCAAGGGTCCCTGGTTGGCCGCGTACCACGCGATGACCTGTGACTCGTGCAGCCGATCCGGATCCGTGAAGAAGCTACTGGGATCCACCTCATTCAGCGTCACGGTCACGCCGACCTCCTGGAGCTGCTGCGCCAGTAGCTCAGCGGAAACCGTCAGGCCCGGGATCGACTCCGAAACCAGCACCGTCAATTCGGTGACGCCGGCAGCCCGCAGGATGCGGCGCGCCTCCGCCACGTCACGCTCCCGCTGCTCGAGTTCGCCGAGGTAGCCGGGCTGCCCCTTGCCGAACAGATCATTCCCGGTCTCTCCGTAGTCGCCGAGGACGACGCCGACCAACTGTTCCCGATCGACCGCGAGCTTCAGGGCCCGCCGAACCTGAGGATCATCGAACGGCGCGACCCTGGCGTTCAACGCGAAGTAGAACGCCCCGGCGTCTGCCACCCCGCTCTCCAGGAGCCGCAAGCCCGGCGAGGTGGCGATCGTCGCCGCCGTGCTGGTCGGAACGTCGAACGCGTAGTCGGCCTCCCCGGAGATCAGCGCGTTGACTCGAGCGGTCGGATCGTTCAGTTTCCTGATCTCGATCCTCGCGAGCTCGGCGGGACTCCCCCAATATTCAGCATGGCGGGTCAGCACCGCGCCACCATCGGAGGAGTAGCTCGTCAACTCGAACGGTCCACTGCACGAGGGCACGTCGGTGCTGCCCTTTCCGTCTTCGAAGACCACGCTCGCAGCCGATAGCACCGAGTCGACGAAGTCCGCCCGCGGCACTTTGAGCGGCACCGCCAGGGTGTGATCATCCACCGCCGCCATGCCATTCAGGTCGACGACGCTGTAGAACCCGCCGAACCCCGGACTCTGCGCGAAGTACCTCACGCTGGCAGCGACATCCGCTGCCGTCACCGGATCACCGTCGTGGAAGACCGCTTCGGGATGCAGCTTGATCATCCACTCGGTCGCGTCGGCGTTCGGCGTGATGTCCTCGGCCAGCACCGGGACGGATCTGCCGGCCTCCCTGATCACCAGGCTGTCGCACACGTTCTGAAGAACGACCCACGGGAAGTACGACTGCGCCGCGCCATAGTCGAGCGTCTCGTTCTCACTACCCAGCATCACGACTCGAACCGAGTCGGCGTCCTGGCCGCCGGCCGTGCCCGTACAACCTGTCAACAACAGCGCGCCCACACACAGCCCGACCGCAGCTGCCCGACCGGACCTCATCGACGACTTGCCATCCTGCCGCACCTCGACAACCTCCCGAGAAGCTCTTTGTACGTGAAAATCATTGTCGATAGCCGATTATGTTACAGATGTCACGAAAGTCCAAGCCCTGTGGCCGGACACAGCAGGACAGTTCGGGTTAGCGGAAGCCGTACGTCCGGAACGCCGTCTAAGGTCGCCGGCATGGAGCACGAGTTCACCGGTGAAGTCGTCGAATGGCGCGGGCCGTCGCCCTATTACTTCGTCCCGGTGCCCGATCGGGAGGCCGCCGAGATCAAGGCCGGGGCGAAGGCAGTCAGTTACGGCTGGGGCATGCTGCCGACCCAGGTCGCCCTCGGCGGCACGCGGTGGAAGACCTCGCTCTATCCGAAGGGCGACGGTTACTGGCTACCGCTACGCGATTCGGTACGCAAGCCGCTGGGCCTCGCCGCCGGCGACCCGGTGCAGGTCCGGCTCACCCTGGTGCTGCAGCCCAAGAAGCGACCACCGGCCAAGCGGCCGCGCACTCCCCGCCAGGTGGGCTCGCGGGAGCCAGTGACCGATGATCAACTTCGGGTCGCACCGGCCAACGAGGCGTCCTGGGACGACCTGCGCGCGATCTTCGACACCGGCGGAGATCCGGGTCGCTGCTGGTGCCAGCGGTTCCGGATGATGCCGAAGGAGTCCTGGGCCTCCGAAGGACCGGACGAGCTCGGTGCCCGGCTCCGGGACCAGACCGGCTGCGGCGACCGTACGGCTTCGGCGACGAGCGGCCTGGTCGGCTACCTCGACAATGAACCGGTCGGCTGGTGCGCGGTCGCGCCGCGGTCCGGCCACGCCCGGTTGCTGCGGGACTTCCGGATCCCCTGGCTGGGCCGCACCGAGGACCGGACCGACCCGACCGTCTGGGCACTGACCTGCTTCGTCACCCGGGCCGGCTACCGGCGCCGGGGCATCAGCCGCATCCTGGCCCGGGCCGCGGTCACCTTCGCCCGGGATCGCGGGGCCCGTGCCCTCGAGGGCTACCCGGACCTCGTCGACGGCGGCTTCGTCGGCACTCCCGACACCTTCACCGAGGCCGGCTTCACCGAGGTCAGCCGCCCCGGCCACCGCCGCGCCGTCCTGCGGATCGACTTCTGACTCAGTAGAGATAGAGCGTGGTCTCGTCGGCGCTGAACTGGGAGTACGGGAACGGCTCCGCGGACAGACCCGCCACACCGTCACCGAGGAACTCGCGGGCGACCGCCGAGCCGGTCTGCGCATAGACCAGCAGCGGCACGCCGCGCTCCCGGCACCGGGCCAGGATCGTGTCGAAGCTGCCGTTGCCGAGCGTCATCCCGGTCGCGACCACGACATCGGCGACGTCGAGCACCTCCCCCATCCGCGGCGTCACCGGGTCGCCCCAGCGGCTCTGCTTCAGGTTCAGGTCGCAGAGCAGCGGTTCCCCGCCGCGCTCGCGGATCGCCGCGACCAGCGGGTTGACCACCCCGATCAGGCCTACCCGGGCACCGGCCGCAGCCGGCAGCAGGCCGGCCACCGCGGCGTCCCGGGCAACGGCCCGGACCTCGGGCGGACCGGCCGGCAGCAGCACCGGCCGCGCCCTCGCGTCGGTTCGGTGCGGCCGCACCGAACCCAGGTAGGCGTCCAGGGCGGCGATCCGGAGCGGCTCCGGCCCGGCCGTCAGTAGCTCGGCGATCGAGCGACCGGAGGCCTCGGCACAGACGGCCGGGTCGACCGCGCCGGCCTCGAACGCGCAGCCGCCGAAGGCCGCGCCGACTCGGGCCAGCAGATAGTGATTGCGGTACGTCACGTCCTCGCCGGCCAGCCTGGTGCCGTGGTGCAGCCAGAACACGCTGGTCGCGTGGACCTCGGCCGGATCCGGCCCGTGCCGACCCGCCAGCACGTCCTTGATCAAACCGGCAACCGGACCCTCACCCATGCGTTCCCCCGTACGCTCGTCGACTCGATCTCCCCCACCATGCTGCCTGACGCAGCCTGGCTCGGGTCGCTCAGTTCATGATCATCTCAGGCCGCCCCACCGGCCCGCGCGAGCCGTACCCGCTCGGCCAGCGGACCGGTCCAGTCGGCCACCGACCAGGGCGGTGCCAGCTCGTCCGGCTGCCGGACCGCGAGCGGTGACAACTCCTCGACGGACGGCACCTCGCGGTGCCCGGCGTAGGCCGCGGAGACGTACCGGTGCCCGGTGTCCGGCGCCAGGAAGACGACGGTGCGCCCCGGTTCGCGGCAGCGCTCCCAGCGGGACACCAGGTAGGCGGCGCCGGCGGACAGCCCGGCGAAGATCGCCCCGTCCCGGAGCAGCCCGATCGCGCCGGCCCTGGCGTAGCTGAAGCCGACCCAGTGGATCCGGTGATAGAGCTCGTGCCGTACGTTCGCGAACTCGATCGAGCTGCCGATGCCCGCGATGATCATGTCCGGATCCTCGGTGTGCTCGGCACCGAAGGTACGGCTGCCGAAGGGCTGGATCCCGATCGACAGCACGTCCCGGCCGGCCGACCGCAACCCCTCGGCCATCGCCCCGGTCGAGGCGCCGGTGCCGATCCCGCCGACCAGCGTGACCGGCCCGGCCGGCAGCCGCCGGTGCAGTCCCGCCGCCACCTCCGCATAGCCGTGGTAGTGGATCGGGTCGTGGTACTGGCGCATCCAGTGATAGCGGGGATGTTCGGCGAGCAGCCGGGTGATCCGGTCCACCCGGCGGGCCTGGTCCAGCTTCAGGTCGCTGGACGGCGGCATCCGTTCCAGGGTGGCGCCGAGGATCTCCAACTGGACGCCGAGTGTCTCCTCGACCGTGGCCGACCCGACGATGTGGCACCGCATTCCATAGCGGTGGCAGGCCAGCGCCAGGGCCAGCGCGTAGATCCCGCTCGAGCTGTCCACCAGGGTGTCGCCGCGGCGGATCCGGCCGGTGTCCAGCAGCTGCCGTACGGCACCGAGGGCCGATCTGACCTTCATCACCTCGAAGCGCAGGCAGACCAGGTCCGGCGCCAGCCGCACCGGATCGGGATCCGCCATCGCATCGGTGATGTGATCATGGATGCCCTGCCGGCCCCATTCATGATCATCGAGGTCCACGCCACCGTCCTTCGCAGAATCGTCCCGCACCGTTCCGTGTGCCGTCCCCCGAGCTTGATCACCATCCGGCCCCACCCATCTTAATGAGAATGGTTGTCATTCGCTCAACAGGGTCACGGAGATAACCCGGGGAACCCGCCTGCTGATCCACCTCTCCGGGTAGATTTGCACCGAAATCCCCACGGCCCAGCAGGTAGACGGCGCGTCAGCGCCGAGGAGAGGAAGCTTGATGACCGACCCGACCCAGCCCGGCGCCGCAGCGCCAGCGCCGCTGACCCCGCCCGCCGGGCAGGCGTTGACGTTGACGCCCCCGGCCCCGGTCGCGCCGATCCAGCACACCTCGGCTCCGGCCATGGCACCGAAGGTGGACGAGGCCCAGCTGCCCGAACTGAACGGGAAGGTGGACGGCTTCCTCGACGCGGTTCTGCAGGCGCAGCCCAAGTCGCCCGAGTTCGAGGCCCAGGCGGCCAACGTCCGGACCATGGGCGACGCCGACATCCGCCGGTCGGCCGAGAGCTCGAACCGGCTGCTGGAGAAGCCGGTCAAGTCGCTCCAGGACGGTGCCCTGGCCGAGGGCTCCAAGGTCGGCAACACGCTGCTCGATCTTCGTCGCACCGTCGAGGAGCTGGACCCGAGCGGTGCCCAGGGCGCGAAGAAGTTCCTCGGCTTCCTGCCGTTCGGCGACAAGATCGTCGACTACTTCCGCAAGTACCAGGACGCCCAGTCGCACCTGAACGGGATCTTGCACAGCCTGCGCAACGGCCAGGACGAACTGGCCAAGGACAACGTCGCACTGAACATGGAGAAGCAGCACCTGTGGGAGACCATGGGCCGGCTGAACTCGTACGTCTACATCGCCGAACGACTGGACGCCCGGCTGTCGGCCAAGATCGCCGAGCTCGAGGTCTCCGACCCGGAACGGGCGAAGGCGCTGAACACCGACGTCCTCTTCTACGTCCGGCAGAAGCACCAGGACCTGCTCACCCAGCTCGCCGTGTCGATCCAGGGCTACCTGGCGATCGACGTGATCATCAAGAACAACATCGAGTTGATCAAGGGCGTCGACCGGGCCTCCACCACCACCGTGGCGGCGCTGCGGACCGCCGTGATCGTCGCGCAGGCGCTGAACAACCAGAAGCTGGTCCTTGATCAGATCTCGGCCCTGAACACCACCACGTCCGATCTGATCCAGCGGACCTCGGAGATGATGCGGGACAACTCGGCGCAGATCCAGCAGCAGGCCGCGTCGTCGACGATCGGGCTGCCGCAGCTGCAGGCCGCGTTCCAGAACATCTACCAGACCATGGACTCGATCGATCAGTTCAAGGCCGGAGCGCTGGACTCGATGGCCCAGACCATCGGCGTGCTGGAGAACGAGGTCGCCCAGTCGCGCAGCTATCTCGACCGGGTCCAGTCCGCCGACCAGCGGATCGCCGCCGGCAGTCTGGAGATCGACGGGGGCGCCCCGGGTGGGGCGCGCTAGCGACGATGGGAATCCGGGACTGGTTCGGCCGGGTCTTCGGGCGCGAACCCGAGCAGCCCGAGCCCGAGGAGCAGCGGCCGAGCGCGCCGACGGCGCAGGACATCGAGGCGGCGCTGCAACGGGTCGAGGAGTTGGTGGCCGGCGGCGCGGTGCCGACCGTGGTCACCTCGCGGGTGCGCCGGGTCGCCAAGACGGTACGGGAGACGATCCCGCGGCTGGCCAATCTCGGGATGGGCAGCCCGCAGGCGTACTCGGTGGTGGCGACGGCGACCGACTATCTGCCCGAGGCGCTCGGCGGCTATCTGCGGCTGCCCCGGGACTGGGCCGACTCGCGGCCGATCGAGAACGGCAAGACGTCGCTGATGCTGCTGATCGATCAACTCGATCTGCTCGGCTCGACTATGGACAAGATCTTCGACGCGGTGGTCCGGGTCGACGCGGACGCGCTGATCGCGCACGGCCGGTTCCTGCAGGAGAAGTTCGGTACGCCGGGCTCGGCACCGCGACCGGCCCCGGTACAACCACCGCCCGAACCTCGCAGCACGTTGGACCTGGGGTGATTCGATGAGCGACTCCGTGACCGACCCGGTGCCGCCGCTGGACCGGGCCCTGGCCCGACTGAGCCGGATCGCCGAGGGCGCCGGCCAGGACGCGGCCGAGGCCAGGACCGAGGGCGAGGCGCTGGCCGCGGCCGTCGCCGAGTCCTCGCCGCGGGCCCACGTCGACTGGTCCCAGCGGACCGGCCGGGCCGAACTGCCGGCCGACCAGCAGGCCCAGGCGTTCTTCGACGCCGCCTCGCGCGGCCGCAAGTGGCGCTCTGCGCCGACCCTGGTGCTGAGCCGGCTGGTCGCCGCCCGGTCCGCCGCGGCCGCCGAGTACGCGGAGGCGCTGGCCGCGGTCACCGCCGCCGCCTGCGATCTCGGCTCCGGCGGCATGCGGGTGGTCGGCAACGCGTCGGTCGCGGCGTCCGTACAACTGGGTGCGGTCCGGCCCAAGGCCCCGATCGCTCCCTCACCGACGCCGCCCGCGCCCGCCGATCTCGCGGCCGCGGCTCCCGAGGCGGACCCGACCGGCACGGTGAACCCGATCCTGACCGCGCTCCGGCTGACCGGGACGAACCTGTCCGAGCTGGCGCAGCCGCTGCTCCGGCGGATGGAGCAGCTGGACCGGCAGCGGAGTACGGGCTCCACGCTCGACCTGAAGCCCGGCGACCCGCTGCTGCCCGTACTCCCGGATCCGTCGGCCGCCCAGCAGCCGACCGCCGCGGCGCCGACCCAGCCGACGACCACCGATCCCGCGGCGGGTGCGGCCCAGCCGCAGACCGAGGCGGCGACCGAGGCCGCGGCCGAACCGGAGCCCGAGGAGGAGCCGAAGTCGCTGGACGAACTGCTCGCGGAACTGGACGCGCTGACCGGCCTGGCCGAGGTGAAGTCGGAGATCCACCGGCAGGTCGCGGTGCTCCGGGTCGAGGGCCTGCGCAGCAAGGCCGGACTGAACTCGCCGACGATCACCCGGCACCTCGTCTTCGTCGGCAATCCGGGCACCGGCAAGACCACGGTGGCTCGGCTGGTCGGCGGCATCTACCGCGCGCTCGGCGTACTCAGCAAGGGCCAGCTGGTCGAGGTCGACCGGTCCGAACTGGTCGCCGGCTATCTCGGCCAGACCGCGATCAAGACCGCCGAGGTGGTCAAGTCGGCGATCGGCGGCGTGCTCTTCATCGACGAGGCCTACAGCCTGTCCGGCGACGAGGACGGCCCGCCGGACCAGTACGGCAAGGAGGCCATCGACACGCTGGTCAAGGAGATGGAGGACAACCGGGACGACCTGGTGCTGATCGTCGCCGGCTACCCGCAGCCGATGAGCGGCTTCATCTCCCGCAACCCCGGCCTGTCCAGCCGCTTCCGGACCACCATCGAGTTCGCCGACTACGCCGACGAGGAACTGCTCGACATCTTCACCTCGATGGCCGAAGAGGCCGACTACGACGTCACCGACCGGTGCCGGAAGCGGTTCGCGATGATCTTGGCGATCACGCCCCGCGGCCCGTCGTTCGGCAACGCCCGGTTCGCCCGGAACCATCTCGAGGCCGCGATCGGCCGGCACGCCTGGCGGCTGCGCGACATCGACGAGCCGACCCTGGAACAGCTGCGCGCGCTGGAGCCGGAAGACTTGGACGACCACGCCGACGACCCGGACCCGGAAGCGGAGCCGGGCGACGCCGGTGAACCGGCGCCGAGCGAGGCGGCGGCGAGTGAGCCGGACAGCGTGAGTGAACCGGTGCCAGACGAAGATCAGGAGCCGGCCGGGTCGACCGACGACCCGCCCAAGGAGGACCAACGATGAGCCAGTCAGCCGCCGGGCCGCCCGCGGCGCAGTCGGCCACCGCGACCGCGCCCGCACCGGCCCCGGCCGGTCAGCCCGCGGCCGTAGTGCCGGTCGGTCAGTCCGCGGTCGCCGTACCCGCGTCCGCCGAGCAGCCCAGCCTGACGCCGCGCCGGCTGCGCCAGCTGATGGTCGCCCTGGTTGTCGGCGCGCTGCTGTTCGGCGTGCTCGGCGCGGTCGGCCTCGGCCTGCAGGCGTACGCGCTCGGCAAGGCCGAGGAGAACACGGCCCAGCTGATCCGGGTGCAGGAGATCCAGACCCACCTGCTCACCGCCGACGCCACGGCCACCAACGCCTTCCTGGTCGGCGGCCTGGAACCGCCGGCCCAGCGGGAGACCTACGACGCGGCGATCAGCAACGTGAACCGGCTGATCGTCGACGCCTCCGACGCGCAGCCGGCCGACGCCGAGGTACTGCAGGCGCTGAACACCCAGGTCAACCTCTACACGGTGGCGATCGAGGAGGCCCGGGCCAACAACCGGCAGGGCTTCCCGGTCGGCGCCCAGTACCTCCGCGAGGCCAGCGCCCAGCTCCGCACCGACGCGCTGCCGATCTTGGACAACCTGGTCGCCGCCAACACGGAGCGGGCCGACCGGGAGATGTCGGCGACCCACCCGCTGATGTTCCAGATCGCGGCCGTCCTGATCTTGATCGGGTACGTCCTCGCGATGATCTGGCTGGCCCGGCGGTTCAAGCGGACGATCAACATCGGAGTGCTGGTCGGCGGGATCACGCTGCTGCTCTCCTTGATCATCGGCGGGATCGTCGTCAGCGCTACCGGAAGCGCGGTGAACGGCCTGCGCGACGGCGCCTTCACCGACGTCACCGCCGCTGCCGAGGCCCGGATCGAGGCGGGTGACGCCAAGTCCAACGAGAGCCTGACCTTGATCGCCCGCGGCAGCGGCTCGGCGTTCGAGAAGGCCTGGCAGGAGTCGTCCGCCGAGGTGGCGAAACAGTTGCAGGGACTCGGGGTCAACGATCTGCGGCAGACCTGGACCACCTACAGCGGCGTCCATGAGGAGATCCGGAAGCTCGACGACGGCGGCAACTGGGACGGGGCCGTCGAGGTCGCCACCGGCACCGGCGAGGGCACCTCCAACCACGCGTACAACGCGTTCGACTCGGCCCTCGCGAGCTACATCTCCGACACCGGCCAGGAGACCCGGAGCGGCCTCAACGGGCCCGGGGTCGTCTTGATCATCGGCGCCGGACTGATCTTCGTCGGCGGCATCGTCGCCGCCGCGTTCGCCCGCCGCGGCGTGGCCGTCCGACTGAGGGAGTACCAATGATCACCGGGAGCCGGCTGGTCCGGCTGACGCTGGCCGCGCTGAGCGGGCTGGCGATCATGATCGCCGCTGGCTGCGGCTACTCCGCCACCCAACTGCCGCAGCAGACACCGAGTGCGGCACCGAGCACCGGCGCACCGACGCAGGCGCCGCAGTGCAGCAATCCGCTCGCGTCGTACCAGCCGGAGGGCGCCCTGCCGAAGGCGGGCGCGATGCCGGCCGGCAGCACGATGAGCAAGATCGTCCAGCGCGGCCGGGTGATCGCCGGAGTCTCGGCCGACACCTATCTGCTCGGATCACGGAACCCGCTCACCGGCAAGATCGAGGGCTTCGACATCGACATGGTGAAGGCCGTCGCCAAGGCGATCTTCGGCGACGAGACCAAGTACGAACTGCGGGTGATCACCGCCGCCGACCGGATCAAGGTGCTGACCGAGGGCGACGTCGACATCGTGGTCCGCAACATGACGATCAACTGCGACCGCTGGGAGCAGATCGCGTTCTCCACCGTCTACTACCAGTCGGGCCAGAAGATCATGGTCCGCAAGGGATCCGAGGCGACGACGCTGGCCGACCTCAAGGGTCAGAAGGTCTGTGCCCCGAACGGGACGTCGAGCATGCAGAACCTGGTCGAGCAGGCGCCGGACGCGATCCCGGTGCCGGCGAACAACCACACCGGGTGCCTGGTCCTGTTCCAGCGCGGCGAGGTGGACGCGATCACCGGTGACGACACCGTGCTGGCCGGGCTCGCCGCCCAGGACCCGTACGCGTTCGTACCGAAGCAGAAGGCGTTCACGGCCGAGCCGTACGGGATCGGGATCAACCCCAGCCAGGTCGACCTGGTCCGCTTCGTCAACGGCGTGCTGGACCAGATGCGCACCGACGGCGCCTGGGCCAAGACGTACAACCGCTGGCTCGCCGCACCGCTCGGCCCGGCGCCGCAGCCGCCCAAGGCCACGTACGGCAGGACCCCGTGACGGTCGACCCCGCGCTGCAGGTGAGCGGAGCACCGGCCGTCGCGCCGCCCGCACCGGGCCGGCTCGGCGAGCCGCTGCCGTTGTCCGCCGCCGCGAAGTACGTCGAGGCGCTCGGCCGCTGGCGGGACGGCCGCCGGCTGGAGCTTGATCAACTCGACCGCGCGGCGTTGCAGGGCGCGGCCCAGCAGAGCGCCGGCGGCAGCATCGACGTGACCCACGACATCACGCTGTCGATGGCGCTCTGGAAGGCCGCCTCGGACCGGTACGAACTGCTCCGGGCCACCTGGGACGGCGGCCGCGCCGGCGAGGCGGAACGGGAGCGGATGGCGACCCTGATCTGGGGCCGGCTGGACGCGACGGTCGACCCGGCGCTGCTGGCCCGGGCGGGCAGCTCCGGCCTGGCCGTCTCGCTGCCGGAGGCGTGCCGGCTGTCCGACGCGCTGGCCGGGCAGCTGCGCGAACGACTCGCGCTGGAGACCTCCGGGCTCGAGGTGGCGGAACGGATCCGGCAGCTGCGGATCCAGTTGGAACGGATCCGGGACCAGGTCGGCCTGGAGCCCGCCGGGGCCGGGCAGCAGCAGCTGGCCGGGCAGCAGGCCCGGCTCGGCCGGCGGCTCAAGGAGATCGGCGAGAAGGCGGCCCGCGGCGGCGACGTCGGCGGCCTGCTCGGGCCGATCGAGATCGAGGTCGCGACCTTCGAACGGGACCTGATCGTCGCCGCGGCGACCCGGCGCGAGGCCGGCGCCAAGGTCGACCAGGCGCGCGACCTGCTGGCCGAGCTGACCGCCCGCGAGCAGGCGCTGCGGACCCTGGTCCGGCGCTGCGTCGAGACGGTCGACCCGGCGCCGCACTACGCCGTGCCCGAGGTGTCGGCACTCGGCCCGGTGCCGAACACGCTGGCCCGGCTGGACCCGTTCCTGGAGCGGCTCGGCAAGGTGTCCCAGGCGATGAACGTGGTGGCGGACGCGTACACCGGCGCGCTGCGGGACCACGAGGAACTGGTCGGCCGGCTGGACGCGTTCCGGGCCAAGGCGACCAGCCTCGGCCATGCCGGGACGGCCGAGCTGCAGGAGGCGTACCGGTGGGCCGAGGGCGAGCTGAACCGGGGCCCGGCGCGGCTCCGGATCGCCCGTCAGCTGGTCGAGCTGTATCAGAGCTATCTCGAGGTGCAGGCGCCGAGGAGGAGCGAATGACCGCGTGTTCCCAGCCGGGGTGTTCCGGCACGATCGTCGACGGCTACTGCGATGTCTGTGGCTCGCCGGGCAGCGTGCTCGGCACCGCGACCCTGCCGAGCAGCTGCACCCAGCCGGGCTGCGGCGGCACCATCGTCGACGGCTATTGCGACGTCTGCGGTTCGCCGGCCGACGCCTCCGCCTCGGCCGCGGCGCCGGCCACCGAAGCCCCCGGCCCGTCGACCGCCCCCTCCCCGGACGGCGGGGTCGCCAACCCGGCCTGGACCCCGACCACTCCCCCGGTCAGCCCGCCGTCCGTACCGACCCAGGCCGGATCGGGCGACGGTTCCGGCGCGGCCGCGACCGCCGGCGTCGGCTCGACGATCACCCGCAGTTCCAGCCGGCTGGACTCGACCGCCCTCGGCTCCAAGCGGGCCCGCGGCAGCGGCTCCACGACGACCCGGCGCACCCACTCCGGCTCGACCCGGCTCCGGGCCGCCCGGCTCGGCGCCGGCCTGACCCGGGTGCCCCCGGCGCCCAAGGTCGACGCGTCGAAGGTGATCATGCGCAACCCGGAGGTGCCGGAGAACAAGCGCTCCTGCCCCTCCTGCGGCGCCGCGGTCGGCCGCTCCCGGGACGGCCGTCCCGGCCGTACCGAAGGGTTCTGCGCGAAGTGCCGCAACCCGTTCTCGTTCACCCCGAAGCTGCAGCCGGGCGAACTGGTGGCCGGCCAGTACGAGGTCGCGGGCTGCCTCGCCCACGGCGGCCTGGGCTGGATCTACCTGGCCCGGGACAAGAACGTGTCGAACCGCTGGGTGGTCCTCAAGGGCCTGCTGAACAGCGGCGACAAGGACGCCCAGCAGGCCGCGATCAGCGAGCGCCAGTTCCTGGCCCAGGTGCAGCACCCGTTGATCTTGGAGATCTACAACTTCGTCGAGCACGACGGCGCCGGCTACATCGTGATGGAGTACGTCGGCGGGTCGTCGCTGAAGGACATCCTCAAGCAGCGGATGCGGGACAACGGCGGCGCCTATGACCCGATGCCGGTGGACCAGGCGATCGCGTACATCCTCGAGGTGCTGCCGGCCTTCCAATATCTTCATGATCACGGACTGGTCTACTGCGACTTCAAGCCGGACAACCTGATCCAGATCGGCGACGCGATCAAGCTGATCGACCTCGGTGGCGTCCGGCGGATCGACGACGAGGAGTCGGCGATCTACGGCACGGTCGGCTACCAGGCGCCCGAGGTCGCCGAGGTGGGCACCTCGGTCGCCTCCGACGTCTACACGATCGGCCGCACGCTGACCGTGTTGATCATGGAGTTCCGCGGCTACCAGACCGCGTACGTGAACCGGCTGCCCGAGGTGCAGAACACCCCGGTGTTCCAGCAGTACGACTCGCTCTACCGGCTGCTGGCCAAGGCCTGCGCGGCGGACCCGGCGGACCGGTTCGCGACCGTCGACGAGTTGCGGGTCCAGCTGCTCGGCGTACTCCGCGAGGTGGTGGCGTCCAAGACGGAAGGCACCGCGCTGACCTCCGCGCCCTCGGTGCTGTTCGAGACGCCGGCGATCACCGGCGACCGACTGGAGTGGCACGAGCTGCCGCACCTGCGCCAGGACACCACCGATCCGCAGTACCCGTGGCTGGCCAACCTCGCCGTGGAGGATCCGGGCGCCCGGCTGCAGGCGCTCGAGCTGGCCCCGGGCGACTCGGCCGAGATCCGGCTGGCGCGGGCCCGGGCGGCCCTGCAACTGAACGATTCGGCCCTGGTCGAGCGGTACACGAACGAGATGCTCACCGAGGATCCCTGGGAATGGCGGGCGCTCTGGATCAGCGGGCTGTCCGCGCTGCAGCAGGAGGACTTCCCGTCCGCCCAGGCCGCGTTCAACGCGGTCTACGGCCAGGTGCCCGGCGAGTTGGCGCCGAAGCTGGCGCTGGCGGCGGCGTGCGAGGAGGACGCGTACGACATCGCCGAGGTGCTCTACCAGGTCTGCGCCAGCACCGATGCCAACTATCTCGGCCCGGCTGCGTTCGGGCTGGCCCGGATCCGGGTCGGGGTCCGCGGCGACGTGACCGGCGCGGTCGCGGCGCTGGACCTGATCCCGTCCACCAGCCACGGCTACACCGAGGCGCGGCGGCAGCGTGCCGAACTGCTGTACCAGCACGGTTCCGACCTCAGCTCGCTGTCCGCCGCGGCCGACAGCCTGCGCGGCGTCCGGATCGACCGGCGCGAGCGGTCCCAGCTGACCGCGATGATCTTGGTCAAGGCGCTCGACCTGGTCCAGAACGGTGCCAAGTCGACCGTCCGGATCGGCGACATCCCGGCGGACCCGAAGTCCCTGCGGGACGGGCTCGAGACCGCCTATCGTGATCTCGCGCGGTCGGCCCCCGATGAGCCGACCCGGTATCGCCTGGTCGACGAAGCCAACCGTGTACGGAGGTGGAGCCTGCAATGAGCCCGGAGCCCGAGACAAGCCCAGTCGAGGCCGGTGCGCCCGCGGCAGCGGGTTCGCAGACCTGTCCCAATCCCGACTGCCGGGCCGAGGTGCCGGCGGACGCCTCGTACTGCGAGGTGTGCGGGGCGGAACTGAGCCCGACCGCGGCGCCGGCCGATGCCGGCGACTCCGGGGAGGAACTGCCGATCACGCTGTCCCGGTCGTTCCGGGCCGAGCAGACGGACGAGCCCGTCGTGGCTCCGCCCCGTACCTGCAAGGAGTGCGGCGGCGAGATCGGCGCCGACGACTACTGCCTGACCTGCGGGACGAAGGCGCCGCGGGAACGGGACCACTACACCGAGCAGCCGGCGCCGTGGGTCGCGGCCGTCTGCGACCGCGGGATCCGGCACCACCGCAACGAGGACGCCTCGGCGATCGCCGCCGACCCGGAGCCCGATTCGCGGGCCGTGCTGGTCGTCTGCGACGGTGTGTCGACCTCGCCCAACTCGGACGTGGCCAGCCTGGCCGCGGCGCGGGCCGCGCGGGACGTGCTGGAGGCGCACCGGGCCACCGGGATGGGCACCCTGGAGAGCCGCGCCGCGGCGCTGACCCAGGCCCTGCAGGCGGCCGCGGTCCAGGCCAACGCCGCCGTCCTGGACGCGTCGGCGGCGCTCGAGGCCGAGGCCAAGGCGCGCGCCGCCGAGCAGGCCGGCGGTCCGGATGACAGCGCCGCTCCGGAGCCGACCGAGCCGGTCAACACGCCGTCCTGCACGTTCGTCGCGGCCGTCGTCGAACCGGATCTGATCATGGTCGGCAACGTCGGCGACAGCCGCGCCTACTGGATCCCGGATCCGGGCACCGGCGAGCCGCAACTGCTGAGCGTCGACGACTCGGTGGCCCAGGCCCGGATCGACATGGGCGTGCCGCGGGAGCAGGCCGAGAACGGGCCGCAGGCGCACGCGATCACCAAGTGGTTCGGCCGCGACTCACCCGATGTCATGCCGCGCACCGCCAAGGTGACCGTGACCGGGGCGGGCTGGGTGATGGTCGTCTCCGATGGCCTCTGGAACTACGTGTCCGAGGCGGCCGATCTGCAGAAGCTGGTCGGCGAGCTGGCGATCACCGAGCCGTTGCCGCTGGCCGAGGCGCTGGTCGCCTGGGCGAACGAGCAGGGCGGCAAGGACAACATCACGGTCGCCCTCGCTCGTCGTACCGGCTGAGAAATCCGCCGACCGATCTCGGCCGGCGGCAGCGCGGGGCCCCGCGCTGCGCCCGGCGGGACGGCATACTGTGAGACCGACCACTGAGGGGACGAAGGGGAGCCTGATGGCCGAGTTTTCTGCCGCTGTTTATCAGAACGAGTTCCTGCCCGACGGCGGCACCGACGTGAACGCGATCGTCACCGTCACCTGCACCGGAGCCGGTCAGGCCGGACAGAGTGGCGGTGCGGCGGGCGAGATCATCATCGTCGACACGTCCGGGTCGATGGGGACGACCAACATGAACGCGGCCAAGGTCGCCGCGGCCGCCGCGATCGACCAGATCATCGACGGCACCTGGTTCGCGGTCGTGGCCGGGAACCACCAGGCCTACCTGGCGTACCCGCCGGTGCGGACCGGCGCCGGCATGGTCCAGATGGACGCCGGTACGCGAGCGGCGGCGCACCAGGCGGTCAATGACTTCACCTCCGAGGGCGGCACCGCGATGGGCACCTGGCTGACCCTGGCCGGGCGGCTCTTCGACTCGGTGCCGGGGCTGGCCCAGAAGCACGCCATCCTGCTCACCGACGGCGAGAACCACAACGAGCTGCCGGAGCAGCTGACCGCCGCCATCCACAACGTGACCGGCAAGTTCCAGTGCGACTGCCGCGGCGTCGGGATCGACTGGCAGGTGGCCGAGGTACGCCGAATCGCGCAGGCGCTGCTCGGCACCGTCGACATCATCCCGCAGCCGGAACAGATGGCCGACGTGTTCGCCGAGCTGATGCAGCAGGCGATGGGCCGCGGCGTGGCCGACGCGCAGCTGCGGGTCTGGTCGCCGCAGGGCGCGCAGGTGCAGTTCGTCCGGCAGGTGTCGCCGCAGCTGGAGGACCTGACCCATCGCCGGACCGACGTGAACCCGCTGACGGGGGCGTACCCGACCGGGGCCTGGGGCGACGAGTCCCGCGACTACCACGTCGGGATCCGGCTCGCCGCCAAGGGAGTCGGCCAGGAGCAGCTCGCCGCGCGGGTGCAGCTGTCCCTCGGCGACGAGGTCGTGGCGCAGGGTCTGGTCAAGGCCCGCTGGTCCAACGACGATGCCCTGACCACCCGGATCGACCCGGCGGTCGCCCATTACACCGGGCAGACCGAGCTGGCCGACGCGATCAAGGTCGGCCTGGAGGCGAAGGCGGCCGGCGACGACGCGACGGCGACCGCGAAGCTCGGCCGGGCGGTCCAACTGGCCGCGCAGACCGGAAACGACGAAGCGACCTCGCGATTGCGGAAGGTCGTCGACATCGACAACGTGGAAACCGGTACCGTCCGGTTGAAGCGTTCGGTGGACAAGGCCGACGAGATGGCACTGGACACCGCCTCGACCAAGACGACCAGGATCAAGGGTTGATTCCATGACTGTCACCTGCCCGGACGGGCACGTCTCCACCTCGGACGACTACTGCGACGTCTGCGGCGCGCCGATCGTCGCGTCCGGCGGAGCCGCTGCCGCCCCGGCACCCGCCCAGCCGGCGGCGTCCTCGGGCACGCCAGCGAGCAGTACGTCGGCTCCGGCCGCCGAGGTGAGCTGCCCGAACTGCTCGGTGCCGAACCCGCCGGAGGCCTTGTTCTGCGAGGCTTGCGGGTACGACTTCACCACCGGCACCATGCCGCGGACCGCCGAGGCCGGCGGCGCTGGCGGCGGCGAAGCCGGAGCTGAGGGTGCCGACAGCGCGGGCAGCGGCGAGGCCGGTGCCGAGGCGGGCGGCGGCGATGATCAAGCCGGTGCAGGTGATCAGGCCGGTGCGGCGGCGAGCGGCGCAGGTGATCAGCCGGACGCCGGCACATTCGACTGGGTCGCCGAGGTGTGGATCGACCCGGACTGGTACGCGGTGCAGCAGAGCTCGGACCCGCTGCCCTCCGCCGGTCCGCCCGAGATCGTGCCGCTGCGCGCGAAGTCGATCTTGATCGGCCGTACCTCGCGGAGCCGGAACATCCACCCCGAGCTGCCCTGCGAGAGCGACACCGGGGTCAGCCGGCGCCAGTCCCAGCTGACCACCGACGGCACCCGCTGGTGGGTCGAGGACCTCGACTCCAGCAACGGCACCTTCGTCGGCTCGGCCAGCGGCCCGCTGCCGGAGCAGCCGATCCCGGTCGGCCCGAAGCACGAACTGGGCAACGACGACCGGATCTACCTGGGCGCCTGGACCCGGATCGTGATCCGCGAGGCGACCGACGACGAGAAGACCGTCGGCTGACGTACTCCGCCTTCGGCGAACAGGTTCTCGCCGCGGTGATCAACTGTGGCACGGTTGACGGTACGGTGTCCCACCCGGGCAGTGTCGGTAGGCAGAGGGTTTCAGGAGGAAGCGTGGAGATCAAGGTCGGCATCAAGCAGGTCACGCGGGAGATCGTGGTGGACACGAGCGACTCGGCCGACGACGTCGCGGCAGCCTTCACCAAGGCCCTGAGCGACGACGGCCTGCTCACCCTCACCGACACCTACGGCCGCAAGGTCCTGATCCCCGCCGCCTCCGTCGGCTACCTCGACCTCGGCGAGGAGAACGCCCGCACCGTCGGCTTCGGCAACGTCTGAACCCCGGCCCCCAAGCTCCGCCGACCGGGCACAAAAGCAGCCGTTCTAACGGCGTGTCGCTGCTCTTGTGCCCGGTCGATTGCGGGTCGGGCCGGAATCCGCGGCCCGGTCACCGGACGCGCGGACGCTCCCATCCCGATCGTGGGCACTCTGGAACCGTCCCGCGGGCGGCACGGGCTGCGGATCGCATCGATCGATAGACCCAGCACCGCATGCCGCACGGCGACCGCACCGCGCGTTGATGGCAGCCAGAACAGCTCCGCCCCCTCCTGCTCGAAGGCGAGTGGCGTCGAGTATCGAGACATCGATAGGGACCGCGCCGGTCGGGCTGACTCGCCACTCGAGCTGATCCGCTCGCTGTGACGCCGTGATTGATGGTCGCGCGCCCGACGATGTCAGTCGATGAGGCGGTCCTCCGGCGCGGCTCGTTCCGCCGCCGATGATCATCCCGCGCCGCCGCGAGTGGACGCTCTGACCGGCGAAATCCGCCGAAACCGAGGTCATAGCGTCCATTCGGCGATGACTCCAGGACGTCGCGGCGCCAAGGGCGGGCTGGTCCTGAGGGGGACGCGGGCCATCCGTGTCGGGCGCGCAGGAGGTCCTTGATGATCTTCGCCCGACCTTCCCGCCCATCTCCGGCGTCGCACGTCGACTCATCTCGGGCCCATCCCTCTCGCCCGACCACCAGCCAACCTTCACGGCCCGATCCTCCGGCCCGACGCCCCTGATCACATGGGCCGACCCCGACACCTCCTGCCCGTGCCCGACCCAGCCCGACACCCGCCCGAGTCCAATCTCAGCCCGAACCCCCCAGCCCGAACCCAACCCCAGCCCGAACCCCCAGCCCGAGCTCAGCCCAGCCCAACACCCCGCGCCGAGCCCTCGCAGTCCGTCCCACGCCTCCCGAGCCCTACGGATTCCGCCGTGAGTGCCCTGAGCCCCGCCCGCGCTGGCCCGACCCTTCCGAGTCCTTACCGCCCAGCCCTTCCGAGCCCTCACCGCCCGACCCTTCCGAGTCCTTACCGCCCAGCCCTTCCGAGCCCCGGCACCTAGACCCCATCCCCCATCCCTCTCGCTTCGGCTGTCGGCCCACGCGTCCGTACAGACTCTCGGCCCGACACCGCCCAGGCCCCAGCCCACCGGACTTCCCCATCACCGCCGCCCCTCCCCCGAATCGACCCGGCACAAGTGCAGCGACACGCCGCAGGAACGGCTGCTGTTGTGCCCGGTCGGCGGATGGGGGTTATTCGGCTTGGCGGAGGGCGGCCATGGGTTCGATCGCGGCCGCTTTGAGGGCCGGGTAGGCGCCGGCGGCGAGGCCGATCAGGGCGCCCAGGATCGGGGCCGCGACGGGGAGGGCCGGGTGCAGGACGGGGGTCCACTGCTGGGCCACCGACACACCCAAGATCACCAGCACGGCGAGGGCGGTGCCGATCAGGCCGCCGACGCCGCCGAGCAGGCCGCTCTCGACGAGGAACTGGGTGGCGATGTGCCGGCGGCGGGCCCCCAGGGCGCGGCGCAGGCCGATCTCGCCTGCGCGTTCCATCACGGACAGCAGGGTCACGTTGGCAATGCCGATGCCGCCGACGACGAGGGCCACCGCGCCGAAGGCCAGCAGCAGGGTGTTCAGGTCCGCCTGGACGTCGGAGCCCAGGCTGCCCGGCGGGGGCGGCGCGGTGACCCGGACCGACGTCGGGTCGTTCGGCGACGCGGCGATCGCGGCCTGGCCGGCGACCTGCTGGGCGGCGCCGAGCACGGTCCGCACCTCGACCTCGCTGGGCGACTCGAGTCCGTACCGATCGACCGCCGTCCCGTACGGCATGATCACGGCGTCGAGCAGTTCCGGCCGGCTGCCGGCGTCGCCGACGATCCCGATCACCGAGTACGGATGATCACCGATGAAGATCACCGGCCGTTGGTCGACCCGGGTGATCCCGAGCCGCTCCGCCGCCCGCTTCCCCAGGACGACCACCGAGTCCGCCCGCCGGTCGTGGCCGGCGTCGAAATAGCGTCCGGTGCCGAGCGATCCGCCGGTGGCCGCCAGCAGCTCGGCGCTGGTGGCGTACACCTGAAGATCAACCTGCTCGGAGCCTGCCGGATCGTTCAGGAGCACGCCGCTGATGGTCTGGTCGCCCAGGTCGACCTCGCTGATCGTCCCGGCCGCGACCACCCCGGCCAGCCGGGCGATCCGTTCGGCGACGTCCTCGGCGAGCTTCGGCCCCGACCCGTCCATGGAACCGAAGCCGGAGTCGGTCGGCTTGATCACGACCCGGGTGGCGGCCGCCGCGTCGAACCGTTCGGCGATCTGCCCGCCGGCGGTCTGACCGAGGCCGATCGTCGCAACCAGCGAGCCGATCCCGATCACGGTGCCGATCATGGTCAGCAGCAGCCGGGCCGGCCGGGACCCGATGCCGAGCACGGCCTCGTCCAGCAGGTCGGCCGGCCTGATCTTCGAGTTCACGAGGCTTCCTCCCGTTCCGGTCCCAGCACGCCGTCGGTCATCCGTACCCTCCGGTCGGCCCGGCGGCTGACCACGTCGTCGTGGGTGATCACCGCCAGCGTCAGTCCGTCGGCATGCAGGTCGTCGAAGAGCTCCAGTACGCCGGACGCGTTGGCCCGGTCCAGGTTGCCGGTCGGCTCGTCGGCCAGCAGCAGCGACGGCCGGCCGGCCAGCGCCCGGGCGATCGCGACCCGCTGCCGCTCGCCGCCGGACAACGTGCGGGGCGTGAACTCGCGCCGGTGATCAAGGCCGACCCGGTTCAGCGCCTCCATCGCCCGCTCCCGGCGCTGCCGCCGCGGCACCGCCTGGTAGAGCATCGACAGCATCACATTGTCCAATACGGTCCGGCTCTGCAACAGGTGGAATGCCTGGAAGACAAAGCCGATCCGGCTCCCCCGGACCGCCGAGCGTCGCCGCTCGGTCAGCGCCGATACGTCCTCCCCGTCCAGCCGGTACGTTCCGCCGGTCGGCTGATCGAGCAGGCCGAGCAGATGGAGCAAGGTCGACTTCCCGGAGCCGGACGGCCCGATGATCGACACGTACTCACCGGCCCGGACGGTCAGGTCGACTCCCCGCACGGCGTGCACCTCGGGCGGCCCCGGAAACGACCGGCGCAACCCGATCAACTCCACCACCGGCGCGCCGCCGACAGCATCAAGATCAGCATCGGGATCGAGATCGGTGATCATCGGCCGACCACCACCAGACTGCCCTCGGTCAGCGTCGCCTGCCCTTCTTCGACATCGGCGCCCGACTCGTCGACCGGATGCACCTCGGTCTGCCCGTCCGCGGTCAGCCCGGTCCGGACCCGCTGCATCCGGGTGCCACCGCCCTCGGCATCCTGCACCTCGACCTGGGTCGCGCCGTCCGCGGTGGCGAACAGGGCCGCCGACGGCACCGACAGCACCTCACCGTCACTGCTGCCGACCGAGATGGTGATCTTGACGTTGGCCCCGCGCAGCTCGGCGGCCTGCTTCGCGGTGACCTTGTCCGGCACCAGCGTGATCTCCCGGCCGTCGTCCTCGCCGTCGGTGATCTTGGTGACCCGGGCCTTCAGCTCGGTGCCGTCCGGCAGCTCCAGGGTCGCCTTCATCCCCTTCTTGAGCAGCTCGGCCTCGGCCGCGGTGACGGTCGCCACCACCTCCGGCTCGGTGCCGGCGACGGTCATCAGCGAGCCGGAGCTGGCGCCGCCGAGCTTGGCCGCCACCTCGTCGACGCGACGCGGCAGGTCCCGCAGCACGACCACCTCGTCCTGCGGCAGCGGCGTCGCGGCCGCGTCCCGGGCTTCGGCCAGGTCCTCCTCGGCATCGTCCACCGCTTCCTCGGCGTCCTCGACCGCCTTCCGTTCCGCCGTACCGGCTGAACGCTCCAGCAGCTCGTCATACTGCGCCTTCGCCACCGCGAGCCGATTCTTGGCGGCGGCGATGGCGGCCGAATCGCGCGGCTTCGCGTTCCTGGCCTTCTTCAGCTCCGCCTCGGCCTGATCGACCTGGCCCTGCGCGGACAGCCGTTCGGATCGCTTCGGTCCGGCGGTCGCGTCGGCCAGCGCCTTCTTCGCGGCGGCCCGCTTCTCCTTCGCGGCCTTCAGCGCGCCCTCGGCGGACTTCTCCGCCGACGACCGGTCACCGGCCGGTTCCGGCGGTTCATAACCAAGATCACGATAGAGCTCGGCGACGGCCTCGCCGACCCGGCTGTCGTACCGGCCGTCGGCCTCGCCCGGGTCGTAGCCGAGCCGCTTCAGGGCGTGCTGCAGCTGCTTCACGTCGGCGCCCTTGGAACCCGGCTGCAGGGTCCGGTAGTTCGGCGTCCGGCCGGTCAGCGCGATCACCGGTCGGCCGGACACCTCCAAGATCACCATCCCCTCGTCGATCATGGCGCCGACCTTGGGAATCTTGCCGGTGACCACGCCGGGTCCCCCGCTCCCCGGCGTGATCGTGATCTTGGTCGTGTCGTTGAAGCCGACATCGCCGCGGGTCACCACGGTCGAGTTCAGCGGTCCCTTGCTGACCGGTACGGTGACCGGCCCGGCCGCCGGCGGTTTCAGGTCTGCAGCGCGGTCGGCCGGCGACTGGATGAACTGGGCCGCCCCGAACCCGGCGCCGGCGGCCAGTACCGCGGTCGCCGACACCGCCACAACGAGTCGTCGTGCCGACACCCGATCACCCTCCCTGGTTCATCGTGTCGCGGTAGCGCTCCAGTTCGGACCGGTGCTCCTCGATGAAACGCTGCTCCAGCTCGCGACGTACGGTCTCGGAGGTCTTCGGGTAGTCGCCCCGGCAACCGACATCGGCCAGCGCCAGCTTGATCTCCTCGGCCCGCAGCTTCGCCGCCTTCTCCGGGTCCGGGCCCTTGCCCTCACTCGAGCCCGGGAATCCCATCGACACCCCGCCACGGTCGCCGCCCTCGTACTTCCAGCCGTTCAGGTCGGCCCACTTCTTCATGATCGAATCCTGCGCATCGTTGATCTTGGCGAAGCCGCTGTAGCCGGCGCCGGCCAGACAGCCCGCCCATTCGGTGATCAACGGCGCGACCCGCGAGTCGGCCGCGACCTGTTGATCAAGCTTGCCGATCGCTTCGAACAGGTCCTGGAACTCCTGGAAGTCGACCGGCTTGGAGTTCGGGAACACCTCCTTCTGCGCGGTTCCGCTGCAGCCGGTGTCGCCGCCTCCCGTGTTCATCGGGATACCGCCGCCGCCCCCACGGGTGACCGCCATTCCGCCGCCCTTGCCGTACAAGGCCTTCTGGTACGCCTCGCGCTGCTTCTTCGACATGCCATCGAGCCGCTTCTGGTTCGGATCGTCCGGCATGATGATCGGTCCCTCGTCCCGGGTGGTGATCCCGTAGCCGTACTTCTCCACCCAGCCGCGGTCGGTCAGATCGATCTTCGGCGGCTCGATCGGGTCCTGCGGCGGAACCGGTGTGTAGTCGAAGCCCTGCCCCTTCATGCAGCGGGCCAACGCCTCCTGGTAGGCCTGCTGATCGGCCTTCGACTTGTCCTTGTCCACCGGCGGGTTGAGGTAGGCGTCCAACGGGCGGCTGGTCGGATCGGCGCCCGGATCCTGGCCGGGGGCGGGGCCGGAGCAGCCGGCGACGAGCGCCAGCGCAGACGCCGCGATCGCCGCCCGGACCAGGTGGGTGACCTTCATCGTGATCTCCTCGATCGTTCGTGTCGATTCGGTGAGGTCAGGTCTATCGACGCGCCGGTTAGGCGGCGGTTCGGTCGCAACTAACCGCGGGCTAACCAGGCCGGTGGCATCCTGGGTGAGCCTGTCCAGGAGAAGGGACGTCCGGATGCGGATCCTGATCGTCGAGGACGAGACCGACCTCGCCGAGACGCTGACGACCGGTCTGCGCGGCGAAGGCTTCACCGTCGACGCGGTGCACGACGGGGACGCCGCGCTGACCTACCTCGGTGATCATGATGTCGACGTCGTGCTGCTGGACCGGGACCTGCCCGCGCTCTCCGGCGACGCCGTCTGCCGGGCCCTGACCGCGATCGGTCACCCGGCCCGGATCCTCATGCTGACCGCCGCCGGTACGCTCTCGGACCGGGTCACCGGGCTCGACCTGGGTGCCGACGACTACCTGGCCAAACCGTTCGCCTACCTCGAACTGCTGGCCCGGATCCGCGCTCTCGGCCGGCGCGGCGGCAGCTCCACCGCGGCGGCGATCCTGGAGCACTCCGGGGTACGCCTCGACCCGGCCCGCCGGCTGGCCGAGCGGGACGGCAAGCCGCTCCGGCTGACCCCGAAGGAACTCGGGGTGCTGCAGGTGCTGCTGGAGTCGGCCGGCGGCGTGGTCACGCCGGCCGAGCTGCTCGACCAGGTCTGGACCGACGACGGCGAACGGTCCCGCAGCGTGGTCAAGGTCGTGGTGCACGCACTGCGCCGCAAACTCGGCGAGCCCTCGGTGATCACCACCGAGTCCGGGCTCGGTTACCGGATGGGACGATGATCATGGGCCTGCGCTTCCGTACCCGCTTGACGATCATGATCACCGGCCTGGTCGCCCTGACCGGCCTGCTGCTGCTCGGCGTCGAGTACGTGATCATCAACCAGCTCTTCCGCTACTCCATCGCGGGCGCGGCGCGGGCCGCGCCGTCCTCGGTCTATCCGGCCGATCCGTCCTACACCGAGCCGTTCCAGACGACCACGCGCTACGCGGTCGAGACGCAGTTGGCCGACACCGTGCTGGCCGGTCTGATGCCGTGGTCGGTGGCGGCGCTGGTGGCCTGCACCGCACTCGCCGCGGTGCTGTCGTACCTGCTGGCGGGCCGGGCCGTCGGCCGGATCGCCGAGGTCACGACGATGGCCCGGGACCTGTCCACCCGGGACCTGCACCGGCGGCTGTCACTGCCCGGTCCGTCGGACGAGATCAAGGAACTGGGCGACACGTTCGACGCCATGCTGGACCGATTGGAGGCGGCATTCACGGCGCAGCAGCGGTTCGTCGCGAACGCCTCGCACGAGCTGCGGACCCCGCTCACGGTGAGCCGGACCGCACTGGAGATCCCGCTCCACCAGGGCCGGGTGCCGCCGACCATGGAAGGTTCGGTACGGACCGCGCTGAAGGCCGGCCAGCAGAGCGAACGGCTGATCAACGCCCTGCTCGCGCTGACCCGGTCCGACGACGTGGCGATCAAGGTCGAGCCGGAGGACCTGTCGGCGATCGTCGACGACGCCGTGTTCGACCTGGCCGAGCAGGCCGAACGGGCGGGCGTGACCATGATCAACCGGCAGCCGCCCGGCCTCGTCGTCGAGGCCGACCAGACCATGCTCGGTCAGGCGGTGAGCAACCTGATCGACAACGCGATCACGCACAACGAGGACGGCGGCACGGTCTGGATCGACGCGAGCCGGACCGGGGACAGTGTCGAGCTGCGGATCGAGAACACCGGCACCCTGCTCTCCGGGCACACGGTCGACCTGCTGAGGGAGCCGTTCTACCGCGGTACGGAGACCAGGCTGGCCACGACCCGGGGCCGGGCCGGCCGCAACGTCGGGCTGGGCCTTTCGATCGTCAACTCGATCGCCGCCCGGCACAACGGGACGCTCGAACTGACCGCGCGCAACGGGGGCGGACTCATCGCCGTCCTGAACCTGCCGGCGGGCGCCGGGCCGGCGCCTCGGCCGAAGGAGTCAGGCCTGCAGGCCGAGCCGCGCCATCCGGGCCGTGTGCCGCTCGACCAGCCGGGTGAACATCCGGCTGATCGCCGCCAGGTCAAGGCCGGGGCGGTCGACGGTGCCCGTCAATAGGCTGGTCAGCGCGTCCCGGTCGGCTGCGACCCGCTGGGCCTGACTGAGCGCCTCGCCGACCAGCCGCCGTCCCCACAGCGCCAGCCGGCCGGCGACCCGGCGGTCGGCCCGGATCGCGTCGGTCACCCGGGTCACCACGTACTCCGCCTGCAACTCGTCGGCCAGCACCTCGTTGACCAGGGCCCGGGTGTCGGCGTCGACGAAGGCGGCCACCTCCCGGTAGAAATCCGCGGCGAACCCGTCGCCCACGTACGTCTTGAGTAGGCCCTCCAGCCAGTCCTTCGGCGCCGTGTGGGAGTGGAACGCGTCGAACGGGGCGTGGAACGGCCGCATCGCCGTCATCACGTCGCTGCCGAGGTCGGTCAGCCGGGCCGCGACCCGGTCGAAATGGTCCATCTGCCGGGCCGCGAGCTGCGCGATCTCCACCTTGTCCGAGAGCGTCGGCGCGGTCCGCGCGTCCTCGGCCAGCCGCTCGAACGCGGTCAGCGTGCCGTACCCCAGAACACCCAGCAGATCCACGGCTCCGGCGAGATATTCCGGATCGGACGGTACGGCGGCGGTCATGGCAGTAGTCTGCCCGGTCGGCCTGGATTCGCGGGTTCGCTAGGTCGGCGGGTTACAATGCGACCTGGTGCGGGGTTTGTGCGCCTGCCGTACCGGCGACATCGTGCGCTGGAGCTGAGAGGCTCCCCGATGCTGCTGCCGGACCCGCCGCATCACGAAGACTTACACGGAATCGCAGACTGGCAAAGGGAAGATCCTGACTAACGAGACGCTAGCGGAGAACGAGCCGGACACCGGCACACCGCAGACCGACCGACCCGAACCGATCGCCGAGCAGACCTTCGCCGACCTCGGCGTGATGCCGGCCATCACCGAGGCCCTGGACAAGGTCGGCATCACCCACCCGTTCCCGATCCAGGCGATGGCGCTGCCGATCGCCCTGACCGGGTCCGACCTGATCGGTCAGGCCCGCACCGGCACCGGGAAGACCCTCGCGTTCGGCATCACGATGCTGCAGCGCGTCGTCGCGCCCGACGAGCGCGACTTCGAAGAACTGGCCAAGCCCGGCGCGCCGCAGGGCCTGGTCGTGGCGCCGACCCGCGAGCTCGCGAGCCAGGTCGCCAAGGACCTGACGACCGCATCGACCTCGCGGAAGGTGCGCCTCTGCACCGTCTACGGCGGCGTCGCGTACGAGCCGCAGTTCGCCGCGCTGGCGGAGGGCGTCGAGGTCGTGGTCGGCACGCCCGGCCGGCTGCTGGACCTGGTCGACCGGCGGGTCCTCGACCTGAGCCACATCAAGGTGATGGTGCTGGACGAGGCCGACGAGATGCTCGACCTGGGCTTCCTGCCCGACGTCGAGCGGATCCTGTCCAAGACCCCGGAACTGCGCCAAACCATGCTGTTCTCGGCGACCATGCCGAGCGCGATCGTCAACCTGGCCCGGCGGCACCTGCGGCACCCCGTGAACATCCGGGCCGAGGCGAGCGGCGAGGAGGCGACGGTCCCGACGACGGCCCAGTTCGTCTACCAGGCACACGATCTCGACAAGCCCGAGGTGGTGGCCCGGATCCTGCAGGCCGAGAGCCGGAACCGGGTGATGATCTTCAGCCGGACCAAGCGCAGCGCGCAGCGGATCGCGGACGACCTCGTCGACCGCGGGTTCTCCGCCCGGCCGATCCATGGTGATCTCTCCCAGATCGCCCGGGAGAAGGCGCTGAAGCAGTTCCGCGGTGGCGGCGTGGACGTGCTGGTGGCGACCGATGTCGCGGCCCGCGGCATCGACGTCGAGGGCGTCAGCCACGTGATCAACTACGAGTGCCCGGACGACGAGAAGACCTACATCCACCGGATCGGCCGGACCGGCCGGGCCGGCGCGACCGGGGTCGCGATCACGTTCGTGGACTGGGCCGACCAGACCCGCTGGAAGGTGATCAACAACGCCCTCGGGCTGCCGTTCGAGCAGCCGCAGGAGACGTACTCGACCTCCGATCACCTCTACCACGACCTCGGCATCGACCGGACGGTCAAGGGCCGGATCGGTCCGCCCAAGGACGACGAGGATGATCGCCCGGCCCGCTCGGAGCGGTCCGAGCGTGGTGACCGCGCCGAGCGTGGCGATCGCGGAGAACGGAAGCGGGAGCGGAATCGTTCGACCGACCGGCAGCGCCGGACCCGGACGCGGCGCCGGCTGCGCAACGGCGAGCCGGTCGAGGCCACGGCCAACGACAGCGACTCCTGACGGTCCTCAGGCCTGCTGCCGGCGCACCATCTCGGTGATCCAGATCGGTGCGTACGGCGACGTACACCCCGGTGACGTCGGATAGTCCTTGAGCACCTCGAGCCGCTCGCCGATCATGATCGCGCGGGCGCGAAGCTCGGGGTGCTCGATCCCGATCTGGGCCAGACAGGTGTTCATGGCCCACTGGAGCCGGTCCGGAGCGCCCTTCAACTCGGCCTCGATGGTGTCGAGCAGACCGGGCAGGTCGAGGCCTTCCGGTTGCTTGGCCACCCGGTCCGCGGTCAGCGTCCAGCCCGCGCCGGCGACCACCGGATCGGGATCGGCGGACCAGGCCACCCGCAGTTCCTCGCAGTACGGACTCTTCTTCACCACGTAGCCGACCAGCCAGTCGTGCACCTTCGGCGCCCGCGCCTCTCGCAGCATCGCGTCGAGTTCTTCCCTGCCGTACGCCTTCGGGCGGCAGATCAGCAACGCCAGCAACCGGGCCGCGGTGTCCCCCGTCGCCCAGAGCTCACCGGCGAGCTCATGCTGCGTCTTGAGCCGCTTCGCGACCGCCCGCAACTTGCTCAGGTTCACGCCGTGATCATCACCGTGCTTGAGGTTGACCGCCCGCACCTTCGGATCCTCGAGCGCCCGCAACTCACCCATCACCGCATCCACATCCACGCCCCCAATCCTGCCGACTCGGCACAAAAGCAGGCGATCTGGCGGCGTGTCGCTGCAGAGGTGCCGGGTCGGCGGGAGCGGATGGGGCCGGCAGGAGCGGATGGGTCGGCGGCAGCGAATGGGGTCGGCGGCAGCGAATGGGGTCGGCGGCAGCGGATGGGGTCGGCGGCAGCGGATGGGGTCGGCGGCAGCGGATGGGGTCGGCGGAGACGGCCGGTGGGACGGGGACGGGTTGCGCGAGGGCGAACGCTCCGCGGGAGGTGAACGGGTCGGCGCCGAGAGGAACGGGTCAGTCGATCAGGTTCCTGGCGACGAGGGTGGCCATCACCTCGCGTACCGCACCGGTGACCCGGTCCCCGTCGGCCGTGGTCACCCAGTCCAGTTCCTCGACCTCGCTGTGCGGCGCGATCGTGCCGTCGTGCAGCGCCGTGTAGGCGATGTAAGTCAGCAGATCGTCGCGGCCGTCCCGGGTCGGCAGATAGGTGCCGACGTGACTGACCGTGTGCAGCCGGATCGTCACGCCGAGTTCCTCGGTCACTTCACGGGCCAGCGTCTGCACGTCGGACTCGCCGGGTTCCCGCGCGCCGCCGGGCAGGTAGAACAGGGTTCGTCCCCGGTTCCGGCCGACCAGCAGCCGCCGCTCGACGACGTGCACCCAGGCGACCTTCTCCACACCGCTGTGCCTCGGAGTCATCAGGCGATCCTGCCCCACCGGGTTCGGTCTCAGTCGATCAGATCACGTTCGACGAGGGTCGCCATCAACTCGCGTTCGGCCGCGGTGACCCGGTCGCCGTCGGCCGAGGTCACCCAGGCCAGTTCCTCGACCTCACTGTGCGGCGCGAGTTCGCCTTCGTGCTCGGCCGTGTACGCAATGAAGGTGAGCAGGTCGTCCCGGCCGTCGCGGAGCACCACATAGGTGCCGACATGGCTGGCCGTCTCGAGGTGGATCGTCGCCCCGAGCTCCTCGGTCACCTCGCGGGCCAGCGTCTGCAGGTCCGACTCCCCCGCCTCCCGGGCACCGCCCGGCAGATAGAACAGTGTTCGTCCCTGGTTCCGGCCGACCAGCAGCCGCCGGTCGGCGACGTGCACCCAGCCGACCTTCTCCACTCCGCTGTGCTTGGCCGCCGTCGTGTCCAACTGTCCCGAGGTCATGCCGTCATCCTGCCCGGAGGTCCGCCGGAATCCGGTCCGAACGGTCGTTCTTCTCTGGCACCGGACAGGTCGCGACGTCTCGCAGCGCGCTCGTCCCTCTTTGGTTCCGGCAGGTCCCGACGCCTCGCAGCCAGCCCGACCAGGCCGGGTCCGCACTCGCCCGCGTCACCGACCGGGCAGTTCGGCAGCGACACGCCGCCAAAACGCCTGCGTTTGTGCCCGGTCGGCGGTTGGGTTAGCTGCTGACGTCCTTGCCGGTGAAGCGGGCCCAGGCGGCGAGCCAGAAGACGAGGGTGTAGCCGGCGGCGGTGAGCAAGCCGCGGCCGATCGAGTCGAACGCCATCGGGTCTCGGATCAGGTCGCCGAAGGCGGTCCACCAGTGGGTGAGCAGCCAGGGGTGCAGCCAGTCCAGCTGCGGGATGGTGTCGCAGACGAACATCACGACGTTGATCAACACCGTGGCGATGGTCGCGGCGATCGGCTGCTCGGTGAGCACCGAGACGAACAGGCCGATCGCTCCCAGGGCAGCGAATCCGGCGGCCAGGTAGCCGATGATCACCACCAGCCGGCCCAGTCCGGCCAGGAAGCCGAGCTGCGTACCGGAGAAGGTGATCATGGGGCCGGCGCCGAACAAGATCACTCCGATCAGCACACCGGTGCCCGCCACCAGCACGGTCGCGGCCAGCGCGAAGATCACGATCGAGGCGTATTTGATCAAGAGCAGCCGGGTCCGGCCGACCGGTACGGTGAGCAGGTAGCGCAGCGTGCCGAGGTTGGCCTCACCGGCGATGGAATCCCCGGCGATCGTCGCGACCGCCAGCGGCAGGAACAGCGGCAGTTCGATGGCCAGCGCCGCCAGGGCGACGAACAGGCCGCTCGACGTGATCGAGGAGATGAAGTCCGGACCGCCACCGTCGCCGCCCCAGACCTTGACCGACACGGCGAGCAGGATCGGGACCGCGGCCAGCACGCCGAGGCCGGCGATGTTGCGCCGGCGGGTGAAGATCAGCCGCAGCTCCGAAACGAGCAGCCGGCCGGGCCACCCGAGCCGCCCGCCGGTCTCGAGACTCTCGGCCCGCCCCTGCTCGACCGCCTCAGCCGCTGACATCGAAACCCTCCCCGGTCAGCTCGACGTACACGTCCTCGAGGCTCGGTACGTCGACGGCGAACCCGAGCACGGGCACCTCGGCCGCGACCAGTGCCGGGACGATCTCCCGGACCGCCACCGAGGGCGAGTCTGCTCCGTCCTCCGGACCGTCCAGTTCCGCCCGTACGGTCGCCGCCTCGGTGCTCACCCGGCGCAGCCCGAGCCGGTCCAGCACCGCGGCCGCCTCGGCCGGCCGGTCGGTGTCGACCCGGACCGTCCGTACCGCCGCCGAACCAAGATCACCGGTCAGGCCCTGCGCGATCAGCCGGCCGTTGTTCATCACCCCGACGTGCGTGCAGAGCTGCTGCACCTCGGACAGCAGATGCGACGAGACCAGGACGGTGACGCCTTCGGCGGCCAGCCCGGCGATCAGGTGCCGCACCTCCCGGGTCCCCTGCGGGTCGAGCCCGTTGGTCGGTTCGTCGAGCACCAGCAGGTCGCGCGGCATCAGCAGCGCGGCCGCCAGCGCGAGCCGTTGCCGCATGCCGAGCGAGTAGGCGCGGAAGTTCTTCCGGGCGGCGCTGAGCAGGCCGACCCGGTCCAGGGCGGCGTCCACCCGACGATCGCTGGTCCGCGGATCGGCGGCCCGGTCGGCGGAGTCGAGCCGGTGCAGGTTGGCCCGCCCGGAGAGGTACGGATGGAAGGCCGGACCCTCGACCAGGGCCCCGACCCGCGGCAGCACCGTCCGGGTCGACGCCGGCATCGGCTGGCCGAACAGCTGATGGCTGCCCGCGGACGGCCGGATCAGGTCCAGCAGCATCCGGATCGTCGTCGTCTTGCCGGAACCGTTGGGCCCGAGGAAGCCGTACGTCGAGCCGGCCGGCACCACCAGATCGATGGCGTCGACGGCCACCTGCCGGCCGAAGCGTTTGGTCAGGCCCGACGTGACGACCGGATCGGTCACCGGGACCGGCCGGTCATCGGCCG
This sequence comes from Microlunatus sp. GCM10028923, assembly GCF_042666975.1. Lineage (NCBI taxonomy): Bacteria > Bacillati > Actinomycetota > Actinomycetes > Propionibacteriales > Propionibacteriaceae > Microlunatus > Microlunatus sp. GCM10028923. Next base: position 78,993 of record NZ_JBHTFF010000011.1, on the reverse strand, counting down.
AGTGCGTCGTAGAGCACTTCCGGCCGTACCGCGCCGGCTGCGACCCGGCCGTCGTCCGTGATCACCGCCGAGACCAGCCGGGAGCTGAACAGCCGGCCGCTGCCCCAGGCTCCGGACACCCGCGGCAGCGCCTCGAGGGTCGCGTTGTCGGTGAGCTCTCCGGCGTCGCCGCCGTCCGCCAGGTACACCGCGGTCCAGCCCTTGCCGATCACGGTCGGCTCCCCGGCGTCCTTCGAGCCGCGGTCCCGCTTCGCGTTCTTGTCGTGGTCCGGGCGGGCCGGCTTCTCGTTCCGGTCGGTCGGCTCACGCTTGACGTCGGTGCCGGGCGGAGGGGTGAAGTCGAACACGCTCGGGTCCGGCGCGGAGAAATCGATCTGGGTGAAGGCCGCCTCGACGGACGGCTGGTCCGCGCCCTCCCCGTACACCTGGACCCGGAGCGGCAGGAAGCGCTCGCCGTCCACCGCGATCCGGACCTGCTCGATCAGGGACCGGTCGTCCTTGGGCTGCAGGACGAGTTCGTAGGCGGCCCGCCCGGCGACCGTCACGTTGCGCGCGACGCTGACCTCGGTGGTCGGCTCGATGGCGGCGATCGCCTCGGCCGCCAGCTGCTGCGGCGTGAGCGCCGGCTCGTCGGAGGGCCGCTCACCCCGGTCCGAGATCGTGCTGTGGACCGCCGTCTTCTCCTGGCTGTTCCAGAGCCAGACGTCGGAGCCGTTGCGGATCAGGTCGGATTCGCCGAACGTCCCCTGCACGGCGAGCCGGCTCTGGTCCTCGTTGCCGGCCCAGACCCGGATCGTGTTCTTGCCGGCCAGCAACGCCTCGAAGTCGCTGCCGCGGCGGCTGCCCGGCAGGGCCGGCAGGCCGAGTTCGGCGCGGGTCTCCGCCGTTCCCGAGAACTGGGTCGGCCGGGTCTGGGCGACCTCGGCGACGAGTTGCTCGGCGGACCGTTCGGGCAGCGACGGCTCGGCGACTGCCGTACCGGCGACCGCGCCGCCGGCCACCAGGGCCGCGGCTGCAACCGCCGGGATGATCCACCGCAGACGGGGACGGGACTGGAAAGCACGCATGCGCCCATTGTTGTTCGGGATCAACGCCTATTCCACCCCCCAGCGGGTGAACTCGCCGGACCGGGTCCGACCGTGGTCGTACCGCGTCCGACCACGGTCCTCGGGTCAGCCCGACCTCGGATCCGGCGGCCTGCCCGATCGCGTGCTGCGGCGGCATCAGTCACTCTTGACGCATGCCGAACGCTCTCGGACCGGAACAACAGCCGAATCGGGCCCTCTCGCACTGGGCCCCGCCGGCCGTCGTGATCGCCCTGGCGATGCTGTCGCCGCTGCCGGTGTTGGCCGGCCAGTTCTCCGGTACGAGCCTCGACCCGTTGTCCGCGCCGATCAGCCAGTACGTCCACCTGCCCGGCGGCTACCCGATGGTCCTGCTCGGGGCCTGGCTGCTGGCCGGCTGCGGCGCGGTGATCGCCGTCGACCTGCTCCGCGACGCCGACAGCCGGCAGCAGCAGTTCGCCGCCGGCGTGCTGGCCAGCTTCGCGGTCGCGCTGATCGTGGTCGGCGTGGTGCCGACCGACCCGGCCGGCAGCACCGTCGTCTCCAGCCGCGAGCTGGTGCACCGGGTCGCCGTCGGCTGGGCCTTCCTCTCCCTGCCGCTGGCCGGTCTGGTGCTCGCCCGGGCGCCCCGGCTGCTGGGCGCCGTCAGCGCCGCCGCGCTGAGTCGGCTCGCGGTGGCCCTGCTCGGCGGAGTGCTGGTCTTCGGCTCGGTCCAGTTGCCGCTCCTTGCCGTCGGGGCGGGGATCCCGGCCCTCGGCCTGGTCGAGCGGATCGCCTTCGGTTTCATGATCGGCTACCTGATCCTGCTCGCCGTGGTGCTGCGCAGCCCGGCCCGGATCGCCGTACCTGTTCCATGATCATCCGGTCCGCACCACGTCGCAGGTGGGGTTAACCCGACGTCCGGTTCGGGTGGCTGCCTGATCGATCCGGACGGCGAATTCCGGAACGCTGTTGATCATGCTGATCACCCGCTCCGCAAGGCCCGGCCCGACCTCCGCGACCTCGTCGGTGGTGGCGACGCTGTCGCTGATCTCCCTGGTCCCGATGGCGGTGCTGCACCTGACCGGGACCGGGCTGAACCCGGTCGTCGCGCCGATCAGCCACTACGTCTTCGTACCCGGCGGCTACCTGATGGTGCTGCTCGGCTCGCTGCTGCTGGCCGGCTGCGGTCTGGTCATCGCGGCCGACCTGATCCGGCGGTACGGCAGCGTCCGGGCCCGGGGCCCGCTCGCCGCCGCGGGGTTGTTGATCAGCTTCGCGGTCGCCCTGATCCTGGTCGGGCTGTTCCCGACCGACCCGCCGGGGAGCGCCGCCGGGGCCGCCACGGCATCCGCCGTCATCCACCGGATCGGCGCGGCCTGGTCGTTCCTGGCGCTGCCGCTGGCCGGGGTCCTGGTGGCCCGTACCTCCGGCTGGTGCCGGGCCGGGCACGCCCGCTCCCTGGTCGGGCTGGCGGCCGGCCTGCTCGGCGCGGTGCTCGTCTTCCTGTCGATCCACCTGCCACTGGCCCTGGCCGGCTCCGGGCTGCCGGCCTTCGGTCTGCTGGAGCGGATCGGGTTCGCGTTCCTGATCGGCTATCTGATCCTGCTGGCCGTGGCGCTGCGTCCGGTGGCCGCGCAGGATCGCCCCGCCGTGATCTCGGTGTCCGCCCGGGAAGCCGTACCGGCGCTCAGCGGCGCGGCCCGGAATAGCGCCGAGGCGGCGTGAGTTGATCCAGATGTGCTGCCGGAAAGCGTGACGATCCTCAGGTTGTCGCGACATACGGAACGGGGAGCGGCGAGCGTACGCCGCACGGCGATATCCTGTCCGAGGTCTCCAGTGGCTGAACGTCCGGGCGGACCGGAAAGGGGTCGTAGCTGAGGCTCATGTCGAACGCGTCGAAGGCTTCTCGCTCGGCCCGGTCGAAGCAGTCGCGGTCGAAATTCTCGCAATCCTCGCTGCGGACCCAGACCTGGGTGACGGTCAGCGCTTTGCTGGCCATCCCGCCCATGGTGATCGCCCATCTGACCGGGGCGGCGACGATCAATCCCCTGTTTGCGCCGGTGAGCGACTACGTCTGGATCCCCGGCGGCTACCTGATGGTCTGGTTCAGCGCCTCGCTGCTGGCCGGCTGCGGCGTCATCCTGGCGCACCGGGTACACCGGGCGGCCAAGCTGTGGCCCGAGTTGCGCGGCCGGCTGCGCTGGGTGGTCGGTCTGTTGATCAGCTTCGCGGTGGGCCTGTTCGTGTCCGGCGTGCTGCCGACCGACCTGCCGGAGGCGGTCAGCCCGACCGTCAGCTCGATGATCCACCGGATCGGCGCCGGCTGGGCCCTGCTGGCGCTGCCGGCGGCCGGGCTGGTGCTGGCCCGCTCCGCGCCGGCCGTGGTGCAGCCCGGTTATGCCGCCCGGCTGAGCACGGTCGCCAGCTGGCTCCTGTACGGAGTGCTGGCCGCGCTGGTGGTGCACTTCGGCATGTTCCTGATCACCGGGACCGGGCTGCCGGCCTTCGGCCTGTTCGAACGGATCGGCTTCGGGGTGCTGATCCAGCACCTGATCCTGCTCGGGTTCGCGTTCGGCAACCAGACCGCGGCCGAACTGAACGCGGCCGCCGCTGCCGCCGAGGAACGGCTGATCGCGGCGAACGGCGGCCTAGTGGAAATCGCGGGAGCTATGCCGGGCCGGGATCATCGTGCCGAGCTCACCGAGCACGTCGGCGAGCGTTTCGATCCGGTCCGCGACCAGGTTGGTGACGCCCGACGTGTGCTCGATCACGCCACGGACGACCAGGCTGTTGCTGCCCCGCGCCGGCCGCCGATATCTGGACCACAGGGACGCTGAACAGACCACGTTGAGCATCCCGGTCTCGTCCTCGAGATTGAGGAACGTGACCCCCTTCGCCGTGCCCGGCCGCTGCCGGTGCGTGACCAGGCCGGCGACCCGGACCCGGCGCCGGTCGTGCGTCGCGCCGAGCGCCGCGACCGGCAGGATGTCGTGGCCGTCCAGCAGCTCCCGGAGATGGTCCAGCGGATGATCATCGGGCGAGATCCGGGTCGCCCACAGGTCGGCCAGGGTGAGCTCGGCCGCGCTCATCCCCGGCAGCGTCGGCGGCGCCGCGTCGATCGCCGAGCCCGGCAGCTGGTCGGCGCTGTCGGCGTACCCGGCGTTCCACAGGGCCTGCCGCCGGCTCAGGCCGAAGCTGTCGAAGGCGCCCGCGGTGGCCAGCACCTCCGCCTGGGCGGTGGACAGGCCGGCCCGGCGGATGACGTCGTTCATCGAGACGTACGGCCGCTCGGCCCGGGCCGCGACCAGCCGCTCGGCGACCTCCTCGCCGATCCCGTGCACGTCGGTGAACCCGAGCCGGACCGCGAAGCCGCCGTCCCGGCGGTGCTCGGCGGTCCGGTCCGGCGCGTCCGGGTCGAACTTCTCGACCGGCGGCTGGTGCTCGTCGAGGCAGCCCGGATCACCGGTCGCGCGGAGCGGAGGCACCTTGCCCGGCCCTTCGACAGGCTCAGGGATCGACACCTCGCGCTCCCCCACCTCGAGGGGTTCGAGGTCGGAGTCGACGCCGGACCGGACGATGTCGGGCCGGAGCACCCGTACCCCGTGCCGGCGGGCGTCGGCGGTCAGTGACTGGACCGAGTAGAAGCCCATCGGCTGGGCCCGGAGCAGCCCGATCAGGAACGCCCCCGGATAGTGCAGCTTCAGCCAGGACGAGGCGTAGACCAGCAGCGCGAAGCTGATCGCGTGCGACTCGGCGAACCCGAAGTTGGCGAAGGCTTGGATCCGGGCGTAGATGTCGTCGGCCAGCGCCCCTTCGATGCCGTTGTCCGCCATCCCCTCGTACAGCTTGTCGCGCAGCCGTTCGATCTTCTCGGTGCCGCGGCTGGAGCCCATCGCGCGGCGAAGCAGATCGGCGTCGTCACCCGTACAGCCGCCGACCGCCACCGCGATCTGCATCAGCTGCTCCTGGAACAGCGGCACGCCGAGGGTCCGTTTCAGCACCGGCTCCAGCAGCGGGTGCGGATAGCTCACCGGCTCGGCGCCCGTCTTCCGCCGGATGAACGGGTGCACGGCGCCGCCCTGGATCGGGCCGGGGCGGATCAGCGCGACCTCGATCACCAGGTCGTAGAACTTCCGCGGCTGCAGCCGGGGCAGGGTGCCGATCTGGGCCCGGCTCTCCACCTGGAAGACGCCGACCGAGTCGGCCCGGCAGAGCATGTCGTACACCCCGGCCTCCTCCTTCGGCAGGCTGGCCAGGGTCCAGCTCTCGCCGAGCTGCTCGGCGACCACGGTCAGGGTGTGCTGGATCGCGTTCAGGATGCCGAGGCCGAGGAAGTCGAACTTGACCAGGCCCATGGTCGCGCAGCCGTCCTTGTCCCACTGCAGCACGGTGCGGTTCTCCATCCGGGCCGGCTCGATCGGGCAGACCTCCGAGATCGGCCGGTCGGTCAGCACCATCCCGCCGGAGTGGATGCCGAGGTGCCGCGGCCCGCCCAGGAACTGCTCGGCCAGCTCGAGCACCGGCTTGGGAATGTCATGATCATCGGCCGTGCCGATCGCGGCCCAGCTGTCCTGCTGCTTGGACCAGGCGTCCTGCTGGCCGGTGGAGAAGCCGAGCGCCTTGGCGGCGTCCCGGATCGCCGACCGCGGCCGGTAGCTGATCACGTTGGCCACCTGCGCGGCGTTGCGCCGGCCGTAGCGGTGGTAGACCTCCTGGATCACCTCCTCCCGCCGGGCGGCGTCGAAGTCGACGTCGATGTCGGGCTCCTCGTCCCGGGTCGCCGACAGGAACCGCTCGAACGGCAGACCGAACTTGATCGGGTCGACGGCGGTGATCTCGAGCACGTAGCAGACCACCGAGTTGGCCGCCGATCCCCTGCCCTGACAGAGAATCCCCCGGTCCCGGGCGTACTTCACCATGTCGTGCACGATCAGGAAGTAACCCTCGAAGCCCTTGCTCTCGATCACCGCCAGCTCACGCTGCAGCCGCTCCTCCGCTTCCTCCCGGTTGGCCCGGTAGAGCTGGTCGGCGCCGATCCGGGTCAGCCGCCGGAGCCAGCTGGTCGGCGTGTGGCCCGGCTCCACCATCGCCAGCTTCGGCAGCCGCGGCTTGGCCAGGCTCAGGTCGAAGCCGCACTCGGCGGCGATCCGGACCGACTGGCGCACCGCCTCGGGGTGCCGCCGGAACTTCGTGATCATCTCCTCGCCGGACCGCAGGAAGGCCGTCGGCGGCGGCAGCCAGCCGTCCATCGCGGCCAGGTCGCGCCGGGCCCGGACCGCCGCCATCGCCGTCGCCAGCCGGTAGTCGTCCGAGGTCGCGTAGTGCACGTTGTTGGTCGCCACCACCCGCAGACCATGATCATCGGCGAGCCCGGCCAGCCGGTCGTTGATCAAGGAATCGTCCGGCTGATCATGGTCGAACAGCTCCACCGCGACGTTGTCGGCACCGAACAGGGCGACCAGCCGGTCCAGCTCAGCGGCCGCCGCGGCCTCACCGCCGGACACCAGGGCCCGCCGCACCAGCCCCTTCCGGCAGCCGGTCAGCACGGTCCAGTGATCACGGCCGAACTCGGCCAACTGCTCCAGCTGGTGCACCGGCCGGCCCTTCTCCGGGGTCCGCAGGTGGGCCTCGGTCATCGCCGCGGACAGCCGGTGATACCCGTCGACGCCGCGGGCCAGCATCACCAGGTGCGAGCCGACGGGATCGGCAACCCCGGCCTGCTGCTCCGGCAGGTCGAGCGAGAGTTCCGCGCCGTAGACCGTACGCAGCTCGCACTCGGCCGCCACCTCGGCGATCCGCGGCGCGGCGTAGAAGCCGTCGTGGTCCGTGATCGCCAGCGCCGACAGCCCGAGCTCGACCGCCGTCGCCACCAGGTCCTCCGGCTCGGACGCGCCGTCCAGGAAGCTGAAATTGCTGTGGCAGTGCAACTCCGCGTACGGCACCACGGGGCCGACCGGCCGGCTGATCTCCCGGATCGGCCGGCGCGACTTCCGTAGCTTCCAGCCGGGCGCCGAGTCGGTCTCCGGAGTCGCTCCGGGATGCGGCTCCGGCCGGCCGGACAGCCGCCGCTCCAGCTCCGACCACGGGATGTCCGGGTTATGCCAGCCCATGGCTACTCATAACAGGCCTCCGCATACCAGTCGTCGTTCTCCAAGATCAACAACCAGGCGGTGCCGTCGGTGCCGACGACCTGGAACCGGGCCAGCTTCCGGTGCTTGCCCGGGTCCCACCACTGTTCCTCGATCGGCCAGGGCCCGGCCCAGGCCTCGATCCGGCGGGCCCGGTCGGAGTCGGTCCGGAAGCTGGTCGGCTCGGTGGTGATCAGGCCGCGGTCGGTGAGCCGGACCGGGCGGCCGTCGTGGCCGTACACCATGGCGGGGCGGCGGTCGGCGAACACCCGGCTCGGGGCTGGCGGCGGGATGCTGCCCGGCCAGGGCAGCTCGGCGGGCCGGCGACCGACCGGCTGCTCGCCCCACGCCGTCGCCGACTGCCGGTCGGCGGGACCGCGGCCGCCCTGCAGACCGACCGCCTGGACTCCTTCGGGGCCGAGCATGCTCTGCAGCCGGGCGATGCCGCGCTCGATCCGTTCGTCCGGCGCACTGCCCCAGAGACCCTCGCCCTGATCGCTGAGCGGTTCGATGCCCTCCGGGATCAGCCGGAGTTCGATCACCGGCGCCGGGGCCGGATCGGCCTGCAGCTGCCAGCGGACCCGGTCGATCAGGTCGGCCGAACCGAACCAGCGCGGATGCGCCCAGCGGCGGATACCGACCCAGCCGTCGGCCGGCCCCGACTCGGACCAGGACGGCTCGGCCTCGACCTCGATCCGAACCGTGGTGCAGACCAGGCCGTGCCGGGACAACTCGGCGACGAAGGCATCCGCGGTCTGCCGGATGCTGAAGCCGATCGTCTCGACCGAGGTCAGGCCCGGCTCGAACCGGCAGACCCGGGTGAACTCCAGCGGCGGGGTGCGGCTGGCCAGCAGGCCGGCGTCGGCGCCGGCGGCCAGCCGGTGCAACCTTCCGCCGGGCTTGCCGAACCGGGTCACCACGTCCCGGGCCGACAACCCGGCGAACGCGCCGAGGGTCTTGATCCCCAGCCGGGACAGCAGGCTGACCAGTTCCGGTTCGTCGAGCGCCCGGATCGGCAACGGCGCCAGGAAGGCCGCCGAGCCGCCCGGCGGCACCAGCCGATGTCCCTGCTGATCGGCCAGCCGGGCCGCCTGCTCGGCCGCGAACACTCCGTCGGCGATGCCGATCCGGCAGTCCCAGACCCCGGACCGGACCAGTTGTTCGGCGATCACCGCGGCCGCCTCGCCCTCGCCGCCGTAGAAGCGGCTCGGCACCCGGACCGCACACCGGCCCGGGGCGATCGGCATCACGCCGGTGCTGACCTCCTCCATCGCCGACAGGACCGCGCCGAAGACCCGGAGATCACGGTCGGGTTGATGGTCCAGCAGGGTCAGCTCCGGGCACCGCCCGACCGCGTCCCGGCGCCGCTGCCCCACCCGTACCCCCTCGGCCCGGGCCGCCGCCGAGCAGGCGTGCACCTCGCCCCGCGCGATCACCGCGATCGGCACGTCCGGCGCGAGTTCCTCCTCGGTCCGGGCGGCGACCACCGGCCAGTCCGGGCACCACACGACCATGACCCGCTCCAGAGCGCGCGCCACCTCAGACCGCCTCCGCGATGCGTGCGTCGGCGTCCTCGGGAACCGTGTCGATCCGGAGGTCCGGGCCAGGCAGCCGGAGCTCGATCCGGCTCACCGGGCGGCCGGCGCGGCGCACCGTCACCACGGTCCGGCGGCCGGTGATCCGCCCATGGCCCCGGCCCAGTCCGTCCCAGGCCGAGGACTCGATCCCCAGCCTGGCCTCGCTGCGCGGCCAGTCGCCCCAGCTGATCAACATCGCGTCCCGCTGCCGCAGCCTGGTCCGCAGCCGGGCCGCCTGGTGCTCGGTCACCCGCGGCGGCCGGACCATGATCACCGAGACGATCTCGGCCAGCCCGGCGACGACGTCCGGCCAGCGCTCGCCGGGCTCGGGCACCGCGATGGTCCGGGTCAGATCGACGCCGAATCCGGCCGCCGCCGCGAGCCCGAAGTCCGCCGCCCCGACCACCGCGACCCACTCCCCGGCCTGCGACGGTGCCGCCATCAGCATCATCGCCAGGCTCGGGCTGTCCACCGCGTACGCCCCGCCGGTCCGGGGCACCAGCAGCGGTTCCAGCGGTGCGACCACCGGCAGGGCCCGGGAGACTCCACTGCCCTGCATCCGCAGCACCCGATCCTGCAGTTCGCGGATCCGCGCGGAGTTCGGGAGGCGGGCAACACTCATGACCCCATAATCGAACACAAGTTCGATAGAGTCAATTCTGAACGAGGCGGCGATCAGCGCGTGGAACAAGCCAGCCGGGACCGATGATCAAGGACGACACTGCCCCGATCGAGCAGACCTAGAGCGCCTCGCCGGGAGTGTACGGACGCTCGAGCCGGGTCCCCGCGCTCTGGCCGCCGTCGACCGGCAGGGTCACCCCGGTGACGTAGGACGCCGCGTCGGAGCACAGCCAGAGCACGGCCGCCGCGATGTCGTCGGTCGTCCCGACCCGGCCGATCGGCACCGCCGCGGCGGCTCCCTGCTGCGCCGTCGGCCCGGCCGCCACGAGGTGTTCGGTGAGGATCGGGCCGGGTGCGACCACGTTCACCCGTACCCCTTGCGGGGCGTAGTCGAGCGCCGCCGTCCGGGACATCCCGATGATCCCCGACTTGGCGGCGACGTACGCACTGAAGTGACTGATCCCGCCGAGCGCGGCGACCGAGGCCAGATTGACGACGGCACCACCGCCGGATTCGATCATGGCCGGGATCTGGTGCCGCATCCCCAGGAAGGTCCCGACCAGGTCGACGCCGATCGAGCGTTCGAAGTCCGCCGGAGTCAGCTCGGCCAGCAACCGCGGCGGCGGACCGTCGGCCGCGTTGTTGACCGCGACGTCGAGGCGGTCGAACTCCCTCAGCGCCGCCGCGACGGCGGCCCGCGCCGAGTCGTCGCTGGTGACGTCGCCGACCATCGCCCGCGCCTTCCCTCCGGCGGCGGCGATCCGGTCCGCCACCTCGGCCAGCCGCTCACGCCGCCGGGCCATGATCACGACAGCGGCCCCGGCGGCCGCGAAGGCCTCGGCCAGCGCCGCCCCGATTCCCTGACTCGCCCCGGTGATCAGGGCCACCCTGCCGTCGAATGCACTCGGCATCGTCGCTCCCCTCGAAAGACTCCCCTCACCGTGTCACCCGGCCGGCCCCGCCACATCGGCCGGACAGCGGCTTACGACTACGTACGCGGGCGTAGCCCGATGCGGCAGAGACAGGGACGGATGTCACATCCGGCGGGCCAGCTCCTCGGCACACTCGACGGCGAGGTCGACGGCCCGGGCCGCGAGCGGCGACTGGGTGCGGCCGACCGGCCAGTACAGGTACCAGATGCTGATCGGCGACGGCTGCAGCGGGTGCAGGGTGAGCCGGTCGTCCGTCCAGGCCTCGGATCCGTCCAGGGCGAGCCGGGGCAGCACGGCCGAGCCGATGCCCGCCCGCACCATCGACACGATGGAGTCGTGGCCGGCCGTACGGAACACGATCTTCGGCCTGGCACCGGCGGCGAGCAGTTCCCGCTCCAGCCAGAGCTGATGGGCGTTCTCGGGCCACGCCACCAGACGGGCGCCGTCCAGTTGCGGCACCGCGACCGGCCCCTCCGGAAAGACACCGGCGCCGGCCACCAGCAGGTACGGCTCGTGCAGCAGCTCGACGTGCTCGACGTCGCCCTCGATCCGGGCGTAGTGGAACAGCAGGTCGAGCTCTCCGAGCTGCGGATCCTGCGGCCCGACCTCGGTCAGCCTGATGTCGCAGCCGGGGTGCTCGTCGAGCAGCCGGCTCATGACCGCCGGCAGGATCAGCCTGGTCGCGCCCAGGAAGGTGCCGATGTCGATCCGGCCGTTGCCCGCCCGGAACCGGTCGACGGCGTCCGTCAGGGCCCTCGCCCGGCTGAGCACCTCGCGCCCGTGGGCCAGGATCACCTCGCCGAGCGGCGTGACCCGGACCGGCCGGGGTCCGCCGGGCCGGTCGAAGACGGCGGCCCCGACGGCCTTCTCCAGCGCGGCGATCTGCTGGCTGACCGACGACTGGGTGTAGCCGAGCCGGTCCGCCGCCCGCCCGAACGTCCCTTCCTCGGCGATGGCCACCATGGTCCGCAGATGGCGCAGCTCCAGGTCGACCACGCCGGTGAGCATAGCCAAGGGCGATCGACTTGATCGCAAATCATCGCTTTTACGCATGCCTGGCTGCACCTAGCGTCCCTCTCATGACAACCAAGAACCCGACCGGTGACGGCTCCGCACCGGCCGAGCCCCTCGCGAGTCCTCGCGGCGCGCCGCTGACCGGCCTCGACTGGTCGGACGTCGAGACCAAGATCGCCGCGGCGGGCGACTATCTGGTGGCGACGACGAACCGGGACGGGCGGCCGCACGTCGCGCCGGTGCTGGCGGTGTGGCAGGACGGGGCGGTGTGTTTCGCCACCTTCCGGCAGTCCCGGAAGACCCGCAACCTGGAGCAGCGCGACGGCTGTACGGTCACGGTGCCCGGCGCGGAGGTCGACATCGTGATCGAGGGCGTCGGGCACCAGGTCCGGGATGCCGAGCGGCTGCAGCAGATCGCGGACCTGTTCCCCGCCAAGTACCCGTGGTGGCATCCGGTCGTCCGGGACGGCGAGTTCTACGACCCGGCGGACCTCGGCGACCCGCGCCACGTCTACGCGGTCGATCCGGCGCGGGTCTTCGCGTTCGGGAAGGCGGACGGCTTCAGCGCCACCCGCTGGCGGTTCAGCTCACCCGGCCAGGACCGGAAGGACCTCCATGGCTGAGCGCATGATCGACATCGGCACCGCCGAGCTCTGTGTCGAGACCTTCGGCGAGCGGGAGCGACCCGCCGTCCTGCTGATCGCGGGCGCCGCGTCCTCGATGCTGTCCTGGGCCGACGGGTTCTGCGAGCGGCTCGCGGCGGCCGGTCACCACGTGATCAGGTACGACCAGCGCGACACCGGCCGGTCCACCTGCGACCCGCCCGGCAAGCCTTCCTACGCGGACTCGGACCTGGTCGCCGAGACCGTCGCCCTGCTGGACGCGCTCGAACTGCCCAAGGCCCACCTGTTCGGGATGTCGATGGGCGGCGGGATCACCCAGCAGGTCGCTCTTGATCACCCGGACCGGGTCGAGTCGATCATCCTCACCGGTTCCACGCCGGGCGGCCCGGGCCCGTCCTACGACGACCTGCCGAGACCGGCCCCGGTGATCATGGCCAGCTTCGCCGAGGAGCAGACCGAGCCCGACTGGACCGACCGGGACGCGGTGATCAACTGGGTGATGGAGGCCGAGCGTCCGTACGCCGGATCGGCCGGGTTCGACGAGGCGGCCTGGCGCGACATCGCCTCCCGGACGTACGACCGCGCCCGGAGCATCGCCAGCCTGAACAACCACTTCCTGGCGGGCGGAGGCCCGCCGTGGCGGCACCGGCTCGGCTCGCTCCGGACGCCGACCCTGGTGCTGCACGGCGCCGACGACCCGTTCTTCCCCGGGCACGGGGAATTCCTGGCCCGCGAGATCCCGGGAGCGGAGTTGATCATGCTCGATGGGGTGGGCCATGAGACGCCGCCGCGGTTCACCTGGGACCGGGTCGTCTCCGAGATCGGTCGCCGTACGGGAGCCCGACCCGACTGAGGTAAGGTCACCCTGACTTCGAACGGGGAGACTCCATTGCGCATCCGGTACGCCCTCCTGGCGATCCTGCTCGTGCTGGCCACCGCCTGCCAGTCCACCACCGGCGAGGAGCCGCCGGCCGGGCCGGCCGGCGGCACATCCGACGCCGGCTTCCCGCGGACGATCAAGCACGCGATGGGTGAGACCGAGATCCCGGCTCGGCCGCTGCGCGTGGTTGCGCTGGATCAGACGTTCGTGGACGCGGTGCTCACCCTGGACACGGAGCTGGTCGGCTACACCACGTACCGGGCGATCGAGGGCGGCAAGCTGCCCGACTATCTCGAGCCGGTGCTGGACCAGGCCGCGCAGGCGGTCCCGGTCGGCTCGCTCGAGGAGCCCAACCTGGAGGAGATCGCCAAGCTCGATCCGGATCTCATCCTGTCCGCGAAGGTCCGCCACGAGAAGTTGTACGAGCAGCTGTCGGCGATCGCCCCGACGGTGTTCAGCGAGACCACCGGGGCGCTCTGGAAGGACAATCTGAAGCTCGCCGCGACCACGCTCGGCCAGGAGGAGCTGGCCGAGCAGCGGCTGGCCGACTACGACCAGCGGACGAAGGCGATCGGCGCGGCGATCAAGGAGAAGGCCGGCACGATGCCGGAGATCTCGATCGTCCGGTTCGCCGGCGAGCCGACGATCCGGCTGTACGTGGAGAACTCCTACTCCGGCCTGGTGCTGTCCGACGTCGGGTTCGTCCGGCCGAAGGACCAGCCGACCACGCAGGACTCGATCGTGGTCGACGTCAGCCCGGAGAACATTCCCGATCTTGATGCCGCACACATCTTCATGGCCACCTGGGACGACCCGACGGCCCGCGAGGCACAATCCAAGATCATCGCGAATCCCTTGTGGGACAGGCTGACCGGGACCAAGCACGAGGTGTCCGACCTGATCTGGATGAGCTCGGTCGGACTGCAGGGCGCGCATGCGATCCTGGACGACGTGGCGAAGATCTTCGAGGTGGACCCGGCCGCCGACGCCCGTTGATCATGGTCGTGTCGATCGTGGAGACGAAGAGGTGATCATGGAACTGACCGAGACGTTCGACTGGCAGGGCCGGACCGTGCGCTGGCAGCGGTTCGGGTCCGGGCCGGCGGTCGTGTTCTGCCACGGCACGCCGTGGTCCTCCTGGCTCTGGCGGCCGTACGCCGAGGCGCTGGCGGCCGAGTTCACCACGTACCTCTGGGACATGCCCGGGTACGGCGGCTCGTCCAAGCACCCGGACCACCGGGTGTCGCTGGACGTCCAGGGCGAGCTGCTGACCGACCTGATCGACTTCTGGGCGCTGGACCGACCGCACGTCGTGGCGCACGACTACGGCGGCGCGGTGTCGCTGCGGGCCACCCTGCTGCACGGCGCCCGCTACGCCTCGCTGGCCCTGGTCGACGTGGTCGCCCTGGCTCCGTGGGGATCGCCGTTCTTCCGGCTGGTCGGCGAACACCCGGACCTGTTCCCGCAGCTGCCGCCGTCGGTGCACGAGGGTGCGCTGCGCAGCTATCTGGCCACCGCGAGCCACCACGGGCTGACCGCGGAGCAGGAGTCGGCGCTGGCCGGGCCGTGGCTCGACGCGGAGGGGCAGGCCGCCTTCTACCGGCAGATCGCCCAGGCCGATCAGGCCTACACCGACGAGATCGAACCGCGGTACGGCGAGCTCGACCTGCCGGTGTCGATCGTCTGGGGCGGCCAGGACCGATGGATCCCGGTCGACCGGGCGCACCGGCTGGCGGCGACGATCCCGGGCGCCCGGCTCGAGGTGATCGACGGCGCCGACCACCTGATCCAGCTCGACCAGCCGGTCCGGTTGGCGACCAGCCTGCACCGCTGGCTCACCGAGCAGCGCTGAACCTGATCATGGTCAGCCGAGCCGGTCGGCCAGCTGGGCCTGGTACAGCGAGCCGGGGTTGAGCCCGGTCCGGTTGGCACCCTCGATGTGCCCCGCCGGATGGTCGAACGGGCCGTCGCCGGTGATCACGCCGCGACAGCCGATCGCGTAGTTCTGCCCGGTCGGCGGCCGCTGCACGACCAGCTTCTTCCCGGCCATGTCACAGTTCCAGCCGACCGAGTGCACGGCCGCCCAGCCGTGACCGGTGCCGTAGTCGCCCCGGTTGTAGATGCCGAGCGTGATCGAGGTCGCCGGCTCCACCTCGCGGTGGTTGTCCCAGAGCATGCCCTGGCTCCATCTCCGGTGCCCCTCCGACGAGGCGAGGCTGCCGACCGAGGTGCCGCGGAGGAAGACCAGGCCCGATGCGCTGCTGGTGCCGTTGGAGATGAACGCGTGCCGGGCCTTGGTGGCGTAGCAGTCGGTGAACAGGATCTGCTGCGAATACCCTTCGCTGTTGAAGTTGTAGCGCAGCCCGCCGGTGATCACCGAGGCCGGGTCCAGCGCCCGGCAGTCGGCGACGGTGACCCGGGTGGTCTCGTTGGTCTCCACGCCCGCCTTGGCGAAGTGCAGGAACGTGCAGCCGGTGACCCAGCCGTCCTGCAGCCCGCGGAGCCGGACCGCCACCCAGGCGTGAGCTTCGTCGACGTCCGGATCGCCGGCGAATTCGATCATGATCCGGAGGTCCTCCACGCCGGACTCGCTGACCAGCCCGGCCCGGTCCCAGCGGTGCACGGTGGAGGTGGCCAGGGACCGGTCCAGGTGGTTGTAGACCGGGACGTCGACGGTGATCGACTTCCCGGAGACCCCGGTGACGAAACGGTTGTACGTGATCGGCTGGCTGCCCACCGTCCAGCCCGCGTCGGCTCCGGTCGCCCCATGATCGACCGCGGCCAGCCACTCCGCCGTACACGGGTGGACGATGATCACGTTGTCGCCCGGCCGGTACGCCGACGGATCCGCCACCGAGAACGTACGCGCTCCGACGGGGACCAGGTCGGAGGTCACCTCGGTCCTGGTCCCGGCCACCTCGCCGGCCCACTTCGTGTTCGCGCCGCTGCCGACGACCAGCACGTCCCGGTGTGTCGGGGTGTCGCCGGTGGCCCGGATGATCGTGCTGTCCGACGGGTCGTCGCCGTCGCCGACCCCACGCAGCACCACGCCGCTGTACGGGATCCGCAGGGTGCCCGCCACCGGATACGTCCCGGCCTCGAGCAGCAGCGCTCCGCGGTGCCCGTCCGGATCCGGCGGGCGGGCGCCGACGGCGTCGATGGCGGCCTGCAGGTGGGCCGTGTTGTCGCCCTCCACCGGCCGCACGGTCGCCACCGCCGGCAGCTTCGGCAGGTCCACACCGCCGCCCCGATAGCCGGCATGGCTGAAGTCGGGGATCTCGTTGCCGTCGGCGTCGGCCTGATAGCTGAGCCTGCCCCGCGCGTCCGTACGGACCAGCCGGGACTGCCAGCCGGCGGCCGAGGCCGTCGTCGTTCCGAGGATGGACAAGGCCGCCACTCCTCCGCCCGCTGCCAGGAGACTTCGTCGAGTCAGTTCGTTCATGATCGGCCGCACCTCACCACGTTGTCGAGACGGTCTGGGTGCGCTCAGTCTCCGCAGAACCACAGACCTCGGGCAAGCGTTTGCCAGGAGTTTCCGATGCCGGGGTGGCCCGTTCGCGTCGCAGCCAACCATCGCTGATGTCGTCATCCCGAACGCCCGGATGTGCCGGCCGTTGATTCCAGATCGTCATCATGTTCTTCGGGGGAATGAGTGCGTACACGAGTAGTCATCGCCGCGGCCGCCGTCGCCTTCGCGGCGCTCGCCACGGTCCAGCCCGCGGCAACCGCCGACCCGGCGGCAGCCGATCCACGCGTACCCGCCGGCTATCTCGCCGACGCGAGTGACCCGGCCGTCACCTCGCTGGCCGCGGACTTCGGCCTCACCATCGGCGAGGCCCGGGCCAGGATCGGCTGGCAGGAGGCCGCGATCGAGCTCCATGATCAACTGGCCACCGACGACGTCGATCACTTCGGCGGCCTCTGGATCGACCAGGCCGACGGCGGCCGGGTCAAGATCGGCGCCGTCGGCGATTCGGCCAAGATCGACACCGTCGTCCGGGCGGCCGGGATCGGCAAGGTGACCGACGTCGTCAAGGTCCGGAACACCTGGTCGCAACTCAACGCGGACCTGCTCGAACTCAAGCCGACCGTCGCACAGCTCAACCAGGCCGCGGCCGGCCCGGCGCGAGCCGTCACCATGGCGACCAAGCCGAGCGAGAACCGGAACGTCCTCTACGTTGCCGACGCGGCCGCCAAGGTTCCTGCGGTGGCGGCAGCGGTCGACGGGCTCAGGTCCCGCGGTGCCGAACGGCTGGTCGTCGACACCACCGAGGCGCCGGTCATTGCCGACGAAGCGTGCCTGCTCAGCCCGCGCACCTGTGATGCCCCGCTGCGCGGCGGGATCTACTTCAAGCGCCCGGTCGCCGGCGGCTTCTGCTCGACCGCCTTCAACGCGCGGAGCAACTCCGATGGTGCCTGGTACATGATGACCGCGGGCCACTGTGGCGGCACCGACACCGTCTACGACGTGTATCAGCCCTCGACCGGGCAATGGCACCGAGTCGGACACGTGCACGCGTTCCGGGACTCCCTGAACAACGACCACGCGATCGTCACGATCAACAACGTCGCCGGCTGGCGGCCGACCAACTGGGTCCGGGTCTATGAGTCGAGCGACACCGTGGCGAACAACAGCTACCCGATCACCGGAACCTCGACCAGCCCCGAAGGCACCCGGGTCTGCCTGTCCGGTGCGACCACGGGCTCGTCCTGCGGCGACGTCGTCGAGCTGAACTACAACGGCCCCGGCGGCTGGGCTCGGGCCCACTACTGCCACGGACCGGGTGACAGCGGCGGCGCGGTCTACTCCTACAACAAGGCGCGCGGCATCCACGTCGCGACCGGCAACGGCGACGACGACGCCTGCCACTGGGCCCTCTTCCAGGGGATCAGGGAAGCGGAATCCCACCTGAACGTGCACGTCCACACGGGCTGAGGTCGGGCGCGCCGGGGCACTAGGGTTGGCCTGTGCCTCGGCCTCCGATCCCGATCATCGTGCTCGCCGGATTCCTCGGGTCCGGCAAGACCACCGTGCTGAACCATCTGCTGCGGAACAGCCTGGACGTCCGGATCGGCGTCGTCGTCAACGACTTCGGCGCGATCAACATCGACGCCATGCTGGTCGGCGGTCAGACCGACAGCATGATCACCACCAGCGGCGGCTGCCTCTGCTGCGTCTCCGACGGCGGCGAGGTCGCCGGCATGCTGGACCGGCTGGCCGCGCCGTCGGCGAAGATCGACGTGATCGTGATCGAGGCCAGCGGGATCGCCGAACCGGGCGCCATGGTGCAGCTCGTGTTCCAGGCGCTGGACGACCGGATGGCGTACGGCGGCCTGGTGGAGGTGGTCGACGCGGCCGCCTTCCCGGACTCCCGGCAGGAGCACCCGGAGCTGGACCGGCACGTCGAGGTGGCCGACCTGGTGATCGTCAACAAGATCGACCGGATCGACGAGGCCGAGCGTTCCCTGCGCCGCAAGGAGATCCGGGAGCTGAACCCGATCGCGCCGGTGCTCTGCACCACCGAGGGCCGGGTCGACCCGGAGCTGCTGTACGAGCTCGAACTACGCCCGCACCATCAGCCGACGCTGGCCCTGGCCGACGACGACCATGATCACCACGACCATGATCATCTGCACGACCGGTTCGAGTCGGTGAGCTTCGACACCGAACGGGCCCTGCATCCGCGGCGCTTCATGGCGCTGCTGGACGACGACCTGCCGGGGGTGTTCCGGATCAAGGGCTTCGCGACGTTCGCGGTGCCCGGCCATCGCCGGCGGTACGTGATCGGCAAGGTCGGCCCGTCGCTGCGGATCGACCCGGAGCGTCGCGGCACCGAGCGGGCCAGCCGGCTCGTCCTGATCGGTGCCGGGATCGATCGGGACCGGCTGACCGAGCGGCTCGAGGCCTGCATCGCCACCGACGAGGAGGCCGCGGCCCTGACCGAGGACGACCTGATGGGTGTGCTGCGGTTCTCCGGCCAGAACTAGCACCCGTCCCGGAGCGCTGGGCAGCCTCGGTCAGGGGCCGTCGCGGCGCGGTTCGTCGTCCAGCGGGAAGACCGTGTCCCGTTCCTCGGCCGGCCGATCCGGCTGCCCCTGTTGATCTTGCTCCGGCAGGTTCTGCTGCTCCGGCGCCTCGGCCTGGCCCTGGTCGGGTCCGCCCTCCGGCGGTCCGGCCGGCTGCTCCGCCGCGGCCTGCGCGGGCGGCTTGTAGCCGATCTTGGACACCAGGCTGTAGAGGACCGGGACCAGGAGCAGGGTCAGCAGCGTCGACGAGACCAGGCCGCCGATCACGACCACGGCGAGCGGGCGGGAGATGAAGACCCCGCCACCGGTCAGCCCGAACGCCATCGGGGTCAGCGCGCAGATCGTCGCCGCGGCCGTCATGATGATCGGCCGCAACCGCAGCCGGGCACCGTCGACGATCGCGGCCCGAGGCTCGGCGCCGCGCTCCCGATAGTGGTTGATCAGGTCGATCAGCACGATCGCGTTGGTCACCACGATGCCGATCAACATCAACAACCCGACCATCGCCGGTACGCCGAGCGCGGTGTTGGTGGCCAGCAGCCCGACCAGGGCACCGGTCGCCGCGAACGGGATCGACACCAGCAGGATCAGCGGCTGCAGCAGGCTGCGGAACGTCGCCACCATGATGATGAAGACCAACACGATCGCCAGCAGCATGGCCAGCCCCAGCTGGACGAAGGCCTCCTGCTGCTCGGCCGAGGCACCGCCTTGTTCCTGGGCGATCCCGGGCGGCAGCTCGACGCCGTTCACCGCGGTCGTCAGGGCGGCCGACACTGCGCCGAGATCGGAGCCGGTCGGCGTCGCGGTGATCGTCACCGCACGCTCGCCGTCCACGTGCTTGACCGCGATCGGGGTCTTCTGCTCGACCACCTTGGCGAGGCGGCCGACGGTGATCGCGCCGGCCTTCAGGTCGGCCAGGTCCTGCTGCTCCTCGGCGAGCTTCTTCTGGTCGTCGGCCAGTTCCTCCTGCAGGTCGGCGATCCGCTCCTGCTCGTCGGCCAACTCCTCCTGGTCCTGGGTCTGCTCGTCGCTCTTCTCCTGCTGCTCGTCCATCGCCTCGAGCTGGTCGTTGATCTGCTCCAGGCCCTGCTGCGCCTGCTTGACCGCCGACTCGAGCTGGGCGATCGCCTGCGCCCGCTGCTCCATCTGCTTCTGCCAGGCCAGCTGCTCCTGGGTGACCGGCACCCCGCCCGGGCCGGGCGGCTGGCCCGGCGACGGCGGCGCCGGCGGCGGGGGCTCCGGGCTGTCCTTCAGCTCACGCAGCTGATCGCGCAGGTCGTCCAGCGACTCCCGGGCCTCGTCCCGGGACTCCTCCAGATCGCGGCGCTGCTGCTCGCCCTCGTCCTCGGCGTCCCGCTTGGCCTGATCGGCCTGGTCCTCCTGGGTCTTCTGCAGGTCCTTCTGCCGCTCCTGCAGGTCCTCCTGCCGCTTCTCCAGCGCGTCGGACTTCTTCTCCAGCGCGTCCTGCGCGTCCTCCTGCGCCTTCTGCTGCTGCAGCTGCGACACCGGGAGCTTCAGCTGCTCGATGTCCTTCGGCCCGGCAGTGCCCTTGAACGTCCGCAGCACCAGGTCGTGCGTCTCGCCGTCCAGGGTCACCTCGCCGATCGGCGTACCGCGCAGCGCACCGGCGACCGCGGCACCGATCTCGGCCTGGGTGAAGCCGTAGTCGGCCGCCTTCTGCTGATCGATCTGGACCCGGAGCACCGGACGCTGCTCGGACAGGTCGGTCCGTACGTCGCTCAGGCCCGGCACCGCGGCCACCGCGGCCCGGACCGCCTCCGCCGCGGCGTTGAGCTGCTTCTGATCATCGCCGGTCAGGGTGACCGTGACGTCGTTCGAGGTGTACGCGGCGGTCGCCGAGGTCAGCCGGACCTCGCCGGCGTCCGGGATCGCGGCCAGCTGCTCCCGGATCCGGTCGGTCGCCGCGCCGGCGTCGGCCTCGTCGGAGAGGGTGATCGAATAGGTCGCGACGTTCGCCTCGCCCGGCTGGCCGATCGTCGACTGGTAACTCTTCACGTCCGGGTCGTCGGCGAGCACCTTCTCGATCTTGGCCGCCGACTTCGCGGTCGTCTCGAGCCGGGTGCCGGACGGCAACTCCTGGTTCACCTGCAGCGCGCGGTCGTCCCCGAGCGAGCCGAGGAAGTCGGTCTTCAACAGGGTCGACGCGCCGAGCGTGCCGAGGAAGATCACGAAGGAGATGATCAAGGTGATCACCGGGTGCCGCAGGGTCCAGTTGAGGACCGGCAGATAGCCCTTCTGCAGCGGGGTGATCCGGTCCGGGTTCTCCTCGGCCCGGGCCGGCGCGCCCGCCTTCGGCTTGCGGCCGCGGAAGAACCAGAACGCCAGCAGCGGCACGATGGTCAGCGACACGAGTAACGACGCCGCCAGCGCGATCGCGACGGTGACCGCGAACGGCCGGAACAGCTCGCCGGTGGAACCGGTGACGAAGGCGACCGGCAGGAACACGGCGATCGTGGTCAGGGTGGACGCGGTGACCGCGCCGGCGACCTCCTTGACCGAGTCGACCACCTGGTCGATCGACAACCGGCGCTCGCTCATGCCGAGGCTGTGCCGTTTGATGTTCTCGACCACCACGATCGAGTCGTCCACCACCCGGCCGACGGCGACGGTCAACGCGGCCAGCGTGAACAGGTTCAGCGAGAACCCGCCGATCCAGAGCCCGATCATGGCGATCAGCAGGGACAGCGGAATCGAGATCGCGGTGATCAGCGTCGACCGCGCGGACAGCAGGAAGAGCAGGATCACGATGATCGCGAAGACCAGGCCGAGCCCGCCCTCGACGGCCAGGTCGTGCAGCGACTGCTCGATCATCGGCGCCTGGTCGAAGACCGTACTGAACGCGGCGTTGTTGCCGAGTTCGGTCTGCAGGCCCGGCAGGGCGGTCTGGACCGCGTGCGAGACCCGTACCGTGTCGGCGTCGGGGGTCTTCATCACCGCGAGGCCGAGCGACGGCCGGCCATCGGCCCGGGCGATCGAGCTGCGGGCGACGGACTGCAGCTTCACCTCGGCGATCTCGCTGAGCCGGACCGGACCGTCGGAGGTCGCGATCGCCAGCTTCTTCACCGCGTCCACCGAGCCCGGCGCTGCGCCGACCTCGACCGACATCTCGGTGCCGCCCCGGTAGGTGGTCCCGGCCGGCAGCGAGCTCAGCTGGGCCTCGATCGTCTGGCTCACCTGCTGCGCGGTCAGCTCATGATCATCGAGCTTCCGCTGGTCCAGCGTGATCGCGAGTTCCTTGGTGTCCTGGCCGGACAGCGTCACGTCGCGGACGCCGGGCAGCCCCTTCAGGGCGTTCACCGCGACGTCGTCGACCAGCGGCCCGAACTTGTCCAGGGCCAGGTCGGAGGCGACCGCGAGCTGGATCACCGGGATGTCGTCGGTGCTGCCGGCGAACACCTCGGTCGTCACCTGCTCGGGCAGCGTCGACTTCGCCGCCGAGACCGCGGAGTTGATCTCGCCGAGCACCTTGTCGTCGTCCAGCCCGTACTCCCACATCACCGTGATCTGGGAGGAGTTGGTGGACGAGACCGAGTCGACCTTGGTGACGCCGGAGACGTTGCGGAGCGCCTGCTCCAGCGGGGCGGCCGCCTCGTCGGCGACGATGTCGGGCGCCGCGCCCGGGTACTGCACGATCACCGCGGCCTGAGGCGCGGTGATGCTCGGCAGCAACTCCTGCTTGAGCGAGGTGGTCGCAACCACGCCGAAGGCGACGATCGCAAGCGAGATCAGCGCAACGACCAAACGGTTGATCAAGCTGAGCCGAGTCAGCAGGGCCATGACAGGCGGGTCCTCTCCAACACCTGGGCGGCACCCAGGTGAGACGCTCCCCCGAGGCCATGGTCGGCACCCTAGCGTTGCCGGTACGGGTGCTGGCAAAACCCTACGGATCAGGGGCAACCCTGGCGCGGCCCAGGGTCCGACTCACCCTTTCGGGGGAGGCGGTTCAGGAGGCTCCGCCGCGCTCCCCCGGCAGCACCTCACGCAGCGCCTCGGCGGCCGCCATCACCTCGTCCTGCAGCGGCCCGATCTGCTCGAGCTCGGGCGGGATCGGACCGGTGAAGACGGGACGTACCTCGAACACGAGATCGAGCAGCCGGTCCCGGGCCAGCGTCGCCTGGCGCTGCGTCATCGCCTCGCCGGCCAGCCGCCCGTACTCGGCGACCCGGGCCCGCCAGCCGGGGTTCTCCAGCCGGGTCCGGTCCTCCTTCATCGCGGCGACGAGCGCGTCCAGGGACTGCTCCAGACGCAGCAGCTGGGCCTTCCGCTGTTCGACGTCAAGGGTGATCGGAAGGTCCGGCCCGGACTCCTCGTCATCGGATCGTCCGAACAGCCGCTTGAGGAAATTCACGCTTCATTATGACCAGAAGCGCCGAGCCGCCGACCCGAGGTTGGGAGTCGTCGGCAATAATCTCCATGGAATAAGCCGATGACAAGGTTTCGATCCATCGGGCACCCTGGTTGGTCGGAACGGCTAGTTCGACTGAGGAGGTGCAGCATGTCGGTCATCGCGACAGCGGCCGGGCCCTTTCGTGCTGCCCCCGGAGTCCTGGTCCTGAACACCGACAACACCGCCCTGCACACGGTGACCCTGAAGCACGCGATCCGGATGCTGGTCCGTGAGGTCGCGGTGGTCGAGCAGGCCCACGAGGACCGCCGGATCGGACCGTACCCGTGGCCGCTGGTGCTGCGGTTGATCCGCTACGTCAAGACCACGTTCCTGTACGCCCGCAGTCCGCTGTGGTCCAAGCGCGGCGTGCTGCGCCGGGATCGGCACACCTGTGCCTACTGCGGCCGCAAGGCGTCAACGGTCGACCACCTGATGCCGCAGTCCCGCGGCGGCCGGAACACCTGGCTGAACACGGTCGCGGCCTGCCAGGACTGCAACGCCCGCAAGGGAAACCGGACCCCGGCCGAGGCCGGGATGCTGCTCTCCTGGAAGCCCCGGGTGCCCGGCTGGCGCGAGCACGCGAACGCCTGCTGAGCTTCAGGAGAGGGCCGGATGGCGCGAGCTGGGCAGCCCGATGGCGACGCCCAGCCGCCCGCCGGCCTCGTCCACCAGCTTCCGGGCCTGGTCGGCGTCGACGCTGCGGCTGATCATCACCGCGGCCGTCTTGACCTCCTGGTCGGCCGCGTCCAGGGCCTGCTCGGCCGGACCGGCCTCCACCTGGGCGATCGTGCTGACCAGCCGGATCGCGCGCTGTCGCAGCTTCGCGTTGGTGGCCTGCATGTCGACCATCAGATTGCCGTACGTGCGGCCGGTGCGGACCATCAGCGCGGTGCTGATCATGTTCAGCACCAGCTTCTGCACCGAGCCGGCGTTGAGCCGGGTGGAGCCGGCGACGACCTCGGGGCCGGCCGGCGCCTCGATCGGGTGATCGGCGTGCTTCGACAACTCGGCCGGGCTGTTGCAGGACAGCGAGACGGTGACCGCGCCCGCGATCTTCGCCGCGTCCAGCGCCCCGCGGACGTACGGGGTCCGGCCGCTGGCCGCGATGCCGACCACGGTGTCCTGCGGAGTCAGGTCGAGCGCCAGGACATCGGCGGCGCCGGCCGCCGGATCGTCCTCGGCACCCTCGACCGAGTCGACCAGGGCGGTCCGGCCGCCGGCGATCACGCCGACCACCCGGCCCGGGTCGGTGTGGAACGTCGGCGGGCACTCCGAGGCGTCCAGCACCCCGAGCCGGCCGGACGTGCCGGCCCCGATGTAGATCAGCCGGCCGCCGGCCGCGAAGCCCGGTTCGGCGGCGGTGATCGCCGCGTCGATCTGATCACCGGCGGCGGCGACGGCCTTCGGCACCGACCAGGCCGCCTCGGTCATCGTTTCCACGATCTCGGCCACACTCATCTCGTCCAGGCGACCGAACCGTCGGTCGTACGCCTCGGTCCCGAGACCCTCGAGACGTGGCCTGTCCGGAGGTGGCGTCATCTCTCTCCTCGTTGGTCCTGCCCAGCCCAAAACGCTTGGTGCGGTATTTACCCGCACCGTCGACCTTGGGTAATTTCTCTACCTATAGCCCGCATCGTAACCGGAAAGGTCACCGATGGCCGACATATCCCGCAAGCAGCCCCGACCCGGTCCCGCAGACCCGTCCGGTCCGTCCGTCACCAGCGGCGCGGACCGGCTGATCCTAGACCCGGGGCTGTTGGGCGGTGACGGCCCGGTCGGCCTGATCACGAACTTCACCGGGGTGCGTCGCGACCTGCGCCCGATCGCCGGCGGGCTGCTCGAGGCGGGGATCGAACTGACCTCGCTGTTCGGGCCCGAGCACGGACTGCTCGGCACGGCGCAGGCCGGTTTCGTCGAGGACGGTGATCATGATCCGGTGACCGGGCTGCCCTTGTACGACACGTACCGGACGACCCCGGAGCAGCAAGATCAACTCATCGAGAAGTCGGGCGTGTCGACGCTGCTGTTCGACCTGCAGGACATCGGGGTGCGTTACTACACGTACATCTGGACGATGTTCGATCTGATGCAGGCGGCCGGCCGGACCGGGCGCCGGTTCGTCGTACTGGACCGGCCGAATCCGCTGACCGGACTGGTCTCCGCCGGGCCGCTGCTGGAGCCGGGCCAGGAGAGCTTCATCGGACGGGTGCCGATCCCGCAGCGGCACGGGCTGACCGTCGGCGAGCTGGCCGACCAGCTCAACCGGACCGCCGTCGCGGACCGGCTCGGGCTGCCGATCGACCTCGACGTGATCACCGTCGACGGTTGGCGCCGCGAGCTCTGGTACGACGAGACCGGGCTGTCCTGGGTGCCGCCGTCACCGAACATCCCGACCCTGGACACGGCCGTCTGTTACGTCGGTACGGGCTTGTTCGAGGGCACCAACCTGACCGAGGGCCGCGGCACCACCCGGCCGTTCGAGACCCTCGGCGCACCGTTCTGTGATCATCGGCTGGCGGACGCGGTGACTGAACGCGGACTGCCCGGCGTCCTGGTCCGGGCCACCTCGTTCGTGCCCACGTTCCACAAGTTCGTCGACCAGACCTGCCACGGCATCGCCCTGCACGTGACCGACCGGTCGGCCTTCGACCCGATCCGGACCAGCCTGGTGATCATGGAAGTCGCCGGCGAGCTCTATCCCGAGTTCGGCCCGCGCGAGAACGGCGGCACCGGCGTCGACATCCCCGGCGCCAAGGGCTTCGCCCTGGACAAGCTCTGGGGCGCCCCCACCCTCCGCGAGTCGATCGCCGAACGCGCACCCCTGGAACCCCTGCTCCCGCCCGCCGGCCACCCGTCCACCTGGATCACCACCCCCGACCTCCTCCGCTACTGACTCGCCCCGGCCCCGGCCCCGGCCCCCGGCCCCGGCCCCGGCGCACCCCAAACCCGCCGACCGGGCACAAAAGCAGGCGTTCTGTCGGCGTGTCGCTGCGGTCGTGCCCTGTCGGCGGGCGGGCGGAGGCGAGGCACAGAATTTGCACTCTGCCGATGTGGATTTCCGCCGTGACTGACCGGCGGAATTTCACTCCGGTATTGCGGACACCACCCCCCTGTCCGATCAGGGGGTGAGGAGCAAGGCGGCAAAGCTCCAGTACACGCCTGGCGCCGAGGCGAAGGTCAGGTCGACGGTCCGCCCGTTGGCGCCGCCGTCGACCGGAACGTCGACCCAGACGGCACGACCGGGCAGCACATCCTCGGTGCGCACCGTGCTCGCCCCGCCGGTGATCATGTACGACCGCGCCTCGAACTCGGGGTCGCCGACCAGCAGCCGGACGTGATGATCACCGGCCGGCACCGCGAGCCGCAACGTGGCCGGCGCGTCACCCGCCACGAAGTCGCGCTGCAGCGGATCAGCCGCGCGACGATCGCGACACTGCGGCGGCGTCCCGACCCAGCCGAAGCCCGCCGCCTCCGACCAGGTCGAGGCCGGGCTCAGCTCCCGATACGACGTCAGTACGGTCCCGCCCGCGCACCCGGCGTCCAGGGCCAACGGAATCGTCGCCCCGTCCGGCACGCCCGACAGCACTCCCGAGGCCGTACCCCGGACCTGCTCCCCCGCCGCCGACACCCGGGCCGTCGCCGTGATCACCTGAGCAGCGGCCGGGGCCGTGACCGCAACGGTCGCGGTCGCGGAACCGAAGGCCGGGACGGTCGCGGTCGCCGATTCCGCCGTCCAGCCGTCCGGGACATCGAGGGCCACGGCCACCGTGATCGGATGGTCGGAACCGTTGGCCAGTCCGACGGTCACCTCCCCCGGCGTCCCCGACCGGAACGGCGACGCCGCGGCGGTCACCGAGGTCGGTGTGATCGCCCCGGAGGTCGCGACCGCGAAGTCCGACACCACGCCGCCGAAGCCTTCCGCCGCGCCGGCCGACGCGGCCAACCCGAAGGATGCGCCGGACAGCGATCGAGCCGGTACGGCGAAACCGAACCAGCGTTGGCCGTCGACGGAATAGAGCGGGGTGTACTGACCCTGGTGGCGGACCAGGCGGACCTTGATCCGGTCGCCGTCGATCGGGCGGCTGTCGTCGACCTGCAGCGTGCCGGCGGACTCGTGCACCAGCCGGACCACGCGCCGGCCGTCGACCTGAGCGATGCCGATCTTGAGGTAGTGATCGTCATCGCGATAGGCGTACAGCGACAACTGCTGGCCGTCCGCGGTCGTCGCGGCCGACAACTCGGCCGTTGCCGTGGCGTCGATCGACGGTGAGGTCGTCCGGGTCAGCAGGTTGGCCGCGCCGGGCCTACTGCCCTCCTCGGTACCCGGCATCCCGGTCAGCCGGAGACTGCCACCGTCCACCCGCAACGCCGAGTCGTCGGGCCTGGCGACGGTCCAGCCGGCATCCAGCGCGGTGCCGTCGAAGGCGTCGGAGGAGGGATGGCCGGCGGCGTCGGTGGCGATCACGTCGAGTTGCCGGGGCATGGCCTCGGTTTCGGAGTCGATCACTGCCCGGACCAGGCCGGGTTCGACGTCGCCGCTGACCGGCAGCGTCCCGGTGAGGGTGAGCTCGATCGTCGTCGTCGCGCCGGGTGCAAGATCGAATTCCCGACTCGTGACGCTCGCGGTGTAACCCGCGGGCGGCGTGATGCGCACCGTTCCCCGGGCGCCGCGACCGCTGACGTCGGTGACCGTGATCCGCTCCGGCAGCGACGCCGCGACCCCGGGTTCGGCCTGCGGCCGGCTGACCTCGATCCGCACCGGCGAGAACAGTACTTTCCAACCCAGCTTGGGTTTCCGGTCGTAGCTGATCAGTCCCTTGGCGTGGAACGGGGAGACCGGATCGGGGTTCCCGCCGGCCCAGTCGTCGCGGCACCAGAACTCGGTCGAGGTCCAGTACATCCGGCCCATCAGGTGCGGTTCCTGCTCCAGCAGCCGGTTGTGTTCGTCGATCACGTACGCCTGGTAGTGCTCGGTGCCCTTGCCGGTTCCGGGACGGTCCTTGACCGCTTCGACCCCGTACTCCGACAGCAGGATCGGCTTGTCACCGGCCGCCCGGCGCAGGCCGTTGATCATGGTCAGCACGCTGGTGATGCTGGGGTCACCGCGACCGGCATAGAAGTTCTGGGCGACGAAGTCGACCAGGTCCAGCGTCTTGTCGGTACCGGTGCCGTTCGCCGTCGAGCCGTACATGGTGACCTGGGTGTAGAGCCGGTCTGGGTCAAGCTGTCGACCCTTATTGATCATGGTCGAGATGTAGTCCCGGGCGCCCTCCTGGTCGGTCCGGGTCTCGTTGCCGACCGAGTACGCGATCAGACTCGGATGACTGCGGTCCCGGTTGATCATCTTCGTCAGTTGACTCGCCGCGTACTGCTGCACCTCGTCGGAGGCCAGCTCCGCACCGGTGGCCCCGGTGACGTTGACCTCCTCCAGCACCAGCAGGCCGTAGCGATCGGCCGCGTCGAGCTCGGCCGGCGTCGTCGCGTAGTGGGCGGGACGGTAGATCCGCATCCCCTTGTCCCGCAGTTGTTTGAGCTCCCGGTCCGCCAGTCCGCCGGGCTGCGTCCGACCGAGTCCCGGGTAGTCGGCATGCCGGTTGAAGCCTTGCAGGTCGCGTACCGGTTCACCGTTCAGCAGGAAGTCCGATCCGGCGATGCTCACGGTCCGGAAGCCGGTCTGCTCGGTGTGCCGCGGAGCCGGACCGGCGGGGTCGAGAGCGACCGTGTAGAGGGCCGGGTGATCGAGATCCCACAACTGCGGGCGATCCACGGTCAGGGTGATCGGGTCCGGCTGGCCATCGGCCGGGACCTTGATCGTGATCGTCTTCCGATCGCCGACCGGACGACCGGCCGGGTCGGTGACGGTGACGACAGCGCTGAGCTGCTGAGCCGTGCCGGTGGTGTTGACGGTCGCCGGCCTGATCGTCAGGGTCCCATCGGCCGCACCCTCGGCCCGGAGCTCCGTGACCGCCACCGGTCGGGTCTGTTCCAGGTAGACCTCCTGGAGCAGGCCGCCCCAGTTCCAATAGAAGTTGTGCACCCTCCCGTGGACGCCCATCTGATCCCGGCGGTGATCGACGATGACCGCGACGGTGTTGGTGCCCCGGCGGACCGCGGCGGTCGCATCGACCCGGGTCGGCAGGTAACCGCCGCGAGACGTACCGACCTGTTCACCATTGACGAAGTAGCGGCAGCTCCAGTAGCAGGACTCGAAGCGAAGCGCGGTCCGGAGATCGGTGGTCGAGTCGATCGTGACGTCCCGGCGATAGACGGCGACCATGCCGCGAGAGGTGTTCCACTCCGACACCACCGCGCCCAGCGAGTCCGGAACGACGATCGAACGCCAACGGCCGGCGGTGTAGCCGGGCTGGACGGCCTTCGGAGCATCGCCGGTCAGCGCGTCGCCGGGAAGATCATCCGCCGCGGCGACGCCCCAGCCGCCGTTCAGCGACTGGGTGCCGCTGGGCAGCGCCGCTCGCTCGGTGTGCACCTCCTTGGTCGCGACCAGGACACCGTCAGGGGTGTCCGCCTCGGCCCGCAACACATGATCACCGGGCTCGAACCACCCGGCGTCGGTGGCGGTCGACCAGTCCGGCTCACGCTGCGTCTGCTGCGCGTACTGATCGGTGAGTTCGCTGACCCGGATGTCGTCGACGAAGTAGCGCACCGCGGTGGTGCCCGCCGGCGCGGAGACCGCCAGGTCGACCGTGCCGCTGAGCTGACCGGACTGGGGTGCCGTGATCCGCAACGCTCCCGGTTCCGCCATCGCCTCCTGCGTCGCGGGCACGACCAGGAATCCGGCCGTCAGGACGACGGCGAAGACGGCCACCACGAAGGCGCGAGTCGATCGACGGATCACCATTGAGTCCTCCAAGTGAGCGCTTCTGCTACGTGGCAGAGTGCTCAAACCTCAACACACGCCAACCGAGGCGTCAAGGTGCACGCACCCGGGATTCCACCCGCCAGAACGCCGGCTTTCGTGCCCGGTCAGCGCGGCTACGAGGTGGCGGGCTTCTCCCAGACGGAGATGTGCCTGGTGCTGTCGGCGGTGAAGTCGGCACGGTTCCAGTCGGACCAGCGGTGCTTCAGGCGCAGGCCGGCGATCCGGGCCATCAGGTCCATCTCGGCCGGCCAGGCGTACCGGAACGGGATCCGGTAGAACCGACCCTTGCCGTCCGGCGTCACGGTGACGTGGTTCGAGCTGAACTCCTGGGTGACCACGTCGTACTGGTCGAAGCCGACGTAGCCGCCGCCGTCCGTACCCGGGGCGACGGTGAACGGGACCGTGTCCTGGCCCGGCGGCAGCCGGCGCAGATCCGGCACCCCGACCTCGATCAGGAACACACCGCCCGGCCGCAGGTGCGCGCCGGCATTGCGGAACACGTCGACCTGACCGTCCTGGGTCGTCACATTGCTGATCGTGTTGAAGACCAGGTACGCCAGCGCGAAGTCACCGGGCACGCGGGTCGAGGTCATGTCGCCGATCGTCACCGCGACCCGGTCGCCGCCCGGCTTGTCCGCGACCCGGTCGGCCATCGCCCGGCTCAGCTCGATCCCACTGACTGCGACACCCCGAGAGGCCAGCGGCGCGGCGATCCGGCCGGTGCCGGCGGCGAACTCCAGGGCCGGCCCTCCGGCCGCCAGGTCCTCCAGCAGATCGACCGCCGGGGTGATCGCCGCCGGATCGTTCGCACCGCCCGGGCTGTCGTAGTTCGTCGCCACACTCTCCGGGAACCAGCCGTCGGCCGCATCGTCGCCCGGCCGGAGGATCGCCGCCAGGCCGTCGTCCGCCACATCAGTCATGATCACGACGCTAGTGATCAACCCGGCGGCCCGCCACCCGATTTGGCCCGCCGCTCCCGTGTGAGAGCATCCGTCGATGAGCACCGTGAACGTCCGGCCGATGACGGACGACGAGTATCCGCAGTGGCTCCAGGCGCTGTCGGAACGGTTCGCCCGCGAGCAGGTCGAGGCCGGCACCTGGGCCCCGGAGGGTGCCTTCGAGGCCGCCCTGGCGAAGAACCAGAAGTTCCTGCCGCAGGGCCGGGCCACACCGGGAATGTTGATCTTGGTCGCGACCGACGGGGCCGGATCGCCGGTCGGCCGGGCCTGGGTCGGTCTTGATCATCCGGCCGGCAAGGCCGACTGCGCCTTCCTGTACGACATCGAGATCGAACCCGCCCAGCGCGGCCGCGGGTTCGGCCGGGCCCTGCTCGAGGCGGTCGAACAGGCCACCCGGGAGGCCGGCGCGCCCGCGCTCGAGCTGAACGTCTTCGCTCCCAACCGGACCGCCGTCGCGCTCTACGGTTCGGCGGGCTACGCGGTGACCACCCAGCAGATGCGCAAGGACCTGCCCGGCTGACATGTTGAGAACCCACACACTGAGATACCCGCCGGAGATTTATTGACCCGGCTCGGCTAGGCTCGGTTGACTGGTCACGTTCACGCGACAAGAAAGTTGATCATGAACGACACTGCCACCCCTTCCGGGGCAGCGATCCGCGGCTTCCGGACCGGCGACGGGCCACGGTTGACCGAGGCCTGGACCAAGGCCGCGCCCGGCGACCCGATCGGCTACCGGCGCTTCCGGGACCTGGTCCTGCTGGACCGTAACTTCGACGCCGACGGCCTCCGGGTGGCGGAGCTCGACGGGGTCCCGGTGGGCGCCGCCTATGCTGTCCGCCGGCTGATCCCGGAGTCCGGCGGCGACCTCCAGCCGGAGACCGGTTGGATCGGCTTCTTCTTCGTCGACCCGGCGGCCCAGCGGCGCGGCATCGGCCGGGAGTTGATCACCAGCGCGCTGGACTGGCTGCGGTCCCAGGGCTGCCGTACCGTCTTCTTCTCCCCCACCACGCCGAACTACTTCCTGCCCGGCCTGGACGCCGATCGCTACCCGGCGGCCGACGCGCTGCTGCGCAGCCAGGGGTTCCAGACCCATTACCAGGCCGTCGCGATGGACCTGAGCCTGAACGACTACGCAATGCCGCCCGAGGTCAGTGATCAACTCGACCGGCTCACCGCCGACGGCTACCGGTTCGGCACCCCGGACTCGGACGAGCTGCCCGCCTTGATCAAGATCGCCGGTGAGGAGTTCAACGCGGACTGGGCCCGGGCGATCCGCGAGGCGGTCGTCGCCGGGCTGCCGCTGGACCGGATCGTGGCCGTGTTCGACCCGGCCGGCGAGCCGCTCGGCTGGGCGATGCACGCCGCGTACGAGCAGGTGCCGGAGCGCTTCGGCCCGTTCGGCGTGCTGCCGACCAGGCGCGGCCTCGGCCTGGGCAAGATGCTGCTGCACCTCACCCTGGAACGGATGCGGGCCGCCGGCTGCCACAGCGCCTGGTTCCTCTGGACCGGACTCCAGTCGGCGGCCGGCCAGCTCTACCTGAAGTCCGGTTTCACCGTCACCCGTACGTTCACGATCATGAAGGCGGCCCTGTGAGCGAGCAGACCCCGCGGACGGTGCTCGCGGTCGGCGGCCACATCGGCGACATGGACCTGACCGCCGGCCCGACCCTGGCCCGGGTGACCGGCGAGGGCGGCCGGGCGATCATCGTCGCGCTGACGTACGGCGAGCGCGGCCACCCCCGGCTGACTCCCGAGGAGTACCAGGTCCAGAAGATCGCCGAGGGCCAGGCGTTCGCCGCCGCGATCGGCGCCGAGTTCCACGTTTTCGACTACAGCGACGGCTTCCTGCCCGACAACGACGAGGTCGCCGAGCAGCTGGCCACCCTGATCCGGCAGACCAAGCCGGACACCCTGATCGCGCACTGGAAGCACAGCATCCACCGTGATCATGAACACGCCTCGGCGATCGCGGAGCGGGCCCGGTTCCTGGCCTCACTGCCCGGTGATCACGAACTGCCCCGGCACGGGATCAGGCAGTTCCTCTACGCCGAGAACTGGGAGGACGCCGAGGGCTTCGTCCCGAACGTCTCGGTGCCGATCCCGGACCAGGCCTTCGACCGCTGGCTCGCCGCGATCTCGGGGCAGGCATTCGCCCGCGGCGAGACGTACGGCTTCCGCTACATCGACTACTACACGGCGCTGATGACCGTGCGCGGCTGTCTGGCCGGCCACCCGCGCGCCGCCGGCTTCCATCGCCCGCAGACCGGCGCGCAGGTGCTCACCGACTTCTAGTGTCGCTTGCCCGACGTGTGCCGCGACCGGACCACGGCGTAGGTGCTCTCCAGCGCCTCGATGGCCGTGTCGTAATAGCGCTGGGCCACGCCGGCGAACAGGCAGTCCACCAGGGCCAGCTGCGCGATCCGGCTGGACATCGCACCGGACCGGAAGGTCGTCTCGCGGGCAGCGGTGATCAACAAGTGATCGGCGACCTCGCCGATCGGTGAGCCGCGGAAGTTCGTGATCGCGACGGTCGTCGCGCCGCGGCGCCGGGCCACCCCAAGCATGTCGATCGTGTCCACGGTGGTTCCCGTGTGCGAGATCCCGACGGCCACGTCGCCCGGGTTGAGCACCGCGGCCGAGGAGAGGGCCTGGTGCGGATCCGGCCAGATGAAGGAGATCAGGCCGATCCGGTGCAACTTCTGGTGCAGGTCGCCACCGACCAGCGCGCTCGCGCCGGCACCGTAGATGTCGATTCGGCCGGCGTTCGCGACGGCATCCACCGCGGACTCCAACTCGGTCAGGTCGAGCGCCGTCGCGGTCTCCTCGATCGCCCGCGCATCGGCATGGGTGATCTTGCGGACCACATCGGCCAGCGAGTCGGTGGCGCTGATCTTGCCCGTGATCGGGCCGTCGCCGTTCTGTCCGGACTCCTCCCACTGGGCGGCCCGGGCCAGGGCGATCCGCAGTTCCGGATAACCGGCCAACCCGAGCGCCCGACAGAACCGCAGCACCGTCGTCTCGGAGGTTTCGCATTGTCGGGCGACCGCCGTGATCGAGCTCTCCGAGACCGCGGCCGGATCGGCCAGGACGGCCTGGGCGACCCGTTGCTCGGCCGGCCGCAGATTCGGCAGGATGCCTCGCACCCGGATCAGGATCGAACCGGGTCGCGGCGTCTCCGCCGTGCCATTCGTCGTCGGCATGTATTCCTCTTCACTCAGGTCGACAGCATGGGAGTATCCCCCACTGAATCCCCCGCGTGCTCGGCGAACCCTCGTCCCTGGTGCTGCGAGCCTACCGAGCCCGGCACCCGCGCGCAGGGAACCCACCGAAGGACATTCGATGACGTCGAAATCCACCGCATCCCCGCCCTCGTCGGCGCCCTCGTCGACCTGATATCTTGATGTCAAGATATCTCGTCCCGAGGAGCCCCGATGCCGGTCTGGAACCCTTCCGTCTATCTGCAGTTCGCCGACCAGCGGTCCCGGCCGTTCTTCGACCTGGTCGGGCAGGTCGGCGCCGACAACCCGCGGACCGTGGTCGACCTCGGGTGCGGGCCGGGTCAGCTGACCGCGTCGCTGGCGGAGCGCTGGCCGTCGGCGACCGTGACCGGGGTCGACTCGTCGCCGGAGATGATCGAGCAGGCGCAGGCGTACGCGAGCGAACGGGTGTCCTTCGCCGTCGGTGATCTTCGTGACTGGCAGCCGGACGGGACGGTCGACGTGATCGTCAGCAACGCCACCCTGCAATGGATCCCGGAGCATCGCACCCTGCTGCCGATCTTGATCGACCGGCTCACCGACGACGGCTGGCTCGCCTTCCAGGTGCCGGGCAACTTCGATCAGCCGAGCCACGTCCTGCTGTACGAGCTCGCCCGTGACCCGCGCTTCGCCCGCTGGACCGAGGGCACCGAGTTGCGCACGGTGATCGGGGCCGCCGACTACCTCGCCGAGCTGGCCGGCCCCGGCCGCGAGGTCGACGCCTGGGAGACGACGTACCTGCACGTGCTGGAGGGGCCCGATCCGGTGTTCCGCTGGATCTCCGGCACCGGCGCCCGGCCGGTCCTGCAGTCGCTGCCGGAACCGCTGCGGGCCGAGTTCGTCGCCGAATACCAGGCCCTGCTGCGTGAGGCGTACCCGGCGCAGGAGCACGGCACCGTGCTCCCGTTCCGCCGGGTCTTCGTCGTGGTCCGCCGCACCCGATCGGCAGGGTGACTGCTACTCGACAGGCAGTTCGCCCTGTTCGTCCAGCTGATACAGCTCGAGTTCGTACACGGCGTACATGGTCCAGCGCTCCCAGTTCGCGGAGTTGATCTTGAGCCGCAGCTTCCGGACCCCGGTCAATTCGGGCAGGTCGCCGCTGGCGTACTCCATCACGCCGTCGTCATCGTCTCGCCGCCACCGGAACGGAACCCGCTCCGCGACCGTGGTCCAGCTGCCGTCCGCGGCGCCGACCTGCACGTCGACGTCGGTCAGGCCCTGGGCCAGGCCGCCCCGGGTCGCGAGGACGATCGTGTTCAGGGTCTGCGGCGCATCCCAGCTGAGCGCGATCTCGTGCGGCAACGGGTTCGCCTGCAGGTAGGCCTGATCGGCGGCGAACATCGAACCGTAGTCTCCGTCCACCGCACGCTGCGGACCGTACGTCACACCGCCCTCCCCGGAACGCGCCGCCGAGGCGGTGATCGCGGAGAATCCCCTGGCCAGGTTGACCTCCGGCGTGTTCACGGCTCCCTTCAGCAGGCGGATCCGGTACGTCTTGGTCGTCTTGCCGTCGCTCGCCGTGGACGTGATCACCAGGTCACTCTTCCCGGTGGGCACCGTTGCCGACACCGTCGCCCCACTGGCCGCCGGGCGGCCGTTCACGGTCAGGCTGCCACCCGGATCGGCCAGCGTCGGGGTCACGGAGATGATCTTGGTGTCGGCCGGCACCAGCACCCGGTAGTCACCGATCCGGCCGTCGAAGTCGATCTTCGGCACACCGGTCACGTCGAGCGTCGACAGGGTCGGATCGGACGGCTCCTGGCCCGGTGCGAACTGGACCCGGATCGCATCGAGACGCAGGGCTTTGCCGTCCAGGTTGACGATCCGCACCGTGTGCTTCCCGGCCGGCAGGTCCCGCACCCGGAACACGGTCACATGGTCCTGCCGGATCGCCTCGTACAACTCGACGAGCTGCGGCGCTCCGCCGTCCACCGAAACGCCGATCCGGCCGGCGGTCGGGCTCTTCTCCACCACGACATCGGCGCCGGTGCCCTCGAAGGTGTGGGTCGCGGCGGCCTGCGCGGCCGTCGTCGTCCGGACCTCGCCGAGATAGGCGTACTGCCGCTGCTCGGTCCCCCAGCTGCCCGAGTACTCGATGCCGTCGCCGTCGTCGACCAAGATCGTGCGCGGCACCTCCTGGTCGAGGTACGGGCTGGTCGGCTCCGGGATCGGGCCGACCTCCTCCCCGGACACCGCCCGGACCAGGTAGTCGTGCAGCGTGCTCAGATAGGACGGGTCGAGCGTGTAGCGCCGCGGATCGTCCGGGCTGAGCGCGACGTCGACGAGCTGCCGGGCCAGCTCCGGCCTGGTCTTCGTCAGCTGGGCCAGCAGTTCGTAGTCCTCGATGCCGTCGCGTTGTGCCTCCAGCCGGACGGTGCTCTTGAACGTCCGCCGTTCCCGGTCGGGGTAGACGATGTAGGAGTCGCCGCTCCACGGCCCGACGTACCAGGCGTTCCAGGCCCAGTGCAGGTGTCCTTGCACGCCCTGCCGCTGCAGGTTCCAGTAGAGCAGCCGCCCGGTCAGCGTCGGCTGGGTCCAGAAGCGATTCAGCCACGGCGGCGTGTTGACCTCGCAGGTGTAGACCCAGAGATCACGACCCGCGGCCTGCTCGGCCTGGTAGTCCGCCTTGTGTTCCTCGAAGGTCGGCGTCATCGGTGCCCAGGTGTCCACGTACGGTTTCGACCGGTCGTCCAGCAGCGTGCTCTCCGGGTCGGCGTCCATGATCCGCAGTTCGCCGCCGTTGTCCGCGTTGAGCTGCTTGATCTCGCGCGCGACGTAGGTCCACCAGTTGCGGCTGTCGTCGGTGATCGGCTCGTCCAGGATGTGCTGATACCAGGTGACGCCGCCGGCCTCGGTCCAGCCCTTCGCGGCCAGGTGCTCGGACAGGGCGGTCAGGTAGTTGCGCAGGAACCGGTCCGTCACCGGCAGTTCGTCCGGCAGCTTGGTGTTCCAGTCGGCCGTCGGCTTCTCGTTCGCCGGCATCTTGTTCAGCAGGTGGATCAGGTGCTGGTTCGCGAACGAGGTGAAGCCCCGGTCCTTGAACGTCTGGACGTAACGGTCGAACAGCGACCAGTCAAGATCATCGGGAATGCCGCTGGTGAACTCGGACAGGTCGGTGCCGGTCGCCTGCAGCAGCAGGTCGGTCCGTACCCAGGTCATGTTGGTGCGGTACTCGGCCATCCGGGCGGCGAACTCGTCCATCAGCGCGAACCAGTCGTCGCTGTAGGTCTCGACGCCGTAGTAGTACTTCCCGACGTCGTACGGCTCGCTTCCCTCGCCCTGCCACTTCAGGCCGTCCCAGGTGAAACCGTTCGTCATCGCCCAGTGGTAGTTGACGAAACTCGCATCCTCGAGCTCGGGCACCGTGGCGCTGCCGACGTCGACCCGGATCGGCACGATCCGCTGGCCGAGCGAGGTGTTGATCATGGCCTTTCCGTGGTACGCGCCGGGACGCGTTCCGGTGGGCACGTGGCTGGTGATCAAGATCGGCTGGGTCTCGTTCGCCTGCACCCGGACCGAGGTCTCGTTGGAGATCGGGTCGGGCACCGCCGACTTCGGGTAGAGCTGGTTGCCCACCCGGTCCGGGAAGAACGGGTTCGGTTGTACGGTCGAGGTGTCCTCGTACGCCACGAACCGGTAGCGCAACTGGTCACTCTTGATCATGCCGCCGCCGCGGCCGGCCGACAGGTCGGAGAAGGTCACGCCCGAGATCGTCAGCGCGGTGTTCGAGCGGAGCACGACCTGCGCGCTCTCGTACTCGTTGCGGGCCGAGGTGATCGTGATCTTGGTGTCGGCACCGTCGGGCAGCGTGCTGGTGCGATAGACCGTACGGGACGAGTCCTCGACCCAGGCCTGCAGAGTGGGAGTGGCCGCGGCCGTCATCGGAACAGCAGCGAGCATCAGAC
The DNA here is from genome assembly GCF_042666975.1 of Microlunatus sp. GCM10028923. Lineage (NCBI taxonomy): Bacteria > Bacillati > Actinomycetota > Actinomycetes > Propionibacteriales > Propionibacteriaceae > Microlunatus > Microlunatus sp. GCM10028923. The sequence continues at coordinate 40,733 of NZ_JBHTFF010000011.1, read as the reverse complement.
CGATGCTGAGGACCAGGGAGAAAACTCGTCGGCTTAGCACCATTTCAGAGTGGGACGGGGCATAGTATTAAGTCAAGGGTTCTAGGAAAAAATGAGCGAGGAAGCGGAATGATCGAGAACGGGTCGGCCACCCCGGCGTTGCTGCGGCGCCTCAACGCGGCGCGCGTGCTCGACGCGCTGCGCAGCGAGTCGGCCCTGACCGTGGTCGAACTGCTCCAGCGGTCCGGCCTGTCCCGGGCCACCCTGGACGCCGTTCTGGACGACCTGTCCCGGGTCGGTCTGATCGGGCCGGCCCAGGACCCCACCGGAGTCGCCCGTGGTCGGGGCCGGCCGCAGCGCCGGCTCCGGTTCCGCGGCGAGTCCGGGCACGTGCTGGGGATCGACATCGGGGCCCACCGACTGGAGGCCGTCGTCGCCGATCTGGCCGGGACGGTCGTCGCCCAGCGAACGGCCAGCCTCACTCCGGAGCTGTCCCGGGCTCGTCGGATCCGTACGGCCCGGAAGCTCGCGGCCGACGCCCTGGGCGAAGCCGGTGCGACCGTTCCGCGCGCCGTGGGCATCGGCTCGCCGGGCATCGTGGACCCCGCGACCGGCACGGTCCGGTACTGCAACGCGATGACGCAGTGGTCGAAGTTCGCCCTGGCCGACACGCTCGCGAACGCGCTCGGCGCCCCCGCCGTCGTGGAGAACGACGCCAACCTCGCGGCGATCGGCGAGCACTGGCACGGCGTCGCCCAGGATCACGCCGATGTCGTGTACCTGATGGCGGGCGACCGGGTCGGCAGCGGGATCCTGATCGGCGGCGAACTGGTCCGCGGGACCAGTGGAGGAACGGGCGAGATGGCGTTCCTCGGCCTGCTCCGACACGGCGATCCGGACGAGCCGCTGGAACAGCTGGTGACGGAGATCGTCGATGCGGCGATCGACGAACTGATCGCACAGAAGGCCGTGCGGACCGACGCGGTCCGGGTGCTGATGCGCGATCTCGAACCGCTGCACGGGGTGCAGGTGCCCGACCTGGAACGCTGGCTCGGTGCCGTGCAGGCCGGGCGAAGCGGCGCCCGCCGCGAGTTTCGGACCGCACTGGTCCGGTACTGCCGGGTCGGCCTGGTGGTGGCGACCTTGATCAGCCCCGAGCTGCTGGTGATCGGCGGCCGGGCGGCCGAGGCGGCCGACGTCGTCGTGCCGACCCTGCGCACGGTGCTCGACCGGCTGGTCGGACCCGGGGTCCGGCCGCCGCGCGTGGTCGCGTCGGAACTCGGTTCCTGGGGCGTCGCCCTGGGCGCCGTCCGGATCGCACTGGACCGGGCCGAGCGAACGCTGCTGGACGCCCTCGACTGAACAGCGCGGCAGACGGGACAGAATGGGCACCATGAGCTCTGCCGTCGCCACGTCCACCTGGTTCGATCCGGTCCCGTTGACCGGCCGATTGCTCCGCCTGGAACGGCTCACCGAGGCCGACGCCGACGACTACGCTGCGGCGCTCGGCGACCCGGACACCGCGGCCGAGGTGGTGGCGCACATGTCCTTCCTGCCGCCCACCTCGAGGGCGGACATCGTGAAGATCATCGCCGCCGCGACCGCCGACCCGGAACGGATCGCGTACGCGCAGCGGCTGCAGGACACCGGCGAGTTCGTCGGTACGACGTCGTTCTACGAGATCACCCCGAACACCCGTGCCCTCGCGATCGGGCACACCTGGATCGGCCGCCGGCACTGGCGCACCGGGGTCAACACCGACTCGAAGTTGATCATGCTCGGCCGCGCGTTCGAGGGCCTCGGCGCCGAGCGCGTGGTCTGGCACACCGACATCCGCAACACCCGGTCCCAGGCCGCCATCGAGCGGCTCGGCGCGACCCGGGAGGGCGTGTTGCGGCACCATCGGATCCGGCCCGACGGAAGCTGGCGCGACACCGTGCAGTACTCCATGCTCAGTTCCGAGTGGCCGGCTGCACGGCAACGACTCGAGGAGGCAGGCCGATGACCCAGATCGATCCTGATCAGCTCTCGTTCCACCGGGACGAGCGGAGGTCCCGCTACGAGGCACGGCTCGGCGAGACGGGTGTCGGAGTGGTCGAGTACTCGCTCCGGGACCAGACCATGATCATCGTGCACACGGGGACGAAGCCGGAATTCCGCGGCAACGGCATCGCGGCGCGGATCAGCGCGTACGTCCTCGACGACGCCCGCCGGCTCGGCCTGCGGGTGGTCCCCGAATGTCCCTTCACCGCCCAGTTCATCGCCGACCATCCGGAGTACGCCGACCTGGTCGCCTGACCGCACCGCGGCCGGACCGGAAGGCTGGCCGTCGCCGGTGTATACGTATACAATCCTCACCAGCGAAGGGAGATCCATCCATGACCACGACCCAGTCCACCGAGTTCCCGGTCGCGTCGACCCTGCTCAAGGCACCGGCCGCCGGACAACAGCCGCGCAGCGCCGACCCGGAGGTCCGGCGGACCGTCGAAGCGGTGATCAACGACATCGCCAAGCGCGGTGACGCCGCCGTCGCCGACTACTCGGCGAAGTTCGACTCCTGGTCGCCGGAGAGCTTCCGGCTCAGCGCGGAGGAGGTCGAACGCATCGTCGCGCGGGTGCCGGACCAGGTGATCGAGGACATCGAGTTCGCGCAGGCCCAGGTCCGCCGGTTCGCCACCCGACAGCGCGAATCGCTGACCGACTTCGAGATCGAGACGCTGCCCGGAGTCCACCTGGGCCAGAAGAACGTGCCGATCCGGGCCGCCGCCGCCTACGTACCCGGGGGCCGCTATCCCCTGCTCGCCTCGGCGCACATGACGATCGTCACCGCCAAGGTCGCCGGCGTCGAGCGGGTGGTCGCAGCGACCCCACCGATCAAGGGCGAGATCCCGGACGCGACGATCGCCGCGATGCACCTGGCCGGCGCGGACGAGATCCTGTTGCTGGGTGGGGTCCAGGCCGTGGCCGCCCTGGCCGTCGGCACCGAGACCATCGCCCCGGTGGACCTGATCGCCGGGCCGGGCAACGCCTACGTCGCCGAGGCGAAGCGGCAGCTCTTCGGCCGGGTCGGGATCGATCTGCTGGCCGGGCCGACCGAGATCTTGATCATCGCCGACGAGCAGGCGGATCCGTACCTGGTCGCGGTGGACCTGCTCAGCCAGGCCGAGCACGGCCCGGACTCCCCCGCGATCCTGATCACCACGTCCGAGGAGCTCGCCCGGTCGGTGCTGGAGCACATCGACCGGATCCTGCCCGGAATGCCGACCAAGGACTTCGCCGAGCCGGCCTGGCGTGATCATGGTGCGATCCACGTGGTCGCCGATCTGGCCGACGCCTGGCGGCTCGGTGATCACTACGCCGCCGAGCATGTCGAGGTGCTGACCGCGGAGCCGCGGCAGGCGCTCACCGAGCTGCACCACTACGGTGCCCTGTTCCTCGGCGAGGGGACCTGCGTCAGCTACGGTGACAAGGTGATCGGGACCAACCACGTCCTGCCCACCCGCGGCGCGGCCCGCTACACGGGCGGTCTCTGGGTCGGCAAGTACCTGCGTACGGTGACGTACCAGGAGGTCACCGACCCGACGTCCTCTGCGCTGCTCGGCGAGGTCTGTGGCCGGGCGTCCCGGGTGGAGCGGTTCGAGGGCCATGCCCGCTCCGGCGACGTCCGCGCGGCGAAGTTCGGGTCGTCCGACTACGGCTGGGATCCCGCTCGTCCATGATCGACTTCTCGCTGACCGGCCGGACCGCCCTGGTCACCGGGGCCAGCCGCGGTCTCGGCCTGGCCATCGCCGACGGCCTGGCCGAACTCGGCGCGACGGTGTTCGGGACGTCCCGGTCGGACGCGGAGTCGGACCGGATCGCGGAGCGGTACGGCACCCGGCCGTGCCCGCTCGATGTCTCCCGGCCGGAGACCTTCGCCGCGTTCGCCGACGGATTGCCGGACGTCGATCTCTTGATCAACAACGCGGGCACGATCGTCCCGGCCGCGGCTGTGGACGTCCGGGTCGAGGACTACGACACGGTGATGGACGTCAACCTGCGCGGCACGTTCTTCCTCACTCAGGCGTTCGGCCGGCGCTGGATCGCGGCCGGGACCGAGGCGAGCGTGGTCAACGTCGGGTCCCAGACCGGCACCGTCGCGATCGAGGAACGTTCCGTGTACGGGGCGTCCAAGGCCGCGTTGGACAACCTGACCAAGAACCTGGCGCTCGAATGGGCACCGCACGGCATCCGGGTCAACGCCATCGCGCCGACCTGGATCCGGACCGAACTGGCCGAGCTCACGCTGTCCCGGGCCGAGCTGGCCGAGCGGCTGCTCGCCCGGATCCCGCTGGGCCGGTTCGGTGACCCGGTCGACGTCGTCGGAGCGGTCGCGTTCCTGGCCGGGCCGATGGCGAAGTTGATCACCGGCCACACGCTGATGATCGACGGAGGTTACACGATCCGATGAGCGAGCAACTGGCCGTGGTCGGCGGCGGTTACATGGGCGGCGGCATCGCCCAGACCCTCGCCCTGGCAGGGTTCCGGGTCGCCCTGGCCGATGTCGACGCCGCCACCACGCGCGACCTGCGGGAGAAGTTGATCACCGGTCTCCGGCGGTACGCCGAGCAGGGACTGGTCGACCGGGACGCGGCGCTGCGGGCGCCCGACCTGCTGACCGCCGCCGGGTCGATCGAGGAGGCCGTCGCTGCGGCGGTCTATGTCAGCGAGGCCGTACCGGAGGATCTTCGGATCAAGCGCACCGCGCTGGCCGCCGTCGACGCCGCGGCGCCCGAACGGTCCGTGATCGCCACCAACACCTCGTCGCTGCCGCTGGACGCGCTGGCCGAGGCGGTCGGTCGTCCCCTGATCGCGGCGCACTGGTTCAATCCGGCCCCGTTCCTGCCGCTGGTCGAGCTGGCCGGTGAGGACGAGGAGGCGCTGGCCCTGGCCGAGCGGCTGCTGGCCCGGGCCGGCAAGGTCACCGTACGGGTGCCGGCGGTGCCGGGCTTCCTGGCCAACCGGCTCCAGTTCGCCCTGTTCCGGGAGGCGGCCATGATCGTCGAGGAGGGCCTCGCGACGCCGGAGCAGGTGGACCTCGTGGTGAGCAACTCGTTCGGCTACCGGCTGCCCTTCTTCGGCCCGTTCCAGGTCGCCGACATCGCCGGTCTCGACGTCTACGCGGCCTCGTACGCGACCCTCGTCGAACGGTACGGCGACCGCTTCTCCGTCCCGCCGTCGCTGGCCGAACGAGTCGCCGCCGGTGACCTCGGGCTGAAGACGTCCGGCGGCTACCGGCAGACGCCGGCCGACCGCCGGGAACCGCTGCAGGACTACCGTGATCATGCCTTCAGCGCCCTGGCCGCCTTGCGCAGGAAGGTCTCCGAGGCGTAGACCGACCTCATGGACGTCACGCTCCGGCCCCGCCAGGACACCGACCTCGTCGACCTTCTGCGCATCTGGCGAGCCGCCGTCGAGGCGACCCATCTCTTCCTCACCCACGCCGACATCGACGGCTTCTCCGGGCTCGTGGCCGACTATCTTCCGCGCATGAATGATCTTCGGGTGGCCGTGGACGCCGCCAACGGCCCGCTCGGCTTCATCGCCCAGGTCGACGGCAAGATCGAGATGCTTTTCGTCGACCCGGCTGCGCACGGGCGTGGCATCGGAACTCTGCTGCTGGAGGATGTCGGCCGCGACTTCGCCACCCTGCGCCTGGACGTCAATGAGCAGAACCCGACCGCTCGCCGCTTCTACGCGGCCAAGGGCTTCGTCCAGGTCGGCCGGTCACCGCTCGACCACCAGGGCCTCCCGTTCCCCCTGCTTCACCTGGAACGCCGCAAACCCCTGAGCCCCTGAACCGCCCGGACCATGATCGACCGGGCACAAGTGCAGCGACACGCCGTCAGAACGCCTGCTTTTGTGCCCGGTCAGCGGGTTATTTGAGGGAGCCGGCGGTGAGGCCTCGGGTGATGTGCTTCTGCAGGAAGGCGAAGACGACCAGGACGGGGAGGACGGTGATCATCATGCCGGCGAACAGGGTGACCCATTGGCTCCCGTACGTCGCGGCCTGGTTCAACTGCCAGAGGCCGACCGGGAGGGTCATCCGGTCCGGCGTGGTGATGAAGACCAGGGCGTAGAAGAACTCGTTCCAGTTGTTCAGGAAGCTGATGATCGTGATCGAGGCCATGCCGGGGCCGAGCAGCGGGACGATCACGCGCAGGAAGGCGCTGGCGGGGCCGGCACCGTCCACGGCGGCGGCCTCCTCCAGTTCCCGCGGCAGGGTCTTCATGAAGCCGACCATGACGTACACGTTGAACGGCAGGTTGTACGTGGCGTAGACCAGGATCAGGCCGAGCTGGCTGTCCAGCAGGCCGAGGTCCTGCAGGGTCAGGTAGAGCGGGATGAAGGTCACCATCCACGGCACCATCAGGCCCGAGACGATCACGGCGAGCACGATCGACGAGCCGCGGAACCGGACCCGGGCCAGCGGGTAGGCGGCGAGCACGGCGAATCCGACGCCGATCGCGGTGGCGCAGACCGACACCAGCACACTGTTGCCGAAGTAGGTCGCCACGCCGGCGGTCTGCCAGGCCTCCAGGTAGTTGCCGAAGGACCAGGTGTCGGTGATCGCGAAGGGCGAGGTGCCGATGAAGTCGACGTTCGTCTTCAGCGAGGCGTTGATCACCCAGAGGTACGCGGCGATCGCGGACGCCCCGCCCGCGCCCATGATCAAATAGAGCACCAGGTGGAACAGCCGGAACGGCGGGTGCTCGCCCCGGCTCCGCCTCCGCCGGATCCTGCCGCCGGCCCGGGCCGTCCGGGCGGCGGGCGCGGCCATCGTGTCAGTACTCAAGATCGTCTCGCTTCAACAGCCGGTTCAGGCCCAGCGCGACCACCAGCAAGATCAACACCAGCACGATCCCCATCGCCGCCGCGTAGCCGTAGTCGGCCTGGTCGGTCGCCGTCCGGTACATCAGGGTGGCGGTGATCTCGGTCGACCCGAACGGCCCGCCGTCGGTCATGATGAAGACGAACGCGAAGGCCTGCAGGCTCTGCACGAACCAGAGCACGATCAGCACCCGGAACAGGTCGCTCATCATCGGCAGCATGATCCGCCAGAAGATCTGCCACTCCCCCGCCCCGTCGATCCGGGCGGCCTCGATCACCTCGCCGGGCAGCCGGGCGAAGCCGGCGGAGATCAGGATGATCCAGATCCCGATCCCGTGCCAGACCGCGGCGAACGCCACCGCCGGCAGCGCCGTCCGCGGATCGCCGAGCAGCACCGGGATCAGGTCGCCCAGCCCGATCGCCGCGAACGAGGGATTGATCAAGCCGAACGTCGGATGGAAGATGAACGTCCACATCAGCGCCACCACGGCCACCGAGAGCACCACCGGCGAGAAGATCAGGAACCGGAAGATCCGTTCGCCGTGCAACCGGTGGTGGAACGCCCAGGCGATCGCGATCGCCGGCGGGAACAGCATGCAGCCGCCGATCACCGCGAGCAGGATCGCGTTGCGCAGCGAGTTCAGGTAGTCACCGTCGCCGAACACGTTGACGTAGTTCTCGAACCCGACCAGCGTGGACCGGCCGGTTCGCGTGTACTCGCTCAGCGAGATCACGAACGTCCGGCCCAGCGGGAACAGGAAGAACGTCCCCAGCAGGACCAGCGCCGGCAGCAGGAACGGAATCGTGATCAACCGTTGGGACCGGGCAAACATGATCAGTTCTTGTGCTGCTTGCGCAGCAGCTGGTCCAGCCGGTCCAGGGTCTGCTGGGCGTCCTGCTCACCGAAGAACAACCGGGCGATCTCGGCGTAGTACGGCTCGTACACCTTGGTCCCGCTGAGCGAGAACTCGCGCGGCACCAGCGCCGACGCCTCGCTGATGATCTTGTCGATGCCGGTCACCCCGGTCGGGCTCGGCACGCCGACGACCGCGGACAGGTCGCCCAGCTTGGTGGCCCGCTCGGTCTGCACCTCGACGCTGGTCACCCGGCTGGCCCAGGTCAGCGCCATCCCGAGGTTCTTGCTCTCGGCGTTGATCGAGATCAGCTGCGCGGCCGCCATCAGCGCCTTCTGATCACCGGCACCGCCGTCGACCGCGGGGAACGGCAGCACGCCGACCTCGAAGCCCTTCGGGATGACGGCCTTCATCTCGCTGACCAGCCAGTTGCCCATCAAGATCATTCCGGCCTTGTTCTGGAAGAACAGCGCCTGGGCGGGCGTGAAGTCGGTGCCCTGGAAGCCCTTGATGAAGGCGTTCGCGTCGCGTAGTTCCTGGACGTGCTGCAGCCCGGCCAGGAAGCCCGGGTTCTCGGTGATGTGGCCCTCGCCGGTGACCAGCACCTTGTTGGCGGCCTCCCAGCCGACGGTGCGCAGCCACAGGTTGTCCGACCACATGCCCATGTACGGCTGGAAAAGCCCGGTCACGGCGATCGGGTCGACGCCGGCCGACTTCAGCGCCTCGACCGCGGCGATCAGCTCGGTCCAGGTGGTCGGCGGCGTGATCGACTTCTCGGTGAAGAGCTTCGCATTGTAGAAGAGCACCTGGGTGGACAGCTCGGTCGGGATGCCGAAGATGCCGCCGGTGTCCGGGTGCGTCATGAAGCCGCGGGCGGCGGGCGAGAAGTTCTCCAGCCAGGGCTTGCCCGTCGCCGGGTCGTTCTGTTCCAGGTACGACTTCAGGTCGAGCAGCATCCCGTCGTCGGCCCAGACCCGCTGCGCCGGATTCGTACCGTCGAACATGCCGTAGTCGACGTCCAACCCGTCGCCGCCGCGCCAGCGCTGCTCCAGCGCGGGCCGGGCCTCGGTGTTGGCGAACGTCAACGTGATCTTGGACCCGGAGACCTCGGATTCGATCTTCTTCGCCAGCTGCTCCAGGTACGTGAGCCCGGGCGTCCCCTTGGCCGTCAGCACACCGGCCTCGATCGGACCACCGGTCACCTCCGACCGCCAGTCCTCGGCCTTCGGCGCCTCGGACGGCGTGCCGCCCCCGCCCGAGTTGCACCCCGACAGCGCCATCCCCGCCGCTACGGCCCCCGCGCCGAACAAGAGTTCCCGCCGTCTCATGGTCTCCCCCTCTCGCCTATCTTCAGAATGTCGTAAACGTATCCAGAATATTGAGAACTGTACGCCCGGTGCTGATCGCCCGCAAGCATTTCGGGGCCCTGTTACGCAGCCGAAACGCCGATCACCGCAGGGCGGGCAGCAGGTCGCCGAACTCGCTCAGGAAGCGGTCGATCATGGCCAGTTCCTCACCGTCCAGATCGTGCCGCGGCGGCCGGCAGTACGGGCTCTGGATCAGCCCACGCCGGTACGAGATCATCTTCTCGGTCGCGATGATCCGTTCGGTGTCGAGCATCCAGTACGAGATGTACGGCAGCAGCCGCGCATGCAGCCGGTCACCGCCGGCAAGATCACCGTCGGCGAACCGGCGCCAGATCTCGCAGTAGACCTCGGTCAGCGAGCAGCCCGGCTGGGTGCCGACACAGCCGCGCCGGAACGCGTCCGGCAGCTGCACCCCGGCGTAGCCCTCGACGGCCGGGATCGGTGGATCGAGCCGGCCCAGTTCGGCGATGTACGGGCCGGGAGGCGACGACTCGACCTTGACCAGGGCCAGGTTCGGATGATCACGGACCAGGGCCGCCAGGCCCTGCGGGTCGAGGCTGGTGCCGGTCTCGGCCGGCGCGTACTGCAGCACCACGGCGGTGTCCGGCACCGCGGCCAGCACGGTCCGCAGATGCGCCTCGATCGCGGCGGCCGAAGGGGCCAGCAGGTGCGGCGGCAGCAGGTTGATCGCGTCGGCGCCGGCCTCGACGGACCACCGGGCCCGCTGCACGGCGAGCTTGGTGGCGTGATCTTGGACCGCGGCGATCACCGCAACCTCGGTCCCGGTGTCGACGGTGAGCTCGCGTACCTCGGTGATCAGGACCTCGGTGAGCAGCCGGCGTTCTTCCTCGGAGAGCTTGTAGAACTCGCCCGCGAAGCCCGGGAACATGACGCTGGTGACGCCGGTGCCGATGACGTACCGGACGACCCGCCGGAAGTCCTCGACGGCGACCTCTCCGTCGTCGGTGAACGGCACCTCGAGCACCGGCGAGACGCCGCGGATCAGCGCGGCGGCCTCGGCCGGAGTCCGTCCGGAGCCTGTCGAAGGACGCTGGGACGTGATCATGGTCATCTCAGGCCCGGTCCGTCCCGCGCTCGAGCAGCCTGGCCAGCGTGCCGCCGCTGACGGCGGCCTTCTCCTCGTCGCCGATCGGCCAGTCCCTGATCCGCTTCACCTCGCCGGCCGGCGTCGCGTACGGGAGATCGGTGCTGAAGATCACCCGGGACGCACCGATCTCGGGATCCCGGACGAACTCCGACAGCACCGTGTCCCACGGCGCGTAGCTGGTGTCGGCGTACAGGTTCGGCGCGTAGCGCAGCGCGGGCGCGGCGTCGATCCAGAAGTCGGTGGCACCGCTGCGGCCCATCAGGAAGTCGAGCTTCGGGAACCGGCGGGCCAGCAGCGCCAGCGGCAGCGGCAGGTGGCCGGGTGGAGTGCCGGTGCGCACGTAGACGAACCAGCCCGCCGATTCCGCGTACGAGAGCAGCGGGTCGACCAGCCCGTCCAGCAGGTCGAAACCCTGCAGGCTGGAGTCCACCGCGAGGGCCCGGGCGCCGGCGGCGCGGGCCCGGTCCAGCTCGGCCAGCGCCTCGTCGCCGGCCCACGGATTGGCCACGGCGTACGGGATCAGCCGGCCGTCCGAGGCCTCCGCCGCGGCGGCGGTGGCCTCGTTCCCGGCCCGGTTCGCGAAGGCGATCTGTGCCTCGCTCGGCGCGATCAAGGTCTGGTCGATGCCGTGCTGGTCCATGATCGACAACAGCTCGGCGACCTCGAGCGAGCACTCCCGCTGCTGCCCGATCCTGACATGTGCGTCGATGATCATTGCTTGCCCTTCCCGCGTGGGTCGGCCAGGCCGAGCGCCCCGAGCGCGTCGGCGTTGATGATGTTCTCGATCACCTCGTCGGGGACCCTCGGGAACTTGGTCCCCTCGACGATGTCGTTCGCGCGGCGCAGCCCGGCGATCGCCTCGGCGGTGGTGGCGATCGGGAAATCCGAACCCAGCAGGAGTTTCCCGGCGGCGCCCCACTCGGTGGCGAACAGCAGCGACTCGTACATCACCCAGGGCCGCAGGTAGATCGAGGAGACGTCGGCGTACACGTGTGGGTGCTTGCGGATCGTCACCACGGTCTCCCGGGCCCACGGATGGCCCATGTGCGCCATCACGATCCGCAGCTCCGGGAAGGCGATCGCGACCTCGTCGGTGACCAGCGGAAACGTATACCTCAGCGGGGCGTGCCGGATCGGTGAGGCGCCCTGGTGGAACAGGATCGGCAGGCCCTCCCGCTCGCAGTACGCGTAGAAGTCCAGCGCCGGCTTCCCGAGCGGCTCGAACTCCTGGTAGTTGGCGCCGAGCTTGACGCCGACCAGGCCGAGCTCGCGGGCCCGTTCGACCTCGTCCCAGACGTCCGGCTTGGTCGGGTTGACCGACATGAAGCCGATCGCCTTCTCCGGGTTCTGCTGGACGTAGGCGGCGGTCGCCGTGTTGGTGTCCTCGGGCCGGTAGGACAGCCCGGTCGAACTGAGCGGATCGTCGGCGGCGATGTTGAACACGATCGCCACGTCGGCCGGCTCGATCGCCGCATCGAAGTCGGCCCAGGTGTTGGAGGTCACCACGTCCCGGTCGGTACGCCAGGCACTGAACGACCGGAAGTCCTCCTCCGGCACCGCGTGGGTGTGGGTGGGCGTGTGGCAGTGGACGTCGACGATCATGCGGTTCCGAGCCTCTCCAGCAGTGCGGCGGGGTTGTCGATCAACATGGCCTGCTTCTGTTCCGCGGTGATCCCCCAGTGATCAATCTCGGTGACCCGGGCCTGGGCGTAGTCCTGACTGGCCTTGTCGGACAGACCGGCGTCGGTCCCGAACAGCACCTTGCCCGGTGCGCCGCGCCGGCAGATCTCCCGGGCCGCGTACGGCGGCGTACCGCAGATGCAGATGTAGAGGTTCTCCGTCTCGTTCGTGTACGCCAGCGACTCCCGCCACAGGTCGTGCAGCCCGGCATGGCCGAGCACCACCGGAACGGTCGGGTGCCGCCGGGCCAGCGCCGCGATCTGCCCGGCCGTCGAGTACGGCGGCGTACCGTCATGGCAGAGCAGGATGCCGGAGTGCTCCGCCACCACCTCCATGATCGGATCGAGCGAGGTCTCGTGCGGGCTGAAGCCCTGCAGCCACGGGTGCAGCTTGAGCCCGCGCAGCCCGAGCTCGGCGAAGCTCCGCTTCGTCTCCGCCAGCGCCTCCGGGCGGCGCGGGTTGTAGGAGCCGAAGCCGATCAGCCGGTCCGGGAACTCGGAGACGAAGGCCGCCAGCGCCTCGTTGGCCTGCGGCGTGGAGTTGAACAGTCCGTCGTGGCTGAGCACGACGGCCTTGTCGATGCCGGAGACGTCCATGAACTCGACGAACTCGGTCGCGCCGAAGGTGGCCCCGCCGAGCCACGTCGCCGTCTCCCAGGCCGGTGTGTGGGTGTGGAAGTCGATCAAGGGTTGGTCCCCTCCTGTGCCAGTTCCATGATCACGGACTCGGTCGCGGCGACCAGCTCGTCGAGCAGTTCGTGGCCGAGGGCGGCCGTCGCGCGTTCCGGGTGGTCGGTGTAGCCGTCGGTGGCCAGCCAGGCGGCCGTGGCGTGGATCGTCGCGCCGCCGGTGGACGAGCCGATCGCCGGCGGATCGGCCCGGATCGGGCGGTCCGGCACCAGCTCCGGCCGCACGGCCATGATCATCGCGGTCTCGAACTCGCCGGCGTGGCCGGGCACCGGACCGGTGCAGGACTCGCGGACCGACCAGCGGGACCGGTCCTGGCCGCCGGCGGCCCAGTAGTCCAGATGGCCTACCGTCAGCTCCGGCGCCGCGTTCGTCGCTGCCGCCGCGGCGGCGGCACAACCACCCACGTTGCCGCCGTGGCCGTTGACGATCAGCACCCGGCGGCCGCCGCAGGCCACGATCGAGGACAGGATCTCGGTCAGCATCGTGGTCAGCGTGGCCGGGCTGATCGACAGCGTGCCGCCGAACGGCAGGTGATGATCGGAGGCGCCGACCGGCAGCGTCGGCGTGATCAACAACTCGCAGGCCAGGTTCGTCGCGGCCCGCTCCGCGGCCCGGGCCGTGACCTCGCCGGCCAGCAGGTGGTCGGTCCCGGTCGGCAGGTACGGGCCGTGCTGCTCGGTGGCCCCGATCGGCAGCAGCACCAGCGCCTCGGGCAGCAGCCGGGTCAGCGTCTCCCGGTCGGTCTCGGCCCATTTCCGCACAGTCATCGGTGATCACTCCTCGTCGCGGCGGCTTCGCTGTCAGTACGTTCGCTGAGCTTGTCGAAGCGCGAAGCCCCTTGCCCTTCGACAGGCTCAGGGAACGATGTTGCCAGCCGCTGCAGCTCCTGGCTCGTGATCAGGGCCGCGATCCCGTCGTCGAGGCTCGGCTCGGCGCGCCCACCGGCCAGCAGGTCGGCGAACCGCGCGACCTGCAGGTCGAAGCAGCGGGTTGTCCGGTTCGGCGAGAAGGTGTACATCATCGGTTCCCGGCCGGCAAGCATGACGCCGAGATCGAACGTGCGGCCGTCCAGCCGCACCGTCCCGCCGTCGCCGATGAAGATCAACACGCAGCCGGGCAGGGTCGGCGTGTACCAGCCGAACTCGACCAGCACCGTCGCGTCCGGGTACGTCAGCCGCCCGCCGATCAGGTTCGGCGCGGCCAGGCCGGGCCGGGTGGTCACGGCCCAGGCGTCGTCGATCTCCCCCGGCCCGCCGAACAGGCTGGTCAGCCAGTCGAAGACGTGGGCGCCCTCGTGGATCACCGGCGAACCGTGCTTCAGGGTCTCGGTGATCAACCGGTCGTGGGCCGGGTCACCGTCGGCCCGCTCGTCGTAGATCGACGCCCGGACCAGCAGCGGCCGGCCCAGCGCGCCGTCCTTGATCAACTTGCGAAGCTTGTCCAGGGCCGGGTCGTGGCGATAGGTCAGCCCGACCTGGATCCGGGCCCGCTGGTCGGCGTCGAGCACCCGGTAGCGGTCCGCGTCCTCGATCGACGGTGCGACCGGCTTCTCAGCCAGCACGGCGATCCCGGACTGCGCGGCCCGTACCGCGAGGTCGGTGGTGACCCACGGCGGCGTCGCCAGCACCACCCCGTCGACGCCCGCGGCGATCACCTGATCAAGATCATCGAGGATCGCCACGTCGTCCCGGCCGGCCCGGGCCAGCTCGCTGCCGGTTGCCTCCCGGCGCTCCGGCGACGGGTCCGCCACGGCGACCAGCCGGAGCCGGTCGGAACGGAGCAACGCCGGAAGATGCGCACCTGCCCCGATCGCCCCGAGGCCGACCAAGGCCACTCGCGGGGCCGCTCGCTGAGCCATTCGCTCCGTCACCCGATGATCACCCCCGACGTCGAGGATTCGAAATAGCGAAGATACTTTCACCTCGCCGAACAAAGGCTAGTGCCGATCCGACGTCGATGCAAGATCAGCGCAGGGCGGCGTGATACCCGAGGCGGGTGGAGATGGTGGCGGCGATATGGGTCAGACCGTCGGTGGTGCGCTTGAGCAGGTCACCGACCAGGTCGCGCTTGAAGCCGGTGACACCGACCGCGCCGGCCGGGCCTCCCTCGGCATCGAAGAACGGCGCCGCGACGCAGGCGATATCGGCGCGCTCCTCCTCCACCTCGATGGCGTAGCCACGGGTCTTGATCTCGGCGAGCTGGTTCAGGAACGCCTTGCGGCCGGCCGGGAGCGCGCCGGGACCCTCGCCCTTGCTCATCTGGTTGAGCAGCGGGCTGAGCCGTTCCTCGTCCAGGAACGCGGCGATCGCCTTGCCGAGCGCGGTCAGGTTGTACGGCGCCATCTTGCCGGGATAGGTGTCGAACTGGATGAAGTCGGAGGTCGCGGCCTTGGCGACATAGACCACCGAGGCGCCGTTCAGGACCCCGATGTGCACCGGCATGTTGATCTCGACGGCCAGCGCGCGCATCTCGTCCTGAGACACGGTCGCAAGATCAACTTTGCGGACCAGCTGGGTGGCCAGCCCGTACAGGCCGAGGGTGGCGCGCCAGAAATGACTCCGGCCGACCACCTTGCGCGCGGCGTACCCGCGCTGCTCCAGCGTGTAGACGATGGAGGCACAGGTCGCCAGCGGAATCCTGGTCGCCTGGGCCAGCGCGGTCAGGGTCATCCCGTCATTGGCCGCGACCAGGGTCTCCAGCACGGTCAGCGTGCGCGCGACCGACTGCGACGGCGCCTTGGTCTCGGTCGTTGTGGTCCCTGCCATACCGGACAGAATAGAGGCACCCGGCTGGCGTACGCCCGATCATCTCTGCGAAACTTCGGAGACATCTTCGAAATCTCGCATGCTGACCGCACCGGAGGAGCTTTTCCCGTGACCGCCGCCGAACGCCACCAGTCCGCCGCACCCGAGCCGACCGCCCAGACCACCCCGCCGACGATCGCCCCGGCCCGGATCTACGGCAACCAGCTGATCACCTCGGGTCAGACCGCCCACATCGACGGCACGAACATCGCCGAGGGCATCGTCGGCGACGGCATCGATCTTGACACGGCCCGGCGGTGCGCCTGGCAGTGTGCCCGCAACGTGGTCGAGGCGGCGCGCGGCGAACTGGCCAAGTCCGGCCGCGATCTGGACGCGATCACCGGAGTCACCCGGGTCACGATCTTCGTGGCCAGCGCGCCGTCGTTCACCGACCAGCATCTGGTCGGGCACGCCGCGACGCAGTACTTCCTCGAGGTGTTCGGCCCGGAGATCGGGTTCCACACCCGGGCGGCACTCGGCCTGGCCGCACTGCCGACCAACAGCCCGGTCGAGATCGAGGCGATCTTCCAGCTCGCCGACTGACCGAACCAGCACGAGGCGCCGCATCCGATTCGGGTGCGGCGTTTCTGCTTTTCCTGGACACCCTCTAGACAAGCATGATCAACTCCGGCTTTGCTTTTCTGCAATACTAAAACATTTTTCGAAATGCTGGAGGATCCCATGAGAATGGTTCCGATCGCCTCCCTTTCGCTGATCGCGCTGCTGGCGCTCGCCGCGTCCATGCTGCCGTCGCCCGCCGACGCCGAGCCGCGCCAACCCGGGGAGCCGGCCAAGATCAACTCCGTCCACCGACCTCCCGGCGGGATGCTCGCCGCCCAGACCGGCGGCAACACCGTCGGCGACGTGATCAGGGAAGCCGAACCGCGCGCCGACGGCTATCGTCACATCGACACCCCGGCCACGATCCGTTCCCTGCAACGGGTCGGCGTGAACACGTACGTCTATCTGATCTGGAACTCCCCCGCCGACTGGCAGGACCTGATCGAGGAGTTCGCCCCCGCCGCGGCCGAGGCCAAGATCGATCTCTGGCTCTACCTGGTGCCGCCGTCGGAGTGCCAGGACGATCCGAAGCCCCATCTCAGTGGCCGGTGCTCGCGACCGTTCGAGAAGGACTACGTGCGCTGGGCCGAGGAGATCGCCAAGCTCTCGGTACGCCAGCCGAACGTGCTCGCCTGGGCCCTGGACGACTTCTTCAGCCAGCTGCCGCCGGAGCAGGTGGCCGAGATGCAGCGGGTCCAGAAGTCGATCAACCCGAACCTCGGCTTCTACACCACCGTCTACTACGACGAGGCGGTCAACCCGGAGTTCTACGAGCGGTACGAGGGCGTGATCGACGGGATCATCTACCCGTACACGGGAGCGAACAGCAACACCCAGGACGCCTCCCGGATCGGCCCGAATCTCGACCTGATCCTGGCCCAGACCGAGCAGCACGACCTGGGCGTGGTGCTGCTGGCCTACACCGGCCGCTACCTGTCGGCGATCGTGCCGCCGACCGACCGGTACATCCATGACGTGATCAAGGAGACCCAGCCCTATCTCGACTCGGGACGGCTGCACGGGATCACCCTGTACGGTCTGCCGATCGCGGGCGGGACGCAGATGTCGGACTACAACCGGGCCCGGACCGGCGCCGGTTGGCTCAGCCTGGCCCCCGAGGTCTTCGCCCGGACCCAGGCCGGCGACTACGCCCAGGCCGAGCAGAAGATCACCGTCGATCCGGACGCCGAGTCCTACGGCCTGGAGTTCTCCGACTTCGACACCCACTACGACCAGTACGGCACCGCCACGACCTATCACACCCGGCAGGTGCTGATCGACGGCGAGGTGGTCTGGGAATCCGACCGGCCGGGCTCCGGCGGCACCTGGCACCGCCGCTTCGTCGACCTCACGGAAGCCTTGCAGGGAAAGACATCCGCCCGGCTCACCCTCCGGCTGACCGACAAGACCGGCCTCAGCCTGTGGACCGGCGTCATGATCGACGACGTCACCGGCCACGGCCTCACGATCAAGAACGGCGGCTTCGAGACCCGCGGCGACTGGGAGGTGACGACCAACAACTCGGCCATCCTGCCGGGCCTGCACCACTTCTCCGACTTCGACCCGGAGAACGCGCTCCAGGCCGCGGCCGACGCCTTCCAGGTCCGGCCGTTCCAGCCGGACCGACGTCCCGGAGCTCCGGTGCTCGGCGACGCCATGTACGGCAGCGGCCGGCTCCGGCTCGCGGTCGAGCCGTTCACCCGGACCGCGGCGGGAACCTGTGTCAGCGCCAGCCAGCGGCTCGACGTCGATCCGGACTCGCCGCGGTACGAGATCGACTTCTTCGAGTTCAGCCCGCACGCGACCTACCCGGGCTTCCTGGGGGCGCACCAGCTGACCGTCACGGTGGACGGCGAGACCGTCTGGACCCGGGACGCCAACAGCGTGTATCCCTTCTGGGAGAACGGAAACGGGCTGCAGGGCCCGGTCGACGTGACCGAGTTCGTCCAGGGCAAGAAGAACGTCACGCTGAGCTTCCGGCTGTGCGGGCTGCAGCATTCCGACACCCGGCCTAACCCGCCGATCGACATCGGCTTCGACCGGCTCCGTACCGTCGGGCTGACGGGTGAGAACTTCGACTTCGAGGAGGAGGACGGCTGGACCTTCGAGTCCGACGCCGAGGGGCTGACCGGCAGCGTGCTCACGAAGGCTGCCCGGGCCGAGGCGCCGCCGGTGGCGGCCCGGGCCCAGAACCGAGTGGCCCGAGCCGGTGGCGAGGTGACGATCCCGGTCGCGGTCGGCAACGAGAGCGCGGAACAACTCACCGGAACGATCACGCTCGACCTACCCGACGGCTGGGACGGCGATGGTACGGCCACTCCCCTCGATCCGGTCCCGGCGGGCGGTTCGGCGTCGGTCGAGCTGCCTGTGACGGTGCCGGCCGGGGCCGCCGAGGGCAGCTACTGGGTCGTCGCCACGGCGAAGACCTCGGCCGGCACGGTCCGTACCGCGGCCCGGATCCAGGTGATCGGGACCAAGATCGAATTCACCCCCGGTACGGTCGCCGAGGGCCCGTGGCTGGACCAGGCCGGCGGCTCCCAGCTGGACGGCGAGATCTTCGACGGCCGGGGCCGGTTCGCCGACGGGGCGACCTCGTTCACGTACCGCGTCGATCTGCCGGCCGATGTCACCGGAGGCACGCTCACCCTGCACATCGGCAACCAGTACAAGGTCTCGGTCTCCGCGGACGGCCGGACCTGGCGCACCGTGCTGACCGAGGAACGTGAGATCCGGGACCTGTCCAACCTCGGCGATCGCACCCTCGACCTGGCCGATCTGGACGCGAAGGGCGGGACACCGCTGTTCGTCAAGGTCGAGGACAGCTTCCCGACCGACGGCTGGGGTGGCTGGCTGGGCCGGTTCACCCTGACCATGATCACCGAGTAGGCCGCAACGATCCCTGAGCTTGTCGAAGGGCAGCCACACCAAGGCCCTTCGACAAGCTCAGGGCGCGAAAGCCTTCAGCGGAAGGCTTCCTCGAGATCTTCCGTAAGGGTCACTCCGAGCCCGGGTCCGTCGCCGAGACGGGCCCGGGCTCCGGTGGCGTCCAGGCCGCCGGCCAGGATGTCGCTGGAGTAGTAGTGCGCGCCGATGATGTCGGACGGGATCTCCTCCGACAGCCGGTCCAGCGCGCAGCCCACGTGCAGCTGGGCCGCGGCACCGAGGCCCAGTTCCCCGTTGGAGCCGATGATCACGTCGAGGCCGGCCGCGGCGGCGATCCGGCCGATCGCGACGGCCCGGCCGGGCCCACCGCTCTTGCCCACGTAGAGGCTGATCACGTCGGCCGCGTCGGCCGCCAGCACGGCCATCAGGTCGTCCAGCCCGAAGACGCTCTCGTCCGCGACGATCGGCAGTCCAAGATCACGCAGCGAGGCCATCCCGGGCAGGTCGCCGGGCTGCACGGGCTGCTCGAAGAACGCCGGCCCGTACGGCAGCAGCCGTTGCCCGGCCCGTCGGGCGGCGGTGCGGCTGTAGCCGCCGTTGGCGTCCAGCCCGATGAAGGTGTCCGGACCGACCAGCTCGCGCAGCTCCCACAGCCGCGCCACATCGGTGTCGACGTCCATCCCGATCTTGATCTTGTACGACCCGAAGCCGGCCGCCCGGGCGTGTTCGAGGCCGGTCCGCAGCCGGTCGCCGTTGCCGCTGAGCGAGCACTTGACCGCGATCTCGGTGCGCCGCGGGCCGCCGAGCGCGACCGCGAGCGGCACGTCCAGCGTGCGCGCGTACGCGTCCCAGAGGGCGATCGAGATCCCCGCCTTGGTGAACGGGTGCCCGGCCAGCACCGTGTCCATCGCGGCCTCCAGTTCGGCCACCGGCGTCAGCGGCTTGCCGATCAAGGCCGGCCGCAACACGGTGTCGATCACATGCTGGGCGGTAGTCGAGTCCTCGCCGCTCCAGGTCAGCGTCGCGCTCACCTCGCCGATCCCGGACACGCCGGCCGAGGTGATGATCTTGACCAGCAGGAAGTCGCTCCGGTCGTGGGTGCCGCGGGCGCCGCTGACCAGCAGCTCCGGCTTGACCCGGGGACTGATCGCCACGGTCTTGAGCTCGGCCACCGTGGCCTGCAGGGAACGGTTCACGCTCACTGATTCTCCTCCTCGCCGATCCAGCGGATGTCGATGGTCAGGTCCAGCACCTCGCCGGGACGGAGCAGGTCATCCATCCGTTCGGCCGGACTGGTCACCGGCTCCACGCAGATCCCGTCCGGGTGCACCGAGTAGACCGTGACATAGGGCGAGTCGTGCGCGATCTCCAGCGACCCGACGCCCGGCCAGGTCAGGGTGGTCGGCCCGCCGACCCGGAGGCAGTCGTTGAAGTCACGCTCCGCCGGGTCGACCGACTGCCAGAGCCCGGTCGGGGCCTCGTCGGGGTCGCGGTGCTGCCGCCGGACCGGTCCGGTCAGGCCGAGCTCGACCGGTGCCGAGCCGGCCAGTTCCCTGACGAACCAGGGGTGCCAGCCGATCGCCGCCGGCTGCTCCTGATCACCGGCCTCGACCCGGAGCACGACCCGGAGCCGGTCCTCGGCGAGCTCGGGCATGATCATCACCCGGCCGCCGAACGGCCAGCCCGCCGCCACCCCGTCCGGCCCGCCCAGGTCGCAGACCAGCCGATCGCCGTCGATCCGCCAGGGCAGCTTCCAGGTCAGCCCCAGCACGGCGTGCCGGCCATCGTCGGTGGCCAGCCAATGGGTGTCCCCGGCGAAGTCGAACGTCGCGTCCCGGATCAGGCTGGTCCACGGTGCCATCACGAAGGATCCCCAGAACCAGGAGCCGCGCGGCGGCTGCGGCTCGGCGGGTCCGACGATCACCTCGTGACCGTTGAGCACCAGGGAGGTGAGCCGTCCGGCCTCGGTGCTGAACCGGGCGGCGCTGCGGCCCGCCTCGAGCGCCAGGGTCTCGTCCTGTCCATGATCATCACTGCTCATCCGCGCGTCCCGTCCTCCGTCACGGCCGTTGCGATCCGCCAGACGGTAGGTTACCTTGATCAACGAGATATTGGTCTTATTTTCCGTAATTCGAAGATAGCCATCAGCGTTGGCTCGATCGGAGCACCGACAACCATGTCCCAAGATCAACTCCCCCGACGTTACCGCGCTCCCGGTTTCAAGGCCGGCCTGCCGCCGGGCGGCATCAAGTCCGCCCTCCCCGGCGGCAACACGGTGGGCGGCTGGATCCGCGAGGCCGAGCCGCGCAAGGACGGCTACCGGCACGTGGACACCCCGGCCATGATCGAACTCCTGCAGCGGATCGGCGCGAACCACTACTTCTTCGGCATCTGGGACTCGCCGACCGACTTCGACGACCTGCGGCTGGAGTTCGCGCCGGCCGCCCAGGCCGCCGGGATCCAGCTGCTCCCCTACATCGTGCCGCCGACGGAGACGTACAGCTGGGGCCGGGCCTCGCGGCCGTACGTGATGGACTACCTGGCCTGGGCGAAGGCGCTGGCCGAGCTGTCGCTGGAGTACCCGGTGCTCACCGGCTGGGCGATCGACGACTTCGACTGCGGCGACAACCCGGCCGTGTTCACCCCGGAGTACCTGGCCGAGATCCGGGAGACGCAGTTCGCGATCAACCCGGACCTGGGCTTCTTCACCTGCGCCTACTACGGGTCCGCCACCTCGGACGAGTTCATGATCAAGTACGGGCCGTACATCGACGGCATCATCTATCCGTACCTGGACGGGCCGAACATCAACACCATCGTGGCCGACCGGGTCCGGCAGGACATCACCGAGATCAACGAGGTCGCCCGCCGGCACGACGTCGGGTTGATCTTCCTCGTCTACACCGGCCGATTCCTGGACGGCGTCCTGGCCCCGACGGCCGAGTACGCCGGAGCCTGCGTCAGCCAGGCCGTCCAGGCCGCCGCCGAGGGCGAGACGTTCGGCGTCGTCTCGTACGGGCTCCAGGTCGACGGCGCACCGACGGTGGCCAACGAGCGGCGGTCCATGTACGGCGACGGTCGCGGCGCCCTGGTCGCCTCACACGCCGGCATCAAGGCCGGCGACTACGCGGAGCTGTCGACCAAGATCACCATCGACCCGGACAGCCCGCGCTACGAGCTCAGCTTCTGGCACTCCAGGGCCCTGCAACTGTGGCGGATCCCGCAGCGCGGCGACTTCCGGATCCTGGTCCTGGTCGACGGCGCCCAGGTCTGGGCGGCCGACGTGCACGACGCGACCTGGCAGCAGCTCTGGGTGCAGGGACTCGACCCGCAGGGCCAGTTCGACGTCACCTCGGCCATGATCGACAAGACCGAGGCGACCCTGAGCTTCCGGCTGACCGCCCTGCGCGACGTGTCCGGGCGCAGCGTCGATGTCGGAGTTGATCACCTGGAGACGATCGGCTTCACCATGGCCGATCCCGGCTTCGAGGACGCCTCCGCGTGGCAGGTCAGTTCGTCCGGCGGGCCCATCGTGGGCCTGGTCGACGTGTTCGTACCGGATCGCCCGGAGCAGATCATCGAGGCCGTCGCCACCGCGTACCGGCAGCAACCGCAGGACTGAACGGGTTCCGGCCGGGCGCTCAGGGAACGTTCGGGTTACAACGATCCAGGAGTGCCCGGCAACCCTTGACGGGCCGTTCACGGCGGATTTAGATTCAGAGAACCATCGAGACATCGAAGTTATATCCGATATTTGGAAGATAGTGGTTCGGGGGGCACTGGGGCTCCAGCGGTCACGGCGCCGCCCACCCGACGTATCCGAGTGAGGTAGAGCCATGACATCGCCCCTGAACCACACACTCGACCGCCGCAACTTTCCCCGCCGTGACCTGCTCCGCGCAGGTACGGCAGCGGCAGCGGTCACCGCATTGGCCGGCTGCTCGGCGCTGGACATCGCGCCGGACACCGGCGGGCAGGCCACCGGACCGGCCCTGGACACCACGCAGAAGCAGTCGCCGATGTTGCAGAAGCTGGTCGACAGCGGCAAGCTCCCCGATCTTGCCGAGCGACTGCCGGAGACTCCGCTGCAGATCCCGATGCAGCAGGAGCTCGGCCAGTACGGCGGCACCATGCGCCGCGGCCAGGTCGACACCGGCGGCACCGGCGGCCAGTACATGGT
The DNA here is from genome assembly GCF_042666975.1 of Microlunatus sp. GCM10028923. Classification (NCBI taxonomy): domain Bacteria; kingdom Bacillati; phylum Actinomycetota; class Actinomycetes; order Propionibacteriales; family Propionibacteriaceae; genus Microlunatus; species Microlunatus sp. GCM10028923. The sequence goes on along the minus strand of NZ_JBHTFF010000011.1, from coordinate 17,758 downwards.
GTTCTCAGGCCTCGCCGAGTGGAGCCCGACCACCCCGGGCAAGCCGCAACCGGGCCTCGCCGAGAAGTGGGAGATCAGCCCGGACGGCCGGGTGTATACGTTCACACTCCGCAAGGGCCTGAACTGGTCCGACGGCGAACCATTCACCACGGCCGACCTGATGCACGTGTACGAGAAGGTGATGCTGAACAAGGAGCTCAGCCCGGTCTTCCCCGGCTGGCTCACCGTCGCCAAGAAGCCGGCCGTGTTCGCCGCGCCCGACGACATCACCCTGACCGTGACGTTCGCGGCACCGCATTCGCTGTTCCTGAAGTTCCTCTGCTTCATCCCGTTCGGCGGCTGGCTGATCCAGCCCAAGCACTACCTGTCCCAGTTCCACAAGGAACTGGTGAGCAAAGATGATCTTGCCGCGGAGATCAAGAAGAACTCCGCGCCGACCTGGATGGACCTCTACAACAACAAGAACAACACGAACCTGAATCCCGATCGCCCGGTGCTCGGGCCGTGGCGGCTGACGAAGGCGATCAACGCCACCAACACCACCGGCAAGCTGGAGCGGAACCCCTATTACTGGAAGGTCGACGAGGCCGGCCGGCAGCTGCCCTACCTCGACTCCGCCTCGTTCCAGGTCCTGTCCTCCGACGCGATCGGGTTGCGGGCCGCGAACGGCGAGCTGGACATCGCGCTCTGGGACCTGCCGGAGACCTCGCTGCCGGTGTTGATCAAGAACCAGGACGCCAAGCCGTTCAAGGTGCTGCGCTGGCAGACCGACGCCAACACGTCGATCCTGCTGAACCAGAGCCACAAGGACCCGGTGATCGCCGAGCTGTTCCAGAAGCTCGACTTCCGGGCCGGGTTCAGCCACGCGATCAACCGGACCGAGCTCAACGACGCGCTGCTGGCCGGGCAGGGCAAGCCGGTGCACCCGTGCGGCCAGGTCGGTGACGAGTACTTCACCGAGGGCATGGGCCAGCGGTTCATCGAGTTCGATCTCGACGAGGCCAACAAGCGGCTGGACGCGGCCGGGCTGACCAAGCGGGACGACAAGAACATGCGGCTGCGCCCGGACGGCAAGCCGATGCGGTTCACCATGCAGACCTTCCCCGTCGGCGTCGGCCTGAACCAGATGACCGTGCTGGAGTACGCCAAGCGGCACCTCGCCGCGGCCGGCATCGACACGGTGATCAAGACGATCAGCCAGGACCTCTGGTACACCGAGATCCCGCAGGGCAACTTCGACATCATCTGCTACCCGTTCCCCGGCTACCAATGGGACATCGACCCGCTCTGGTACGTGCCGAACTCCAACCTCACCTACTGGGCGCCGCGGTTCGGCACCTGGAGCTACGACCCGAAGAACAAGTTCGCCGCCGAGCCGCCGGAAACGATCAAGAGCCTGCTCGACCTGTACGACCAGCTGAAGGTCGCCCCGAATGACGAGGAACGGATCCGGTTCGGGAAGGAGATCACCAAGTTGCACGACGAGAACGTGTGGATCATCGGCACCATGCCGCTGCCGTACACCCCGATGGTGGTCGCGGACGACCTGAAGAACGTCCGGCCCGAAGCGGTGGCGAGCTTCCGGCAACACTATGAGGGAGCGACGGACCTGGCGCAGATCTTCTACGCCGAACCCGCCAAGCACGCCTGACGATGATCAAGTACGTCGTCCGGCGGATCCTGTTGATGATCCCCACCGTGTTCGCCGTGTCCCTGGTGTCGTTCCTGGTGATCCAGCTGCCGCCGGGCGACTACCTGACCACGGTGCTGGTCAACCTGCAGCGGGCCGGCCAGGTGGTGCAGCCCGAGCAGCTGATCGCGCTGCGGCAGCGGTACGCCCTGGACCAGCCGATCATCGTGCAGTACTGGACCTGGATCACCAACATCATCTTCCGCGGCGACTTCGGCCAGTCGTTCAGCTATTCCCGGCCGGTCTCCGAGCTGCTGGCCGAACGGATGCCGCTCACCCTCGGGCTGGGCATCACCGCGTTCCTGATCGGCTGGGTGATCGCGCTGGCGGCCGGGATCTACTCGGCGGCCCGCAAGTACGGCGTGGTCGACTACATCATCACCGTGCTGGCCTTCCTCGGCGTCGCGGTGCCGGGCTTCCTGATCGCCCTGGTCTGCATGTACGTGCAGTTCCAGGTGTTCGGCTGGAGCGTCGGCGGCATGTTCTCCGCCGAGTACGCCCAGGCGAACTGGAACCTGGGCAAGCTGCTCGACCTGCTCAGCCACCTCTGGCTGCCGGCGGCGGTGCTGGTCACCGGCGGCGTCGGCGGCACAATCCGGGTGCTCCGGGCCAACCTGCTCGACGAACTCGGCAAGCCGTACGTCGTCGCCGCCCGCGGCCGCGGCCTGGACGAACGCAGCCTGCTGCTGCGCTATCCGGTCCGGGTCGCACTGAACCCGTTCATCGCCACGATCGGCTGGGCCATCCCGGCGATCTTCGACGGAGAGGTGCTGGTGTCCACCGTGTTCGGGCTGGAGACGACCGGACCGCTGCTCCTGCGGGCCCTGCAGAGCCAGGACATGTACCTGGCCGGCAGCGTGCTGTTCATCGTCTGCGTGCTCACCGTGATCGGCACCTTGATCAGCGACCTGCTGCTGGCCGCGGTCGATCCCCGGGTCCGGGCCGGTCTCGCATGATCAACGACACCTTGGAGGAAACGCGCCCGGAGCCCGTCGAAGGGCCCGCATCCGCACCCGACAAGCGATCCGTCGCGACAGCCTCGCAGCGGCAGCTGATCTGGTGGCGGTTCTCCCGGCACAAGCTCGCGGTGATCAGCCTGTTCGTGCTGTTGATCTTCTATCTGGTCGGCGCGACCTGTGAGTTCGTCGCGCCGCGGGCCCAGGACACCGCGCTGCCGCAGGCCACCTACTCGCCGCCGCAGTGGGTGAAGGTCTCCCCCACCGCGCCGCACCTGTACGTCAACGGCGTGGTCGGCGTGCCCAACGTGGACACGCTGAAGCGGGACTACCGGATCGACGAGAGCGTACGGATCCCGGTCGGCTTCTTCGTCAAGGGCGATCAGTACAAGCTGTTCGGGCTGATCCCCGGCGACGTCCACCTGTTCGGATCGACGGAACCCGGCGCACCGGTGTTCCTGCTCGGCTCCGACCAGCAGGGCCGGGATCTGTTGTCCCGGTTGATCTACGGGGCCCGGATCTCGCTGTCGGTCGGCCTGATCGGCGTCGTGCTCAGCCTGACCCTCGGGCTGCTGCTGGGCGGGCTGTCCGGCTACTTCGGCGGCCGGATCGACAGCGCGATCCAGCGGATCATCGAGTTCTTCATCTCGATCCCGACGCTGCCGCTGTGGCTCGGCCTGGCCGCCGCCGTGCCACCGGGCTGGGACTCGCTGAGTACGTACTTCGCGATCACGTTGATCCTGTCCCTGATGGGCTGGACCGGGATGGCCCGGGTGATCCGCAGCCGGTTGCTGCAGATCCGGCACGAGGACTTCGTGCTGGCGGCGGAACTGGACGGGGCCCGGCCGCTGCGGGTGATCGGCAAGCACATGCTGCCGGCCTTCACCAGTCACATCATCGCCTCGCTGTCGCTGTCCGTACCCGGGATGATCTTGGGCGAGACCTCGCTCTCGTTCCTCGGGCTCGGGCTGCAGCCGCCCGTGGTCAGCTGGGGTGTCACGCTGGGCGACGCGCAGTCGATCCGGGTGCTGGCGGAGGCGCCCTGGATGCTGTTCGCCGGGCTCGCCGTGGTGATCACCGTGATGGCCTTCAACTTCGTCGGCGACGGGCTCCGTGACGCCGCCGACCCGTACGGAACCTAGGAGCGAGTGATGGCTGAGCAAGATCAACCGCTGCTCCGGGTCCGCGGGCTGAAGACGCAGTTCGCCGTCCGGGAGGGCACCGTACGGGCCGTCGACGGCGTCGACCTGACCATCCGGCCCGGCGAGACCCTCTGTGTGGTGGGCGAATCCGGTTGCGGCAAGAGCATCACCGGCCGGTCGATCATGCAGCTCGTCGACGAGCCGGGCCGGATCACCGCCGGCGAGATCTGGTTCCGCAACCGCCCCGGCGTGAAGCTCGGCCCGGAGCCCGGCAGCGGCCTCCGCCGCGCCTGGCGCCGCAACGACCGAAAGCCCGAACGCTCCCTGAGCTTGTCGAAGGGCAAGGGCGATGAACCCCAAGGCCCTTCGACAGGCTCAGGGCACGAAGGGCACGACGGCATGATCGATCTTGCTCCGCTGCCGACCGGCGGCCCGGCGATGCGCGCCATCCGCGGCAAGGAGATCTCGATGATCTTCCAGGAGCCGATGGCCTCGCTCAGCCCGGTGCACACGATCGGCCGGCAGCTGACCGAGATGATCATGCTGCACGAGCGGGTCTCCGCCGCCGACGCCCGGGACCGGGCCATCGACGCGCTGCGCCGGGTCGGCCTGCCCAGCCCGGAGAAGCGGTTCGACGCGTACTCCTTCGAGCTGTCCGGCGGGATGCGGCAGCGGGCCATGATCGCGATGGCGATCGTCTGCGAGCCGCAGCTGTTGATCGCCGACGAGCCGACCACCGCGCTGGACGTGACCACCCAGCGGCAGATCCTGGAGCTGCTGCGCCGGATGCAGGACGAGCTCGGCATGGCGATGATGTTCATCACCCACGACCTCGGCGTGGTTGCAGAGATCGCCGACCGGGTCGCGGTGATGTACCTCGGCATGGTGGTCGAGGAGTGCGACGTCCGGCAGCTGTTCGCCTCGCCGCGGCACCCGTACACCCGGGCCCTGCTGGCGTCCATCCCCGACCTCGAGGCGACCGGACGGCAACGGCTCAGCACCATCCGCGGCACCGTGCCGCACCCGCTGAACCGCCCGGACGGCTGCCCGTTCGTCACCCGGTGCGATCACGCGATCGACGACTGCTCGGCCGGACTGCCGCCCATGATCGACGGCGCCGCCGGAGCGCGACCGCGCGGCGTCCGGTGCGTCCACTACCCCGACGCCGCGGCCGTCGACGACGGGATCGGCCGCGACCTCGATCCGGCCGCGCACGCGGAGGTGGCCTCATGATCACGAAGAACCCGCCGCTGCTCGAGCTCCGGGACGTGTCGATGGAGTTCCCGATCGCCCGCGGCTGGTTCGGCACCAAGGGCCGGATGACCGTCCGGGCCGTCCGCAACGTGTCGCTCAGCATCGGCCAGGGCGAGACGATCGGCCTGGTCGGCGAGTCCGGCAGCGGCAAGACCACCCTCGGCCGCTGCATCCTGCGCGCACACCGGCCGACCGGCGGATCGATCGTCTACCGCACCGAGGACGGCGACGAGGTCGACCTGGTCACCGCGAGCCCGGAACAGCTGCGCAAGCACCGCCGGGACATCCGGATGATCTTCCAGGACCCGAACTCCTCGCTGAACCCGCGGCTCACCGTGGCCCAGATCATCGGCGAGCCGTTGATCACCAACAAGCTCGCCCGCGGCGCCGAACTCAAGGACCGGGTGCTGGAGACGATGCGGCTGGTCGGGCTGCGGCCGGACCAGGCCGAGCGCTACCCGCACGCCTTCTCCGGCGGCGAACGGCAACGGGTCGGGATCGCCCGCGCCTTGATCACCAACCCGCGGCTGGTGGTCTGCGACGAGGCCGTGACCGCGCTCGACGTGTCGATCCGCAGCCAGGTGCTGAACCTGCTCCAGGAGCTGCAGGAGCGGCTCGGGCTGACGTACCTCTTCATCTCGCACGACCTGGCGGTGATCAAGCACCTGTGCGACCGGGTGGCCGTGATGTACGTCGGCGAACTGGTCGAGCAGGCGCCCTCGGAGGAGCTGTTCGCCCGGCCGCGGCACCCGTACACGGAGGCCTTGTTGTCGTCGCTGCCGGTGCCGGACCCGGACCGGCGGCGGGACGAGCGGCCACCGATCAGCGGCGAGATCCCGGACCCGGCCGAGCAGATCCCCGGCTGCGTCTTCCACCCCCGCTGCCCGCACGCCCAGGACCGCTGCGCCCACGACGTGCCCGGCGAACACCACACCGGCCCCGACACCGTCTCCCGCTGCCACTTCGCCGAGGACCTCCAGCTGCTCGGCATCGGCGGCCGGGGAGCTGCCCGTTTCCACGTCCCGTGAGAACCGGGCTTGTGCCGGATGTAAGGATGGGCCGGTGCCGGACCGAAGCTTCGCCCGACTCCGCCTCCTGATCGCCGGAGGACTCGCCTTCGCCTTGGCCGCCTGCACTGCCGGCGGAGGAGGTACGGAACCGCCGCCGCCCGGGGACGATCCGGCGCGGGCGGCCGCCGAACTCGCCGCCGGGCTGCAGTCCGGCGACCTGACCAAGGTCGAGTTCTCCCGGCTGGACGGCGCGACCGTCGACCAGCAGTTCGACGCCCTGGTGGCCGGGCTGCCCGGGACGAAGCGGAGCGTCAAGGTCGGCGAGATCCAGACGAACGGGGACGAGGCGACCGCCGCACTCTCCTACACCTGGGCGTTCCCGGGCGTGAAGGACCGCTGGGTCTACGACGCGACGGCGCGGCTGGTCGTCGAGAACGGCCGCTGGCGGACCACCTGGGCGCCGGATGTCGTGCAGCCCAACCTGGACGGGACCAACCGGCTGACCGGCCGGCGGCTGGACCCGGTCCGTGGCGAGCTGATCGGCGCCGACGGCGAAACGATCATGAACCTGCGGCCGGTGATCCGGATCGGCATCGACAAGCAGAAGGCCGGCAAGGACGCGGCGAAGTCGGCCGAGCGGCTGGCGAAGCTGGTCAAGATCGACTCCGCGGCCTACGTCAAGGAGGTCGAGCAGGCCGGCAAGCAGGCGTTCGTCGAGGCGATCGTGCTCCGCGAGGAGGACAAGGAACGGCCGAGCAACGACTCCGTCCTCAAGATCACCGGCGCCCGGGCGATCAGCGCCGACCGGGTGCTCGGACCCAGCCGTACCTTCGCGCGCGCCCTGGTCGGCACGGTCGGCGAGGCCACCAAGGAGATCGTCGACAAGTCCGAGGGCCAGGTCGTCGCCGGCGACCAGGTCGGGATCTCCGGCCTGCAGCGGCGGTACGACGAGCAGCTGCGCGGGCTGCCCGGCATCGAGGTCAAGCTGATCCCGGCCGCGACGCAGCCGAGCGGTTCGCCCAGCCCGAGCGCCTCCCCCACCTCGTACCCGACCGGGCCGGAGACCACGAAGCCGATCTTCTCCGCGAAGCCGGTCCGCGGCGTCGACCTGACGATCACCCTCGACGTGGCCCTGCAGCAACTGGCCGAGAAGACGCTCAGCGACGTCAAGCCCGATGCCGCGATCGCCGTGCTGCGCAAGTCCGACGGCGCGCTGCTGGCCGCGGCCACCGGACCGAGCTCGGAGGGCGAACCGATCCCGAACTTCGGGCAGTATCCGCCCGGCTCGACGTTCAAGGTGATCACCGCGCTGGCCCTGCTGCGGTCCGGGCTCAAGCCGGACAGCATGATCGAATGCCCGGCGACGATCACCGTCGACGGCCGCCGCTTCACCAACTACAGCGACTATCCGAGCGGTTCGATCGGCCGGATCCCGCTGTCCGAGGCGTTCGCCCAGTCCTGCAACACCGCCTTCATCGGCCAGTTGTCCAAGATCAAGGACTCCGGGCTGGCCGAGGCGGCCGCCTCGCTCGGGTTCGGTGTCGATCACGACTCCGGCTTCCCGTCCTTCTACGGCAAGCTCGGCGAGCCGAAGCTGGAGACCGAGCGGGCGGCGACCCTGATCGGCCAGGGCCAGGTGCTCGCGTCCCCGATGGCGATGGCCGCGGTCGCCGCGTCGGTGTCGGGCGGCGGCACGCGGCTGCCGTACCTGATCAAGGACCAGGTGCCGGAGCAGAAGGGCAAGGCGCTGACCAAGGCCGAGGCATCCCAGCTCCGGGCGCTGATGCGCGGCGTGGTGACGTCGGGGCCGGGCCGGTTCCTGAACGACCTGGACGGGCCGGACGTGATCGCCAAGACCGGCACCGCCGAGTACGGTTCGGACACGCCGCTGAAGACGCACGCCTGGATGATCGCGGCCCAGGGCGACCTGGCCGTCGCCGTGTTCGTCGCGGACGGGAAGTCCGGGTCGTCGGTCGCCGGTCCGTTGCTGGAGGAATTCCTGAAGGGAGTGGGATGACCGTCTCCGAGGTCGTCACGTTCGGCGAACCGATGGCGCTGCTGCTGGCCGAGCGGGACCTGCCGCTCGATGCCGCCACCGGCTTCGCCTGGTCGATCGCCGGCGCCGAGAGCAACCTGGCCATCGGCCTGGCCCGGCTCGGCCACTCCGTGGCGTACGCGGGGCGGGTCGGCGACGACGTGTTCGGTGCCCGAATCCGGCGCGAGCTGCGGGCCGAGGGGATCGACGTCACCGGGCTGATCACCGATCCCGAGCTGCCGACCGGGCTGCTGATCCGGGACTCCCCCGTCGACCGGCCGATCACCGTGCACTACCGCCGGTCCGGCAGTGCCTCGACCGGGTACGGCGTCGATGATCTTCCAGGCACGGCGATCCGGTCGGCCCGGCTGCTGCACCTGACCGGGATCACCGCCGCGCTGTCCGAATCGTCCTTCCAGGCCTGCAAGACCGCGATGATCATGGCCCGCGAGGCCGGCGTGGCGGTCAGCTTCGACCCCAACCTCCGGCTCCGGCTGGCCGGGCCGGACGAGTGGGCCCGGATCGTCGACGAGCTCGCCCGGCACGCCGACCTGATCTTCGTCGGCGCCGACGAGGCGACCATGATCACCGGCGGCGCGCCGACCGAGAAGTGGTTCTTCGAACGCGGCGCCGGCACCGTCGTGATCAAGGACGGCGGCAACGGCGCGGTCGAGCACACCCCCGACAGCAGCACCGCGGTCGGCGTGCGGCGGGTGCCGCTGGTCGACCCGGTCGGCGCCGGCGACGCATTCAACACCGGCTGGCTGTCGGCCTGGCTGCGCGGGCTGCCAGTGGACCGCCGACTGGCCGAGGGTGCCGCTGTGGCATCGTTGGTGGTCGCCACTCACGGCGACGCGACCGGACTGCCGGACGCGGCCACCCGGGACCGGGTGCTCGCCGAAGGCGCCGACATCGACCGATAGGAGTTGATCATGACCTCCGGCTCGGCAGCCGTCCGCGCGGCGGTGATCGACAGTGCCGTGATCGGCATCGTCCGGACCAGCGACGCCGACGACGCGATCGTCAAGGCCCGCCAGATCTGGGACGCCGGCGTCGGCGTCGTCGAGGTCGCCCTGACCACCCCCGGCGGACTGCGCGCCATCGAGACGCTGTCCGCCGAGGCCGGCGACGGCCGGATCATGGGCGCCGGCACCGTGCTGGACGCGGCCACCGCCCGCGCCGCCGTGCTCGCCGGAGCCCAGCTGCTCGTCACGCCGACCCTGGCGCCGGAGGTGATCGAGGTCGGCCTCCGCTACGACGTGCTGACCGCGATCGGCTGCGCCACCCCGACCGAGATGCTGCAGGCCAAGACCCTCGGCGCGGATCTGATCAAGGTCTTCCCGGCCAGCCGCTGGTCCCCCGGTTCCCTCAAGGACGTGCTGGCCGCGCTGCCCCAACTGGACTGCGTGCCGACCGGCGGCATCGCCCCGGACACCGCCGCCGACTGGATCGCGGCCGGAGCGGTCGCCGTCGGCCTCGGCTCCGCCCTGACCAAGGGCCCGGACCCGGCCGCCTCCGTCGCCGAGCTGCTCGCCGCGATCCGTACCGTCCGGAACTCCTGAGCCACCGTCCCCTGAGCCCGTCGAAGGGCAGATCCACCACACCGTGCCCTGAGCCTGTTGAAGCCAGGCCCACCCACACCGTGCCCTGAGCCTGTCGAAGGGCCAGACCCAATCCGCATCGTGCTCTGAGCCCGCCGAAACGCCAGACCCAATCCGCATCGTGCTCTGAGCCCGCCGAAACGCCAGACCCAATCCGCATCGTGCTCTGAGCCCGCCGAAACGCCAGACCCAATCCGCATCGTGCTCTGAGCCCGTCGAAGGGCCAAGCCCGATCTGCAGCGCACCCCAGCCCGTCGATGGGCCAGGCCCGATCCCGCCCTTCCCCTCGCTCAGCCCCATCCACCGACTGGGCACCTCCGCAGCGACACGCCGCCGAATCGGCTGCTTTTGTGCCCGGTCGGCGGACTTTGGTTGGGGTCAGGGCCGATGTAGTCGAAGGCCAGGCCCGATCCGCATCGCGCCCCGAGCCCGTCGAAGGGCAGACCTACCCGCACCGTGCCTGAGCCCGTCGAAGGGCAGACCCATCCGCATCGTGCCCTTCCGCCCAACTCACCCCATCCACCGACTGGGCACCTCCGCAGCGACACGCCGCAGAAACGGCTGCTTTTGTGCCCGGTCGGCGGGCTTTGGTTGGGGCGGTCAGGGGCCGATGTAGCGGCCGGTCGGGCGGAGGCGGAGCGGCGGGCGTTGGTACTCGTCCAGGGCGTGCGCGATCCAGCCGCCGATCCGGGCGCAGGCGAAGATCACCTCGCCGGCCTCGGCCGCCATTCCGAAGGCCAGCACCAGCGTGGCGAGCGCGAAGTCGACGTTGGGTGACTGGCCGGTGCGGCGGGTCACCTCGTCCGCGACCGAGCCGGCCAGTTCCAGGGTCCTCGCGGTCCCGGGCACGCCGGCCAGCCGGTCCAGCAGCACCGTGGCCCGCGCGTCCTGACCGGCGTACAGGCGATGTCCGAACCCGGGGATGCCGGTCCGTCCGCGCAGCGTCTCGGCCAGCGCCCGGTCGACCGAGGTGCCGGCCTGGATCGCCGCCAGCAGCCGGTGGGCGTCGACGCTCGCGGTGCCGTGCAGCGCCGAGTCCAGGGCGGCCAGACCGGCCGACACCACGCCGTACGGATCCGCGCGGGCCGACGCCGCAGCCCGGGCGGCCAGCGTCGACACCGCAAGATCATGGTCGAACAACGCGACCAGGGCCGCGTTCAGGGCGGCCACCCGGGGACCGGTCGGCCGCCGCGCCGTGAGCTTCGGCCAGAGCTCCGCCGCCAGCCTGCGCCGGGGACGAGGCTCGGCGGCGCCGGAGCGCTCGGCCTGGTCGGGCAGGACCGCGATGAGGCCGGCCAGCAACGCACCGGCAGCTCTGATCACCCGGCCCGGTGACAACTCGCTGCGGAGCGGATCGGCCTGACCGAACACCCGGGCCGCGACCATGATCAGATCGATCGGCCGGGTTTCCGCCGGCATCGCGGCCAGCACCGTCCGGGCGGTCGCGACCGCCGCCTCGTCGGCCCGGAACAGCCCGGCACCGGGCGAGGCGGCTTCGGCCTGCCAGAGCCGGCTCGCCACCTCCTCGTACGGCAGCTCGGTCAGCCCGGCGATGTCCTGGCCGCGCAGGTAGAGCCGGCCGTCCTCGATCAGCGCGAGATCGGTGTCCAAGATCATCAGCGGAGTCCCGGCCGGGCTGGCCCGGCGGATCGCGGCCGGGTCGCGGCGCCGTTCGGTGGCCAGCCGCTCCACCTCCAGCGGGTCGAAGGTCGAGCCGTCGCTGTCCCGGTGCCGGGTGATCCGGCCGCGGGAGACGTACGCGTACAAGGTCTCCAGCCGGATCCCCAGCCGGGCCGCCGCCTCGGCGCTGGTCAGCCGCGGAAGTTCGGTCACCGCTCGCACCCCTCAGGTTGATTTGATCAACGTTGACTGAGTCAGCAATCAAGTTGACAGTGAGCATAGTCAAGACGAAGGGGAACCGACATGCCGCGCATGATCATCGACCGGATGGACGACACACCGATCGACGTCCCGCCCGGGCTGACCAATGTCGTCGTCACCGAGACCGCGCTCGGCGAGGTGCGCGGCAGGGAGGGCTTCTACCACTACCGGCAGTACTCCGCGGTCGACCTGGCCCGGGAGGCCAGCCTCGAGGAGGTCTGGCACCTGCTGCTGCTCGGCCGGTTGCCGAACGCCGCCGACCTGGCCGGCTTCGCCGAACGCACGGCCGCCGCCCGCGAGCTCCCGGCGCCGGTCGCCGCACTGCTGCCGCCGGCCGTCGCCTCCGGCGCCGACCCGATGGCGGTGCTGCGCACCCTGCTCAGCGGGTACGGTGCCGCGGCCGGACTCGCGCCGCTCTACGACCAGTCCGCCGACGAACGCCTCGACGCGGCGCTCCGGGTCGGCGCCGCGACACCCGGCCTGATCGCCGCCGCGCACCGGTTGCGGCAGGGGCTGGAGCCGGTCCCGCCGCGGCCCGAGCTCGGCTTCGCCGCCGACTACCTGTACCGGCTGACCGGCGTCGAGCCGACGCCGGACCAGGTGGCCGGCCTGAGTGCGTACCTGATCGCCGCGATCGACCACGGCTTCAACGCTTCGACCTTCACCGCCCGGGTGATCGCCTCCACCGGTGCCGACCTGGCCGCCTGTGTCACGGGCGCGGTCGGTGCGTTGTCCGGCCCACTGCACGGCGGCGCGCCGGGCCGGGTGCTGGCCGCGCTGGACGAGATCGGCACCCCGGACCGGATCGAGCCCTGGGTCCGGGACAAGATCAACTCCGGCGGCCGGATCATGGGCTTCGGCCATCCCGTCTACCGCACCGAGGATCCGCGGTCGGCGATGCTGAAGGAGCTCGTCCGCGGGTACGGCACGCCGCGGGCCGCCTTCGCCCTCGAGACGGAACAGACGGTGATCGACCTGCTCGCCGAGCTGAAGCCGGGCCGCGCGCTGAACACCAACATCGAGTTCTATGCCGCCGTGGTGATGGAGCACTGCGGCATCCCGGCCGAACTGTTCACGCCGACCTTCGCCGTCGCCCGGGTGATCGGCTGGACCGCCCACATCCTCGAGCAGGCACAGGATCCCAAGATCATCCGGCCGTCGTCGCGGTACGTCGGGGCTACCCCGCCGGAGCCCGTACCGCCGCTGTCCGGGCGCTGATCCGTGGCAGGATCGGCGGATACCCCTGACGAGGAGCCGCCGATGACTGCCGAACCGCCCGTCCTGGTCGCCACCGCCGGCCAGGTCACCGCGATCACCCTGAACCGGCCGGACCGGCTGAACGCGCTGACCCAGGAATCGACCCGGCTGCTCGCCGACGCCCTCGAGGCGGCCGCGGCCGACGAAGCCGTCCGGGTCATCACGATCACCGGCGCCGGCCGCGGCTTCTGCGCCGGGGCCGACCTGGCGGGCGGCATCGAGGGTGCGGGCGGCGACCTGATCGACGTGCTGAACCGGATCGCGACCGCCATCTGCTCGGCGCCGAAGCCGGTCGTCGCGCTGCTGAACGGGCCCGCGGTCGGCGCCGGGGCGTCCCTGGTGCTGGCCTGCGACCTGGTCGTGGCGCAGCAGGACGCGTACCTGAAGCCGGGGTTCGAGGCGATCGGGCTGATGCCGGACGGCGGCGGCACCGCCTTCTGGACCGCGGCCCTCGGCCGGGCCGCCGCGCTGCGGGTGCTGCTGCTCGGCGATCCGGTACCGGCCGCCGAGGCGCAGCGGCTCGGTCTGGTGGACCAGGTGCACGGCCCGGAGGAGTTCGCCGCGGCCTGCGCCAGGACGGTGGAACGGCTGGCCGGCGGGCCGACCAGGGCCTACGCGGCGACGAAGGCGGCGGTCAACGCCGTCGCGCTGCCCGGACTGGCCGACACGCTGGCCTTCGAGCGGGCCCGCCAGGTCGAACTGCTCGGTGGCGCCGACTTCGCCGAGGGCCTGGCCGCGTTCGCGGAGAAGCGGCCGCCGCGGTTCACCGGTCGCTGACGATTCGGGCGTGCGCGGTGCCCGGCAGCCGGAGGAACGACGCCGCGGTCAGCGAGACGACCGCGACCAGCCCGGCCGCCGAGATCGCCAGGTGCAGCCAGTTCCCCTGACCCAGCAGCAGGGCGCCCAGGGCCAGCGTCAGCGCCAGCACCAGGCAGACCGCCACGAGCAGCACCGGCCGCTGGATCCGGCGGCCCGCGGGAAGGATTGCCAGTACGGCGATCGCGACCGGGACCAGTCCGAACGCCGCGTTGCCGAGCTGGGCGAGGGTGGGGTCGGAGATGCCGGCGTACGCCTCCGGCGAGACCGTCGAGCCGACCATGCCGATCCGGCCCTGGCCGGCCAGATAGACCTTCTCGATCACGTACAGCAGCCAGTGACCGGCCGTCGCCAGCCCGGCGACCCGGACCAGCCGGCGGACTCTCGTCGCCGTGGCGTCGGCGCGGACCTCAGACGTCGTCATGACCGCAAGCCTTCCGTTCACCGGCCGGACGGGGATCCGATGGCCGGGTGATCCGGCCTCCCCGGCGCGGGTGACCGGTCAGTGCGGCGCCATCCGGATCGCGCCGTCGAGGCGGATCACCTCGCCGTTGATCATGGGGTTGGCGACGATGTGGGCGGCCAGCGCGCCGTATTCGGACGGGTCGCCGAGCCGGGACGGGTGCGGCACCTGAGCCGCGAGCGAGGCCCGTACCTCCTCGGTCATGCTGGCCATCATCGGGGTGTCGAAGATGCCCGGTGCGATCGTGACGACCCGGATCAGCAGCGGCGCGAGGTCGCGCGCGATCGGCAGCGTCATGGCGGCCACGCCGCCCTTCGACGCGGAGTACGCCGCCTGGCCGACCTGGCCGTCAAAGGCCGCGACCGAGGCGGTGTTGATGATCACGCCGCGCTCCTCGCCGAGCGGCTCGGTGGCCGCGATCCGCTCCGCGGCCAACCGGGTGACATTGAAGGTGCCGATCAGGTTGACGTTGATCGCCCGCTGGAACTCCTCCAGCGGGAACGGTCCGCGCTTGCCCACAGTCCTTGCAGCGTTGACGATTCCGGCGCAGTTGACCAGCACCCGAAGATCACCGACTGTTCCGGCCAGGTCGAGCGCGGCCGACACCGAGTCGGGATCGGTCACGTCGCCCGCCGCGAACCGTGCCTCCTCGCCGAGCTCACCGGCGACCCGTTCGCCGGGCGACGACGGCAGGTCGAAGATCACGATCTTGGCGCCCGCCGCCTGCAGGGCTCGCGCCGTCGCGAGACCGAGCCCGGACGCGCCACCCGTCACCAGCGCCACCTGACCGGCAAGGTTCATGATCGTTTCCTCTCTCAGAGCCGCTCGATGATCATGGCGTTCGCCATGCCGCCACCCTCGCACATCGTCTGCAGACCGTACCGGCCGCCAGTTGCCTCGAGGTGGTTGACCAGGGTGGCCAGCAGCTTGGTGCCGGACGCGCCCAGCGGGTGCCCGAGGGCGATCGCGCCGCCGCACGGGTTGAGGCGCTCCGGGTCGGCGTCCAGGTCGGCGGCCCAGGCCAGCGGCACCGGCGCGAACGCCTCGTTGACCTCGTACGCGTCGATCCGGTCCAGTGACAGCCCGGTCTTCTCGAGGATCCGGCGGGTGGCCGGGATCGGGCCGGTCAGCATCATGATCGGGTCGTCGCCGACCACGGCGAATCCGGCGAACCGGGCCCGCGGCCGCAGGCCGAGCTCGGTCGCCCGGCGCTCGGACATGATCAACGCCGCCGAAGCGCCGTCGGTCAGTGGCGACGAGTTGCCGGGCGTGATCAGCCAGGGCAGCCCGCCGAACCTGGCGTCGGTGGCCTCGTCGTAGAAGGACGGCTTCAGGCCGGCCAGTCCCTCGGCCGTGGTGGCCGGCCGGATCGTCTCGTCCGCCGTGTGGGCGTGCTCGGGGCCGTCCTCCGCGGTGATCAGCACCGGGACCAGCTCGTGGTCGAACCGGCCTGTCGCCGCGGCGGCCGCGGCCCGCCGGTGCGATTCGGCGGCATAGCCGTCGACCGCGTCCCGGTCGAAGCCCCACCGGGCCGCGATCAACTCGGCCGAGATGCCCTGCGGCACCAGACCGGGCGCGAACCGCTCGGCGACCTTGGGCCCGAACGGATCGCGGCCGCCGACCGGCGAGCCCATCGGCACCCGGCTCATCGACTCCACGCCGCAGGCGATCACGATGTCGTACCCGCCGGCGATCACGCCCTGGGCGGCGAAGTGGGCCGCCTGCTGGCTGGAGCCGCACTGGCGGTCGATGGTGACCCCGGGCACGGTGATCGGGAAGCCCGCCGCGAGCGCGGCGTTGCGGGCCAGGTTGAACGTCTGCTCGCCCGCCTGGGACACGCAGCCGGCGATCACGTCGTCGACCTGGGCCGGGTCGAGCCCGTTCCGTTCGACGAGCTTGGCCAGCACTCCGGCCAGTAGATCCACCGGATGTACTCCGGACAGCGCCCCGCCGGGTTTGCCTCGCCCGGAGCCGGTCCGGATCACGTCGACGATCACCGCGTCATGCATACGATCCCTCCCACCGATTGTCCCCGTCACAGTAACCCGTCCCGTCGTCGCGGGAGGGTCAGCCGCGTCGCTGGCGTACCGTCTTGATCACACCGTCGGCGATGTCCCAGACGGCGACGAGCACGAAGCCGGCGGTGACCACTCCGGTGACGACCTGGCGCAGCCCGGCCGGGTCGCCCGCCGCGACGGCGTCGAAGAAGGCGTTGTTGAACAGGACACCGGTCGAGGCCAGGAACAGGCCGAGCGCCGCGGCGGCGATGGCCAGGACCGCGTTGATCACGGCCAGCATCGGAGTCCACCACCGATTGCGGTACAGCGCGATCGCGAAGATCGTCTCGGCGGCCAGGATCGCCAGCAGGACACCGATCCAGGCCGGCCACAACGCCGGGTTCAGCACCGGCACTCCCAGCCCGTCGACCTGCACGAACCCGACGAAGCGATCCCAGAGGACCGCCCCGACCATGACCACCAGGAAGATCAGCGTGGCCACCAGGTCGGTCCGGGCGACGGCACCTTCGGGCCGGACGTCCGGCAACTGTTCCACGGTCCACGGAGCCGACGGCGAGCGAACCCCGGAGCGTTCCAAGATCACGAAGATCAGGGTCGTCCAGAACGCCACGTGGACGCCGACCGTCAGCATCGAGGTCACCGTCGCCCCGATGATCTCGCCGCCGGTCGCTCCGGTCGCAGCCCGAGCGATGATGCCGACCACGGCGACGGGCAGCACGACCCAGAGCAGCAGCTTGAGCAGCCGCAGCCAGTCCGGGTACAGCTCGGGACCGATCAGGTAGTTCCGGCGCTCGGCGTAGCCGGCGGCGAGCCGGTCCGGATCGCCCATCGCCGTCAGGACGGCGTGCTCGGCCGTCGCGGGATCTTCCCCGTTCTCGGTCCGCGCCTCGATCGCGTCGGCGATCGAGGCCTGCAACTCGGCCCGCAGGTCGGCACGGTTGCCTTCAGGTACGGTGCGCGTCGCCGCGACGAGGTAACGCTCGGTGTAGCTGGCCATGTCAGTGCTCCTGGGTCAAGGATTCGATGGCGGACGTGAGGGACCGCCAGTCGGCGATGAGGGCCTCGGCCAGGCTGCTGCCGGCCGGGCTGGTGCGGTAGAACTTGCGCGGGCGCGCCTCATCGGTGTTCCACTCGCTCGCGAGATAGCCCTGCTTCTCCAGCCGCCGGAGCAGTGGATAGAGGGTGTTGGCATCGACCGCGAAGCCGTGCCGGCCGAGGTCCTCGAGCAGGCCGTAGCCGTACCCGGGTCGGCGCAGCAGCTGCAGACTCGCCAGCACGACCGTGCCGCGACGCAACTCCTGCAGGTGCATCGTCAACGCTTCGTCTTCGCTCATACCCACACAATACTGTGTGACACACACTAAGACAAGACGCACATCAACGGACGTCGCGCACTTCTGTGTCGGACCCCGGTCGGGCACGGGTCCTTGACCTCAAGCGGAGTTCAGGTTGCAGAGTGGAGTTCGTACTTCGACGATCACGAAAGGACCCCTGCAGTGCCTGCCTACGAGCTTCCTGATCTTCCCTATGACTACGCCGCGCTGGAACCCCACATCTCCGGCACGATCATGGAACTCCACCACGACAAACACCACGCCACCTACGTCAAGGGCGTCAACACCGCCCTCGACCAAC
>NZ_JBHTFF010000010.1:0-291639 GCF_042666975.1 Microlunatus sp. GCM10028923 | reverse complement strand
GGGAACGTCCCCCACCCGGTCCCGTCCGGCTCCCATCCAGCCGATCCGAGGTCCGACCCAGCAACCCGACCCACCACGACCGTCCCAACCGTGGCGTTCCCGCGGGAACGTCCCCCACCCGGTCCCGTCCGGCTCCCATCCAGCCGATCCGAGGTCCGACCCAACAACCCGACCCACCACGACCGTCCCAACCGTGGCGTTCCCGCGGGAACGTCCCCCGCCCGGTCCCGTCCGGCTCCCATCGAACCGATCCCCAGGTCCGACCCACCACGACCGTCCCGACCGTGACGTTCCCGCAGGAACGTCCCCCGCCTGGTCCCGTCCGGCCCCCATCCAGCCGATCCCAGGTCCGACCCAGCAACCCGACCCACCACGACCGTCCCGACCGTAGGCGTTCCCGCGGGAACGTCTCCCGCCCGGTCCGGTCCGGGTCCCATCCGGCCGATCCGAGGTCCGACCCAACAACCCGACCCACCACGACCGTCCCAACCGTGGCGTTCCCGCGGGAACGTCTCCCGCCTGGTCCAGTCCGGGTCGGTCGGCGTTCACTCCGGGATGAGCGTTGCCGGGGCAGTCGGGCGTGACATGCGGCGGGCTGGGGTGGTGGACCGGCTCGGTCGGGCGAGGTGGGAGAGGCTGGCTGGAGGGGCGACCGTGGTCGTGCCGGGCGAGGGGTGGCCGGTCGGCACGGTCGGGTGTTCACGCCGGCGCAAATGCGAGCGCGGGGGTATTGGGCGGGCGCTGATCTTCGGCGACAAGGTGCGACTCGAGTCGATCAACGGATCGATCATGATCATGAACTGGCGAACGCCGGCGGCGGGATCGACCAGCGCGGCCAAGTATCCGCCCATCGGCGGCGAGCAGAGGGACGTGCGGTTGTCGACATTCCGACACGGAACCCGACGCAACGCGTGCGGTTGTCGACAAACCCGCGGTGTTGGGACGAGCGGTGTTGGGGCGAGCGGGGTGGGAACGAGCGGGCGTTGGAACGAGCGGCCCATCGAACCGTTCCCAGGTCCGACCCAGCAACCCCACCCACCACGACCGCCCCGACCGTAGGCGTCCCCGCGGGAACGTCCCCGACCCGACCGGGCGCGGCGCATCACTCCGACGGACCGCGCGACTCGTCCCGTCCACCGCTCCGACCGGGCCGGAAACCGGACCCGCCCTCGACGCGTACGCCCGGCCGCATGGGTCAGGTTGCCGTCACTCGGCGCGTTCCGGGGTCGATCACGCCGGCGACGATCATGATCGCCGGGTCCGCCCGCGATGTTCCCGCGGCAACGTCAGATTCAATCCGCACAACCCACCCCACAACGCGATCGACCGGGCACAACAGCAGCGACACTCCGTCAAAACGGCTGCTTTTGTGCCCGGTCGGCGGGTGGGGGGTTAGGCGCGGACGGGGAGGACGGCGGCCAGGAGGGTTTTCGTGTACTCGTCCTGGGGGTCGGCGAAGAGTTGCTCGGTGGGAGCCTCCTCGACGATCTTCCCGGTACGCATCACGGCGACCCGGTCGGCCAGCCGCTCGACGACGGCCAGGTTGTGCGAGATGAACACGCAGGACAGGCCGAGGGAGGAGCGGAGGTCCTCGAGGAGGGCCAGGATCTGGGCCTGGATCGAGACGTCCAGCGAGGACGTCGGCTCGTCGCAGACCAGCAGGTCCGGCTCCAGGGCCAGGGCCCGGGCGATCGCGATCCGCTGCTGCTGGCCGCCGGAGAACTGGCGCGGCGACAGGTCGGCGAAGCGCGGGTTGACCCCGACCAGCTCGAGCAGTTCCAGGGCCTTCGCCCGGCGGGACTCCCGGGTGCCCCGGCCGTGCAGCCGGAGCGGCTCCGCGACGTTGCCGACCGCGGTGTAGTGCGGCAGCAGCGACCCGTACGGGTTCTGGAAGACCATTTGCATCTTGCCCCGGAGCGCGTGCTGCTCCTTGCCGGTCAGGGCGGACAGCTCCTGACCCTCGAACAGGATCCGGCCGGAGGTCACCGGCTGCAGGCCCATGATCAACCGGGCCAGGGTGGACTTGCCGCTGCCGCTCTCGCCCACGATCCCGACGGTCTCGCCGCGGCGGACGTCCAGCGAGACGTCGTCGACCGCGAGGGTCTCGCCGGCCCGGCTGGAGAAGAGCTTGCTGACCGACTCGGCCCGGACCAGCACCTCGCCCTGCTTCGCTGACTCAGACAAGTGCCGCCGCCTTCCAACATGCCGCGCCATGATCAACTGCACCAGCCGACCCGGACTCGACCTTGATCAACACCTGTTCCTCGGAACACTTCGGCTGCTCGGCCTGGGCACAACGCGGGTTGAACGGACAGCCCTTCGGCCGCCGCGCCAGGTCCGGCGGGCTGCCCGGAATCGGGATCAGCGGCAGGTCCCGCCCGCCGACCTCGATGCTGGAGCCCAACAGCCCCACCGAGTACGGATGCCGCGGCCGGTCCAGCAGGTCCAGCGTGGTCGCCCGTTCCATCACCCGGCCGGCGTACATCACCATCACGTCGTCGCAGAAGTAGCGAGCCACCCCGAGATCGTGGGTGATCATGATGACGCCGGTGCCCTGATCCTTCAGCCCGGCCAGCAGATCGAGCAGCTGGCGCTGAATGGTCACGTCGACGGCCGTGGTCGGCTCGTCGGCGATCAGCAGTGCGGGCCGGGTGATCATCGCCATCGCGATCATCGCCCGCTGCCGCATGCCGCCGGACATCTGGAACGGATACATCCGGACCCGGCGCTCGGGCTCCGGGATGCCGACGTCGCCCAGCGCCTGGACGGCCCGCTTCCGGGCGTCGGCCTTGTTGCAGATCCCGTGCCAGAGCAGGTGTTCGGTGAGCTGCCGTTCCACGGTCAGGGTCGGGTTCATCGCCTCCATGGCGTTCTGGAACACCATGCCGATGTCGCGACCCCGGATCTTGCGCAGGTCGCGCTGCTTGAGCGCGAGCAGGTCCTTGCCCTGGAACGTCGCGGTGCCGCCGGCGATCCGGGCGGTCCGCGGCAGCAGGCCGAGCAGGCTGCGCACCGTGACGCTCTTGCCGCTGCCGCTCTCGCCGACGATCGCCAGCGCCTTGCCCGGTTCGACCGTGAAGCTGATCCCGTCGACCACGGTCAGCCGCTCGCCGTCGGCCCTGCGGAACTCGGTCCGCAGGTCCGACACCTCGAGCAGATGATCTTGAGATGCGCTCATCGCTGGTCTCCGCTCGCGTCGAAGGCGTCCCGGAGGCCGTCGCCGACCCAGGTGAACGCCAGCAGGGTGAGGGCGAACAGCGCCGCCGGGAACAACAGCAGGTGCGGCGCCGAGAGCAACGACCGGACGCCCTCGGAGATCATGCCGCCCCAGGACGGGGTCGGCGGTTCGACACCGAGCCCGAGCAGCGCGAGGCCTGCCTCGGCACCGATCGCGGCCGGGATGCCGAAGCTGGTGGTGACCAGGATCGGGCCGATCGCGTTCGGCAGGATGTAGCGCACCGCGATGGTGAACCCGGATGCGCCCATCGACCGGGCCGCCTCGACGTACTCGCGTTGTTTCAGGGTGAGCACCTGGGCGCGGACCAGCCGGGCCTGGGTGACCCAGGACGCGATGCCGATGGCCAAGATCAACGCGAAGATGCTGCGGCCGAGCACCGTCACCAGCACCACCGCGAACAGGTAGCTCGGGAACGCGTACATGATGTCGGTGCCGGCCATCAGGCCCTGCTCCAGCCGGCCGCCGACATACCCGGCCAGCAGACCGATGATCAACGCCAGCACCAGCGCGGTGACCTCGGCGCCGAAGGCGACCGACAAGGCGGTACGCAGACCGTAGAGCACCCGGCTGAAGACGTCGCGGCCCAGCGCGTCCGTACCG
Organism: Microlunatus sp. GCM10028923; assembly: GCF_042666975.1. NCBI lineage: Bacteria > Bacillati > Actinomycetota > Actinomycetes > Propionibacteriales > Propionibacteriaceae > Microlunatus > Microlunatus sp. GCM10028923. The sequence continues at coordinate 287,801 of NZ_JBHTFF010000010.1, read as the reverse complement.
AGCAGGTGGCCACCAACGCCCGGTCCGACCAGCTTGTTGTCGAAGTCGGTGTCGGTGTAGTGGAACGGCGCGATCAACGGCGCGATCAGGGCGACGATGATCAACAGACCACAGAAGACGAGACTGCCGAGCGCCAGCTTGTTCCGCCGGAAGCGGTCCCAGGCGTGCCGGAGCGGGCTCTTGGTCGCGACCTCCCGTGTGGTGCTGACGGGCGTCAGACCGACGTCGGCTGTACTTTCGACTGTTGCCACAGCTTCCTCCCCCCTCGCAAGAATCCGCGTCCACCGGCTTCGGCCCGGATCCTCGGATCCAGTGCCCCATAGATCAGATCGACGATCAGGTTCACCACCATCAAGATCAACGCGAAGAACAACGTGGTGCCCATCAGCAGCGGCATGTCACGACTCGCCGCGGCCTGGGTGAAGTAGAGCCCGAGGCCCGGGATCCGGAACAGGGTCTCCACGAACACGGTCCCGGTCATCAGCCCGGCCAGCAGCGGCCCGACCACGGTGACCAACGGGATCAGCGAGTTGCGCAGCGCGTGCCGGATCACCACCGTGCTGTACGGGCCGCCCTTGGCCAGCGCCGCCGTGACGTACTCCTCGCGGAGCGTCTCGAGCATGCTGGACCGCACATAGCGGGCCAGCACCGCCACCGGCCCGAGGGCCAGCGCCAGCACGGGCATGATCATGTTCGCCGGACCGTCCCAGCCGCTGGAGGGCAGCAGGTGCAGTGTCGCGGTGAAGAACAAGATCAGGAACGCCGCGGTCAGATAGCTGGGCAGAGCGTGCCCCAGCGTCACCACGAACATCGCCCCGTGATCACCGATGGAGTCCTTCCGCAAGGCGGCGAACACCCCGATCGGCACCGAGATCAACAGGGCGATGATCACGGCGATGATCGCCAGCGTCGCCGAGACCGGGAAGGCCGTGGCGATGATGTCCTGGACGTCCTGCCCGGCGTACTTGTACGACGGGCCGAAGTCCCAGGTGATCGCGCCCTTCATGAAGATCAGGTACTGCTGCCAGGCCGGCTTGTCCTCGCCGTACCGGTTCTCCAGTTCGGTCACCATCTGCTCGGTGCCGGCGCTGCCGATGTTGGTGGCGCCGCTGCTGACCCGGGCGATGTCGGCGAAACTCCCGGGTGCCAGTTGCAGCAGCGTGAACGCGATGATCGACACCGCGATCAGGGACACCACCAGCCGAAGTACACGGCTGGCCAGGTAACGAACGAATCCCACGCCTCATCCTCCTCGTAGATGACCGCAGGGCAACACCGTGGCTGTCAGGCCTTCGGCTTCAGGCCCTTGAGGTAGAAGTAGTCGGGGTACGCACGCATGACGATCCCCTCGATCGTCGGGCGGACGGCGAAGTAGACGCTGAGCCAGAGCACCGGGATGTAGAGCGACTCCTGCTCCCGGATACCGGCTGCCTCCTTGAAGATCGCCAGTCGCTTGGCCTCGTCCGGCTCGGAGTAGCCCTTCGCCACGAGTTCGGCCATCTGACGCGATCCCGGCGAGCTCTTCTCCTTCAGCAAGGCGGCGAGCTGCTTGTTCTTGGTGCCGGCGTCGAGCTTCTTGTCCAGCTCGAGCTTCTGGTACTGGGCCCAGGACTCCGACGGCAGGCTGAACTTCTGCACGTCGATCGGCGACCAGAGCGACCCGGTGTAGGTCGGCCAGGTGGGCAGGCCGGCGAACGTACCGAAGTAGAAGCCGATGTAGTCGCCCTTCTGGACCTGCCAGCGGCGTTCGACGTACACACCGGACTCGACGATGTCGGGCCGGACCTTGATGCCGAGGTTCTTCTGCCAGACGTCGGCCAGAGCCGCGATGATCGGGCTGTCCACGCCGGCCAGGATCCGGATCTCCGGCAGTCCCTTGCCGTCCGGGTAGCCGGCCTCGGCCAGCAGCCGCTTGGCCTGCTCGATGTCCTCGCCGAGGGCGAAGCTGTCGTCCCAGCCCTTGACCCGGCCCGGGACCAGGGTCTGACCGGCCTTGGCGCCGGTCACGACGCCGGCCAGGGTCTCCCGGCTCATCGCCATCGACAGCGCCTGCCGGACCCGGACGTCTTCCAGGGCCGGGTTCTCGCTGCGCAGCTTGGCCAGGTAGGCGACGCTGTAGTTGTCGACGACCTTGAGGTGCTTGGACAGCTCCGGGTCCTTCTGGAACCGGGCCACGTCGACGTCCGGGACCGACACGACGTCGGTCTCGTTGTTCTCGTACGGAACGGTCTGGGTGCCGCTCGCGGTCGCCTCGATCAGCTGCACCTGGATGTTGTCGTAGAACACCTGGCCGCGGTCCCAGTACTTCTCGTTGGGCACCAGGTCCAGGGTCGAGTTCATCACCCAGTTCTTCACCGCGTACGGGCCGTTGGTGATGAAGTTCGGCGGCTTCTGCCAGTCGTCGGGCTTCTCCTCCACCGTCTTCATGTGCAACGGCAGCAGCGACGGGTGGCTCAGCGCGGGCAGCAGGTCCGGGTTCGGGTTGGCGAGGGTGATCACCAGTTCCTTGTCCCCGGTGGCCTTGACGCCGACCTGCGACCAGTCCGTCAGCGCGCCGGAGAGGAACTCGACCGCGCCCTTGATCCCCGTCGAGGCCTGGTACGAGTTCGCACCCAGCGTCGTGCCACCGGCGCTGGCGCCGGACGGGGTGAACAGCCGCTTGTAGGTGGCCTCGAAGTCGTGCGCGGTGACCGGGTCACCGTTGGACCAGGTGGCGTTGTCGCGCAACTTGAACGTGTAGGTCAGGTTGTCCTCGGAGATGTCCCACTCCTCCGCCACGGCGGGGTCGACATCGTCTCCGGACTCTTTCTGGGTGACCAGACCCTCGAGGATCCCGCGGGTCAGGATCCACATGCCGTTGGTGATCACCTGCGGATCCACGGTCTCGACAGTGGTGTAGGCGATCCGCAGCGACTTGGCACCTTCCTGCTGTTGTGGCTGGCTGCCGAAGATGTTGCACCCGGTCAGCGACCAGGTGCCGGTCGCGGCAATGCCGAGCGCTCCGGACAGACGCAGGAAGTCGCGTCGGTTGGCCGGTACCTTCGCCAAGCCACCCGGCGACACGGACGTCTCCATTGATTCCACCTCTCTACCTACCCCGAACTCCGGCGGAGGCACAGCGCCGTCGCCGCTTTGGTTGGACCATAATAACTATTTTGGGCCGCCCGTAAATGCTCGGCACCAACTTGTAACAATCCTCAGCCGTCCTTGCGGTAGCCCGGGCCCCCGATCGGCGGCTCCTCCTTGACCGGACATTCGCGTCCGGTACGGCTCGATTAGCCTGCCGTGGTGACTTCGATTCGGGTGGCCATCGTCGGTGTCGGCAACTGTGCGTCCTCGCTCGTCCAGGGGGTGCATTACTACCGCCACGCCCCCGAGGGCAAGGCCATCCCGGGCCTCATGCACGTACGGTTCGGTCCGTACCATATCGGGGATCTGGAGTTCGTGGCCGCGTTCGACGTGGACGCGAAGAAGGTCGGAGTTGATCTTGCCGACGCGATCCACGCCAGCGAGAACAACACCATCAAGATCAGCGACGTGCCGCCGACCGGCATCGAGGTGCTGCGCGGACCGACCCTGGACGGGCTCGGCGCCTACTACCGCGAAACGATCACCGAGTCCTCTGCCACGGAGGTCGACGTGGTGGCCGCGTTGCGCCAGGCCCGGGCCGACGTGCTGGTCTCCTACCTGCCGGTGGGCTCGGAGGAAGCCGACAAGTTCTACGCCCGGTGCGCGATCGAGGCCGGCGTCGGCTTCGTCAACGCGCTGCCGGTGTTCATCGCGTCCGATCCGGAGTGGGCCGAGCGGTTCCGCGAGGCGGGCCTGCCGATCGTCGGCGACGACATCAAGAGCCAGGTCGGCGCGACGATCACGCACCGGGTGCTGGCCAAGCTCTTCGAGGATCGCGGCGTCACGCTCGATCACACGTACCAGCTGAACTTCGGCGGCAACATGGACTTCCAGAACATGCTGGAGCGGTCCCGGCTCGACTCGAAGAAGATCAGCAAGACCCGCGCCGTCACCTCGCAGATCCCGCGCGAGATGGCCGACGCCGACGTGCACATCGGGCCCAGCGACTACGTACCGTTCCTGGCCGACCGCAAGCACGCTCTGGTCCGGCTGGAGGGCCGCGGCTTCGGCGACGTACCCGTCCAGCTCGAGTACAAGCTCGAGGTGTGGGACTCCCCCAACTCCGCCGGCATCGTGATCGACGCCATCCGGGCTTGCAAGATCGCGAAGGACCGCGGCCTCGGCGGCCCGATCGACAGCGCGAGCGCGTACTTCATGAAGACCCCGCCGACGCAGTACGACGACTCCACCGCCCGTGATCTTGTCGAGGAGTTCATCCGCGGCGAAGAGGATTAGGCGCAGTTGGAGCCGGTCACCATCCAACCCGACCCGCCGCCGCGGCTGAGGTCGGAGATCTCGACCCGGTGCGGGCCGTTGACCTTGTAGAGCAGGCCGTTCTCCCGAGCCGTGGTCCAGCCGGTACGCGGAGCGAGCGGCGAGGCGCCGGTCGCGAGCCAGAGTTCGAGGGCGGCCTCGGGAGTCGGCTCACCCACGGCGCCCGCCGCCAGGTCGATCGCGATCACTGCGCACCCCGAAGGCACCGTCTCCGGGAGGCCACGGCCGCACCCGATCGCGGCGAGCAACGCACACGCCACGACCCCGATCGCGATGATCACGCCCGGCCTCCGCGCACCTGGCCGCATTGCCATGGTTCGATCGTAGGCGCCGTTGTCGCCGAGGGGACCATCGCCGGAAATGATCACGTGCCGGAACAATTCGCGGCGGTGACCGTCCAGCCGCCGGACCTGAGGTCGAGGACTTCGACCCGGTGCGGGCCGTTGACCAGGTAGAGCAGGCCGTTCTCCATCGTCCTCGACCAACCTTCGCGCGGGACCCGCGGTGACGCACCGGTCTCGAGCCAGCGGTCGAGGGCCGCCTCGGGAGTCGGCTCGCCGACCGCGTCCGGGTCGACGAGGATGTAGATCGACGCGCACCCGGGCGGCAGCTGCCCCGGCAGACCGAAGGTGGCGATCGCCGCGATCAGGGCGCACACCGCGACTCCGGCCGCCACCGCGATGATCACGCCCGGCCGCCGCGCACCCGGCCGCGTCGCCATGCGTTCGATGCTACGCGCCCTTCGTGCCCTGAGCTTGTCGAAGGGCCAAGCCACAACGCTCCCTGAGCTTGTCGAAGGGCAGGCACGATCTGGCTCGGCCCTTCGACAGGCTCAGGGAACGTCGATCGGGCCTCAGGGCGCGGCGAGGGAGCGGCCGTCGGCGGCGGGGTCGAAGAGGTGCAGGCGGTCGGCGGCGAGGGTGAGGTGGAGGGGCGTGTCGGGCTTCGCGTCGAACGGGGCCGGGACCTTGGCCTTGATCAACTCGCCGCCCAGCTCGAGGGTGAGCAGAACCTCGGAGCCGAGCGGTTCGGCGACGAAGAGGCGGGCCGGGACCGAGGAGTCGGAGGGTACGTCGGAGACCCGGACGTGTTCCGGCCGGACGCCGAGGACGACCTCGCGGCCGACCGGATCGGCGCTGCCGGCCGGCACCGGACGTTCGACGGCGGCGTTGACGAAGCGGCGTTCGCCGCCGACCGAGCGGAGTTCGCCGGTCAGGAAGTTCATCGCGGGCGAGCCCATGAAGGCGGCGACGAACATGGTGGCCGGCCGCTCGTAGACCTCGGTCGGCGAGGCGCACTGCTGCAGCACCCCGTCCTTCATCACGGCGATCCGGTCCGACATCGTCATCGCCTCGACCTGATCATGGGTGACGTAGATGAAGGTCCGCCGCAGGTCGGCGTGCAGCCGTTTCAGTTCGGCCCGCATCCCGGCCCGGAGCTGGGCGTCGAGGTTCGACAGCGGTTCGTCGAGCAGATAGGCGCCGGCGTCGCGGATGATCGCCCGGCCCAGCGCGACCCGCTGCCGCTGGCCGCCGGACAGCTGCTTCGGTCGTCGTTCCAACAGGTTGGCGATGCCGAGCGACTCCGCCACCTGGGCCACCCGGCGGGTGATCTCCAGCTTCGGCACCCGCATCATCTTCAGCGCGAAGCCGAGGTTCTGCGCGACCGTCTTGTGCGGATAGAGCGCGTAGCTCTGGAACACCATCGCCACGTCCCGGCGGTTCGCCGGCAGATGCCCGACCGGTACGTCGTCGAACCGGATGCTGCCCGAGGTGGACTTCTCCAGCCCGCAGACCATCCGCAGCGTCGTTGTCTTGCCGCAGCCGGACGGGCCGACCAGGGTGAGGAACTCCCGGTCCTCGATGATCAGGTTCAGGTCCTCGACGGCCACGTTGCCGGCGAACTCCTTGCGTAGATGATCAAGCCTGACCTCGGCCATCGCTCTCCTTACCCCTTGACCGAGCCCGCGGCCAGGCCGCGGACGATGAGCCGCTGGAAGACCATGACGATCACCAGCGGCGGGATCACGGCGAGCACGCCGGCGGCGGCCATCACCGTGTATTGGACGTTGATGTCGGTGGCGAAGTTGGCGACCACGATCGGCATCGTCTGGGTCTCGATCGAGCTGGTCAGGAAGAGCGCGAACATGAACTCGTTCCAGGCCGACAGGAAGGAGAAGATCGTCACCGTGACCAGCCCCGGTGCGGCGATCGGCAGGAAGACCGTACGCATCATCTGCGGCCAGGTGCACCGGTCGACCCGGGCCGCGTCCTCCAGTTCGCGCGGGATGGTGCGGAAGTAGTCCTTCAGGATCCAGATCGTGAACGGCAGCGCGAACGTCGTGTAGGACAAGATCAACGCCTGGTACGTGTCGAGCAGCTGCAGCGCCCGCATCAGCAGATAGAACGGCACGATGATCGTCACGCCCGGCACCATCCGGGTCGCCAGGTAGACCATCAGCAACGCCCGACTGCCGCGGAACGGGATCCGTGCGAAGGTGTACGCGGCGAGCACGCCCAGCAGCAGGTTGCAGAGGGCGGTCAGGGTGGCCACGATCGCACTGTTCGCCATCGCCCGGGGCAGGTTCTGCGCGGCCCGGGACGCGAACTCCGCCTGGTCCGGGTTGAGGAAGCGCAGGTAGTTGTCCAACGTGGGCCGCAGCGGGATCCACTGCGGCGGCACCGACACCGCGTCCGCCTCCTGCATGAAGCTGGTCGCGACGATCCAGTAGAACGGCGCCACGAAGAAGATCGCGAACATGATCGCCAGCAGGTAGACGACGATCTTCCGCCAGGGGATCCGGTAGCGCAGCGGGACCGGCGCTTCGACGAGTTCGCTCATACCTCGAAGCTCCCCCGCTTGTGCAGGACCACCACGTAGACGATCGAGATCACCAGGGTGATCCCCATGATCACGTACGCGTAGGCGCTGCCCAGCCCGAGGTCCGTGTACGACAGCGACGTCCGGATCGCCTGCAACGAGATCACGTTCGTCGACTCGCCCGGGCCGCCGCCGGTGAGCAGATAGACGATGTCGAACGCCCGGAACGCGCCCATCGTCTGCAAGATCAACACCATCAGCAGCGGATGCAGCAGCCACGGCAGCGTGACCTGCCAGAACCGCTGCAGCGCGCCGGCCCGGTCCACCCGGGCGGCGTCGTACATCTCGGACGGGATCGCCGTCAGCCCGGCCAGCAGGATCATCGACGCGAACGGCAGCATCCCCCAGACCTCGGCCGCCACGATGACCAGGAAGGCCGAGGTCGAGGTGGCCAGGAACGGCTGGTACTCGTCGATCACGCCGAGGCCGACCAGCAGCCCGTTCAGCGCTCCGACCTTCGCGTCGAAGATCCACCGCCACATCAGGCCGCCGACCACGCCCGGGATCGCCCACGGCAGCAGGATCAGGCTGCGCAGCACGCCGCGGCCGAGGAACGTCTCGTTGAGCACCAGGGCCAAGATCAACGACAGCACGGTCGTGATCACCACCACGACCACGGTGAACAGCGACGTGATGCCGAGCGAGTTGAGGAAGGTCTGGTCGGTGATCAGCGACAGGTAGTTGTCGGCACCGATGAAGCCACGCTTGGCCGGCTGCTTGAGGTTGTTCCGCTGCAGGCTGAGCCAGAACGAGTAGCCGATCGGGAACCCGATGATCAGGGCGATCACGGCCAGGGCCGGCGCGTTCAGCAGCCAGGCCCGGGCGGTGTCGCCGAGCCCGCGGCGGGGCGGGTCGGCGTCGGCGCGCCCGGGCGGAGGTGGCTCGCGCCGGGTCGGGTCGCGCTGGGCGGTGGGAGCGGTCACGCGTACTTCTTCTCCAGGTCGCGGGCCGACGTGGCGAGTGCTGCCACCACCGACGCCGGGTCGTCCTGGACGGTGAGGATCCGCTGGATCCCCTTCTGCAGTTCGGTTTCGAACTCCGAGTACCACGGCTTGGCAACCACCGACCGGGACTTCGCGGTTGCGGACAGCTCGGCATAGACGTCCGGATCGCCCCACCGTTTCAGCTCGGCGATCACCTCCGGGTCCTTGGCCAGCTCCTCGAAGGCGAAGCCGAGTCCGTAGTTGAGGAACCAGAACTTCGCCGTGTACGGCTTCCCCTCGCCGTCGAAGCCGCCGAGATAGGTGAGCAGCTTGATCGCGTCGTCGCGGCGTTCGGTGTTCGCGCTGAGCCCGTACATCCTGGTGGTCAGGACGCTGCCCTGCCCCGGCCCGCCGAGGCCCGGGATCAGCGCCATCTTCATCTTGCCGGCGATCTTGGACTTCTTCGGATCGTTGTACGCCCGGGCGCCGTAGCGCGAGGCGAAGGTGAAGGCGTACTGGCCGGACGACAGCGCCTCGTCCACCGGCGTCGGCCCCATCTGCACCGACGCCGGATCGATGATCTTGGAGACCCGGACCGCGTCGTCCAGCCAGCTCAGCAACCCCTTCGGCACCGGGTCGCTGCTGTCCATGATCGGCTGGAGTTGATCATCGAACATGGTCCCGCCACTGCCGTACAGCAGCGCCCAGAACCAGCCCCAGTAGGAGTCGCTCAGCTGCGCGGCGAAGCCGATCGAATACTTGAGGATGCCGCGCTCCCGGAGCGTGATCGCCTGGTCGGTCAACTCCTCCAGCGACTTCGGCGGCCCGGACAGGCCGGCCTTCTCGAGCAGCTCGGCGTTGTAGAGCAGGGCCGAACAGTCGGTGTAGTACGGCAGGCAGTAGCGCTTGCCGTCGTGGGTCATCGCGTCGGCGTTGCCGGGGAAGATCGCCTGGTACACCTCGTCCACGCCGGGCAGCCCGTCGATCGGCTGCAGGTAGCCGGCGTCCGCCCAGCCGGCCATCGAGTCGTCGTACACGTAGAGCGCGTCCGGCTCCGAACCGGCGGTGAACTCGGCCACCGTCTTCTGCACGTACTGCGAGCCGGTGATCGAGGTGAAGCCGACCTCGATGCCGGACTGTTCCTTGAACCGGGCCAGGTTGTCCTCCACCGCCTGCGGCTCGTAATCCCAACCCTGGAAGGCGATCGCGCCGCCGGGATCCCTGGCCGGAGCACCGCACGCGGACATCGCCGCGGAACCGAGGGCCAGGCCGCCGAGTTGCAGCAACCGGCGCCGGCCGATTTCGTCGTTGATCATGATCCACCTCCAACACGGGTCAATCCGACGGTCCTCCGCCGACCGACCCGCGTCCAGACACCGCGGTCATCACCGCTAGACCACGCGCCGACTCGGCCGTGGTGGGATTTACCGTCGCGCTGGTGTCACGACGCCAGGTACTTCCGGCAACTCGATGGGCGACTGGTCTAACGGGAGTTGCAGGCAGCGGGTCGGCCCCCGGTCCGGGCTCGCTAGCGTGGCGCATCGGAGGTGGTCATGACCGATCTCGCGTACTACCTGACCTTCGGCCGGATGCCGACCCTCGGACTGGACGCCTGGCAGTCGATCTATCGCAGTTACGCCGCCGACGGCGCGACCCGGATCGTGCTCTGGACCGGCGGTGCGTTCCGCTCCCGGCTGTTTCCGATCACCTGGCAGTACAACCGGGAGCATCGCAACATCGAGCAGGACTTCCTCGGCGACCTGATCGACTACGGGCACACGCTCGGGATCAAGACGCTGCTCGGCTTCGTCCCGTACGACTACGACGGGATCAACCAGTTCCCGCTGGAACAGCCACGACTGCGGGCGATCGGCGCGGACGGCAACTACCTCGAGTCGCAGGGCATCCACTGCTGGGGGTACGCCCTCAACCCGGCCCTGTCGGAGTCCCGGCGGCTGGTGCTGGACTACGTGCGGGAGCTCTACCGGGACTTCTACCCGCAGGCCGATGGCATCCTGATCGAGTCCTCCGATCTCAAGCTGGGCAATGGAACCGGCGACTACTTCAGCCTCGAGTACGACCTGATCAAGGAGCTCTCCGAGGACTACTGGAGTGATCATCCGGACGGCGAGCTGATCATCTACCCGCACTACTTCCGGTCCGACCGCGGCCAGGCACATCCGTACGACCCGCGCTGGCAACTGGTCTTCACCTCACACAGCGCCGACCTCGAACCCGGCCTGATCGACCGGGCCAGCTACAGCTACTACGCCGACTATTCGATCATGGTCGGCGACCCGGAACAGGTCCGCCGGTCCTGCCGGCTGGTCAGCGCTCAGGGCATCTCCTGCTACTTCCCGCCGTTCGAGTTCTTCACCTACCGGCCGCCGCAGGCCGACATGCGCGAGCCGCACCTGATCGGCCGGCCGCTGCGCCCGTTCGGCTTCGAGCACCTGTCCCGGCACGACAACCCGTACGAGGATCCGCTGGTCGCCGTGAACCGGCACGCCGTCCGCGCCTTCCTCGCCGACCCCGAGCTCTCCCTGGACGACTTCACCGCCGGCCTCGGCCCCAGCCTGCTCGGCCCGGCCGCCCGGCCGAGCGACATCGAGGACCTGCTCACCCTGCACCGGCTGTACTTCCGCTCGAAGTCGTACTTCAGCGCCGGCCCGGCCGCCGACCCGCGGATGCTGCACCACCGACTCGGCGAGGGCTCGACCGGCCCCGACGAACTGGCCTGGATCGCCGACCGACTCGCCGCCCTGCCCGACCTGCGCACCCGCCTCGCCGCCAGCCCGGAACCCGCCGCCGTCGCCCTGGCCACCCGAGCCGACGACGTCCTGTCCGCCTGGTCCCAGCCCGACCGAGACTTCCTGCACGCCCACCTGGTCGAACGCGCCTAGCGGGCGGAATGTCGACAACCCCACGCGCCTCGGCCGATTCTGCGTGGGAATGTCGACAACCGCACCGTTTCCGGGAGTGGAGTCAGCGGTGTTCGAAGAGGTTCCGCCAGGTGGCGTTGAAGGATGGGGCGCGGCCACGGTAGCCGCGGGCCCGGAGCTGTTCGTCGACGGTCGCGGCGAGCTCGCTGGGTTGCTGCAGCCGGCCGTTGGTGACCCGGATGACGGCGTACCCGGCCTTGATCGCGGCCTCGTGGCGCGCGATGTCGCGGCTCCACTGCATCGGGTCGGTGCGGTGATGATCACCGTCGTACTCGATGAGGGTCAGGTACTCGTCCAGCACCAGGTCGAACCTTCCGATCGGTGCCGTCTTCGTGCCGATCATGGAATTGCACGTCGGCTCGGGCAGGCCCGCGAGCACCAGGAGCAGCCGGAGCCGCGTTTCCTGCGGCGATTCTGCGCCGCTGCGCGCCAGTCCCGCCGCGCGTCGGGCGAGCCTGCCGCCCGGTCCCGTCGCGCCGGCAGCTCTGCTGCGTAACGCGTCGACGGTCACCGCGCCGAGCCGGATCAGCCAGTCGGCGGCGACCGTCGCCTCGACCAGGTCGAGTTCGGCGCAGGCGGCCAGCCAGGCGTCCACCGGCAGGGCGAGCCGGCGGCGGGCCGCCGGCAACCGCCCGAGCCGGGAGAGTCGGATCCCCGCATGAGTGGTGTGGCTGGTGGTGGCCGTGGCCACCCGTACCGGCTGCGCGGAGCCGACCTCGACCCCGTGGAGCCAGAGCGCGGTCACGCCGATGATCACCGCGTCCGCGGGCATGACCAGCAACGCGGCAGCCGCCTGCTCGGTCAACGTCGGCTCGTCGGGCGCGTTCAGGTAGACCCCGCGCAGCAATCGACGAAACCGCGGACCGGAGAGCTGGCGCTCGCTCAGCCCGTGCCGTCTCGCACTCCGTACGGTCAGCAATCTGGGGAGTTCCACTCCAGCACGATCACGCCCTTTCCCCCGCCCCGCTACCCCCGCGGCGAATTCTGTGGACAACCCCGAGCACCCTTTCCCGCCTGTGGACAGCGCGCGGAAGTGGTTCGGTTGTCGACAAACCCACGTGATCGGGCGCGCGTGCCGTCGGGTTGTCGACAATGCCGCGCCGTTCGGGGCGGCAGGCCAGGGCGGGGCGCGGGTTCAGCAGGGGCGGGTCACGGCGTAGTCGTTCTCGTCCTTGCCCTCGGCGGGGTCGTAGTAGCGCACCGTCAGTTCCACGGCTTGGCGATCACCGAGTCGTTCCCGGGCCTGGGCGCAGGCGCGGTCGGCGCGGGTCGGGCCGCTGGCGGACAACTGCACCTGGACGAGGTCGCCCAGCATGACCCGGCGGATGAGGCCCACGCGTTCCAGGTCGGTGAGGATGGCGGCGGTCTCGGCCGGGCGGGCGAAGGCGGCGCGTTGCAGGGTCACGGTCGCGTCGTCGGAGGCGCCGGAGATGATCACCCGGTCGGCGGCCAGCGGTGAACCGGCGGAGAGGTCGCGGACCAGGCCCGCGGCGAACGGGACCGTCGGGGCCGAGGAGGCGAGGGCGGCCTCCGCGGACGAGCCGTACGGGTCGACGGTGATCACGGCCGGAGCGGTCAGCCGGACGACGCCCAGCCGGCGCAGCAGGTTGACCGCGGCCACGTCGTCGGTGGCCTGGTCGCCGACGTTGGCGCGGCTCGCCAGGCGGGCGGATCCCAGCACCAGGATCCAGCCCTCGTCCCGGTCGCGCGCCGCCTGCAGCACCGCGAGGACCTCGTCCGCCGTGGCCCCCGACGCGAGTTCGATCTCGTGCGTGGTGCCGTTGGCGCGGGCGACGCCGGGCAGGCGCTCGATCGCGGCCTGGCGGTTCGCGATCACGGCCCAGATGATCCCGGCGATCAGCGCGACGACCAGACAGAGTGCGACGAACCGGTGCACTCCGTACCGCGGATTCATCAGCAGGTCCCGCACCGTCCGTCGAGTCGTCGGTGCCGCTCCCGCATCGCCTGCATTCATTCGGTTCTCCCGGTTCGCTCCCGATGCTGCGCCGACCCCCGGGGACGCGATCGCGACCCTACCGGGCCGGCGGTCCAGGGCGGTGCGTCAGGCGAACCGACGAGTCGCTGTCGGGCCGAGAGACCTCGCACCCTTGGCGGGTGACTAGCCGGACAGGGCCGCGATCCAGGGCTGGGCCTGCCCGACCGACCGTTCGAGCAGGTCGTCGGGGTCGGCCTGCCAGGACGCGGCGAGATGCGCGAGTTGGCCGTCGATGCACAGGGCGGCGAGACCGTGACTGAGTGCCCAGAGCGCCATCGCGAGCGCGCGGGGATCGGCGACACCGAGTTGGTCGACCAGATCGGTGAGTACGGCCAGCGCCGTGTCGCCCGCCTCGCGAACGGCCGGATGCTTCTCGGGTTCGGAGAGCTCCGGACGGAACATCAGCTGGAAGTGGCCGGGTCGTTCCCGGGCGAACGCGACGTAGGCGGCGACCGCCCGGGCGACGGCATCGGGCGGTTCCCCGGCATCGCTGGTGGCGGCCGTCAGCCGGTCGGCGAGCAGCTCGAAGCCCTGCGCACAGATCGCCGACAGGAGGGCGGCCCGGTCCGGGAAGTGGTGGTACGGCGCTCCTGGACTGACCCCGGCCTCCCGGGCGACCCGGCGCAGACTGACGGCGCCGACTCCCTCGGTTTCGACCAGTCGGGCGCACGCGTCGATCAGTTCGGATCGGAGCGACCCGTGGTGATAGGTGTCGCGCCGACCGGCGCGGCCTCCCCCGTTCGACTGCTCCGGAACTGGTTGAGCATTGACCGGCATGACGGCAATCTATACGATGCTCAGTATCTGAACACTGCTTAGTTGGAACCACGAACCGGAGGCTCCATGGCCAGCGTGCTGGTGACGGGCGGGACCGGCTTCATCGCCGGTCACGTCATCGAAGATGCGTTGCGCAGCGGACATCGGGTGCGCGCCACCGTCCGCTCGCTGCGGGACCCGTCGCGGGTCGCGCACCTGGAGCGGCTGGGCTCGGACCATGACGGCCGGCTCGAGTTGGTGGAAGCCGATCTGACCGACGACGCCGGCTGGGATGCCGCCGTGGCCGGCATCGAGCACGTGCTGCACGTCGCCTCACCGTTCCCGACGACGGCTCCGCGGGACGAGGCGGAGCTGATCAGGCCGGCGGTCGACGGAACGCTCCGGGTGCTGGGGGCCGCCAGCCGCGCCGGCGCCCGACGGGTGGTGATGACATCGTCGATCGCCGCGGTCTCGTCCGGCCGGCCGCGCGAGGAGGTCCGCACCCGGACCGAGGCCGACTGGAGCGATCTTGATCATTCCGCGGCGTACGCGAAGAGCAAGACGCTGGCCGAGCAGGCCGCCTGGCGGTTCGCCGATGATCATCCCGAGCTCGAGGTGGTCGCGATCAATCCGGGGCTGGTGCTCGGTCCGCTGCACCACGCCGCTGCCGGGACCTCGTTGACACTGGTCCGCCGGCTGCTGAACCGGGAGGTGCCTGCCGTACCCGCTCTCGGGTTCGCCACCGTCGACGTCCGCGACGTCGCGATCGCCCACCGGCTGGCGATGGAGACGCCGGGCGCTGCCGGACAGCGCTACATCTGCGCCGGCGCCAACCTGTGGCTGGCGGACATGGCAGAGGTCCTTGCGGACGAGTTCGGGCCGCTCGGTTTTCGGGTCCCCCGGCGGCGGATGCCGTACTGGATGCTCTGGCTGGCCGGCCGGTTCGACCCCGAGGTCCGGCTGGCCCTGAACTTCGTCGGCAGCCCGGAACGGGTCAGCTCGGACAAGGCCCGCGACGAACTCGGCTGGAGCGCCCGGCCGGTGCGCGAGACCCTCGCCGACACCGGCCGCAGCCTGATCGACCACGGCCTCGCGAAGGTGCGCTGACCGGGGAACGTGAGTCAGGCGGTTCGGGTGACGACGGTGTCGCAGAGCTCGACCAGGGCGTCCTTGGCGGGGCCGGTCGGGAGGGGATCGAGCAGGGCCCGGGCGGCTTCGGCGCGCTTGCCGACCTGGGCCCGGGCCTCGTCGATCACCGGGTGGGTCCGCAGCTCCGCCAGCACCGCGGCCAGCGCGGCGTCGTCGTGCAGGTCGCCGTCCAGCCGGCTCCGAAGATCACGATCGGCCGGTGCGTCGTACCCGCGCAGCAGCAGGGTCGGCAGGGTCGGGATGCCTTCGCGCAGGTCGGTGCCGGGCGTCTTGCCGGTGTCGTCGCTGGTGATGTCGATGATGTCGTCGCTGAGCTGGAAGACCAGGCCGATCTCCTCGCCGAACCGGGCCAGCCGCCGCTGGACGTCCGGGTCCGCGTCGGCGACCATCGCGCCGAACAGCGCCGAGGTGGCGATCAGGGCGCCGGTCTTGCCGGCCAGCACGTCCAGGTAGTGCTGCAGCGGATCGTCGCCGTCGGACGGGCCGACCGTCTCGGCGATCTGGCCCTGCACCAGCCGGGCGAAGGTCTGGGCCTGCAGGCTGACGTACTCGGGACCCAGCTCGGCCACCAGGTCGGAGGCCCGGGCGAACAGGTAGTCGCCGACCAGGATCGCGACCGTGTTGCCCCACCGGTCGTTGGCGCTGGGCGAGCCCCGCCGCAGCACGGCCTCGTCCATGACGTCGTCGTGGTAGAGGCTCGCGACGTGGGTCAGCTCGACCACGCTGGCCGCCTTCACGACGGCTTCCGGATCGTGCCGCGGCCCGAACGACGACGCCAGCACGACGAGCATCGGCCGGAACCGCTTGCCGCCGGCCGCGATCACGTGCTGCGCGGCCTCGGTGACCAAAGCGGTGTCGGCCTCGGCGGCACGCAGCAGCGACGCCTCGATCTCGGTCAGCCGATCTTCGACCGCGGTCGCAAAGTCGGCACTCGGCTCTGCTGTCACGGTCCTCCTCCTGGAACGGGGTGCGGGCTAACCCGAGTAGCGCAGGAACTCGCCGGCGGTCTGGGCGATGTCCAGAACCGGGCCGGGGAAGATTCCCAAAGCCACAGTAGCGACCACGCCGATGCCGACCGCGACCAGTGTCGTCCAGCCCGGCCGGATCACACTCGGAGCGCCCTCGCCCGGCTCGGCGAAGAACATCAGCACGATCACCCGGACGTAGAAGAACGCGGCGATGACGCTGAGCACGACGGCCGCGACGACCAGCCAGTGCGCGCCGCCGGACCAGGCCGCCGCGAACACCGTCCACTTGCCGATGAAGCCGCCGGTCAGCGGGATCCCGGCGAAGCTGAGCAGGAAGATCGAGAACACGATCGCCGTCAGCGGGGACCGCTTGCCCAGGCCGGCCCAGCTGGCCAGCCCGGTCGACTCACCGCCCGCGTTGCGGACCATGGTGACGACGGCGAACGCGCCGATCGTCGCCGCACCGTACGCGACCAGGTAGAACATCACCGACGAGACGCTGGTCAGCCCGCCGCCGGCGCCCGTGGTGCCCTGGAAGGCGCCGACGAACGCGGTCATCAGGAAGCCGGCGTGCGCGATCGAGGAGTACGCCAGCATCCGCTTGATGTCGGTCTGGGCGATGGCGAGGATCGCGCCGACGGCCATCGTGGCGATCGCGATCACGGTCATCAGCGGCTGCCAGTCCCAGCGGTCCGCGCCGAGCGCGACGTAGAAGACCCGGAGCAGGGCGCCGATGGCGGCGATCTTGGTGCAGACGGCCATGAACCCGGTGACCGGGGTCGGTGCGCCGGCGTACACGTCGGGGGTCCAGGAGTGGAACGGGACCGCGCCGAACTTGAACAGCAGGCCGACCCCGAGCAGCCCCATGCCGGCCAGCAGCAGCCCCGGGCCCTGCTGGCTGGACCGCAGCGCCGCGTCGATCGCGGCCAGCTCGAACGAGCCCGCGTAGCCGTACAGCATCGCGACGCCGTAGATGAAGAAGGCCGAGGACAGGGCGCCGAGCAGGAAGTACTTCAGCGCCGCTTCCTGGCTGAGCAGCCGGCGCCGACGGGCCAGGCCACAGAGCAGGTAGAGCGGCAGCGACAGGATCTCCAGCGCGATGAACATGGTGATCAGGTCGTTCGACGCCGGGAACAGCATCATGCCGGTCAGCGCGAACAGGGCCAGCGGGAAGACCTCGGTGTGCTCCACCTTGGCCTCGATCGCCTCCCGCTCGGCCACGGTGCCGGGCACCGTCGCGGCCTGGGCGGCGAACACGCTGGCACCGTTCTCCACCTTGCGCTCGGCGAAGGTGAGGAACGAGACCGCGCCGAAGATCAACAGCAGGCCCCAGATGAAGTAGACCGGGCCGTCGACCACGACCGAGGTGCCGGCCGTGATGCCGGCGCCGATCACGCCGACGTTGCGCAGCGTCATGAACAGCGCGGCGGCGATCAGCGCGAAGCTGACGATCAGCTGCGCCGACAGCCGGTACGCCCGCGGCACCAGGGCCTCCACCAGGACGCCGATGCAGCCGCCGACGAAGACCAGCAGCAGGGGCATGATCAGCCCGTAGTCGATCGCCGGCGGATCGATCTGCAGGATGGCGATCATCACCGTTCTCCCTCCGCGCTGATCATCGGTTTCGGATCAGTCATTCCGGCCTGGCTCATGGTGGCCGCCACCGCCGGCTCGATGGCGTCCAGCAGCGGCTTCGGGAAGAACCCGATCGCCAAGATCAACAACACCACCGGGGCCAGGGCGAGACGCTCCCGGATCCCGATGTCGGACATCTTCTCGGACACCTCGTCGGAGATCGGGCCGGTCATCGTCCGCTGGTACGCCAGCAGCATGTAGACCGCGGCCAGCACGATGCCGAGCGTCGCGATGATCGCGAACACCGGATGCCGGCCGAAGGTGCCGGCCAGCACCATGAACTCGGAGATGAAGCTGGACAGCCCCGGCAGCGACACCGTCGCCAGCGAGCCGAACAGGAACAGCGCGGCCAGCACCGGCGCCACCTTCTGCACGCCGCCGAAGTCCGCGATCTGCGCCGACCCGCGGCGCTTGATCAAGTAGCCGGCGACCAGGAACAGCGCCGCCGTGCTCAGCCCGTGGTTCAGCATGTAGAGGGTCGAGCCGACCATGCTCTGGGTGGTGAACGCGAAGATGCCGAGCACGATGAAGCCGAAGTGGCTGATCGAGGTGTACGAGATGAACCGCATCAGGTTCTTCGACACCACGGCCATCACCGCGCCGTACACGATCGACAGCACGGCCAGCACCAGCACCACCGGGGTGGCCCAGCGGCTCGCCTCCGGGAACAGCTCCAGGCAGAACCTGATCATGCCGAAGGTGCCCAGCTTGTCCATCACGCCGACCATCATGGTGGCGCCGCCCGGCGTCGACTCCTCGGCCGCGTCCGGCAGCCAGGTGTGGAACGGGACCATCGGCGCCTTGATCGCGAAGGCGAACATGAAGCCGCAGAAGAGCAGCCGCGCCGTGTTCTCGTCGATCGGCAGGTTACGCAGGTCGGACAGCAGGTAGCTCGGCGCACCGTTCTGCGCGGAGACCACCCACAGCCCGATCACCGCGGCCAGCATGACGAAGCCGCCGAGCAGGCCGTAGATCAGGAACTTGGTGGCTGCCTGGGCGCGCTTGGCGCCGCCGAAGCCGCCGATCATGAAGTACATCGGGATCAGGATGATCTCGAAGAAGATGTAGAAGAGGAACACGTCGGTCGCCGTGAACAGCAGCAGCGAGACGCCCTCGACGACCAGCACCAGGGCGAAGAACACCCGGGCGTCGTACTTCGGCTGCACGGCCGCGTCCGCACCAGGGATCGGGTCGGCGTCGTTCCAGGCGGCCAGGATCACCACCGGGGTGACGACCGCGACCAGCAGCACCAGGGTCAGCCCGATGCCGTCCAGGCCGAGCGAGTAGTGCACGCCCAGCGCCCGGATCCACGGCACCTGCTCGACGAACTGCATGCCGCCGGCCGGGTTGAACCGGGTCGCGACGACGATGCCGATGATCAAGGTCAGCACCGAGACCGCGAGCGCGACCTGCTTGGCTGCGGTGCCCTTGATGAAGATCAGCGCGACGGCGCCGATCAGCGGCAGCACCGCGAGCGTGGTCAGGAAGGGAAACATCATCTATGCCTCTCTCAGCCCAGCCGACCGAGCACGAGGACCAGTCCGACCACGGCCGCACCGGCGGTCATGGTCAACGCGTAGGTCCGGACGAAACCGTTCTGCAGCAGCCGGAGCCGAGCGCCGAAGCCGCCGATCATCCCGGCCACCCCGTGCACCACTCCGTCGACCCCGCCGCGGTCGGTGGCGGCCACGCCCTCGCTGAGCTTCTGGCCGGGCCGCATGAACACCGCCTCGTTGAAGGCGTCGCCGTAGAGATCGTTCCGGGCCGCCAGGGTGAACGGCGACCGCGAGGCCGGCGCCACCTTCGGGATGTCCTTGCGCGGGCCGAACAGCAGGAACGCGATCACCACGCCGATGGCGACCACGGCGAGCGTGATCAGTCCGACCGGCGAGAAGTGCACCAGGCTCGGGTGGTGGTCGCCGTGCGAGACGCCCACCGCCGGGTCGAGCCAGCCGTTGATCCAGTTGTTCAGGGCCAGGCCGCCGACCACCGAGCCGAGGCCGAGGATGATCAACGGGATCGTCATCGCCAGCGGCGACTCGTGCGGGTGCACGCCCTTCTCCCAGCGCTTCTTGCCGAGGAAGGTCATCAGCATCAGCCGGGTCATGTAGAACGCGGTCACGCCGGCGCCCACCATGGCCAGCACACCGATGATCTGGTTGTGCTCGAAGGCGGCCTCGATGATGTGGTCCTTGGAGTAGAACCCGGACAGGAACGGGAAGCCGATGATCGCCAGGTAGCCGGCGGCGAAGGTGACGAAGGTGATCGGCATCGCGCGGCCCAGGGCCCCGTAGTTGCGCATGTTCACGTCGTCGTTCATCCCGTGCATCACGGAACCGGCGCCGAGGAACATGTTGGCCTTGAAGAAGCCGTGCGTGATCAGGTGGAAGATCGCGAACGCGTAGCCGGCCGGGCCGATGCCCGCGGCCAGCATCATGTAGCCGATCTGGGACATCGTCGATCCGGCCAGTGCCTTCTTGATGTCGTCCTTGGCGCAACCGATCCAGGCCCCGGCCAGCAGCGTGACCGTACCGACGATCACGACGGCCGTGCTGGCCGCCTCCGACTGGGCGAAGATCGCGTGCGACCGGACCACCAGGTAGACACCGGCGGTGACCATGGTCGCGGCGTGGATCAGCGCCGACACCGGGGTCGGGCCCTCCATCGCGTCCAGCAACCAGGACTGCAGCGGAACCTGGGCCGACTTGCCGCAGGCGCCGAGCAGCAGCAGGCAGCCGAGCGCGGTGGCCACCCACGGGGTCAGCGAGGCGGCACCGTGGTTGACGTCGACGAAGGCCGAGGAGCCGAAGGTGAACAGCATCAGCATGATCGCGATCGACATGCCGAGGTCACCGACCCGGTTCACCACGAAGGCCTTCTTGGCCGCGACCGCTGCGCTCGACTTGTGCTGCCAGAACCCGATCAGCAGGTACGAGGCGAGGCCGACACCCTCCCAGCCGACGAACAGCACCAGGTAGTTGTCGGCGAGCACCAGCAGCAGCATCGCCGCGATGAACAGGTTGAGGAAGGCGAAGAAGCGGCGCCGGCGCTCGTCGTGCGCCATGTAGCCGATCGAGTAGATGTGGATCAGGCTGCCGACGCCGGTGATCAACAGCGTGAACAGGATCGACAGCTGATCGATCTGCAGGCCGACGCCGATGTTCCACGAACCGGTCGGGATCCAGTCCCACAGCGGCAGGCCGACGGACCGTTCCGCCTCCTCCCGGCCGAGCAGCTGGACGAACAGCGTCAGGCCGAGGGCGAAGGAGAAGATCGGCGCCAACGTGCCGAGGAAATGGCCCCAGGCGTCGCCGAGCCGGCCGACCAGCAGCAGGATCGCGGCGCTCACCAGCGGCACCGCGATCAGCAGCCAGGCGAGGCCGAAGACGCCCTCGGCCGGGACCGGCGTTGGCACTTCGAGCAAGATCATGTCGTCCTAGCCCTTGTCAGAATTTCAGCAGGTTGGCGTCGTCGACCGAGGCCGAGCGTCGGGTCCGGAAGATCGTCACGATGATCGCCAGGCCGACCACGACCTCGGCGGCGGCGACGACCATCACGAAGAAGGCGGCGATCTGGCCGTCCAGCGCCCCGTACTGGCGGGAGAACGTGACCAGCGCCAGGTTCGTCGCGTTCAACATCAACTCGACGCACATGAACGCCACGATCGCGTTCCGCCGCACCATGAAGCCGACGGCGCCGATCGTGAACAGCAGCGCCGACAGGATGATGTAGAGGTTCGGGTCCATTTACTTCCCCTCCTCTTCCTCGGTGCCGGTAGCGGCGTCGTCCGTGCCTTGCCCTTCGGCAAGCTCGGGGAGCGACTCGATCGCCGGGGTCGGCGGCGGCTTGTAGATGTCGGACTTGTCTCCCGCGACCTGCTTCAGCGACTCGGTGATCGGCCCGGTCAGGTCCCGCGCGTCGAGCACCGTACCGCGGGCCTTGAGGGTCTGCGACACCGACTTCTCCGCGACGGAGCCGTCCGGCAGCAGGGCCGGCACGTGCACCGCGTTGTGCCGGGCGAAGACGCCCGGGGTCGGCAGCGGGCCGGGGTGCTCGCCGGTCTCGGCGTAGCGGCGCATCCGCTCGCCGGCCAGGTCGCGCTGCGTCTTCTTCTCCTTGAGCCGCTCCCGGTGCGCCAGTACCATCGCGCCGACCGCGGCGGTGATCAACAGCGCGGCGGTCGCCTCGAAGGCGAACACGTAGTCGTTGAAGATCAGCGCGGCCAGGCCCTGGGCGTTGCCGCCGTGCGTCGTGTTGGCCTGCTCCAGGCCCATCGGCGTGCCGACGATCGCGTTGCCGATGGCGGCGATCAGCAGGATCGCGAAGCCGAGGCCGGCGATCCCGGCCAGCACGCGCTGGCCCTTGATCGTCTCGACCAGCGAGTCCGCGGCGTCGACGCCGACCAGCATCAGCACGAAGAGGAACAGCATCAGGATGGCGCCGGTGTAGACGATGATCTGCACCGCGAACAGGAACGGGGCGTCCAGCGCCGCGTACTGGATCGCCAGCGAGATCATCACCACGGCCAGGCAGAGCGCCGAGTGGACCGGCCGCTTCGCCAGCACCAGGCCCAGCGCGCCGAGCACCATGATCGGTGCCAGCATCCAGAAGGCCACCTCGGCCCCCGTCACCAGGGGAACCACAGTGATCATCGGTTCGCCTCCCGCTCGGCCTCGCGCTCGGCCTGCTTGGCTTCCTTCTTCTTCTGCTTCCAGCCGCGGATGCCCTGGTTGATCAACTTCGGCTTGGCGCCGCTGATGTCACCGGCCCGGTCGTCCGGCTTGCCGGTGGCCGGCAGGCCGAGGAAGTACGCCTGCTCGTCGTCGCCCAGGCGACGCTCGTGCGGCGGCTGCTCCATTCCCGGCAGCAGCGGAGCCAGCAGGTCCTGCTTCTCGTAGATCAGGGCCTTGCGGTTGTCGTCGGCCAGCTCGAACTCGTTGGTCATGGTCAGCGCCCGGGTCGGGCACGCCTCGATGCAGAGTCCGCACAGGATGCAGCGCAGGTAGTTGATCTGGTAGACGCGGCCGTACCGCTCACCCGGGGAGAACCGTTCCTCCTCGGTGTTCGAGGCGCCCTCGACGTAGATCGCGTCGGCCGGGCAGGCCCAGGCGCACAGCTCACAGCCGACGCACTTCTCCAGTCCGTCCGGCCAGCGGTTCAGCTGGTGCCGGCCGTGAAAGCGCGGCGCGGTGATCCGCGGCGCCAGCGGGTACTCCTCGGTGAACGTCTTCCGGAACATCGTCCGGAACGTGACACCGAAGCCCGCGATCGGATCCAGCAGACCCATCAGGACTCAACCCTCCCCGCGGCGGAGCCGCCATCGGATGCAGTGGTCGGCGTGGCCGACCGTCTCGGTTGATGATGATCATCGTCTTGGGTGATCACGCCGGCCAGCTCGGGCAGTCGCTGATCACCCATCGGCGGCACCGGATAACCACCGGCGAACGCGTCGAACGGCTCGTCCGACACCGGCGCCTCTTCCTCCTGGCCGCGGTCCCCGATGAACAGGACCACCACCAGCGCGACCAGGATGACGCCGGCCGCGATCCAGAACACCTGCGGCGGGAACCAGCCGTCCCGGGTGCCCAGCCGGAAGGCCGAGACCAGGACGATCCAGGCCAGCGAGATCGGGATCAGGAACTTCCAGCCGAAGTGCATGAACTGGTCGTACCGCAGCCGCGGCAGGGTGCCGCGCAGCCAGACGAACAGGAACAGGCAGGCGCACACCTTGAGGAAGAACCAGAGCAGGCCCCACCAGCCCTGGTCGAACGCGCCGACCCCGTCCGGTCCGGGCGCGATGAGGTTGAACGGGAGCGGTGCCCGGTAACCACCCAGGAACAGCGTGGTGGCGAGCGCCGACACCGTGATCATGTTCATGTACTCGGCCATGAAGAACATCGCGTAGCGCATCGAGGAGTACTCGGTGGCGAAGCCGGCAACCAGCTCGCCCTCGGCCTCCGGCAGGTCGAACGGCGCCCGGTTCGTCTCGCCGACCATCGAGATCAGGTAGATCGCGAAGGACGGGATCAGGACCACCGCGTACCAGGTCGGCATCGGGAGCTCCGCGCCGAAGATCACCGCGGTCCGCGGCACCGCCTGCGCGGCGACGATCTCCGAGGTGGACATCGAGCCCGAGTAGAGGAAGACCGCGACCAGGGCCAGGCCCATCGCGACCTCGTAGCTGATCACCTGCGCGCTCGACCGCAGCCCACCGAGCAGCGGGTACGTCGAGCCGGAGGACCAACCGGCCAGCACGATGCCGTACACACCGACCGCGGCGACCGCGACGATGAACAGCACCGACACCGGAAGATCGGCGACCTGCAGCGGCGTCACGATGTCGGTGCCGGGCACCTGGACCGGGCCGGCCATCGGGATCACGGCGAACGCGGTGATCGCCGGGATGGCGATCACGAACGGCGCCAGCATGAAGACCAGCTTGTCCGCCGCCTTCGGCGTCAGGTCTTCCTTGAACATCAGCTTCATGCCGTCGGCGAGCGACTGCAGGCTGCCGAACGGGCCGTTCATGGTCGGGCCGTGCCGGTGCTGCATCTTGCCGACGACCTTGCGCTCGTACACGATCGTGAACAGCGTCATCACCAGCAGGACCACGAACGCGAAGACGGCCTTGAGCAGCACCACCCACCACGGAGCGGTGCCGAAGATCGTCAGATCGAGCGGTGTCATGATCAAGCTCCCTGCCCATCGTCCGTGGACACAGTCTCTGCGGGCTCGGCTGCGTCGGAGTCACCCGAAGGCGATCCTGTCGAATCCGACCCCACCGCGGCAATCCGGACCACATCGCCGGCGGCCGCGGCCAGGTGTTCGGCGACGCCGAGACCCGGGGCCAGGGTCGGCACCCAGACCACACCGTCGGCCATCTCCGGGACCAGTTCCACCGGCAGTTCCAGCGAGCCGTGGTCGGTCTCGATCTGAACCCGGTCGGAGATCCCGGCCGCCTCGGCGGTGGCCGTGCTGAGCCGGGCCACCGGCTTCCGGCCGGTCGCCAGCAGGGCCGGCTCGTTGTCGACGGCCCGGCTGGCGTCGATCGCCAGCCGCCAGGTGGCCAGCACGACGGTCGTCGTACCGGGCACGCTGGCCCGGACCGGTTCGATCGCCGGAGCCGCGGCCACGTGGCCGTCCCACGGCCCGAGCTCGGCCAGTTCGGCGTCGGCCTCGGCGGCGCTGCGCACCCCGAGATCCTTGCCGAGCAGGTCGGCCAGGGCGGCGAGCACGCGCAGGTCGGTCATCGCGTTGTCGCGCTTGATCACCACGCCGAAGGGCCGCTCGCGGCCCTCCCAGGTGAGGAAGCTGCCGGCCCGCTCCTCGTTCAGCGCGACCGGGAGCACCACGTCGGCACGCTCGGTCACCTGCGAGGCGCGCTGCTCGATGCTGACCACGAACCCGACCTGCTCCAGGCCTTCCAGCGCTGACCGCGGATCGAGCAGGTCGCCCGGGTCGACCCCGGCCACGACCAGCGCGCCCAGCTCCGAGTCGGCCGCCGACATGAGCATCTCGTCGGTGTCCCGGCCGGCCAGCGCCGGCACCTCGTCGATGCCCCAGGCACCGGCCAGGTCGACCCGCGCGGCGGCATCGCTGACTGGACGTCCGCCCGGCAGCAGGTTGGGCAGGCAGCCGGCCTCGACGGCGCCGCGATCACCGGCCCGGCGCGGGATCCAAGCGATCCGGGCGCCGGTGGACCGGCTCAGTTCGAGCACGGCGGTGAGGGTTCCGGAGGACAGCGCGGCCCGCTCGCCGACCAAGATCACCGAGTCGGCGTCCAGCTCGACGCCGGCCGGCAGCCGGTTCAGCGTCGCCGCCTCGGCACCGGGCACGGTCTTGATCAAGGTCGCACCGTGCTTGCGGGCGCCGTTGCTCAGGTACGGGGCCAGGGTCCACGACTTCAGGCCGCTCTTGCGATGCGCCTTGCGCAGCCGGAGGAAGACCGAGCCGGCCTCCTCCTCGGCCTCGAACGAGACCAGCAGCACGCCGGACGCGGACTCCAGGTCGGCGTACGTCACCGGCGACGCCCCCGGCTTGGCCGCCGAGCCGGCGACCTTGTGGGCCAGGAACTCCGCCTCCTCGGCGGTGTGCGGCCGGGACCGGAAGTCGATGTTGTTGGTACCGAGGACGGCCCGGGCGAACTTCGAGTAGCCGTACGCGTCCTGGACGGTGAGCCGCCCGCCGGTCAGCACGCCGACCGACTCGCCCGCCTTGCGCAAACCGTCCGCCGCGACCTGCAGCGCCTCGGGCCAGGAGGCCGGACGCAAGACGTCGCCGTCCCGAACCAGCGGGTACGTCAGCCGGTCCTCACCGCGGCCGTACCGGAAGGCGAACCGGTCCTTGTCGGTGATCCACTCCTCGTTGACCTCGGGATCGTTGCCGGCCATCCGCCGCATCACGGTGCCGCGCCGATGATCAACGCGCACCGCCGAGCCGCACGCGTCGTGCTCGGCCACCGACGGCGTCGAGACAAGATCAAAAGGCCGCGACCGGAACCGGTAGGCGGCGCTGGTCAGCGCACCGACCGGGCAGATCTGGATCGTGTTGCCGGAGAAGTAGGACTCGAACGGCTCGTTCTCGTAGATGCCGACCTGCTGCAGCGCACCGCGCTCGATCAGCGCGATGAACGGGTCGCCGGCGATCTGCTCGGAGAACCGGGTGCAGCGGGCGCAGAGCACGCAGCGCTCGCGGTCCAGCAGCACCTGCGCCGAGATGTTGATCGGCTTCGGGAAGGTCCGCTTCACGTCGGTGAACCGGGACTCCGCGTACCCGTGGCTCATCGCCTGGTTCTGCAGCGGGCACTCGCCGCCCTTGTCGCAGATCGGGCAGTCC
The DNA here is from genome assembly GCF_042666975.1 of Microlunatus sp. GCM10028923. Lineage (NCBI taxonomy): Bacteria > Bacillati > Actinomycetota > Actinomycetes > Propionibacteriales > Propionibacteriaceae > Microlunatus > Microlunatus sp. GCM10028923. The sequence goes on along the minus strand of NZ_JBHTFF010000010.1, from coordinate 261,313 downwards.
AGCGGGTGGTTGATCAACAGGAACTCCATGTTCCCGTTCTGTGCCTTCTCGGCGACCGGCGAGGTGACCTGGGTCTTGACCACCATGCCCGGCATCACCTCGAGGGTGCAGGACGCCTGCGGCTTCGGCATCCCGCGGCCGTTGCCGGCGTCCGGGATGTCGACCAGACACTGCCGGCAGGCGCCGACCGGGTCGAGCAGCGGATGATCACAGAACCGCGGCACCTCGACGCCGATCAGCTCGGCAGCCCTGATCACCAGCGTGCCCTTGGGCACCGACACCTCGACATCGTCGATGGTGAGGGTGATCAGATCCTCCGCCGGAGTCACCTCGGCGGACTTCTTGTCGGTCGTGACCGTCATCAACTGGCTCCTGCTTCAGCCGGCTTGCGGACGAAGATCGTGCTGCGTTCGTACGGGAAGAGCTCCCAGGCCGGGGTGTGCATGCCGGCCTCGAACTCGTCCCGGAAGTACTTGATCGCCGAGGAGATCGGCGACGTGGCGCCGTCGCCCAGCGCGCAGAACGAGCGGCCGAGGATGTTCTCGCACAGGTCGAGCAACTTCTCGATGTCGCCCTCCTCGCCGCGGCCCTCCTCGAGCCGCTTGAGGATCTGCACCAGCCACCAGGTGCCCTCCCGGCACGGGGTGCACTTGCCGCACGACTCGTGCTTGTAGAACTCGGTCCAGCGCAGCACGGTCCGGACCACCGAGGTGGTGTCGTCGAAGCACTGCAGGGCCCGGGTGCCGAGCATCGATCCGGCGGCGACCACCGAGTCGAAGTCGAGCACAAGATCAAGATGCTCGTCGGTCAGCAGCGGAGTCGAGGACCCGCCCGGGGTCCAGAACTTCAGCGTGTGCCCCTCCCGCATCCCGCCGGCCAGCTCGATCAGCTTGCGCAGGGTGATGCCGAGCGGTGCCTCGAACTGGCCCGGGTTGGCGACGTGGCCGGACAGGGAGAAGATCCCCATCCCCTTCGACTTCTCGGTCCCCATCGAGGCGAACCAGTCCGCGCCGTTGCCGATGATGCCCGGCACCGACGAGATCGACTCGACGTTGTTGATCACCGTCGGGCTGGCGTACAGGCCGGCCACGGCGGGGAACGGCGGCCGCAGTCGCGGCTGACCGCGGCGGCCCTCCAGCGAGTCCAGCAGGGCGGTCTCCTCGCCGCAGATGTACGCGCCCGCGCCCGCGTGCACGATCACCTCGAGGTCGAAGTCGGTGCCCAGCACGTGCTTGCCGATGTAGCCCGCCGAGTACGCTTCGCGGACCGCCTGCTGCAGCCGGCGGATCACGTGCAGCACCTCGCCGCGGACGTAGATGAACGCGTACTTCGCCTTGATCGCGTACGAGGCGATGATCACGCCCTCGACCAGCGTGTGCGGGCTGGCCATCATCAGCGGGATGTCCTTGCAGGTACCCGGTTCCGACTCGTCGGCGTTGACCACCAGATAGGTCGGGTTCGGGTTGTCCTTGGGGATGAAGCTCCACTTCATCCCGGTCGGGAAGCCGGCGCCGCCGCGACCCCGCAGGCCGGAGTCCTTGACCGCCGCGACGACGTCATCGGGCTGCATCTCCAGCGCCTTGCGGAGGGCCCGGTAGCCGCCGCTCTGCTCGTAGTTGTTGAGCTTCCAGGCGCGGTCGTCGCCCCAGTTCGCGGTCAGGACGGGCGTCAGCGTGTCGGCCATCAGGCCTTCCCCTCCTCGGTCTCTTGCTCGGGCTGCGGCAGGTTGTCCGGATCGGGAGCCTTCCAGCCGTTGGCGCGGGCCAGTTCGAGGCCGCGCAGCGACTGCGGTCCCGCGGTCGGTCCCTCGTCGGCCCGGCCGTCGGGGAAGCCCGCCAGCACCCGCTCGCCCTGCTTCCAGCTGCACAGCCGCGCCCCGCGGGTGGACTGCACCTCGTCGCCGGCCCGGAGCCGGTCCACGACGTCGACGGCGGAGTCCGGGGTCATGTTGTCCATGAACTCCCAGTTGACCATCATCACCGGCGCGAAGTCGCAGGCGGCGTTGCACTCGATGTGCTCGAGCGTGATCTTGCCGTCCTCGGTCGTCTCGTCGTTGCCGACCTCGAGATGATCTTGGAGCCGGGCCAGCACCTCGTCGCCGCCCATGATCGCGCAGAGCGCCGTGGTGCAGACGCCGACGTGGTACTCGCCGACCGGCTTCCGCTTGTACATGGTGTAGAACGTCGCGACGCCGGAGACCTCGGCCGGGGTCAGGCCGAGGATGTCGGCGCAGATCTCGATCCCGGCCGGCGTGACCCGGCCGTCGACCGACTGCACCAGGTGCAGCATCGGCAGCAGCGCGGACCGGGCCTGCGGGTAGCGGGCCGCGATCTGGCGCAGCTCGTTGATCGTCTCTTCGCCGATCGCGGTCCCGGTCTCGCTGTAGTCGAGGCTCGGCTCGTCGAAGTGGGTCTTCATCTGGTGATGCCCGTTCTCGCCGCTCATCGATCAACACCTCCCATGACGGGGTCCAGCGAGGCGACCGCGACGATCACGTCGGACACCATGCCGCCCTCGCACATCGCCGGCATGGCCTGCAGGTTGACGAAGCTCGGGTCCCGGAAGTGGGCCCGGAACGGGCGGGTCCCGCCGTCGGAGACGACGTGCGCGCCGAGCTCGCCGCGCGGGCTCTCCACCGGCACGTAGGCCTGGCCGGGCGGCACCCGGAAGCCCTCGGTGACCAGCTTGAAGTGGTGGATCAGGGCCTCCATCGACTCACCCATGATGTGCTTCAGGTACTCGTTGGAGTTGCCCATCCCGTCGCTGCCGACGGCCAGCTGGGCCGGCCAGGCGATCTTCTTGTCGGCCACCATCACCGGATCGCCCTGCATCTTGTCCAGCCGGTCGATGCACTGCTCGACGATCTTGACGCTCTGCCACATCTCCTCGAGCCGGATCCGGAACCGGCCGTAGGAGTCGCAGGTGTCCCAGGTGGGCACCTCGAAGTCGTACGTCTCGTAGCCGCTGTACGGCTGCTTCTTGCGGAGGTCCCAGTCGTACCCGGTGGCGCGCAGCGGCGGCCCGGAGATGCCGAGGGCCATGCAGCCGGCCAGGTCCAGGTAGCCGACGTCGCCGAGCCGGCCCTTGAAGATCGGGTTCTCGTTGCAGAAGTCCGCGTACTCGGGCAGGTGCTTCTTCAGCCACTTGACCAGGTCGCGCAGATGATCAAGACCGTTGTCCGGAAGATCGTTCGCGACGCCGCCGGGCCGGATGTACGCGTGGTTCATCCGCAGACCGGTGATCAACTCGAACGCGTCGAGCACCTTCTCCCGCTCGCGGAAGCCGATCGTCATCACGGTCAGCGCGCCGATCTCCATGCCGCCGGTGGCGATGCAGACCAGGTGCGAGGAGATCCGGTTCAGCTCCAGCATCATCACCCGGATGACCTGGGCCTTCTCCGGAATCTGATCTTCGATGTCGAGCAGCCGCTCGACGCCGAGGCAGTAGCTCATCTCCTGCGACAGCGGCGACAGGTAGTCCATCCGGGTACAGAAGGTCACGCCCTGGGTCCAGGTGCGGAACTCCATGTTCTTCTCGATCCCGGTGTGCAGGTAGCCGATGCCGGTCCGGGCCTCCGTGACCGACTCGCCCTCCATCTCCAAGATCAACCGGAGCACGCCGTGGGTGGACGGGTGCTGCGGGCCCATGTTGACGACGATCCGCTCGTCGCCGCGCTCGGCCTGATCGGCGACGACCGCGTCCCAGTCCTGACCGGTGACGGTGTAGATCTGGTCAGCGTCGTCGTCGCTGAAGGCACCGTACGGATCGCTGGTGGTGGCAGACATCAGTTGTAGCTCCTCCGCTGATCGGGTGGCGGAATGGAGGCGCCCTTGTATTCCACCTCGATGCCGCCGAGCGGATAGTCCTTGCGTTGCGGGTGGCCCGGCCAGTCGTCCGGCATCAGGATCCGGGTCAGCGCCGGGTGCCCGTCGAAGACGATGCCGAACATGTCGTACGTCTCGCGCTCGTGCCAGTCCGCGGTCGGATAGGTCGGCGTGACCGACGGGACGTGCGGGTCGGCGTCCGGCGCCGTGACCTCGATCCGGATCCGCCGGTTGTGGGTCATCGACTGCAGGTGCAGCACCGCGTGCAGTTCGCGGCCGGTGTCGGCCGGGTAATGCACGCCGGACACGCTGCTGCAGAACTCGAACCGCAGCTGCGCGTCGTCGCGGAGGTACCCGACCAGCTCGGTCAGGTGCTCCCGCTCGATGTAGAAGGTGATCTCACCGCGGTGTACGACGACCCGGCTGATCGCCGCGCGCGGATCGGACAACAGCTCGGTCATCCGGTCGTACACCTCGTCGAACCAGCCGCCGTACGGGGGCTGCGTGCCGGCCGGGAACTCGACGGTCTTGATCAGGCCGCCGTAGCCGGAGGTGTCCGGGGAACCGCTGGCGCCGAACATCCCGCGGCGCACGCCGATCACCTCGGCACGGGTCTCAAGATCACCAACGTCCCCTGAGCCCGTCGAAGGGTCTTCGGCGGTCTCGGCGCCCGGCACCGGCTCGGTGGACGGCGCTGCCGTACCTCCGGTCCCCTGGGACTTCGGCGAGCTCTCCGTACCCTCGTCGTCGCCCATGGCGCGGCGCGGCTTGTCGCTCATCGGAGCAGACCCTTCAGTTCGCGGGTCGGGACGTCGATCAGGGCACGCTGCTCGGCCATCTCGGCCGCCTCGTCGGCGTTCAGGCCGACCGGCAGGTCACGCACCTTGTCGCGCAGCTTGAACATCGCGTCGATCAACATCTCCGGCCGCGGCGGGCAGCCGGGCAGGTAGATGTCGACGGGCACCACGTGATCGACACCCTGGACGATCGCGTAGTTGTTGAACATGCCGCCGGTGCTGGCGCAGACGCCCATCGCGAGCACCCACTTGGGGTTGTGCATCTGGTCGTAGATCTGCCGCAGTACCGGGGCCATCTTCTGGCTCACCCGGCCGGCGACGATCATCAGGTCGGCCTGCCGAGGAGAGGCCCGGAAGACCTCCTGGCCCCAGCGGCCCGAGTCGTACCGCGGCGCGCCGTACGTCATCATCTCGATGGCGCAGCAGGCCAGCCCGAAGGTGGCCGGCCAGAACGACGCACTGCGCATGTAGCCGAAGATGTTCTCGACGGTGGTCAGCAGCACCCCGGTAGGGAGCTTCTCTTCTACGCCCATGTCAGTCCCACTCCAATCCGCCACGGCGGAGCACGTAGATGTACGCGACGAAGACGGTCACGATGAACAGGACCATCTCGACCAGCGCGAACGTGCCCATCTGATCGAACGAGACCGCCCACGGGTAGAGGAAGACGATCTCGATGTCGAACACGATGAACAGCATCGCGGTGATGTAGTACTTGACCGGGAACCGGCCGCCACCGATCGGCTGCGGGGTCGGCTCGATGCCGCACTCGTACGAGTCGTACTTGGCCCGGTTGTACCGACCGGGGCCGACGATCATGGTGGTCAGGATCGTCAGGCCGACGAACGCCGCGGCGATCGCCAGCATCATGACGATGCCCAGGTAAGGACTCACCACTGACCTGCCCTCCTCGTATCGTGCGCCGGAAGCGCGGCGCGATCAGGGCGCGCCGCAAGCACGACGCCGGACAGGGTGGGACCCATTTCCGCTCCTGCTTGGTGTTGTTACCTGGCGCGCGCCGGCACCACGGCATTACGGGGTCTTGAGTTAGTGAAAACAATCACTAGCTCGGCGTCAGTCTACGACTCCTGATTCTGACCCGCCACTTGACCCACCCCGGAGTCGCCACGCCGGTTTTCCCAACCCTGTAAGGAAGATCCGCGTCATTTACGCACGCCAGACCTTGCGTAAATGGGTCGGCGGCCGGCTCCGCGGCGTTCCCCGAGCTCCGGACCACAACGTTCCCCGAGCTCCGGACCACAACGTTCCCTGAGCTTGTCGAAGGGCAGGCAAGGGGTCAGGACACGACGAGCTCGACGCCGTCCGGTACGGGCCCGGGACCGACCCCGATCCGGAGGGTGGCCGAGCGATGCGGCGGCGGTACGTGAAGCGACCGGGTGAACCAGCCGTCGACGTCCGCGGCGTCCGCGGTCGGCCGGGCGTCACCGGCCAGCTCGACGGCGTCGGCCAGCGCGTCCACCTGGTCCCGATCGCCCCCGATCAAGATCACTGCAGTCGGTGCTCGCTCTTCCAGCAACTGCCGCACGGCCCGGACGGCAGCGCCGTCGCGGAGGACCCAGGCGCGGTGCTGGCGGGCGGTGTCGATGTCCCAGGTCGCGGCCCGGTCGAGTTCGAGGCGGGGCAGGTCGAGGGTCGCGACCAGGCGGCGCGCGGACCGGCCCTGGGCGCCGTCCGGCTCGGACGCCCGGACCAGGTGCTCGGCGGCAGGGCGGCGCAGCGCCAGCTGCAGCGGCTGGTCCCGGCCGGACCGGTCGACCGCGAGCAGGCCGGGCGACTCCGGCCGGCGGGCCAACTCGGCCGCCAGCTTCTCGGCCGCGATTCCGGCGCCAGGGGCGTCGCCGGGCAGCACCAAGATCAACTCCGCCGTGCTGTCCAGGGCGGCGCGGAGTCCGGTGATCATCGCGGCCGCCGGTCCGCCGTCGGGATGATCATCGGGTACGAACCGGACACGCACGGGGTCGGACCAAGGCGGCTCATGCCCAACGCGCACTGAGCTTGTCGAGGTGCCAGGTTCATGGCCCCCGCTGGTCAGTGCGCGGGCCGGACCGACGATGATCACCTCGCGGTCGTCGTGCAGCCCGCCGATCGCCCGGTCCAGCAAGGTTTGGCCGTCGACGTCCGCGGTCAGCTTGTCGCTGCCGTACCGCCGCGAAAGGCCGCCGGCCAGCACCACAGCGACGGCGCTCATAATCATCAACCGGCGAGCGCGTCCCGCATCGGCACCAGCTTGGCGTTGGACTCGGCCAGTTCCGCCTCGGGATCGGAGCCGGCGACGATGCCGCAGCCGGCGTAGAGCCGGATCTGGCTCGGGTCGGTGTCGTCGATCTGACCGCAGCGCAGCGCGATCCCCCACTCGCCGTCGCCGCGGGCGTCGATCCAGCCGACCGGCCCGGCGTAGCGGCCGCGGTCCATCTTCTCCAGCTCGGCGATCGTGGTCCGGGCCAGATCGGTCGGGGTCCCGCACACGGCGGCACTCGGGTGCAGCGCAGCCGCCAGGCCGAGCGCCGTGGTGCCCGGATCGAGCGCAGCGGTGACGTCGGTGGCCAGGTGCAGCACGTTGGGCAGCTCCAGCACGTACGGGGCGTCGGGCACGTTCATCCCGGAGCAGTACGGCGCCAGGGCCGCGGCCACCGAACGGACCGCGTACTCGTGCTCCTCCAGGTCCTTGCTGGACCCGGACAGCGCCGCGGCCAGGGCAAGATCATGATCGTCGCGGCCGGTCCGGCGGATGGTCCCGGCCAGCACCCGCGAGGTGACCAGGCCGGCCTCGGAACGGACCAGCATCTCCGGCGTCGCGCCGACCAGCCCGTCGACCAGATAGGTCCAACAGCGCCGGTAGGTCGCGGACAACTGGCGGACCAGCCAGCGCGGGTCCAGGTCGCGGTCGGCGACGGCCAGTAGGTTGCGGGCCAGCACGACCTTGTCCAGCCCGTTCGCGTTGATCCGGCGGACCGCCTCGGCCACGGCGCCCTCCCACTGCGGCCCGCTCAGCGCCCCGTCGGCGTAGCTGACCGTGCGCGGCGGCTCGGGCGTCCCGTCCGGCTCCGCGGCCGGCGGCGCGGACCCGGTCAGCGGCGGGGTCAGGGCCTGCCGGGTCGGGTCGGAGATCTCGGTGATCCAGCTGCGGCCGCCGCGGTGTCCGTAGATCACCTCGGGGACGATCAAGATCGACTGCGAGTCGGTGTTGTCGGGATCGAAGACGAAGCTGCCGAAGGCCACCAGCCCGGATCCGGACGGCGGATCGTCCAGGTCGGACTCGATCTCCGCGGCGTCGACCAGCTCGGCCCACCAGCGCTCGGCGTCGGCGAACGAGCTCGCCTTGTAGCGAGCCACCTCGCCACAGCCGATCAGGCCGGAACCGTCCCTGACCCATGCGACGCCTTCGCGCCGCGGTAGCCGTACCGCAAGATCCCCGAGGTCGGCAGCCTCCGTGGTACGGACCCGGAGCGCCGGGCGCTGCACAGCATCCACACCGATCAGGGTATGCCGAGTCCTGCCGAACCTCCCCACGCCCGGACCCGCGGCGGGCCCGGCTGACCGTCCGGGTGTGACCAAGATGACGGAGTTGAGGGCCGCTACGCAGGATTGCGTAGCCGGGAGCCGCGCCCGGGCGGACGCGCCGGACCGGGTCCCGGAGCGACGATGCGGAGGTCGGAGGAGGACACCATGAACACGCTCGTCGCCACCACCCGCGGCCTGGCCGGCGCGGTGCTGCGGATCTGGACCACGGCCCGGCCGCTGGAACGGTCCTGGTACGTCATCGCCGCGGTGCTGTTCGGCAGCGGCCTGTTCCACGTCGGCGAGCTGCTGGTCACCGGCGCCTCCTGGGACGGGCCGACCTCGCTGCGGAAGGCGGCCACCTTCGGGTTGTCCTTCGGGCTGACCCTGGCGTCGGTCGCCTGGGCGAGTTCGTTCATCCGGATGTCGGCGACGGTGCGCGGCGCCGTGCTGTCCGCCTTCGCGGTGGTCTGCGTGATCGAGACCACGTTGATCACCCTGCAGGCGCAGCGCGGCGTGCCGTCCCACTTCAACTTCGAGACCCCGTTCGACACGGCGGTGTCGATGACGCTGGCCGGCGGCGGCCTGGTGATCATCGTCGTCGGGCTGATCCTGGCCGGCGCCGCGCTGCGGCAGACCGCCGAGCTGGCGCCGGAGTTGCGGCTGGCGCTGCGGTTCGGCTTCGTCACCCTGCTGGTCGCGTTCGGCACCGGGGCGATCATGATCGCGACCGGCGTCACCCTGGTCCGGTCGGGCGACCCGGCGACGGCGTACGCGACCGCGGGCTTCCTCAAGCCGCTGCACGCCGTCGCGATGCACGCGATCCTGGTGCTGCCGGGGATCGCCTGGCTGCTCGGCTTCACCGGCTGGGGCCCGGCGCGCCGGCTCCTGATCACCCGGTACTCCGTCGTCGGCTACACCCTGCTGCTGGCCGGTGCCGTGATCAGCTCCCTCGCCGGCCGCTGAGCCGGTCGGCGCGCGGTCCGCTCAGGCCCGCCACTCCTGCTGATAGGCGGCGATCAGCCACGCGTCGATCCAGCGGCGGTCCGGCTCGTCCGGAAGCCGATCCTGGTCGAGTTCGGCGACCAGGTCGTCGCGCAGCTCGTTGATCATCCGCAGGGTCTCGGCCAGCGGCACGTCGCCGGAGCGGATCGCCCGCAGCGTGGTCCGCTGAGGTTCCGGGATCGGCAGCGTGATCCGGCCGGTCCGGGCGAACTCCAGGCCCTGCACGCCGAGGCGCGCCGCGTGCATGGCGAACTTCGTGTCGTAGCCGTGCTCGGCGATCAGCTCGGGCCGGTTGGTGTGCCGGGACCGGGTGCCGTTCATCGCGCCGAGCTGGCTCTCCAGATAGCCCAGGAACCTCCGGATCGACCGCTTGCTGGCGAACCGGTGCGCGTTGGCCCGGACCTCGTCGGCCACCGCCGAGCCGACCACGATCTCGTCCTCCGGTACGAAGATCGGCAGCAGGACGGTCGGGTTGCCGTCGGCGGCCAGCCGGGCCCATTTGCGCAGCGAGTAGACGAGCACGTCCAGATCGCCGGCGCCGGACCGGTTCCGGATCCCGCCCGGCCGGTCCCATGCGGTGTGCCGCTCGAACTGGTCGAACGGCAGGCTGCCGCCGCCAGGGGTGGTGATCCGGGCCAGGCCGATCAGGTACTCCTCGGGCTCGATGCAGAAGCCCATCTCGTCCCGGTCGTCCTGCCCGCTGATCGACGTACCGTGCACGCCGGAGCCGACCTGGACCAGCAGCTTCAGCCCGTTCTGGGCGATCCGGCGGGCGTCCTCGGAGGCATGCCGGTGCCGCGGGTAGGCCGACGGCAGCTGGTGCATGATCACTCCTCGTTCGCTGGGCTTCGATTGTGACAAGCCACTGCGCCGGCCGCGAACGGTTTACCGGGATTCGATCCGGAGCCGGCCGTTGGACACGGCCGCGGTGATCTTGCGGTCGGCGTCGCTCCGCTTGGCGATCTTGATCGTGGACTTGGCGTCCCGCAGGTCGGTCTTGATCTTGTAGCCGGAGTCGGGCACCCGGATCGTCGTGTTCCCGTCGGTGGAGCGGGTCTCGACCGTGGCGGGCGGCTCGTCGAACTCCAGGATCACGTACCCGTTGTCGGACTTCGCGGTGACTTGGTCCGAGGTGAGCCGCTCCGCGCGCAGGCTGCCGTCCCGAGTGTTCAAGACCACCGGGCCGGAGACCTGGTCCAGGTTGACGTTGCCGTCGGTCACCTTGACCTCGAGCGCCGCCGTGAAGCCGTTCGCGACCACGCTGCCGGCATCGGCGGTGATCTTGACCGGTACGTTCGACGGCACCTCGACCCGGTGCCGCAGTCGGCAGTCGATCACGACGCCGGAGCAGACGCCGCCGAGCTTGATCGTGTCGTCGCCGACCTTGGACCAGTCGGCGCGAGCGGTGCCGGCGGTCTTCTCCGCCTCGAACCAGCGGGTCACCGTGATCTTGCGCTGCGGGCCTTCGACGGGAGCCACCGGCACGACTTCGAGCTCGCCGAAGTCGGAGTCGATCACGATCCGGTCGCCGGTCAGTTCATAGGTCGCGACCTCCGGCGCACCGCTGCCGACCTTGGTCACGGCACAGGACGTGCCGGCCAGGGCGACCATGATCACGGCGAGCACGGCGCCGACCCGGGAGGGAGTGAAGGAAGTCATGACAGGTGAGGCTACGAAGATCAACACCGGCTGCACATGCGGCAACCCCCTGGCAACCGCCCCCACCTCCCCCGTACCCCCGTCGTCCGACCGGCCTACGACTGCTCTCCCACACTGTGGAACTTTCCGCCGGGTCTGGTGGGCTCGAGTTTCCCCATAACCGGGTGGCCCGACCGCCCGAGCCAGGGCACACTGACCGGCATGGTTCCGCCCACGCCGATCCCCGTCGGAGCAACCGCGCTGCGCCCGGTCTGGACCGACCTGCCGGCGCAGGTCCGGCAGGAGATCCAGACGCTGGCCGGCGGCGAGGTCGTCGAGGCCCGGTCCCAGGGCAGCGGCTTCACCCCGGGCTTCGCGTCCCGGCTGGTGCTGGCCGACGGGCAGCGGCTGTTCGTGAAGGCGGCGAGCTCGGCGTACCCGTGGATGATCGAGGCCTACCAGGCGGAGGTGGACAAGCTGCGCCTGCTGCCGGCCGCGGTCCCGGCGCCGCCGGTGATCTTCGACCGGCTGTTCCAGGTCGACGGCGAGGACTGGCTGATCGCCGGCTTCACCGACATCGACGGCCGGCCACCGCTCCGGCCCTGGCGCGAGGAAGAGGCGAGGGACGTGCTGCGCTGCGCCGCCGACCTCGGCCGGACCCTGACACCGCCGCCGACCGGTGCGGACTGGATCGGCCTGGACATCGAGTTCGCCCAGAACGGCGACGACTGGGCGGCGATCGCGGAGCACGGCTGGCTGCCCGCCGACATCATCGAGTCCGGTGCCCCGTTGGCCCGGGACTTCCTGGGCCGGATGCCGAGGACGACCCTGATCCACTGCGACCTCCGCGACGACAACGTGATCATCGGCAGCGACGGCCGGGTCCACGTCTGCGACTGGAACTTCCCCGTCCTCGGCCCGAGCTGGACCGACACCGTCACGCTGGCGATCTCCATGCACGGCGACGGCCTGGACGCCGAGCGGCTGCTCGCCGAGACCGGCGTGGTCGACGACCCGGCACTGGTCGACGGCTTCCTCGCCATGCTGCTCGGCTACTTCACGATGGCCGGCCGGCGGCCCGAGGTGGACAACTCGCCGTACCTGAGAACCCACCAGCGCTGGTACGCCGACGCGACCGGGGACTGGCTGCGCCGCCGCATAGGTTAGGCCGTCAGAACCAGGGCGGGTCCGGGGGTGTTTCTGCGTTCTCGAACAGATAGTCATAGGCAGCGTGGAGATAGCTGTAGAGCTCGACCTCGGTATCGAAGTCAAGATCGCTCATCATGCAGAACTCGCGCAGCGTGAGCCGCCTGTTGTCCACGAGGTCGCGGAAATCCGCACGGAGCTTCAACAAGGCTGCTTCGCCTCTTCTGGGCAGTCCCCTACGCACGTCTTCCAACGATCCCGCCACCTCGGCAGAGAAGGCGATGCTGACGAAGGACTTCAGGCTCGGATCCATCGCGTACGGTTCTGCATCAACCATTTCGACCCCTTTCCGGATCGGGATACATCGTTGTCAAATTGAGTGCGCCATCGTCAGACTCCACGTAGAAACTCTTGATCGTGCAGTCCGTGAAGTCCACGGATTTGAACCTGGGTTTTCCGTCGTTGTCCTCAGGCTGATTCGGATCCTGGTAGAACCCGTCGAACAGATCGTTGGGATGTTGCCCCGGGAACAGATCCGAGGCTCGGGCTTCCTGGTTGAGCTCTCCGGTATCCACGGCTCGACGACGCAGTTCCTCGTCTGCTCGACAGTAGTCGGCAGGATCGTTGAACTTGCAGGCATAGGGACCGCAGAAGTGGAGTCCGCCATTCATGGCATCGGTCGGTGTGCCGGTCTCGGGATCGATCTGACTTCCTCGCTGCTTCTTCACGTGACCGTCAGGTCGGTACATGACGTCCCCGTTCTCATCATGGGCGGCCGTACCGAGACGTCCCTTTCGTCCATCGTCGGTGATCTCCACGTGGCGTTGCGGTCCATGCCCCTCGTTCTTGAGTTCATCGATCTGAGTGCCGGTCGTCTCCGAATCGTCCCATTTGTCACGTTCGGGCGCCTCGGCGTCGTCGGGCGGATCCAGATTCCGCCGCGGATGCTGCTCGTTGTCGGCACGCACCTCGGCCGCCGCCTCGGCGAAGATCCGGGCCCGCTGCTCCTGACTCGGTGGCGGCGGCAGCGTGATCTGATCCAGGCCGCCAGCGGCGTCGGTCTGTTCCGGTTTATCGCGTTCCGAACGTTCCATCGTCACCACCGCCCAGCCAACTGTTCGGTCACCCAAGCGCAGCCGCGAAGATCCTCGACGGCCGCCACCATCCGCTCTGGCCAGCCGGGCTCGCCGTGCGAGCACCCGACAGCCGTCTCCAGCCGGGACGGACGGTCGGCGCCGAAGACTAGGGCACGCAAGTCACGTTCGGACCTCGGCACGCTCCAGGTCCCCACTTCCTCGGGACCGCAGTCCGTGCCGTTGTACGACACCAGGCCCTTCATGGCGTCGTTGACGTGGGCGGCCAGGGCCTTGGCACTGAGCTGCCGAGCGAACGCCGGAATCCGAGCCCGCGCGGCGGCATCCACCGCATGGGAGAACGTGCACTCCCGATGCCGGGACCCGAAACGATGGAGCGCATCGAGCAGCCAGGTCGCCGGGACCGGCATCGGTTGGCCCAGCAGGTGGCTCAGCACGCTCAACTCGGCCCACACGATGAGGACGGGCTCTTGATCAAGTTCGCGCTCGGCGTACCGGATCTCGCGCAGGGTGCACGGACGTTTCCGGCACTCCGGGCCACAGGTCGCGCTGCGCGGCCTCACCAGGGACGCGGCCGAGGCCAGCGCCGAGCCGGCGCCCTGCTCCGTGGTCATCCCGTCCTCCGTTCCGCAGCCGACCTCAGAATACGGGACTCTGCCCTCAGCTAAACGATCTTGGGCAGCGGCCTCGGGTCGGTCAGGGTTGGTCACACCACGAAAGGCAGGAGTGATCATGACCGCAACCCAGACCGAACGGCCGCAGCCGTTCGGTGACCATCTCAACGCTCGGCTGCTGGAGCAGCGGATCATCGTGCTCGGCGTCGAGGTCGACGACGCGATCGCGAACCAGATCTGTGCCCAGCTGCTGCTCCTGTCGGCGCAGGACCCGCGCCGCGACATCACCATCTACATCAATTCGCCGGGCGGTTCGGTCAGCGCCGGGCTGGCCATGTACGACACGATCCAGATGATCCCGAACGACGTCAGCACGCTGGCGATGGGACTGGCCGGCAGCATGGCGCAGATCCTGCTCTGCACCGGCACCAAGGGAAAGCGGTACGCCCTGCCGCACGCGCAGATCCTGATGCACCAGGGTTCGGCCGGCTTCGGCGGCACCGCCGCGGACATCGAGATCTACGCCCGCCAGCTGGACCGCACCTCGCAGGTGATCAACCAGTTGATCTCCGACCACACCGGTCAGCCGGTGCGCAAGGTCATCGAGGACAGCCAGCGGGACCGCTGGTTCAGCGCCGACGAGGCGCTGGCGTACGGGATGATCGACAAGATCATCCACCGCGTCGAGGACGTACGGCCCGCGTCGGCCGGGAAGGTCGGTTTGTGATCATGGGGCAGTACACGATTCCCACCGTGGTGGAGCGGACGCCGACCGGCGAGCGCGCCTTCGACATCTATTCCCGGTTGCTCAACGAGCGGATCATCTTCCTCGGCACCGAGATCGACGACGGCGTGGCCAACGTGATCATCGCGCAGTTGCTGCACCTGGACTCCGAGAGCGCCGGCCTCGACATCAACCTGCACATCAACTCACCGGGCGGTTCGTACACCGCCATGATGGCGATCTACGACACCATGCAGTTCGTCCGGTCCGACGTGGCCACCTTCTGCATGGGCCAGGCCGGTGCCGCCGCTGCCGTCCTGCTGGCGGCCGGGACCCGCGGCAAGCGGGCGGTGCTGCGGCACAGCAAGGTGCTGCTGCAGCAGCCGTCCGGCGGAGCCCGCGGCACCCTGCCCGATCTCGCCGTACAGGCCAAGGAGATGGCCAAGCTGCGGGAGGAGATCGAGGAGGTGATGGCCGAGCACACCGGGCATCCGGCGGACAAGATCAGGATCGACAGCGACCGGGACCGCGTGTTCGGCGCCGAGGAGGCCGTCGCGTACGGCCTGGCCGATCAGGTGGTGACCACCCGGAAGGTGCTGGAGCCGGCCTACAGCTAGGCGGCGAGGCAGGTGATGTCGCCGCGGCCGGACTGGCGCGGGGCGAGCGGTCGGGCGATCTCGAGCGGCCGCTCGTCCGTCGCCGGCAGATCGTGCAGCCGGCGCCGGGCCCGCCGCCTGCGGGACCCGATCGGCACGACGACCCGAGAGGTCCGGAGCTCGACCAGTTCCCGCCCGACCATGGCGACCAGGTCCACCAACTCGATCCGGAGCGCGTCGCAGACCGCGCCGAGCACCTCCGACGACGGTTCCTTGCGGCCCCGCTCGATCTCGGAGAGGTACGGCACCGAGACGCCGGCCGTCTCCGCGACGTCGGCCAGCGTGCGGCCCTGCCGCTGCCGGGTCCGGCGGAGCGCGGCGCCGATCAGCGACCGCAGCAAGGGGTCCTTGGCCTTCGGCTGATCGATCTCGTCGGCGCGCATGCGCCCAAACTAACCCGGCCCGAGAAATTCAGTCGCTGTGGTTCGCTGCCGGCTGAACCGCCGTCAGCCCTGGTCCTCCGCATTCTCGGACTCTGCTTCACCCGGTTCCGCTTCGGACGCTTCCTCGACCCGGGTATAGCCCGCACTGTGCGCCGCGACCCCCAGGATGATGCTGACCAGGACGATGACCCCCGCGATCCAGGACATGTGCCAGAACCCGGCCGCCAGGCCGATCAGGCTGGCCAGCACGGCGAGCGACCTGATCACCTCCACGAACCTGGAGTTGCTGGGCCGGCCGCGGAACTTCTCCTGCTCGGTGATCAAGATCAGCGCAGCCAGCAGCGGCACCGCGGCGGCGAACGCGAACACACAGATCGTGGCCGACAGTCCGTCCAGCCCGGTGGTCAGGAACGGTTGCACCATGATGAGTGCGACCCCGACCAGACCGCCGTACATCAGGTTGTTCTGACGGATCCCCTCGCGCAGCTCACGCTGTCCCAGGCGCTGCCACCAACGGGTGTCGTCTTCCATGGCTCAGCACAGTAGTCGGCCGACGATGGCTCGGTCCGGAACGGGCAGATTCACGGCGTGAGCATCCAGAGCTGCTCGCACGGCAACGGCGCGAGTCCCTGGCCGGCTTGATCGTCAATGGTCACCCGAACGCCGGGGAATCGACTCCCGACGGCTTGGGCGTACTGCTCCGCGGCGGACGGGGCAGCTCGATAGGTCCGAAGGATGTGCGGCCCGAACCACAACTGCACCCGGTGCTCGGCCGACTCCACGGTGTCCGGCGGGAGCCTCATGACAGGCTCCGAGAAAAGTATGCGACAGCCATGATGATCACTGGATCCTCCCCGATGCCCGGCTCCAGTAGCCGGACGTGAACAATTCAGTCCAACCAACGATTCATCCGTGTTGATTATGTGCAGCGGGGCCTTCAGGACGTCGGCGGCATTGCTGCCGAACGGGACCAAGATCAGCGCAGGGTTCCCTCAAGACCGGGCGTTACGCAGCCGGATTCCGCTGAAGCCGAGCGTGCTGGTGATCACCGCGGCCCAGAAGTCCGACAGCGTGGGCAGCACCCGAAGCTGGATCCCGGCCCGCTCGTGCAAGGCGAGCAGGTCGCCGACGGGCTCCGCCGGACCGAGCGGTACGACCTCGGACTCGGTCACCACGGCCGGCGGCTCGTCGGTCTCGTCGGCCGGGCGGAAGCCGGCCGGGTCGAACCGGTAGACGTACAGCTCGACGGTCCGGATCGCCTCCAGCCAGCCGAACTCGACCGCGTGCACCCGGCTCCCGCCGCCCGGCCCGATGATCTTCGCGACGTCGTCGGGGTCGCTGTCCGGCCGGGCCCAGGCCATCGCCCGCGGGCACTGCCGCGGGAACCAGTAGTCGTGCGTCCGGTGCGCGGGCACCGCCCACACGTACGCGCCCTTGACCTGCGCGGTCTTCGCGACGTGCGGCGCGAAACGGGTGATCGTCGGGTCCTCGGAGAAGTGATAGACGGCATCCTCGGTGAACTCCACCGCGGCAGCCTAGGACGAGTTGATCAACGACACGCCCGTCGCTCCGCTCGCCCCGGAGCCGGCTCCGGCGTGTCGGTCAGCGCTTGCGCTGCTTCTGCTGCGACGCCGCCGCCTCGCGCCTGCGCTTCTGCTCGTCGAGCATCCGCTGCTGCTCCTGCTGTTGCTGGCGCAACTGGTCGGCGTCCACCGAGATCAACAGGAACAGCGCGACGATGCCGGCGATCGCGATCGACCAGAACGGCGAACCGCCCAGCAGCATCGGGAACGTCACCAGGACACAGATGTCGAAGCCGGCGATGATCTTGGTGGTCAGCCCCGGCGGGAACGCGCCGGCTTGGGTGGCGACCATCGGGGCGGCGAAGTTGACCGGCTTGGACTGGGTCCAGCGCACCGCGCCGAGCAGGCCGGCCGCACCGGTGGCCAGCGCCATCAGGAACGCATCGAAGATCGACCGCTGCTCGGCTCCCTCACCGAAGCCGACGAACGCGGCCGTGATCGCCAGCGCCCAGACCAGGGCGACGCCGGCCGGGATCGCGATCGTGGCGAGTTTGATCTTGCTCGTCGGGTACGGCAGGCAGCGAGCCAGTCCACCGGTCCGGGTCAGCACCCGCAGGCCCCCGAGCAGCGGGATCAGCGCCGCGAACAGGGCGATACCGCCGATCACCGGAGCGATCCGGCTCAGCCCGAGGGCGTCCGCCGCGTACGGAATCGCGACCGTGGCCAGCACCACCAGCAGCGGCTGCGGGAACCGCCAGAGCCGCTGCCACTCCCGCCAGGTCAACGCCTGCAGCCCGATGCCCTTGCCCCGCTTCGGCCTCACGTGACCGATCTCGACCGCCCGTTGCTCGACCACGATGTCGCGGACCAGGCCGACGTCGAGCGCGAAGAACGCACCGGAGATGCCGCCGGCCAGGGCACCGCCGCTGGTCAGCCGGGACCGCCGGATCCGGCGCAGCCGGGTGACCGCGAGCCCGAGGCCGATCACGAAGATCAACAACCCGGCCGCCATGACGGCCAGCGCGATCTCCAGCGACCGGTCCGGCCCGAGATCGATCGAGAACCAGTTGGCGGCGACCGCGATCACGCCGCCGAGGGCCGCGACACCGACCCAGGCGAAGAGGTACGTCAGCAGCCGTACCCAGAGCCGACGCTCGACGCCCTGCTCGGCCGCCGCGAACGTCACCGCGGCCATCGCCGCGACGCCCGTCGCCCCGGTCCAGGCCAGCACCGCCGGCAGCCCGGACCCGGTCAGGGCGGCAACCAGAGCACCGACTGCCGCGCCGCCGATCAAGGCGATCACCAGGGCCGAAGCCAGCCGCGAGGTGAGCAGCCGCCGCCGGTCCACCGGCGCGTCCAGCAGCCAGAAGCCCTCCGCCGCCGAGGCCAGCACCGGGCCGAACAGCCGGCTCGCGGTCAGCGCCACGGCGACCGACAGCGCCAGCGAACCCCAGGGCAGCACGGCCCGCGCGGACAGGCAGGAGTCGCTGGCGCACTGGGCGACCACCTGCTGCGCGCTGATGATCACGTTGACGATCATGGCGCCGACCATGGCCAGGCCGAGGATCGCGATGTAGGCGTCGTGCAGCGCCTCGCCCAGCTTCTTGGTGGCCCGGCCGGTCCGCCAGTCCTTGATCATCAGCTTCAGCTCGCGCGCGGACGCGGGCTGAAGGTCGGGCATCTGGTACGGAGTGAAGTCCTCCGCGCCGTCCGTGGAGCTCATCAGCGATTGATCCCGAGCTCGACCACCCGGGTCGCCACGGTCTCCACCAGCGACGGCTCGTGGCTGGCGAACACGATCGCCAGCCCCTTCTTCCGTTCGTTCTTCAGCCGCTCGGCCAGCCATCGCACGCCCTCGGTGTCCAGCCGCTGCTCCGGCTCGTCCATGATCAACAGCTTGCGCGGCCGTACGAAAGCGGTGGCCAGGGCCAGCCGCCGGCGCTGACCGGACGACAGGGTGCCGGGCAACTGGCCGGACTGCGGCACCAGCTGCACCTCCTCCAGCACCTCGTCCACCACCGACTCGGTGTCCTCGATGCCGTGCGCCCGGGCCAGCAGGTCCAGGTGCTCGACCACGCTCAGGTCCGGGAAGAAGTCGAGGTCGTCGATCACGGTGGCGACGTCGCGGCGGATCTGCGGCGAGGTCTCCGACATCGGCGTACCGTCCACCTCGATGGTGCCCTCGTCCGGCTTGTCGGCACCGACCAGGCAGCGCAGCAGGGTCGACTTGCCCGAACCGTTCCGCCCGGTCAGCGCGACCGCCTCGCCACCGTGCACCTCGATGCTGAACTTGTCCAAGATCGTGGTCGGGCCGTAGGCACGTTTCAGCCCGGAGACCTTGAGCACGGTGGGTCGCTTCGCCATGGCGTCGATTCTGGCGCACTCCCGGCGGATCGACCGCCCGACCCCCTGACACCGGCGTCGGGGTCGCGGACGAATGTCGGACCGGGATGGCAGGCTGGGCCCATGTCCGAGCACCCAGCCCGCGCGACCCTCGCCAAAAGGCGCGCCGACGTCTCCGCCATGTTCGACCGGGTCGCGGAACGGTACGACCTGGCCAACGACGTCATCTCGCTCGGGCAGGACCGGGCCTGGCGCAAGGCCGTCGTCGAGGCGGTCCGGCCCCGGCCCGGGATGCGGATCCTCGATCTCGCGGCGGGCACCGGCACCTCCAGCCAGACCTTCGCGGATGAGGGCGCGTTGGTGTTCCCGACCGATCTCTCGCTCGGCATGCTCACCGTCGGCAAGCGGCGGCTGCCCGGACTCGGCTTCGTCGCCGGCGACGCCCTGCAGCTGCCGTACGTGGACGACGCCTTCGACGCGGTCACGATCTCGTTCGGGCTGCGCAACGTCGAGCACACCGAGGCGGCGCTGGTCGAGCTGCGCCGGGTCACCCGGCCCGGCGGCCGGCTGGTGATCTGCGAGTTCTCGACGCCGACCTGGGCGCCGTTCCGGCTGGTGTACCGCAACTACCTGCTGGCCGCGCTGCCCCGGATGGCCGACCTCGTGTCCAGCAATCCCGCGGCCTACCGCTACCTGGCCGAGTCGATCCTCGACTGGCCCGACCAGCCGGGGCTGGCCGACCTGATCGCGTCCGCCGGCTGGACCGGCGTCGAGTGGCGCAACCTCAGCAGCGGGATCGTCGCGCTGCACCGGGCGACGGCCTGAGGCGGCGTTATGGCTGGCGACGTCATGCTCGGGTCCTACGCGGCCCGCAGCTGCGCGGTCAAGACCCACAACGCGTTCGACCGGACGGTCCCGCACCCGGGGGCGGAGCCGGACGACTCGCTGGCCGAGCTGTTCGACGGCGGGCTGACGTACCAGAGCGAGGTGCTGGACCGGCTGCTGCACGCCTGCGCCGAGCCGGTGCTCGATCTGCGCGAGCTGGCCGACCATCCGGGCGAGATCAGGACCGGCGCCTGCGCCGAAGCGGTCGCGGCGGGGCTGCCGGTGATCATGGGCCCGACGCTGCCGCCGGACGCCGACGGTCGCCGGCTGGGCAATCCGGACCTGCTGGTCCGCGGTGCCGACCGGTCCGACGGCCGGCCCGGCTACCACCCGGTCGAGGTGAAGTGGCACAAGATCATCGAGCGGCTCCGGCACCGGGAGGAGCCGGTCGCCGAGCTGCCGTACACGGAATTGATCAAGCCCGGCCCGCAGCACCGGACCATGATCAGCGGGTACGGGCCTCGGGTCGCCAGCCGGGAAGCCGACTTCCTGCAACTGGCGCACTACTGGCGGATGCTGGAGCAGCTCGGCTGGTCGGCCGACGAGCCGACCGTCGCCGTGATCGGCACCGATGATCATCCGGAGCGGGCCGGCGAGGGTCCGGTGCTGACCTGGCTCCGGCTGGACCGGCCGGTCGTGCGGACCTTCTCCCGCAGCCAGCCCGAGGGCTGGCGGCTGCGCACGCTGCTGGAGCGGTACGACCACGAGTTCGCGTTCCGGCTCGCCGTGGCCGACACGGCCGACCGGCGGCGCGGCGCGACGGACGACCCGGCGCCGCTGGTGCTGCCGATCGTGGTCGACGAGTGTGCCCGGTGCCAGTGGTGGGACCGCTGCCGCCCGCAACTGCACCAGGACGACGTCAGCCTGCGGGTGGACAAGGGCCGGCTCGACGTCCGCGAGATCGCCACCCTGCGGCGGAACGGGGTCTTCACGATCACCGACCTCGTCGATGCCGACCTCGAGGAACTGCTGGAGCGCTACCTGCCCGAGGTGCAGCACCGGGCCGGTGCCGAGAGCCGGCTCCGCACCGCGGTGCGACGGGCGTACCTGATCGCCAGCGGCATTCCGTTGGAGCGGGTCACCGAAGGCACGATCGACCTGCCGCCGGCCGCACTCGAGATCGACTTCGACATCGAGACGACCGCCGGCGGGCTGGTCTACCTGTGGGGCTTCCTGATCAACGACGGCGGCCGGCCTCGCTACCAGGCCTTCTCCACCTTCACCGACCTTGATCACGAAGCGGAGCAGGCGCTGGCCGTGCAGGCGCTCGGCTGGCTCCATGATCAACTCGCGGCGGCGGAGACCACGCTGATCTACCACTACAGCGGCTTCGAGCTGGCCGCCATCGAGCGGCTGGCCAAGGGCACCGACGATCCGGTCCTGACCTGGGCCCGCGGCCTGGCCCGGACGAAGCAGGAACGGGTCCGCGAGGAGCGGACCGGTTTCGTCGATCTGCTCGACGTGGTCAAGGAGCACTTCTTCGGCGCCGACGGCCTCGGCCTCAAGGTCGTCGCCCGCGCCGGCGCCGGCTTCGCCTGGCGCGATGAGGACCCGGGCGGCCTCAACTCCCAGCTCTGGTTCGCCGAAGCCGTCTCCGGTGAGACCGCCGACCAGCGCACCTCGGCCCGGCAACGGGTGCTCGACTACAACGAGGACGACGTCCGGGCCACCGCCGCGGTCCGCTCCTGGCTCCGCGCCCAACCCTGACCCCGCTCCAAGCCGAGCGCGCGGCGCGCCGGAGATCCGCCGTCGGCAGCCGCGACCGTTCCTCTCACGCGCGACCGTTGCTGCGGTCGCGGATCGGAGCGACAGTCGCGGATGGTGTGAGAGGTCCGCGATCGAGATTGCGCGATCGCACGCGGCCGGGCGGGCCCCGCGCCTAGCCTGGTTGGGTGAGGTGGGTCCTCGTCGTCGTGGTCCTGGGCTGCGTCGCGGCGTGCACCGCGGCGCCGCCGGACTTTGAGCGGCCGCCAGGGCCGGCGCCGAGCCGCGGTTCACCGTCAGTCCAGCCGTTGATCACCGGAGAGTGCCCCGCCGACGGGACTGGGTTGGTGCCGCCCTTCGAACAGGCCGAGGTCTACGCCGGGTCGCTCCCGCAGGTCGGGTTCCGGCCGACGGACGTGGTTCGCTGCGTCGTCGCGGATTCGGCCACCCAGCGCGACGACGGGAGCATGATCTACCGGATCTCGCAGGAGACCGGAACGCTGACCACGGAACTGGTGCAGCGGTTGCGGTGGCCGGACTCCGCCCCACCCACCCGGCCGAACGCGGCCTGCGACGCCAGCGCCAGGCCGATCCTGTACCTGCTGCTGGTCGACACCACCGGACGCGGCTATCGCCCGCGGATCCCGCTCGACTGGTGCGGTGAGCCGCGGCCCGAGGTGACGCAGGCCGTGCAGGCCGTTGAGTGGCGGACCACCGGGACCTACGAGGTGACGCGGTCGTGACGGACGGGACGGTCGCGGAATCCACGCCCGAGGAGCGACCTCCAACGGCCCGTACCTGCCGCTGAAGCTCGTGCCCGGCCGACCCATCCCCCTCCGGTCGCGCACTTCCTCCCTGCCATCGACCGGGTAAAGCGCAGCGACACGCCGTCAAAACGCCTGCTGTTGTGCCCGGTCGGCGGAGGGGGTGGGGGGTTAGAGGTTTGTGGTGAGTTGTTGGAGTTGGGCGTTCAGGGTTCGGCGGTGCCGGCGGTCGATGGTGGCTTCGACGACCTCGATGCCGAGCGGGGGTTCGGCGAGGACGTCGGA
This sequence comes from Microlunatus sp. GCM10028923, assembly GCF_042666975.1. Taxonomy (NCBI): domain Bacteria; kingdom Bacillati; phylum Actinomycetota; class Actinomycetes; order Propionibacteriales; family Propionibacteriaceae; genus Microlunatus; species Microlunatus sp. GCM10028923. Next base: position 238,409 of record NZ_JBHTFF010000010.1, on the reverse strand, counting down.
CAGTTCCTGCTCGTTCTGGACCCGGTGGAAGTGAGCGCCGAGGCCGCCGGCGAGGCGTTCCAGGTCGACGGTGTGGGCGGTGCCGAAGATCCGTTCGAAGGCGCGCAGATGGGACGGGGCGCCGTACTCGAGGGTGGCGAAGATGCTGCCGCCGTTGTCGTTCGCGACGATCACGCGCAGGTCGGGGCGGGGCTCCTCGGGGCCGATGATCAAGCCGCCCAGGTCGTGCAGGAAGGTGAGGTCGCCGAGCAGGGCGTGGGTGGGGCGGCCGATCGCCAGCGCGATGCCGGCGGCGGTCGAGGCCGAGCCGTCGATGCCGGCCAGTCCCCGGTTCGCGTACGTGACGGGCGGCACGGCCGAGATCGGAGCAAGATCAAGATCGCGGACCGGGTTGGACGAACCGGTGAACAGCGTGTCCTGACCGCCCAGCGCGGCCCAGACGGTCCGGGCCAGTCCCGGTCCGGTGAAGTCGGGATCGTCGGCCAGCCTCCGGTCGATCAGGGCGGCCAGCCGTTGATCATGATCACGCCAGCGGTCCAGCCAGGCCGGGTCGCTCGGCTCCGGCGCCACCGCGGCGACCACCCGGGTCGCGCCGACGCCGGCGTCGTCCCACCGGGCGTACGGCGTCACGGCGATGATCTCCACGTCGTCCCGGGCCAGCAGCCGGCTCACCGGCCGGGACAGGGTCGGGTGCCCGATCACGATCACGCGTTCGATCTCGTCGGCCAGCTCGGTGGTCAGCAGCAGCCGGTAGAACGCGATCGCCGCAGCACCGCGACGGGCATTGCTGGACGGCTCGGCGAACAGCGGCAGCCGGGACTGTTCCGCCATCGCCGCGGCTCGCGCCCCGGTCTCCGGATCCGTGTCGCCGGCGATGATCACCGTCTGCGGGCCGGCCGGCACCGGCGCCGGCTCGACGGTCCGGGCCGGCGACTCGATGATCACCGGCGGCCGGGTGTTGATCGCGACGGGCGTCGGGGTCAACGGGTCGCTGAAGGCGATGTTGAGGTGTACCGGTCCCGGGTCCGCGGTCCGTTCGCCGGTCGCCGCGACGACCAGCCGGGCGGTGTGGAACTGCCAATGCCGTACGTCGCCGCGATGATCATCGAACTGGGCCGAGGCCACCACATGATCAGCGAACAGGCTGCGCTGCTCCGTGGTCTGGTTCGCTCCGGTGCCGATCAGGAACCCCGGCCGGTCCGCCGTGATCATGATCAACGGGATCCGGCTGTGCGCGGCCTCCAGCACCGCCGGATGCAGGTTCGCCACCGCGGTGCCCGAGGTGGTGATCACCGCGACCGGCTCGCCGCTCGCCTTGGCCAGCCCGAGGGCGGTGAAGCCCGCGCTGCGCTCGTCGGTCCGGATGTGCAGCCGCAGCAGGTCGATCCGGTCCGCCTCGAAGATCTCGTACGCCAGCGGAGCACTCCGCGATCCGGGCGCGACGACGATCTCCCGTACCCCGCGCGAGATCAACTCCTCGATCACCGTACGAGCGCACTGGGTGGCATCGGTCATCGCGAGTTCTCCCGGTCCAGCAGCCGCGTCTGCATGAGCCGAGCCTGCCAGAACGCGTGCTCCTCCGGGGCGGCGGCCAGCCGATCCAGCCGGCCGGGCTCGGGTTTCAGGTCGGACACCGGCAACCAACCGCCCTCCGCCACCAGCGACTCCGGCACAAGATCATCGCCGAGCAGCGGCACGGTGTTCAGCCCGCAGGCGTACGGCAGCTCGGGCAGCGCCGCCGCCAGCGCCACCCCGGCCCGGATCCCGAGCGAGGTCTCCAGCGCGCTGGACACCACCACCGGCAGCCCGATCCGCTCCGCGATCTCCAGCGCCGCCCGGACCCCGCCGAGTGGCTGCACCTTCAGGACCGCGATGTCCGCCGCCGCCAGCTCGACCACCCGGTACGGGTCCTCGGCCCGCCGGATCGACTCGTCGGCGGCGATCAGGATCCCCGTTCCGCGCAAGGACCGGCGCAGCTCGGCGAGCTCCTCGACGGTCCGGCACGGCTGCTCGGCGTACTCCAACCCGAACCGGTCCAGCTCCCTCAGCGCGGCACCGGCCGCCGCGACCGACCAGCCGCCGTTGGCGTCGACCCGGATCCGGCCAGCCGGCCCGAGCGCGTCCCGGACCGCCTCGACCCGGGCCAGGTCGTCGGCCAGCGTCTGGCCGGCCTCGGCCACCTTCACCTTCGCGGTACGGCAGCCCGACCCGGCCGCGATCGCCCGGGCCCGCTCCGGCCCGACCGCCGGCACCGTCGCGTTGACCTCGATCCGGTCCCGGACCGGCTTCGGCCAACCGACGTTGGCGGACTCGTCCGCGGCGCGCAGCCAGGGCACCAGCTCGGCGCCGTCGTAATCCAGGAACGGGCTCCACTCGGCCCACCCCGCCGGGCCCTGCCAGACCATCCCGTACCGGGTGTCGATGCCGCGGAACCGGACCCTCATCGGGATGCGATAGGTGATCGGCTGCACCCGACCAGTCTCGCCTGTGCCGGTCGACGAGCTGCGCCAACCCGTTCGCCACTGTTCGACCAGGCTTCCGCCGGAAGGTCTCGCGGGTGTCGTGGAGCCGTCCCTAGGTTCGAAAGGTCCAGGGACGAGAACTTCGAGGAGACGCACGATGCCCGACCCCCAATCCCCTTCCCAGCCCGGCGCCGACACCGACGGCACCGGCCGGCGCCGGTTCCTGCGCGGCGGCCTCGCCACGGCGGCCTCGCTGGTCGCGCTCGGTCCGCTCGAGGCGCTCGGCGCCCGGACCGCCGGCGCGGCGCCGATGACCAAGCACGCGGTCGGCCCCGACTACGGGCCGCTGAGCCCGGTCAAGGACCACACCACCGGCCTGGAGCTGCTCCAGCTGCCGAAGGGCTTCGAGTACCTGTCCTTCGGCTGGACCGGTGACGAGATGTCCGACGGCAGCCCGACTCCGGGCATGCACGACGGGATGGCCGCCTTCCACCGCCGCGACGACAAGATCGCGATCGTCCGCAACCACGAGGTCGGCAGCTTCACCGGGGCGTTCGCCGACCCGGCCTACGACCGGAACGCGGGCGGCGGCACCACGACGTTGACCTTCGACCCGAGTGCCGGCAAGTTCACCGAGGCCCGGGCCAGTCTGTCCGGCACGATCCGCAACTGCGCCGGCGGCCCGACCCCCGGTGGCAGCTGGCTGACCTGCGAGGAGACCACGGCGGTCGGCGCCGACGGCACTCGGCACGGGTACGTCTTCGAGGTGCCGCACCACAAGGCCGGCGACCCGCGGCCGATCAAGGAGATGGGCCGCTACAGCCACGAAGCCGTCGCGGTGCACCCGCGGACCGGAGTTGTCTACCTCACCGAGGACGACACCCCCGCCGGCTTCTACCGCTTCCTGCCCAAGCGCCGGCACGACCTCGCGGCCGGCGGCAAGCTACAGATGATGGTGATCAAGACCGACGACGGCTCCTCGTACAGCACCTATGCCGATCCCACCGGCACCGAGTACGAGACCTCCTGGGTCACGATCGACAACCCGGACTACGCGCCCGGCGAGGTACGGCCCGCGCTGCAGGGCCAGGCCAAGGGCGCGGCCGTGTTCCGCCGACTCGAGGGCGCCTGGTGGGGCAACGACCGGGTCTATCTCGTGTCGACCAGCGGCGGGCCGAAGGGCCAGGGCCAGGTCTTCGAGTACGACCCGGCCGAGGAGCGGATGCGCGTCCTGTTCGCGTCGCCCGACGCGACCGTCCTGAACAACCCGGACAACATCTGCGTCAGCCCGCGCGGCGGCATCGTCCTCTGCGAGGACGGCGACTCCGGCGAGTACCTGCACGGCCTGACCACCGACGGCGAGATCTTCCCGTTCGCGCTGAATCAGGTGGTGATCCCGGAGGGCGGCGTACCGGGGAAGAAGGTGGCGCCGGGCAACTACGGCGGCTCGGAGTGGTGTGGCTCGACGTTCGAGCCGGAGGGCGGCAAGTGGCTGTTCGCCAACGTCCAGTCCCCCGGGATCACGTTCGCGATCACCGGACCGTGGAAGGACGGCTCCCTCTGAGCGGTACGGGAGCGCCGCTGGGAGACTGGCGGGGTGCTGACCGTTGAACCGACCCCGGAGGCGTTGACCCCGGTGCTGGCGGCGGCGCTGGCCGGCGGTGAGCCGGTCGCGCCGCTGCCGCTCGACCCGGCCGAACGGGACGCGACGCTGGCGATGCTCCAGCCGGAGCAGCCGATCGAGCAGCCGGGCATCGCCGCGGTGCTCGGCACGTCCGGGTCGACCGGGCGGCCGAAGGGGGTGCTGCTGTCGGCGGCGGCCATGATCGCGTCCGCCGAGGCGACCCATGATCGACTCGGTGGGCCGGGAGCCTGGACGCTGGCGTTGCCGGCGCACTACGTCGCCGGACTGATGGTGTTGGTACGGGGCGTGCTGGCCGGCCGCCCGGTCTCCGTGACCAGCGGTGATCTTGCCGATCTCACCGCACCCTCCGGCGGCGGCCGGCACTACCTGTCGCTGGTGCCGACCCAGCTGGCCCGGGCACTGAACGATCCCGTGATCACCGCGGCGCTCGGCGGCTTCGACATGATCATGATCGGCGGCGCGCCGGCCGCGGCGGACCTGCTCGCCGCGGCCCGGGAGGCCGGGCTCTCCGTGATCACCACGTACGGGATGAGCGAGACCTGCGGCGGCTGCGTCTACGACCGCGAACCGTTGCCCGGCGTCACCATCGGACTCCGGCCGGAGGACGACCGGATCGAGATCACCGGGCCGATGGTGTTCTCCGGCTACCGGCTGCGGCCCGATCTGACCGAGCCGTCGCTCCGCACGAACGGCGAGACGCGGACCTTGGTCACCGCCGACCGGGGCCGCTGGGACCATGATCGACTTCAGGTGCTGGGCCGGATCGACGACGTCGTGATCACCGGCGGCCACAACGTCGATCTTGCCGAGCTGGAGCGGCTGGCCCGGCAGGCACCCGCGGCCGCCGGCGCCGAGCTGGCGATCATCGGCGTCCCGGACGACGTCTGGGGAACCATGATCATCGCCGTCGCCGACCGACCGGTCGACCTTGATCGACTTCGGGCCGATCTGGCCATCGACCTGCCCGCCCACGGGCTGCCCCGCCGGTTGCTCGACCTGCCCGCGCTGCCCCGGACCAGCAGCGGCAAGATCGACCGGCAGCGACTGGTCCGGCTGGCGACTGGGTAGCGTGAGGCAGGTGACCGAGGACGTGACCACGGCGACCCCGCGGCAATGGCTGGCCGGGGCGCGACCGCAAACCCTGCCCGCGGCGATCACCCCGGTGATCGTCGGCTCCGCACTGGCGCACGCCGCCGGCGGCTTCGCCCTGCTGCCCGCGCTGCTGGCGCTGCTGGTCGCGCTGGCCCTGCAGATCGGGGTCAACTACGCCAACGACTACTCCGACGGCATCCGCGGGACCGACAAGGACCGGGTCGGCCCGCTCCGCCTGGTCGGCTCCGGCCTGGCCCGGCCGAAGGCGGTCCGGACCGCCGCGTTCGTCAGCTTCGGCGTCGCGGCCGTCGCCGGGCTGGTGCTGGTCGTGCTGTCCGGGCAGTGGTGGCTGATCGCGGTCGGCGCGGCGTCGATCCTGGCCGCCTGGTACTACACCGGCGGCAAGCGCCCGTACGGCTATCTCGGCCTCGGCGAGCTCTTCGTGTTCGTCTTCTTCGGCCTGGTCGCCGCCTGCGGCACCACGCTGGTCCAACTCGGCTGGAGCAGCCCGGCGTCCCTGGTCGGCGCGGCCGCGGTCGGCTGCTGGACCACCGCCATCCTGGTCGCCAACAACCTGCGCGATCTGGTCGGTGACCAGGCCTCCGGCAAGCTCACCCTTGCCGTCCGGATCGGTGACCGGGCCACCCGGCTGCTCTACGCCGGTCTGATCGGCGCCGCCGCGGTCGGCCTGATCGTGGTCGCCGCGCTGACCAACTGGTGGGCGCTGCTGGCCCTGGCCGGGGTCGCTTTGCTGGTCCCGTCGGTGCTCGCGGTGCTCCGCGGCGCGGCCGGCCGGGATCTGATCGGGGTCCTGAAGACCACCGGCCGGACCGAGGTCCTCGCCGCGCTGGGACTGGCCGTCGGCCTGATCGTCGCCGGGCTCACCTAGCGGGAGGACCCCTTGCGTCGCACGCTGAGGGCGGGCCGAATCGGCTAGGCTCCCAGAATTCGTCCGGCGCACTTTGGGAGGCAAGGAGTGCTGATTGCGGTCGCGGGCGCGCCCGCTTCCGCGCCCGGAGTCTCGGACCGGCTGCGGGGCCAGTGCGCCGCTCTACCGGTACGGGCCCGCGCCCGCACCGCCGAGCTGCCCGACGTGGACCCGGCCGGCCTGCTGACCGGCCTTGCCGAACTGGCCGACGAGGCTGCGGCCAACGGCGAGCCGTTCGCGGTCTGCGCCGCCGACCTGCTGGTCTCCGACACTCCGCTGCTGCAACTGCTGGACGACCCCCGCGACGGTTCGCGGGCCCTGGTCGGACCGCTCGAGCCGGCCGCCGACGCCGCTCCCGTCGCCTCCGCCCTCCGGATCGTCCGCGGCCAGCTCGTCGGCGTTGCGTCGGCACGGCACCAACTGTCCGAGGCGACCAACGAGTTCCTCGGGCTGCTCGTACTGCGGCCGGCCGACCTGCCGGCCGCGGCCACGGCCTGGCGGGCCGCCGCCGCCCTGCTCGTCGAACGCGGCTGGACCGACCTGGACCCGGTGCAGACGGCGCTGCTCGCCCTGGTCCGCTCCGGTACGGCGCTCACCGCGGTCCCGGTCGACGGCTATCTCGGCGCCCGCGGCGCGAACGCCACCCCGGAGCTGCTCGGCCGGATCGAAGGACTGAACGAGGCCGACATCGCGTGGCGGCGGGCCTCCCGGCCGGGTGACGGCGTCTGGTCGACGTTCGTCCTGCGGCCGATCTCGCGGCGGCTGAGCCGGTGGTCGGTCGGCGTCGGGCTGACCCCCAACGCGCTGACCTTGATCAGCCTGGTGATCGCGTTCGGTGCCTGCGCCATGATCGCGTTCGGCCCACTGCCGGCGGTGATCATCGCCGCCGTCCTGCTCCAGTTCTCCTTGATCATCGACTGCTCCGACGGCGAGGTGGCCCGGTCCACCCGGTCCTACACCGCGTTCGGCGCCTGGGCCGACCTGACCTCGGACCGGGTCAAGGAGTACCTGGCGCTGGCCGCCCTCGCCGTCTGTGCGGTACGAGGCGACGGCGACGCCTGGCTGCTGGCGGTGGCCGCGCTCGGCCTGCAGACCGTACGGCATCTGCAGGACTACTCCTTCGCCGACACCGTGCTGATCTGGTGGCGCCGGCCGCGGCCCGACCTGCGCCCCCTCGCCGAGACCGGCCCGATCAGCCGCAAGTCCGGCCCGAGCGACGCGGTGGCCCGGATCATCGGCACCCCCACCGGCCCGGTGCACTGGATCAAGCAGGCCCTGCACGCGCAGATCGGGGAACGCTGGCTGGTGCTCACGGTCGGCCTGATCGTCGGCGGCCCGGTCGCCGCCCTGATCGCGTACCTGGTGCTGGTGGGGATCGCCGAACTCTGGACGCTGACCGGCTGGTTCCTGCGTACGGTCACCCGGCGGGACCGGGCCGCGCTGCCCGAGTCCGCCGCCGTGCTGCTGGCCCGGCTGCGCGACGACGGTGTCCTGGTCAAGGTGCTGGCCGGGCGGCCGCGGCGGCCGCTGGCCTGGCTGCTGCCGCCGTTCCTGACCGGGCTGGAGGGGCTGACCGTCCTGATCACGACCGCCTTGGTCGCGCCCTCGGCGTTGTGGCTCGGCTTCGCCTGGCTGGCGGTCGTCGCGGCGCGCCGGTACGACCTGTTCTACCGGCACCGCACCGGGCGGCACCCGCTGCCGTACCTGCTGTCGGTGCTCGGCGGCGGCTGGCCGGTCCGGATCCCCGTCCTGATCATCGGCGCGCTGAGCGGGCCGACCGGTCACACCTGGCTGCTCGGCATCGGCGCCGCCTGGCTGGCCCTGGTCGTGGTGCCGGAGAGCCTCGGCTCCGCCATGGCCTCGCTCCGGCCCGCCGGCCGCGACTACGGAGACCAGCCGCCGCTGACCGGCCCGGCCCGGCTGCGGCTGGCGAAGTCGGTGCTGCGTCGCGCCGTCTCGGTGCCGGTGAGCCGGCTGCTGATGCTGCTCCGGGCGCCGCGCCGGCAGGCCCTGGTCGGCGGGCTGCCGGACACCGAGGAGAACTCGCTGGTCACGGCGATCGGCCTGACCCGGCGGTACGGCGGCCGGGTGTTTCTGGTCGCCAACGACGTCGAGGTGGTGACCCGGCAACTGCGCCGGGTGGCCGAACTGCTCGGGGACGGCGAGGCCGCGGACCGGGTCACCGTGATCAACAAGGCCGGCCTCAGCACGTACCTGATCTTCGTCGACAGCGAACTCGTCCTCTACACGCACGGGCTGTACGACTCGCCGCGGCCGGTCCGGCGCCGGCTGCACGTCAATCTCTGGCACGGCACCGGGCCGAAGTGGAACGCCAACGCCAACTTCGCCCAGCGGATCGGCGCGCAGGCCCACTCGGCGTCCAGCCCGTTGTGGGGACTGGAGGCGATCAAGGCCCTGTCGATGCGCCCGGAAACCGTTCTGGTGACAGGAAATCCGCGGCAGGACGTGATCACCGCCGCGACCGACCGGACCGCCGTGGCCGGGCTCGGTGTCGATCCCGAGCGGCCGTACGTGCTCTGGCTGCCGACCTTCCGCCGCTCCACCGCGGCCGGACTGGTCGGTCTCGCCGAGGGCGAATCCCTGACCCCGGCGGCGGCCGCCGCGTTCATGGCGGCGGCCGACCGGGCCGGCGTGCAGTTGATCATCAAGCCGCACCGGCTGGACGCCGACCGGCTCGGCGAACTCGGCCTGACGGTGATCACCGACGCCGACCTCACCACCGCCGGAGTGACCCTCTATCAGCTGATCGGCCTGGCCGACGGACTGCTGTCGGACTACTCGAGCGTCTGGGTCGACTACCTGGACACCGGCCGCTCGATCGGCCTGTACCTCCCCGACCTGGCCAGCTACACCACTGGCCGCGGCCTGAACCTCCCCCAGCTCGGCGACGTCGCCGGCGAGTTGATCATCACCGAGGACACCGCAGCCGAGTTCTTCTCCGCGGTAGCCGACGACAAATGTTTCGCCGAGGACGCCCAACTCCGCCTCCGCCGCCGCCTCGCCATGATCACCCCGCCAAGCTCCCGTACCGACGCAATGCTCGACGACCTGCGAACCCTGGCCCCGTATCTGCCGCTGGACTGATCCAGAGCATGTCCCCGACCGTGCATGTGAAGAGTCAGAACTGGCCTACCTCGACCCCGGCCAAGAAACCGACTACTCCGACGGCAAGGTGATCGTCGCCGACCTCGACCGCGCGGCCACCGACCCCGAGTCCTTGGTCGACGACCTGCTCATCCTCAACGAGGCACTCGAAGCTGCCAGCCACGCCAACTCCGCGGACTGACCGAGATCCAGCGCACGTCACCCGATTGCGCCCGTCTGCCCTCAGTTTCGACCGAGTCCGCTGGAATTCGGTCAACGTGGCAGCCGCAGGGTCGCGTTCTCCAGGGTGGTGTAGAGGTCGCTCTCGGTGAAGTCGGGCCGATCCTCCTCGCCGAGATAGACGTCCAGGTGCTTGGCCCCGCCGAGCCCGGGTGTGAACTCGTCGTCGATGATCCAGGTCGGCTGCCGCAGCCTGGCGCAGACCTCGTCGGTGACCTCGGCGTCGCCGCAGCCGACGATCTCCACCCGGCTGCCGCGGGGCAGGACGTCGGCGTCGGTCGCCGCGGAGCCGTACGGACGCAGGGCGTCGCCGTAGGAGTTGCGGGCCTCGGTGTCGAGCCAGTAGCCGACGCCGTGCGACCAGTTCAGGTAGCGGCCCGCGTACTCGCCGCTGGTGATCCGGCCGGTGCCCTCGTCCTTGACGGCGGTGACGAAGTCGCGCGGATAGCGGCCGAGCGGGTCGTCGCCGTTCTCGCAGTCGAGCACCGGACAGCCGGTCACCGCGATCGGCTCGCCGTCGTGGAACGACTCGACCGCGGTGTAGTAGACCGTGACCTCCCACCCCGGCTGGACCACGCCCGACTCGACGGCGGCCGGCGCCGGGCGCGGATCCGGGGTTCCGGCGCAACCCAACAGGAAGAGCCCGGCGGCGATCACCGTGACGACACGAACGAGCCTGCGGGACATCGGCCTCCTTCGCTCCAGGTACGGACGAGGAGGCACCATCCTGCCGGGGCCGGGGTCAGCTGACCTCGTCGTAGATGCGTTCCAGGGCCGGCGTGCAGCGGCGGATGTCGAACTTCTCCAGAACGTGAGCGCGGCCCTGCCGCCCGAGCCGCTCGGCGTACGCGTCGTCGGTGAGCACGGTCTCCAACCGGTTCGACAGCGCGGCGACGTCCTTCTCCGGCGCGAGCAGGCCGGTGACGCCGTCGTCGACGGCCTCTCGCAACGGCCCGTGGGCGTACGAGACGACGGGCGCACCGTGCAGCCCGGCCTCCAGGAACGTCATCCCGAGACCCTCCGCGTCGCCGTCCGGCCCGGTTCGGGACGGCCCGCAGAACACCCGGGCCCGGTCCAGCGCAGCCGCCACCACGTCCGAACCGACGAAGCCGCGCAGTTCCACCGACAGGCCGAGCGATTCGGCCTGACGACGGATCTCGCCGGCCAGCGGCCCGTCCCCCAGGATCGTGATCGGCGTGCGCCGCAATTCTCCGGGCAGCCGGTCGACGGCCTCCAGCAGATCGAGCACGCCCTTCTTGGGCACCAGTCGCCCGACGAAGACGATCCCGCGCCGGTCCTGCCACGGCGGGAACGGCGACCGCTCGTCGAGGTCGCGGACGTCGATCCCCATGTAGTGCACGGTGACCCGGTCCTCCGGCGCACCGAGCCCGATCAGCCGGTCCGCGATGAACTCCGAGACCGCGATCAACCGGTCGGCGTACGCGAACAACCGGCGCAGCCGGCGCCGGTACTCCCGGCCCCGCCCCATCGACAGCCGCGGCACCCGGGTCACGTCGTACCCGTGGAAGGTCGCCACCATCGGCAGCCCGGCCCGCTTCGCCACCGGCAGCGCCCGGATCGCGGACGGCCCGAAGTGCGCGTGCAGGACCTGGGCCTCGGCCTCCATCAGGAAATTGACGAACCGCCGCTCCCAGCCGACGGTGCCGAACACCTCGCCGCGCAACTTCTGCACCGTCGACGCCCCCGTGAACGGCGCGTAGTCGGCCGGCACCAGCGGCTCCGGCAACTGCTGCAACCCGACCCGGACTGCCTGCCACCGGGTCATCGCCGCGATCTGATCCCGGATGAACGTCTCCGACCCCGGCAGCCAGACGTCCCGCCAGACCGCGACGGTCGGTCGGTCGGAGGCGGGAGCAGGGCCAGGCATCTGAGAAACCTTAGTGGTACGAATGCGCAGTGAGCATCAAGGCGCTGCAAGATCAGCTGGCCGACTTCGCCGACCGTCGCGACTGGGGCCCGTTCCACACGCCGCGCAACCTCGTCCTGGCGTTGACCGGCGAGGTCGGCGAACTGGCCGCCGAATACCAGTGGCTGACCGAGGACGAGGCCGCCAAGGCGATGGACGACCCGGAGCAGGCCCAGGCGATCCGGCTGGAGATGGCCGACGTGTTGATCTATCTGCTCCGGCTGGCCACGGTCACCGGCGTCGACCTCGAGGCTGCCGTACGGGAGAAGATGGCGATCAACGAGAGCCGCTTTCCCCCGGCCTGATCAGCTCGGCATGATCATCCGGGCCAGGAACTCCCTGGTCCGCTGCTCCCGGGGCTCGGTGAAGATCTGCTCCGGCGGGCCCTGCTCCAGGATCCGGCCGTCGTGCAGGAAGCAGACCTTGTCGGCAACCTGCCGGGCGAAGTCCATCTCGTGGGTCGCGATCACCATCGTCATACCGTCGTCGCGCAGGCTGCGCAGCAGCGCCAGCACCTCGCCGACCAGCTCCGGGTCGAGCGCCGAGGTGACCTCGTCGAGCAAGATCATCATCGGCCGGTTGACCAGGGCCCGGGCGATCGCCGCCCGCTGCTGCTGACCGCCGGACAACTGATCCGGCCACTGCCCCGCCTGTTCGGCCAGGCCGACCCGGGCCAGCATCGCCCGGGCCTCCTCGCGGGCCCGGGCCGGCGGCACCCGGTGCACCCGGATCGGCGCCAGCGTGACGTTGTCGAGGACGGAGAGGTGCGGGAACAGGTTGAACGCCTGGAACACGATGCCGATCCGGGCCCGGACCCGGTCGGCGTCGATCCGCGGATCCGAGATGTCCTCGCCGGCCAGCAGGATCCGCCCGTCGTCCAGTTCCTCGAGCAGGTTGAGGCAGCGCAGCAGGGTCGACTTGCCCGACCCGGACCCGCCGATCAGCACCACGCACTCACCCTCGGCGACCTCGAGGTCGAGGTCGTCCAGCACCACCCGGCGGCCGAACACCTTGCGCAGGCCTTCGGCCCGCAACAGCGGCTCCGTGGGTACGTCCCGGGCGGTCACAGGTGGCTCCCGCCCGCGCCGTACCAGCCCTGGCGCCGGGCCACCCAGTCGGTGACCCGGGCCAGTGGAACGGTCAGCGCGACGAACAGCGCGCCGGCGACCACGTACGGGGTGAAGTTGAAGTCCGACGCGGTCTCGATCTGGGCCGCCCGGATCGCGTCGATGACGCCGAGTACGGCGATCAGGCCGGAGTCCTTCTGCAGGCTGACCAGGTCGTTCAGCAGCGGCGGGACGACCCGCCGGACCGCCTGCGGCAGCACGACGAAGCGCATCGTCTTGGGGTAGCTCAGGCCGAGCGACCGGGCCGCCGCCCTTTGCGACGGGTGCACCGACTCGATCCCGGCCCGGAACACCTCGGCGACGTAGGCCGAGTAGGTCAGCACCAGCGCGGCACCGCCCCAGATCACCGCGTCGTTGGGCAGTCCCTGCAGCCGCAGCGCCGGCACGCCGAAGCCGAGCAGGAAGATCACCAGCAGCAGCGGCAGCCCGCGGAACACGTCCGTGTACGCCGCCGCGAACGCCCGCAGCGGGAAGAACACCGGCCCGCGCAACGTCCGCAGGATCGCGATGATCAACCCGATGATCAAGATCAGGATCCCGGAGACGATCATGACCCGGATGTTCAACCAGAGCCCGGATGCGACCGCCGGCAAGGCATCCAGCGCCTTCACCGGGTCGAAGAACGTCTGCTGGACGCGCGGCCAGCCGGGCGTCGACGTGATACCGATGATCACGGCAGCCACCACGACGACGGTACTCACGATCGCGATGATCATGGACCGGGTGGACCGGCGCCGCCGGTAGCGGATCCGTTCCAGTTGCAGCGGCGACGGGCGCCACGGCTCACCCGTCGGCGGTGACACGGCGGTCACGACAGGACGGGAGCCCCGCCCGAGCCGGCCAGCCACTCCTGCTCGAGCCGCTCCAGGGTGCCGTCCGCGCGCAGTTGATCAACGGCACCGGAGACGCAGCCGGTCAGCCGGCTTCCCTTGCCCAGAACGAAACCGAACTGGTCCGGCGTGCCCTGACCGGCCGGCAGCTGGCCGACGATCACCCCGTCGTCGAGCTGGGCGGCGGTCATGTAGAACGCGGTCGGCAGGTCCACCACGATGCCGTCCACCTGGCCGTTCTGCAGGGCCTGCACGGCAAGATCGTTCGTGTCGTAGACGGCCGGCTGCTGGCTCGGCTTGATCTGCTCGGTGATCGCCGTGTACGAGGTCGTACCCACCTGGGCGCCGAGCTTGGCGCCGGCCAGGTCGGCGATCGAGGTCTTCCCGTCGATCGCCGAGCCCTTCGTGGTGATCACGGTCTGCGCGACGTCGTAGTAGCCGGTGGAGAAGTCGACCGCCTTGCGCCGCTCCTCCGTGATCGACACCTGGTTGAGGTCGACGTCGAACTTCTTGTCCCCCGGCGCGTACGCGCTGGTGAACGGGACCACGGTCCAGGCCACCTCGTCCCGGGTGAAGCCGAGCTTCTCGGCGACCGCGTAGGCGACCGCGGACTCGTAGCCCTTGCCGTTGGCCGGGTCATCGTCGACGAACCACGGCGCGTAGGCCGGCTTGTCGGTCGCCACGGTGAAGGTGCCGGGCTTGACCAGGGCCAGTGACTCCTTGGCGCAGGCGGCGGCATCGGTCGGTGGTGGTGCGGACGACTCGACCTGCGGCGCGCACGCGGCGGCGAGGGTCAGCGCGACCGCGGCGAGGGCGCCGAGGCCCAGCCGGGCCGGACGGAGAGGGGACATCGCAAGGCCTCCCAGGGGTTCGACGAGTCGGTTCACCGACGGGCAAACCCTACTGGCTCCGCAACTGGCGTCACGGGGCTAGGCTTTGCCCATGATCAGGTACCTGCCGATCATCATCGTCGCGCTCCTCACGATCTACTGTGTCGTCGAGGTGGCTCAGGCGCGCCCGCTCGAGGTGCGCCGGATGCCGCGCTGGCTCTGGGCCACGATCATCATCTGCCTGCCGCTCGCCGGTGCGGTCTGCTGGCTGTTCTTCGGCCGGCCGAACGCCGAGTCCCGCCGCCGGTTCGATCAACCGCCGAAGGCCCCGGACGACGACGTCGACTTCCTCCGCGGGCTCTAGCTCAGTCCGCGGCGAGCCGCGCCAGGGCCGCTGCGGCGATCTCCTCCGGCGTGCCCGTCACCGGGATCACCACGCCGTCCTCGTCCGGCCCCAGCGGTTCCAGCGTGTCCAGCTGCGAGTCGAGCAGGCCGAGCGGCATGAAGTGGTCGGTCCGGGCGGACATCCGGGCCGCGATCTCCTGCCGGGACCCGTCCAGGTGGACGAACCGTACCCGCGCATCGGCCTGGCGCAGCACGTCCCGGTAGACCCGGCGCAGCGCCGAGCAGGTGACCACGACGTCGCCGTCCGAGGCCGAGATCCAGTCCCGGATCGCGGCCAGCCAGGGCTGCCGGTCCTCGTCGGTGAGCGGAGTGCCGGCCGACATCTTGGCGACGTTCTCGGCCGAGTGGAAGTCGTCCGCCTCGGCGACCGGCCGGCCCAGCCGCTCGCCGAGGATCGCGGCCACCGTCGTCTTGCCCGAGCCCGCCACGCCCATCACGACGAGCGCGGTCTTCGGAGTCTCGGTCACGCCGGGCTCTCGGAGCGGTCCGCGCTCCACTCGGTGTGGAAGGTGCCCTCGCCGTCGACCCGCCGGTACGTGTGCGCACCGAAGAAGTCGCGCTGCCCCTGGATCAGGGCGGCCGGCAACCGCTCGGCCCGTACCCCGTCGTAGTAGGCCAGCGACGACGAGAAGGCCGGCGTCGGCACCCCGTGCCGGGCCGCCGCGATGACCACCCGGCGCCAGGCGGCCAAGCTGCTCCCGACCGCGCTGGTGAAGTACTCGTCGGCGAGCAGCAGCGGCAGCTCCGGATCCCGCTGGTACGCCTCCGTGATGCGATCCAGGAACCGGGCCCGGATGATGCAGCCGCCGCGCCAGATCTTGGCCATCGCGCCCCGGTCGATGTCCCAGTCGAACTCCTCGCTGGCGGCCGCGATCTGATCGAAGCCCTGCGAGTACGCGACCACCTTGGACGCGTACAGCGCCTGCCGGACGTCCTCGACGAAAGCGTCCGGATCCTCGACCTGCCAGGCCTCCGCGTCACCCGGCAGCACCTTCCGGGCGGCCTCGCGCTGCGGCACCGACCCGGACAGGGCCCGGGCGAAGGTGGCCTCGGCGATCCCGGTGATCGGCACCCCGAGATCGAGCGCGTTCTGCACGGTCCAGCGACCGGTGCCCTTCTGCTCGGCCTGGTCCAGCACGATGTCCACGAACGCCGAGCCGGTCTTCGCGTCGACGTGACCGAGCACGTCCGCGGTGATCTCGATCAGGAACGACTCCAGGTCGCCCGAGTTCCAGGTCCGGAAGATCTCGGCGATCTCCGCCGCCGACTTCCCGGTGCCCTGCCGGATCAGGTCGTACGCCTCGGCGATCAGCTGCATGTCGGCGTACTCGATGCCGTTGTGCACCATCTTGACGAAGTGCCCGGCACCGTCCGGCCCGACGTGGGTGCAGCACGGTTCGCCGTTCACCTTGGCCGAGATGTCCTCCAGCATCGGCCCCAGCGTCTTGTACGACTCCGGCGACCCGCCCGGCATGATCGACGGACCGTTCAGCGCCCCTTCCTCACCACCGGAGACCCCGGTGCCGACGAAGTGCAGGCCGCGCTCCTTCAGCGCCGCCTCGCGCCGCCGGGTGTCCGGGAAGTGCGCGTTGCCGGCGTCGATCACGATGTCGCCCTCGTCGAGCAGGCCGAGCAGCTCGTCGATCACCGCATCGGTCGCCGCGCCCGCCTTGACCATGATCACCACGCGGCGCGGCTTCTCCAACGAGGCAACGAAATCCCGCATCGACTCCGAGGGTACGAAGGTCCCGTCGTCACCATGATCATCGATCAAGGAGGTGGTCTTCGCGTAGCTGCGGTTGTGCACCGCCACCCGGTACCCGTGCCGGGCGAAGTTGCGGGCAAGGTTCCGGCCCATCACGGCCAGTCCGGTGACCCCGATCTGCGCAAGTTCAGCCACGATTCGACTCCATCTCTTCGGTCCTGTACGAGCAAGCGACTGCGGGGAGTAGCGTAGCCGCGCCGGTCCGGACGTGCGCCGGCAGGTGGACCACACGTGACGTGGTTTAAAAGCTGCCTATGAGGCTGAGTCCTGCTGTCGTTCGGCGGAACGCCGCCACTCATTCTCAAGCACGCTCATGATCACCTCGTCACAATACTGACCGTTGTGGAATGCCACGTCGCGGCGTCGGCCTTCCTCGATGAACCCGGCACTCCGGTATGCCGCGATGGCGCGGGTGTTGTAGGCCCAGACCCACAACTCGATCCGGTGCAGCCCGAGTTCTGCGAAGCCGAATCGCAGCATCAGCCGGACTGCCTCGGTGCCATATCCCTGACTGGTGTATTCCGGGCCGAGAACGATGACGAACTCGGCCGATCGCCCGTACTGTTCCAGCTTAAGTCCAGCCTGACCGATCAAGGTGTCGTCGGAGGCGCGGACCACAGCTAGGCCGAAGTCCTGCAGCGTCATGGTGCGAGTCCACTCTCGGAAGCGGTCGACCGTCGCACCTTCCGGAACGGGACGGGCTGTCGACTGCTGAAGGGTCAGCGTCGCAGGGTCGTTCCACCACCGTGTGAACTGGCCAAGATCTTCGTCACGGACCTCCCTCAAATAGATCCGGTCGCTCCGCAGCAGGTCGGTGCTGTAGGCGATCGCCGAGTCAGTGTCGGTCAGCCGTCGCATTGCCACATCCTGCCCTATTGGTCACTGACGCACCAGATCTTGATCAAGATTGAGCCGACGAGTCGTTTGGAGACGATCCAGAGACGTCGTGCCGGGGAAGCAAGTCATTCGCAGTCGGACCGATGCTCTTGTCGGCGAACGAGCCGGAGCCTGATCATGCTCCTATCAACCGGGCGGAATTCAGCAGCTTCGGGCGCTGACGGCGCCCTCGGTGCCGAGGTCCCAACTTTGTTGACTGCGCTTGACGATCGCAGCCCTCCGAAGTCTAAGTACATGCTTCACCCCGCCGCGATCCAGGCGCGGCCGACGAAGATCAACTCGATCACTCCTTGCGGTCCAACGATCAGCGTGTCGGCGAGAGACCTCGCGTTCTGCATGGCACGGATATATTCCAGCCTGGCAGGACAGCCCCCCCACGGATTGCGCTGCAGAACGTGAGGACATACCCGAAGCCGCGAGTGACGCTTGACGTCAAGGGTCAGCGCACTGAGATCCAGCGGGAGGGCGAGCGGCAGTGCGAGCACGAGCCCACGCGGTCCCCAGACACGATCACCGCCCCCTAGCCCCTGCGGGTCTGGCTATCGAGAATCAGGGCGTGACGGCGCCAACGTCCTCTGACTCGACCTCTGGCCTGCTACTGAACCTTCGCACAGCGCGCGTCATCGCAGCGATGATCGCAGCGGCCAAGATCACCAGAGCGCCGAAAACGAACGGGACCTTCGCGCTACTCCAAGATGTGAGCAGGCCCGTCAGCGCGTAGCTGAACGGAATGGCGGTCCGACTGGTGAATGCGAGCGCAGCAACGACTCGACCGACATGAGCAGCCGGAGCCATCTCCAACATTGCCGCGTTTGCCAGGGTGCCGAATAGTCCAGCCCCTATCCCCATCAGAACCCCGATTCCGCCAGACAGCACCAACACGCTCCCACTGGCCCCGATCAGCGCAAGAGCAGCGAGACCCATGAGACCGCCTGCCATGATCACTAGCCCGAGGCACATCACCAGTCCACCGCGACTTACACCCTTGCGCCACGACAGCAGTCCCGCAACGGTGGCTGATCCGAGGCCGAACCCGCCGATGATCCAACCGATCGCCCCGACGCCCCAGCCCGCCTCCTTGGCAAGCAGCGGAACTCCAGCGGCCGTCTGGCCCACGAAGCCCAACTCCAGCAGGAAGATGATGAGGAGCAACCGCGCCAATGCCTTGTTGCTCCTGATGGCCCGGAAGCCAGAAGCCATGTCCGCCCACATTGACCGAGAGCCCTCAGCGCCCTCGTCGACCCCGTGTGCCGAACCAACGGTGTGCCGGGACGGGGGGACCATCCGTGTCAGCAGTAGGGCAACGACGGAGATGGCGAACAGGCCGGCGTTGACCCCAAACACCCAAGCGCTGCCCGCCAACAGCAACAAGGCGCTGGCGGCCGGCGAACTGATGAACGCGGACACACGGCTCGCCACCGTCTTCGCCGCCGAAAGTCGCGTCACCGACACAGTAGGCCCGAGGAACCGCGGCACCGACGCAACCGCCGGCTGGAAGAATCCGTCGACGATACCGAACAGTGCGGCAAGGACGGCTAGCAACAGTGGACTGAGAGAACCGCTGCCGATAACGACCAGCAAGATGATCATGATCAACGTTCGAAGCGAATCGGACACCACGATGATCCGCTTCGGCCCGACACGGTCGACCAGCACACCACCGAACAGCAGAATCAGCGCCTCAGGCACCGCATTTGCCAGCAAAATCCAGCCTACATTCGCTGGTGTCGTCGTCTGGACCGCGACCCAGCTCAGAGCAATCAGAAATATATGACTCCCAATGAAAGAGGTCGTCAACCCGATCAACCATCGCACCGAATGTGGGACCGTACTCGCGGCCCGTGCAAAAGCCATCAGACGTTGCGCTTCGCCGCGAGCAGCCCATGCCTGATTAGCAACTGAAGGTGCTCGAGGATCTCTTCCTCCGGAACTGTCTCACCCTCGGCCCGCGACCAGGTCAACGCCTCCGCCACGCGGAACGGTCCGGCGACACTCCCCAGCCCGATAAGGAACGCGCGCAGCCTGGGATCATCCGACTCGAACTCATCTTCAGGTGACAGCGAGACGCGCACCAGGTTTCCATCCTGCTGCAGAGTCGGTTTACGCCGGAAGATCAATAGCGAGTCGCTGTTGATGCTCGCCTTACGCTCAGCGAAGCGCTGCTCCGACCGCTCCCAGTCACGATCCCAGCTTCCGCCGTCCCGCAGATCAGACTGATACTTTCCAAGGCGAACGGCGTTGCGGCGGTACGGATCGAAGACGTGCCAACGTAGTGGGTCGAGGATTCTGCCCTCCGGCACCGATGGAATGTCGGTGTGCTCGACAACGTCGCCAGCTGGCCTAAAGACCCACACTTGAGCTAACGGCTCCTCGGGGGCCACGGACAGCCAAGCGTCCTTGTTGTGGACACGCAGCGGAATGGCCACACTCCCATGCCATCGGTCGCTGGCGATTACGGCGTCCAGCACGCGGAAACCCCGATCGACCATCTGCACATGACTGGGGTCTTTAACGAACAGTTCGTGGCCTGGTTCCGTCTCGAACACCACGCCCAACCAGATGCTGATCAAGAAACCGAAGTCTCGAGGGCCCTGCTCATGTGTGACCTCGATGAAGTGGTGCGGGTAGTCGGGGTCGTCCACATCGAAATGCTTTGGAACCCGCTGTCCGGCCAGCCGATCCCGGTACAAATCCACGCACTCCTGATGCCACGAAGGCGAGAAGTCAGAAATCCTGATGTAGCTGTCCTCGTCGATCGTTCGCAGGTAAGTGGATCCGTCGTCACCAGGAAGACGGAAGTCGACTGCGTCGGAGCGAACCCGGAAGGAGAAGCCGACCGGAGAGAAGCACAATGCCCCAGTGCCGTATGGACCAGCGACCGGAGGGCAGAACTGCACTGCGCGTGCCGGCAGATCAGGAGCCAGGTCGGAGGCCGGAACGACCGCCCGCGCCCTCGGCAAGGTCGCATACGTGCGCAACGTCGAGGCGGGAAACCTGGAGCCCGGTTCAAGATCACCAACGCGCTGTGTGGCCATAGCAGCACAAGTGTAGACAGCCCATCCGCACCTGAGCAGTGACTCAACGAAATTTGGCCAATGTGATCGAACCCATTGCCGTGGGCGACCGCCCTACGTACCATCAATCACATCCATCGATCCATCTGCGGCATTGGACTGCAGCCACCACTCAAGGGGAGATGAACATGTTTGAGCACGACACAAAGCCGTTAACGGAAACCACCCAGCCTGACTCGCCCACGCCGACGAGGAAGGACGAAGGGGGCTCGACCCGCAGTACAAGTCTGAAGGTGCGATCCGCCGTGCGCGGTGGTGCCAACGGCGCCTACATCCGCTGATCAGTTGCAGTGGCCCCACAAGGAGGCACCGAGTCCGACAGTGCCCGCCATGATGCGGCAGCGACTCGTCGGCCGCCGGGAATGAAGCGCTACTTTGGGGGCACTTACCGAGCCGTCGACCCGGCTGACACATGGAAACGCGTGTGGCGGTCGCGGTCGACGTTCGGTATTACCCGGCTAGCACGAGTCACAGGGCTCGATTTTGTTGGCATCCCAGGATTCACCGCCATCCGTCCGAATTCGAAATCTCTGGCCGTTTCCCAAGGCAAGGGCCTTAGTGACGACGCAGCACGCGCGTCCGCGATCATGGAGTCGGTCGAGCTTTGGCACGCCGAGAACGCAAACCTTGTGACACGGACCACCTCATTTGAGACATTGTCGCGAACCGGCCGCGTCATCGACGTCAATCGACTGCCGCTTAGGCCCGGCGTACAGAAGGTGGATGAGACGCAGGAGATCGCCTGGGTCGAAGGAACCAATGTGATCGACGCCCAGAATATGTGGGTCCCGCTGGACGCGGTGATTATCGACAGCACTCTACCCGCGCCGCCGGTCTTTCCACATTCCACCAATGGACTCGCGTCAGGAAACACCCACGACGAGGCCGCTTGCCATGCATTGTTCGAACTCATCGAACGTGACGCCTATTCAATGTGGCAACACGACCTCGCAGATCCCGAAGGCGAATCCACTCTGCTCGATCTGAGGACTGTCGACGACCCCGATTGCCGAGCGTTGCTCAACCTGTTCGCCGAAGCAGGCTTGGTGGTTGTAGTCAACGACATCACCTCAGAGTTCGGCGTTCCCTGCTACACGTGCCTGGTCGGCGACCAACCCGGAAATTACCGCACAATTGGGCTCGAGTGGGGAGCTGGTTGCCATCTGTCCCCACGGGTTGCGCTCGCCCGCGCACTCACCGAAGCGGCACAGTCTCGGCTAACCGTCATTTCTGGCAACCGCGACGACATCGCCGACAGCCGGTACACCGACCTCACCGACGACGACCTCACCGATTTCCGAGACCGCGTCCAGTCCGCTGTTCCCACCTGCCAATGGCGGATGGAGGTCGACTGCACATCGAGTTTCACGACAGACTTCAAGACGGTCGTGTCCCGGTTGTCGAGCGCCGGCATCGATGCCGTAGTCCTCGTCACTCTGACCGATCCCGACATCGGCATACCTGTCGTCAAGGCGATCGCTACCGATCTGGAGGGGCCGTTTGGCCATGTCCGGATCAATAGCCGAGCCCGGACGTTGACGTCCTAATGAGCGCAGATGCGGTGGTCTTTCTCGGTCCGAGCCTTGCTTGCGACCGTGCCACTACCATTCTCGACGCGACCTACTTGCCCCCTGTCCGCGCAGGCGACGTGTTGCGGGTTGTTGAAGAAATCCATCCAGCTTTTCTGTTGGTCATAGACGGTCTGTTCGAGCAGGTCGCTTCAGTCCGCCACAAGGAGTTGCTCTATGCGTTGTCGCAAGGAGTACGAGTTTTCGGGGCGTCCAGCATGGGGGCGCTCCGTGCCGCTGAGCTTGGTGAGTTTGGAATGATCGGTGTCGGCCGAGTCCACGACCAGTACGCGCTCGGCGACATCGACGGCGACGACGAGGTCGCAATCTCCCACAGCTCAGCCGATGACGGCTGGCAGCCGTTGTCAGAATCGCTGGTGAACATCCGCTGGGCCACCGGGAGAGCCGTCACCCGCGGCGTAATCAGCCCCGCCGTCCAGCATCAACTGGTGAGACACGCGCGGCGGACCTACTATCCGTTCAGGCACTGGGCGTCCTGTTGCGACGCAGCGCTCTCGGGAGGCGCACCCGCCGGCGAGATCGCAGACTTCCGTTCATTCCTAGCCGCCGAGAAGCCTGACGTGAAGGCTCTCGATGCTGAGGATCTGCTCCGCCGTGTCCGCTCCGAAGTCGAACAACGGACGGGCGCAAACCGCTCCCCAAACTTCACGCTGGCCCGCACCAGCGAACTGGACGGATGGCTGACCGACGCCCGACCGCAAGGTTGACCCGGCAGGTGAAACACCCTGCACGCCGCCCTCGCCAGAATCGACGTACTGATCGCGACCGGCGAACAAGCATCGGATACTGTGACGGGAAGCCCCGATCATCATCGAGGAGCAGTCATGCTTCAGCCCCTTGGTATCCGCGCCGAGGCCGAGGCCATCTACGTGGTCCTGGCAACGACGGATGCCGCCTCGGTCGAGGAACTGGCTCAACGCGCTGGCGCACCCTTGGACAGTGCTGAGCATTCCTTGTCAGAGCTCCGAGGCTTGGGCCTAGCAGCCGAGGTGACGCCCGGGTTGTGGAAGGCGCTGCCGCTGCTCGATGTGGTCAGCGGGCTGCGAGCGCAGCGGCTCTCCGAGCTGGAGACAGCGACCATCGCGGCGGAATCCCTGGCCAGCCATCTTCTGGCCGCCTCAGAGTCCACCACTGACGCCATCAAGGTGCTGGTCGGGACGGATGCCATCGTCGCTGCCCATCGGGAGATCTGGGACTCCGCGAAGCGCGAGGTCTGCGCTTTCGACAAACCGCCCTACGTCAAGGCTCGTCCGAATGCCACGCCCGAGAGTTTGCTGCAAGTGGCGCCTGAGTGGCGAGCGCTGGAGCGCGGCGTCGGGATCCGCGCCGTCTATCACCCCGGATTCGATTCCGACCGGCTGGCAGAACTGGCCCTGTTCGGGCAGAGAGGCGAGCAGTCACGGACGGCGCCGGTGCCGATGAAGCTCGTCGTCGTCGACGGCCAGGTCGCCATGATCCCTTCGATGCGTTCCTACGGACCGGGGCACGAGCTCCGGGTTTCGGTCACCAGGCATCCGGCGATCATCGAAATGCTGCAGTGGTTGTTCGAGTCGGTCTGGGACTCTTCGGTGCCGATCATCACCCACTACGGACGCACTGATCCACGGCGCCAGATGCTGATCTCGCTACTGATGACGGGGTCGACCGATAACGCGATTGCCGGCCAACTCGGCGTCACGGTGCGATCCGTCCGACGCTGGATCTCCGACCTCATGGACGAGTTGGGCGTGACCACCCGACTGCAACTCGGTGCCGCATTGGTGCGAGCGGACGCCCTGAATCAGACCCCGGATCGCCAGCGCGCCTGAGAATTCCATTGATCTCAGCGTCAACATCTTTCCAAGTCGGGTGCTTCAAGGCTAGGATCCTCACACAAAGAAGCCACGCCCGCGGTCCTCTGGGAAAGGACCGCGGGCGTCGCCCAGGGGGAGGAGATCCTCATCAGTCTCGGGGGATGACTGATAAGGACATCAGCGACAGATTCGGTGCTCACATCACCGGTCTGTCTTTCCGGGAACGTCAGGTAATCCCGGCTTCCTTGCGGAAGTCTCTTTTGTTGTCGTCGCTCGGACCGCTCACCACCCTGACGGTGGGGCTCTGGTCCGGCGGTCCTGCGTCTACTTCCTGCGAACTCAGAGGCTGTTGACCTCGCTCGCGATCTGCAGACTGTTCACCTCGGGAACTAGCCCGTTGTCTGCCTTCAAGCTATTCACTGCACTCGCCGCCGTAGCCGCCGCAGCAATCACGCCCACCGCCAACACGGCCGCGGCTACTGCTCGTACGACGATGCGCTTGGAAGGCCTGGACGGCCCTGCCCGCCGAGCACCGACATTGTTGTGAGACATGCAACTCTTCCTTCCTGTTGGTGCCAGCCTCCGCATTCCCAGTTGCTTCGGCAGTCACCCCTGACGTTGGTTAGAACTTATTCGACCCTGGAGACGAAGTCACCATTTTTGAGTGTCCAGTACTGGAAATGTCCTAAAGCGGACCCTGGCGGTCGCCATGCGACCTGACTGCCCCCGAGGCTCACCAGGCCAGGATGGCCCCGCCCCAGGTCTCGGTCAAGCCGCCTCTCACTAGGCGAGGAACCGCGTTCCCGAGCCTCCGGCCGGGCGCTGCCGGAAAATCCGTCGCGGACCTGGGCGGCCGATCGGTACGTTCGGATCATGAGCATGTTCATGATGGTGACCCGTGTCCGGGGCAGGGCGGCAGCGGCCGTCGTCCCGACGTCGATGGGGTTGGCACCGGCTCGAGCCTGAGTGGGCGGACCGGCTGGTCGATCATTCCCAGGTCCGGCCCGGGCAGCTGGTGGTGGAGTTCGGAGCCGGGACCGGAGCGGTGACCGGACCGCTGCTGAACAGCGGGGCCCGGGTGATCGCGGTCGAGCGGCACCCCGGACGGGCCGAGACCCTTCGGCGGAAGTTCTCCGAGCAGCAGGCCGAGGACCGGTTGAAGGTGGTCGAGCTCGATGCCCGCGACTTCCGGTTACCGGGCCGTCCGTTCCGGGTGGTCGCCAGTCCCCCGTACTCGATCACCTCGGAGTTGCTGGGGTTGATCACAACCCGCGGCAGCCGGATGGTGCGAGCCGACCTGCTGCTGCAGCGGGCCGCCGTGAGGCGGTACGTCCGACGGCCGCCCGGAAGGTACGCCGGCGCCCTCGGGCTGCCGGTGCCGCGGCGGGCGTTCGCGCCACCGCCCGAGGTCGACTCGGCGGTGCTGACGCTGAGGCGGCGCTGACCGTTGTCCTCGCGGACACCCAGCGCTGATCAGGTGCCGGCGCGCGGGAGCAGACCGGCCAGCGCGTCCCAGCGGCCGATCTCGCAGCCGTTGGTCCGGCTGAGGATGCTGTTCACCGGCTGGCCGCGCCAGGTCCCGGTGATGGTGGCGGTGTCCGGGCCGCCGTACTGCTCGGTGCAGGCGCGGTCCGGCGGCACCGGCTGCAGCGCCTCCTCGTGCGACTGCAGGGCCGCGCACGCTGCCTTCGGGTCGGGATGGTTGCCGCCGGCCGGAGCACAGGTCAGTGTCCAGGTCGAGACGGTGCCGTTGCCGTTGTCGTACCGGATCGTCAGCTCGTCGCCGGGCGACGGCTGGGCCGTCGGAGCGCCGGAGGTCGAGGGGCTCGGCGACGGCTCGCTCGGACCGGACATGGTCGGCTCCTCACTGGGGGCGGCGGGCGTCGTCGCCGATCCGCATCCGGCGATCAGCCAGACCAGGCAACCGAGCAGAACCAGCCAGAATGCCCGTCGGTACCCGTTCCGCATCCTTTTCCTTCGCCTCGACGCGTCTCACCCCGACTGCTAGCGTCAACCCTACCGGGGGGTCCAGTGGGGCTGGGCTCTTCGCATGTCCATGGCCCGGCGACCTCGTCGTGTAAGGGGTTCGACGCGGAGAGGATCGCAATGTTGGTCAGGAAACGCCGTCGGTTGGCTGCCCTCGTGACCGCACTTCTGGTGACGGTCGGTCTGGTGGCGACGGTGCAGCCGGCGACGGCTGATCCGCTGCTGCCGGAGGCCATGCCGCTGACCGCGCCCGGCACCTACATCGTCACTCTGGCCGACCGGCCCCTGGCCACCTACGACGGTTCCCGGAAGGGCTTCGACGCGACCCGGCCGGAGAACGGCCGCAAGGTCCGCGTCGACACCGACGCTGCGAAGGCGTACCGCGGACTGTTGTCCCAACTGCAGGACAGCATCGCCGACCTGGTCGGCGCGAAGGTGCTGCAGCGGTTCTCGGTCTCCCTGAACGGGTTCGCCGCCGAGCTGACCCCGCGCCAGGCCCAGCGCCTGCAGCGCACGCCGGGCGTCATCTCGGTGGTCAAGGACACGCTGATCCAGTCCGACGACGACCGCCGCTCCACCGACTACCTCGGCCTCAGCGGCGACGAGGGGGTCTGGGAGACCCTGGGCGGCCCGAAGAAGGCCGGCGCGGGCGTCGTGGTCGGCGTGATCGACACCGGCATCTGGCCGGAGAACCCCTCCTTCGCCGGTGACCCGCTGAAGACCAAGCGGTCGGACGAGGACTTCCAGCCGTACCTGGACGGCAAGTCCGTGGTCCTGGAGAAGTCCGACGGCAGCACGTTCCACGGCACCTGCCAGACCGGCGAGGAGTGGACCGCCGCCGAGTGCAACGACAAGTTGATCAGCGCCCGCTACTTCGGTGACGCCTGGATGGCCGCCGTCCCGCCGGCCGCCCGGCGCGACTTCCTCTCCCCGCGGGACGGCTCCGGCCACGGCTCGCACACAGCCTCGACGGCAGCCGGCAACGCCGACGTGCCGGCCAGCGTGGACGGGGTCCCGTTCGACGAGATCTCCGGCGTCGCCCCGGCGGCCAAGATCGCCGTCTACAAGGCCCTCTGGGAGGGCGCGACGGTCGAGCAGTCCGGCGGCTTCACCTCCGACATCGTCGCGGCGATCGACGCCGCGGTGGCCGACGGCGTCGACGTGATCAACTACTCCGCCGGCAGCGGTGACACCTCGCACGACGACCCGGTCGGCCTGGCCTTCCTGTCGGCGGCCTCGGCCGGCGTCTTCGTCGCCGCGTCGGCCGGTAACGCCGGGCCGACGCCCGGCTCCGTCGGCAACACCGAGCCGTGGATCACCTCGGTCGCCGCCCACACCGTCCAGCCGTACGAGGCCACCGTCGTGCTCGGCGACGGCCGGAAGTTCGCCGGTGCCAGCAGCACCGTCCGGGACGAGGTCGGGCCGTCGCCGCTGGTCACCGGCGCCACCGTCAAGACCGCCGAGGCCACCCCGGAGGACGCCACGCTGTGCGGGCCCGGCACGCTCGATCCGGCGCTGGCCGTCGGCAAGATCGTCGTCTGCGACCGCGGTACGTACGACCGGGTGGCCAAGTCGGCCGAGGTGAAGCGGGCCGGTGGGCTGGGCATGGTGATGGCCAACCTCTCCGAGGACACCACGGTCGGCGACCGGCACTCGGTGCCGACGGTGCACCTGAACCCGCCGGGCTCGGTCGACGTGAAGACCTATGCGGGCACGGCCGACGCCACGGCGACCCTGGTCCAGGGCAACCAGACCGACCTCAAGACCCCGTACCCGCAGATCGCCGACTTCTCCTCCCGCGGTCCGTCCACGGCCGGCGGTGGCGACCTGGTCAAGCCGGATCTCGCCGCCCCCGGCGCGACGATCCTGGCCGCGGTCGCTCCGCCCAGCAACGAGGGCCGCGACTACGACTTCTACGACGGCACCTCGATGGCCGCGCCGCACGTGGCGGGGCTGGCCGCTCTGCAGCTGACCAAGCATCCGCAGTGGGAGCCGATGCGGATCAAGTCGGCCCTGATGACGACGGCCGGCAATCTGAAGACGTCCGACGGCAAGGCCCTGACCGACCCGTTCGCGCAGGGTGCGGGCGGGGTCCGGCCGGGCCGGATGTTCGATCCCGGCCTGGTCTTCGACGCCTCCGACGACGACTGGCTCGGCTATCTCGAGGGCCTCGGCGTCGACACCGGCACCGGCGCCGACGAGATCGATCCGAGCGACTACAACAGCCCGTCGATTGCGATCGGTGAACTGCTGCAGCACCAGACCGTGACCCGTACGGTGACGGCCGTGAAGCCCGGCACCTACCGGGCCAAGATCAATCTCCCCGGCATCAAGGCCAAGGTCACGCCGTCCATCCTCAACTTCGACGAGGCCGGCCAGACCAAGACCTTCACGGTGACGTTCGAGAAGGATGCGGCGCCGTACGACGAGGCGGCCACCGGGTTCCTCACCTGGAACGGTGCCGGCACCTACGCACGGCTGCCGATCGCGGTCACCCCGGTCCAGCTGTCCGCGCCCGAGGTCGTGACCGGCGACGGCGGCAACGGGTCGCTCCGCTACGAGGTGGTGCCCGGCGTCGACGGCGACTTCCCGATCGTCAAGTACGGCCTCGCTGCCGGGACGGCCGAGAAGGGTGCGCTGAAGCCGTCGGAGCAGAAGCAGTACCCGGTGACCATCGAAAAGGGCACCAAGGCCGCCCAGATCTCGGTCCGTTCCGAGTACGAGCAGGCCGACCTCGACCTCTACCTGTACCGGCTCGTCGACGGGACCCCGGTGCCGGTCGGCGAGTCCGCCGGGCCGACCGCGGACGAGACCGTACGGCTGACCGAGCCGCCGGCCGGCGAGTACGTGGCCCGGGTCGAGGGGTACGCCAACGCGCCGGAGACCGAGACGACGCCGTACCTGTTCCAGGCAGCGTCCGTGACCGACAAGACGTCGGAGGGATCCTTCACGGTCCGGCCGTCGGACCCGACCGCGGAGGTCCAGGAGCCGATCGACGTCTCTGTCCGCTGGCGCGGCCTGGACCGGGACGTCCCCTACCTGGGCTACATCGAGTACCGGGACGGCTCCGGAACCCTCGTCACGATCAACTGATGATCACGGCATGACCGATCCGGTGATCGGCCGGGACGAGCTCGTCGCCGGCCTGGACCGGCTCGGGCTCGGCCCGGAGTCGATCGTGTTCCTGCACGCGTCGCTGCGGTCGTTCGGCCGGGTCGACGGCGGCGCCGAAACCGTGCTCGCCGCCGTGCGGCAGGTCTGCGGCACGGTACTGATGTTCGGCGCGGTCGGCGATCGGACCGGGGTGCCGGCGCCGCCCGGCCTGGTCCGGCCCAACAATTCCTTCTACGAGGCGGATTCCTGGGCGGCCTTCGACGCCGCCGTCGCCGCTGCCACCCCGGCCCGGCCGGGACTGCCGACGGACGCCTGGCTCGGTGCGATCGCGGCCGCCTTCGCCGACCAGCCGGACGTGATCAGCGGTGATCATCCGCTGTATCCGTTCCGGGCCGCCGGTGATCATGCCGAGGAGTTGATCAAGGCTCAGCGGCCGGACCTGATGCTCGGCCCGGTCGACGCGCTGGACCGGCTGGCCGGCGACGTGCTGCTGCTCGGCGTCGGGCATCACGCCAATACCACGATCCATCTCGCCGAGCAGCGGCTGGGTCGCTCGCTCTTCTACCGGTACGCGGTCGTCGCGCCCGGCGTCTGGGCCGAGGTTCCGAACGTCTCCGGCGAGTCGCACCAATTCGACGACCTCGAGCCGCAACTGGCCGCCGCGACGACCGAGACCATGATCGGGAACTGCCGGGCCCGGCGCGTCCCGGCCCGTGCGGTCCTGGCCGCCGCCACCTCGGTGATCATGAACGACCCGGCCGCGCTGCTCTGCCCGGACCCGGATTGCCGCTGCGGCGGTGCGTTCCGGCAGCGGCTCGCCGTACTCGCCGCGGAGTGAGCCGCCGCCCTTTCGTCAGCTCTTGACGAAGTCCAGCAGGGCCTGGTTGACCTCGTCGGCATGGGTCCAGAGCAGGCCGTGCGGGGCGCCTTCCACCTCGACGTACCGCGCCGCCGGCACCGCCTGGCGGAAGCGCCGGCCGGTCGCGTCGATCGGCAGGATCCGGTCGCCGCTGCCGTGCAAGATCAACACCGGCTTGCCGCTGTCCCGGACCGCCACCACGTCGTCCCGGAAGTCCTCGATCCAGGTCGGTACGACTGCGTAGGCCGCGACCGGAGCGGACCGGGTGGCCGTGTTCCAGTTGGCGGTCACGACCTCCTGGCTGATCTTGGTCCCGAGGTTCTCGTCCAGGTTGTAGAAGTCGTTGTAGAACGCGGTGAACCAGGCGTAGCGATCATGGCGGGCGGTCGCGGCGATGCCGTCGAAGACCTCCTGCGGTACGCCCTCGGGGTTGTCGTCGCGCTGCACCAGGAACGGTTCCAAGGAGGCCAGGAAGGCGAGCTTGGCGACCCGATCATGACCGTGGTTCTTGACGTAGCGGGCCAGCTCGCCGGTGCCCATCGAGAACCCGGCCAAGATCACGTCCGTCAGGTCCAGGGTCTCCAGCACCGCGTTCAGGTCCGCGGCGAAGGTGTCGTAGTCGTACCCGTCGTTGATCTTGCTCGACTGCCCGAAGCCGCGGCGGTCGTAGGTGATCACCCGGTAGCCGGCGGCGAGCAGTTCCCGGGTCTGCCGCTCCCAGCTGTGCCCGTCCAGCGGATAGCCGTGGATCAGCACGACCGGCTGCCCGCTGCCCTGATCCTCGTAGTAGAGCTCGATCGGCGTGCTGTTCTGCGTCCCGACGGTGATGGTGGCCATCAGTTTCCCCTTCGACTCATGTCGGAGAACGATCGTTCTCCGCTCCTGTCGACTAGAGTAGAGAACGATCGTTCTCAACGCAAGGGGAGTCCAATGCCTAGGAGTGCTGGCGTGATCGACGAGCAGACCGCCCGGCGGCAACTGGTCGAGGCGGCCGACCGGCTGTTCTACGCGCGCGGAGTGCAGGCCGTCGGGATGGACGCGGTCCGTGCCGAGGCCGGGGTGTCCCTGAAACGGATCTATGCGCTGTTTCCCGCCAAGGACGACCTGGTCACCGCCGTACTGCGGCACCGCTCCGCCCAGTGGGATGACGGCATCACCGCGGCGCTGGCCACCGCCGAGGATCCGGTGGGCCGGCTGCTGGCGATCTTCGACTACCTGCGGGACTGGTTTCAGGAGCCCGACTTCCGCGGCTGCGCCTTCGTCAACCTGTACGGCGAGCTGGGGCCCAGCTCGCCCAACGCGGCGGATGCGGTGCGCCGGCAGAAGCGCGGCTTCGCCGAGCTGGTGGCCGGACTGGTCCGCGACGCCGGGCTGCCCGACGAGCTCGCGCCGCAGCTCGTCGTGCTGGCCGAGGGCGCACAGACCACCGCCGCGATCCTCGGCGACCCCGAGGTGGCGCGGCATGCCCGGACGGCCGCCGCCGTCCTGATCGAGGCGGCGGGCCGGTAGCTCAGGCCAGGGTGTCGATCAGGCCGGCCAGGGTCTCCGCGCGACGACGTACCCCGGCGACGGTGTCGCAGCCGTCCCGGCGCAGTTCGATCATCACCGCGGTGACCCGGAGCGTCTTGCGGTACTGCCGCAGCGGCACGTAGCACCCGGCGAACGGCTCGTCGGTCACCACCGCGCCGAGCGGCGAGAACGCGGCGACGGCGGCGTCGCGGAGCTTGTCCGGAGTGTGGAAGTCGTCGGTGCCGATGCAGGTCATCGGGCGGCGGCGGTCCGGGTGGAGTTCGTACGGCAGCGGGTCCCGCGGGTAGGAGTGCAGGTCGATCACGATCGCCCGGCCGGCCTCGACCAGCCGCGCGTCGACCAGGTCGGCCATCCCCTCGGCGTACGGCCGGTAGAAACGGGCCAGCAGGTCCTCGTGGCCGCCCCCGTCGGCGGCCCGGAGCGGCCGGCGGTCCGAGGTCTTGGCGTAGACCGCCCCCATCCCGGCGGCCGCCATCTCCTCCCGTTCGTCCGGGAACCGTTCCGGATCGACCACCAGCCGGGAGTACCGGTTGACCGCGAGCCAGGGCCGGGCCGCGGCCAGGCCCGCCGCCAGCCGGCCCACCTGGTCGGTGCCCGCATCGGTCATCGCCGCCAGTTCGGCCGCCAACGCGTCGTCGTCGAGCAGCAGCCCGGTCCGTACGTCCGCCGGGATCTCCGTCGCCGCATGCGGCAGATGCACGATCACCGGCGACTCCGGCGCGCCCGGCACGATCGAGAGCGGACTCATCGCGCCGCTCCGACCCGCCGCCCGGATGATAGAGCTCTCATCCTCACTTCCTCGCCTTCTCATCGCTGGCTAGTTTGGTAGAACCATGCAGAACAGGACCAAGTGGATCATCACCGGCGGCGCGGCAGCGTTCGTCCTCGCCCCCGTCGCGGCCTTCGGCCTGCCCGCCCTCTCGCAGGAGCCGCTGGCCGGCTCCGGCTATGTGGCGCACGCCGCCGATCCGACGGCGGACCCGACCGCCAAGCCCAGCCCCGGTGAGGACACCGGCAAGCCGACCCCGCCGCAGACCGCGAAGACCCCGGTCAGCCCGAAGTCTGCCGTGACTCCGCCCACTCCGCAGACCAGCGCCACGCCGAAGAGCGCACAGACCACGCAGACGGCGGCGTCCGCCCAGACCGCGCAGAGCGCCCAGTCGCCGCGGACCACGCAGACTCCGCCGTCCGCGAACTCGGCCGTCTCGCCCGCCTCCCCCACCTCCGCCGGCTGACCCTAAGCCCGCAACGCCGTGCCCTGAGTTCGTCGGAGGGCCAGGCCAATCCCGCATCAGCGCTCCCTGCGAGCCTGTGGCCTGGCCCTTCGACAGACTCAGGGCACGTTTCACGTTTCGGGTGAGTTTTCGCCGGGTAGTCGCGGCCGAATTTCACCCAAGTCGTGCGGCAGTCAGGAGACCAGGCGGTAGCCGGCGCCGCGCACAGTGAGGATGCGGTGGGCGCCGATCTTGTTGCGCAGGTAGCGGATGTAGACGTCGACGACGTTGGAGCCGGGGTCGAAGTCGTAGCCCCAGACCCGGGAGAGCAGTTGCTCCCGGGTCATCACCTGTCCGGGATTGCGGAGCAGCGTCTCCAGCAGCGAGAACTCGCGCGCCGACAATTCGACGGTACGGTCTCCGACGCGGGCCAGCCGGGTGTGCAGGTCGAGCGCCAGGTCGCCGTGGGAGAGGGCGGTCGGCTGCTCGCTCGAGGTCTGCCGCAACCGGATCCGGACCCGGGCCAGCAACTCCTCGATCCGGAACGGCTTGGCCATGTAGTCGTCGGCGCCGCTGTCCAGCCCGGCCACGGTGTCGGTCACCGAGTCGCGCGCGGTCAGGATGATCACCGGCAGCGTGAAGCCCTGTCCGCGCAGCCGTTCCAGCACGGCGAACCCGTCCAGCCCGGGCAGCCCGATGTCCAGCACCAGCAACTCGAACTGATCACTCAGCGCCAGCTCCAGCGCCTCCGGCCCGGTGGCCGCGACGGTGGTGGTGTGGCCGGCGGCGCGCAGCCCCTTCTCCACGAACGAGGCGATCCGGGATTCGTCCTCGGCGATCAAGATCGCGGCCATGGGCTCTCCTGTTCCGTCGGCAGGGGGTGCCGGTCGTCCGGCACCTCGAGTTCTTCGGTACGGGAATCGTCGGTGATCACCGGTAGATCAAGGGTGAAGGTCGAGCCGCGGCCGGGCCGGCTGTGCAGCAGTACCTGGCCGCGGTGGGCGGTGGCGATCGCGTCGACGATGGCCAGCCCGAGGCCGGAGCCCTCCGGGTGCCCGGAGGCATGATCAGCTTCGTGGGCGGTGCCGGACCGGGCGAACCGTTCGAAGATCCGCTGATGATCTTCGGGGGCGATCCCGGCACCCTCGTCGCGGACGCTCAGCCGGAGCCGCTGACCGGTCGGGTGGTCGGGGTCCGGCATCACCTCGGCACCGAGCGCGATCACGGCGTCGTCCGTCGAGTGCCGTACCGCGTTGGACACCAGCTGGACCAGGGCCTGGGTGATCCGCTGCTGGTCGAGTTCGATCACCGCGTGCACGGTACGGTCGATCCGCCAGCGCCGGTCGGCCAGCGGCTTCACCTTGTCCAGCACGGATCCGAGCAGGTCGTCGACGTCCACCGGACCGGGCCGGACGAAGTCGGGCCGGCGCGACTTGGCCAAGATCATCAGGTCCTCGACGATCCGGCGCATCCGGGCCAGCTCGTCAAGCGACAGGTCAACGGTCTCGGCCACCTCGGTCGGGTTGCGCTGATCGAGCAGCTCCAGATGCCCCTGCACGATGGTGATCGGCGTCCGCAGCTCGTGCCCGGCGTCGTCGAGCAGGTTGCGCTGTTCGTCGAACGAGGTGGACAGCCGGTCCAGCATCGCGTTCATGGTGTGACCGAGGTCGGCGATCTCGTCGCCGCTGGTGAGTTGATCTTCGGGGATCCGGCCGGACAGGTTGCCCTCGCCGATCTCCTGGGCGGTCTGCCGCAGGGTCCGCAGCGGAGCCAGCAGCTTGCCGGAGACCACGAAGCCGACCAGGCCGACCAAGATCAACGCGACGACGCAGACCAGCGCATAGGTGCGGTAGGTGCTGTCCAGGGGCACGAAGGCCTTGTCCACGTCGACCGCGGCGACGTAGTGGCCGACATCGTCGGACCCCGGCAACTGCGCGGTGACGGAGACGAAGGCGAGGTTGCGGTTCCGTGCGTTGCTGACGTGCTGCATCACGATCTCGCCGCCCGGCCGAACCTGGGCCGCTTTGGCGATCACCTCAGGATCGCCCTGCACCAGGGTCTGCAGCTCCGACTCCTTGTTCGGGTGCAGCTCCAGCTTGCCGTTGACCAGCCCGAGGACGGCCTCGTTCTCGTCCGGGTAGGTCGCCTTGATGGTCGCCCGGAGCAGCGCATCGACGGTGGTGATATTGGCTCCACCGGGCCCATTCAGCGCCTCGTTGCTGGCTTCGAAGAACTCGTTGACCTCCTGGCGCAGGGCATCCCGGACGCCGTCGTACACGCCCTGCCGGCTGATCGCGTACGAGGTCAGGCCGGCGGCCATCATGCCGAGGGCGGTCGTCATCAGCACCGCGGTGAGGATCCGGAACCGGACCGACCAGCCGCGCGGGTGCTTGGGCGCGCCGAGCCGGTGGTCGCGGACGGGTTCCATTCGACCATCCTGACAAATCCGGGCCGGACAGCACGGATTCCGGCGATGAGACTCCTCTCATCGGGTCGGTCAACCCTTGGCGACCACCCTCAGGTGGCCGGGCGCCCCGTCCCTGGTCCGGATCGTCACCGGCACGATGCAGTGCTCGACCTCTGCGCCGGGCTCACCGTCGCCGATCCGGCGATGTAGCAGTTCGGCCGCCTCGACCCCGATCCGCCGCGACGGCAGGACTGCGGCCACCGCCGTAATCGGCAGGATGTCGAACGGACCGGACGAGTCCATCCCGGCCAGGTCGACCCGGTCCGGCGCATCGATCCCGAGCGCCACCAGGTCCTCGACCACCCGGGCCAGCACATAGCCGTTGCCGCACATCAGCACGGTCGGCGGCTCGGGTCCGCCGAGCAGCCGTTCCAGCGTGTCGGTGCCGGAATAGCGGCGCAGCACGGTCAGTTCCGGCCGCACCGGCAGCCCGTGCTCGCGCAACGCCTGCAGGTGCCCGGACAGCCGCTCCCGGACGCTGGTGCAGCCGGTCTCGGACCACAGCGTCGCGATCCGCTTGTGCCCGCGCTCGATCAACGCCGTCGTGACCTGGTGACCGATCGCGACGTCGTCGGCGAGCACGGCATCGGTCGCCACCGACGGGTGATAGCGGTCGACCAGCACCAACGGGATCCCGCTGTCACGCACCTGTTGATAGACCGAGAGGTTCGCGTCGCTGTCACCCGGATAGATCACGATGCCGCTCGGCCGCACCTCGAGTGCGTCCAGCAGCGCGGCCCGCTCGCGGTCCGGGTCGTCGTTGCAATAGCTGAGGTAGAGCCGGTAACCGAGCGCCGACAGCGTGGTCTCGACCCCGTCCAACAACTGGGCCGAGTGCGAACCGACCCCTTGCTGCAGGATGCAGGCGACGGTACGGAGCCCGGAGCGCGCGCCCGATTCCGAGCCCGCCTGGACGGCCGGCCGTTCCGCGACGAAGGTCCCCTTGCCTTGCTTGCGGACCACGATGCCCTCGGCGACGAGGTCGTTCAGCGCCCGGACGGCGGTGGTGGCGCTGACGCCGAACCGCTCCCGTACCTGTCGCTCGGTCACGAACGGGACATCGGGCGCGTGGTCGCCCCTGGAAATGGCCTCCCGCAAGGCGTTCTTGACCCGCTCGTACGCCGGGAGCGACCGCTCTCGGTCTGATCCGGTCCCCTCGCGAGATGCAGCATTCACCGCATTAACCCTCTCCTGCCGGTCAAGATTGGACCGAGGTATTGACACATTAACACGTTAATTCCTAGGTTGATTCACATTCAGCAGTCCCGGCGACACGACGGAGTGGCCGACTTTCCCCGCTGCTCGCGTGTCCAAAGCCTAGGAGGGCCCATGCGACCCATTTCCCGGCGACGTCTCCTGGCCGGCGCGACGGGCGCCGCGCTCGCCACGGTGACGGTCGGCTGCAGCAGCAGCGGTGACAGTGATCAACAAGGGCCATCCGGTCTCACCTTCAGCTATCTCCGGCCGACCTGGGGGCCCGCCACCTACACCAAGGACGGCCCGTACGAACTGGAACTGGAGCGCCAGGCCGGGGTATCCGTCGACGTACAGATCATCCCGGTGATCGACTACAACACCAAGATCAACACCATTCTCGCCTCGGGCGACCTGCCCGACGTGCTGTGGGCGCCCGGCCCGAGCTCAGGAGTCTGGGCGGAGGCGCAGGCCGAGGGCGCGTTCCTCGCCATCGACGAACAACTGGAGAAGCATCCGGCGGTCAAGGCCGCGGTACCCGAGTCCATCTGGGCCCGGATCAAGGACGCCGAGGGCGCGACCTACTTCGTGCCGAACCTGATCTGGCCCCAGGTCCCGTTCTTCATGTTCGCCAGGACCGACCTGCTCGAGTCCGCCGGGATCGATGAGCCGACCACGCTGGAGCAGTTCGTCGACACTCTCGCCGCGGTCAAGAAGGCCTACCCCGACCACATCCCGTTCACGATGGGCTACGAGTGGCACACCAAGGAACTGGCCACCTCGTTCGGCGTCTCCAAGAGCGGCTGGGAGCCGAGCCAGGGTGATCCGAACCAGCTCGATCCGTGGTTCGTCAAGGAGCGCGAGGTCGACCTTTACTTCTGGCTGCAGGACCTGCACCGCAAGGGCCTGCTCGATCCGGACTACGGCGTGAACAAGGAGCCCAACCTCTCCACCAACAAGTTCAAGGCCAACAAGGCGGTCTTCGCGATCGAGAACTGGGCCGTCTTCCCGGACCTCGTTGCCAACCTGAAGAAGGCCGCGCCGAAGGGCACCGTCGGGGTCCTCGACCCGCTCGGCGAAGGCGCCGGCAGCCGGCCGGTCTTCCCGATCGACCGCGGGTTCTACATCTCGGCCAAGATGGCCGATCCGGAGGCCTTCTTCGACTTCCTGGAATGGACCCTGACGGAGGGCTCCGACTTCCGCCGGTACGGGATCGAGGGCAAGACGTACACGGTGGTCGACGGCAAGAAGGCACCGATCCAGGACACCGATCGGGAGACGGCCTTCCAGACGCCGCAGCTCGAGCCACTCAGTTTCATCGGGCCGTTCTCGGAGAAGCTGGACTGGGAGCAACTGGGGCTGAGCTACGCGTCCGCAAAGCTGGACGACAAGTTCGACTACATCCGCGGCAAGTTCGAGGCCTACATCGGCACCGAGTACCCCGACTTCCGCAATCCGACGGTGCTGTCCCCCACCGAGGCCGCGGACGGCACGCGGTTGACCCAGGACTACCTGCAGAAGGTCACCGAGAGCTGCATCATCAACCACGACCTCAGTCGAACGGACTGGACCACCGCCGTCGAGAAGTGGAAAGCCGCCGGCGGGAACAAGATCATCGACGAGGTCAACCAGCTGCAGACCGACAAGTCGCGACCGGACTACACGAACTCATGACCGCCGCGACCGCGACGACGGCGCGGCGGATCTGGCGGCACCGGTGGATCTACCTGTTGATCTTGCCGACCATCGTCTACTTCGTGATCTTCGCGTACGCACCGATGGTTGGCCTCCAGATCGCGTTCAAGGACTTCAAGGTCTTCGCCGGGATGTGGAAGAGCCCGTGGGTGGGATTCGAGCACTTCCAGACCCTGTTCGGGTCGGAGAAGTTCCCGCAGCTGATCCGGAACACCTTGTTGATCAGCGTCTACCGGATCGTGTTCGGCTTCCCGGTGCCGATCATCTTCGCGCTGCTGCTCAACGAGGTGCGCCGGGTCTGGTTCAAGCGGGGCGTGCAGACGGTCACGTACTTCCCGCATTTCCTTTCCTGGGTGGTGTTCGCGGGCATCGTGGTGAACCTGCTCGGGCCGACCGGGATCCTCAACACCTTGATCGTCGAGGCCGGCGGTGAGCGGATCAATTTCCTGACCAATCCGGACACGTTCCGCTCGGTGCTGGTGCTGACCGGGATCCTCAAGGAGTTCGGTTGGGGCGCGATCATCTACCTGGCCGCCCTGTCCGGCATCGATCCCCAGCTGTACGAGGCCGCGCGGGTCGACGGCGCCGGGAAGCTGCGGCAGATTTGGCACGTCACACTGCCCGGGCTGCGGCCGGTGATGGCCGTTCTGCTGGTGCTCTCGCTGGGCAACCTCTTGGACGCAGGTTTCGATCAGGTGTTCCAGCTCTACAACGGCGCCGTGCTCGAGGTCGGCGACATCATCGACACCTACGTCTACCGGGTCGGCCTGCTGGACGCCCAGTTCGAGCTGGCCACCGCGGTCGGGCTGTTCAAGGGCGTGATCGGCCTGATCATGATCGTCTCGGCCAACCAGGTGCTGAAGAAGATGGGGCAACGATCGGTATGGTGACCACCGTCGGTCCGCACGCGGACCCATCCCAGAACCTTCCCGGCGGAGCGGACCTCAGCGGCGAACGGGGCCGCCGGCGGGTCCCGTCGCTGGACCGGAATCCCTGGTGGGCCAACGGGATCATCTACCTGATTCTGGTTCTGCTCGGCCTGGTCACCTTGCTGCCCATGATCAACATCCTGGCCCGCTCGCTCAGCGGCAGCGCCGCCATCGCGGCCAACCCGTTGATGCTGCTGCCTGACGACTTCACGATGGAGGCGTACGGCTACATCTTCGAGACCCCGGTGCTGATGCGCTCGCTCGGCGTGACCGTGTTCGCGACCGTGGTCGGCACCGCGTTGAACCTGCTGCTCACCACCACGGCGGCGTACGGATTGTCGAAGACGACGCTGCCCGGCTACCGGCTGCTGATGTGGATCGTGATCGTACCGATGTTGTTCGGCGCCGGGCTGATCCCGACCTATCTGCTGTTGAAGAGCCTCGGGCTGATCGACAACATCTGGGTGCTGGTCGTCTCCGGTCTGGTCTCGCCGTTCAATCTGATCTTGATGCGGAACTTCTTCTGGAGCCTGCCGCGGGAGTTGGAGGAGTCGGCCAGGATCGACGGAGCCGGTGATCTTCGGGTGCTCTGGCACGTGGTCCTGCCGCTGTCCAAGCCGGTGCTGGCGACGATCGGGCTGTTCTACGGGGTCGCGCACTGGAACGACTTCTTCACCGGCTTGTTCTTCCTCACCGACAGCGCCAACTTCCCGCTCCAGGTCGTCCTCCGCTCGATCATCATCGACCAGAGCATGCTCGGCATGGGCAGTACCACCGCACCGAACAACGACCTGCAGAAGCTCGTCGTCTCGGCCGACAACATCAGGGCCGCGACGATCATCTTCTCCACGCTGCCGATCCTGCTCGCCTACCCGTTCCTGCAGCGCTACTTCGTCAAGGGCATCGTGCTCGGCGCCGTCAAGGGCTGATGCGAGACGCTCGGACATGGCTCCAAGCGCCACAGGGATGGCAGGACGGTCGGCCGGGCGGTTGACTGAGCGTCATGTTCACCGTGTTGCAGGGCGTCGCGCTGGTCGCGGCCACGCTGTCCACCGGCTTCATGGCCTCGCTGTTCATCACCTACTCGGCGGTGATCATGCCCGGGCTCCGCGGCGCCGACGACCGGACGTTCGTCGCCGGCTTCCAGCGCCTAGACGCGGCGCTGGTGACCCCGGCGTTCCTGCTGCTCGGCTTCCTCGGCGCGCTGATCTTCACCGGCCTGGCCGGTCTGCTCCAGCTCGGTTCCGAGCACCGGGCCGCGCTGCCCTGGATCGTGGCCGCGTTCGTGCTCTACCTGGCGACGTTCGTGATCACGGTGGCCGTACACCTTCCGTTGAACAACGGTCTCAAGGAGGCCGGTGCTCCGGACCGGATCGCCGATCTCGCGGCCGTACGGGCGGCGTTCCGCGAGTCGACCTGGCTCGCCTGGAACCACGTCCGCTCGGTCGTCGGCCTGATCGCCTTCGGCTGCCTGGGCTGGGGCCTGGTCGAGTTCGGCCGGTCGGTCGGCTAGCCGGTCGACTCTCTGATCATCAGCCGGTGTGGGACGACGTAGCTGCGGCCCGGCTCCCGGTTCCCCTCGATCCGTTCCAGCAGGGCATCGATGGTCCGCTCGGCCAGCGCCTCCAGGTCCGGCGCCACCGAGGTGACGGTCGGGCTGACGTACTCGGTGTCGATGATGTTGTCCCAGCCGACGACGGCGATGTCCTCCGGCACCTTCACGCCGGCCCGCTTCAGCCCGCGGATCACTCCGATCGCCAGCAGATCGCTGCAGCACACGATCGCGTCGCAGCCGAGCAGGTCCTCGCCCGCCTCGCGGATCGTCTGCTCTCCCATCTCGCGGGTGAACCGGCCGGTGTCGATCACCCGCCGGTCCTCCAGCTCCAGCCCGTGCGCGGCCAGTCGGTCGCGGACGCCGACCATCCGCATCTCGCCGACGGCAGTGGGCCGGTTCGGAGTACGACCGACGTAGCCGATCTTGCGCCGGCCGGACTGCTGCAGATGGTCGACCACCTCGCCGGCAGACGCGTGGTTGTCGATCGCGACGTAGTCGGCGTTGCTGCCCGGCAGCGGCGCCGCGAGCAGCACCATCGGCGTCCGCCGACTCATCGCGGCCATCGCCTCCTGATCGATCGCGAACGGGCTGAAGATCACGCCGTCGATGCCGTGACCGGGATAGCCGGCCGCCGCCTGCTCCTCCCGCTCCGGCACACCGGCGGTCTCGTCCATCACGACGGTGTAGCCGCGCGGTGACGCGGCGGCGATCATCGCGTGCGCCAGCGCCCCCAGATAGGGCTCGTCGATCCGGGGCAGGGCCAGCGTGATCATGGTGCTGCGGCCGCTCTGCAGCTGTCGCCCGGCCAGGGACGGCCGGTAGTCGAGCTCCTCGATCGCGGCCAGCACCCGGGCCCGGGTGGAGTCGCGGACGTTCGACCGTTCGTGGACCACGTTCGTCACGGTCTTCAGGGACACGCCGGCCAGGGCCGCGACGTCCTTGATCCGGGCCGGTCTGGGCCGGTCCAGTTCGCGGGAAGACCGCTCGGTGGCTGACATGGGCGTCCTCGAGACATCGACGGTACGGGTCTTGACATCCTAGGGTCTCCGGCGGATTCTAACGTTAGATTCTAACGCTAGAAGTTTCACCAGGACACAGGAGTCACGATGAAGCCGAAGGTCCCGATCCACCGCAGGACCCTGCTCTCGGCCGCAGGTCTGACCACGTTGGCGCTCGCCACGGGCTGTACCGGGCCGGCGCCGGGCGGCGGGCCGACGCAGCAGGAGACCTCAGCCCAGCAGGAGATCCGCTACATGATCGGCCAGCCCGAGGACTCGGCGGATCTCGACCTGATCCGGGCGGATCTGAAGAAGTTCGAAGCAGCCCGGCCGGGGATCACGGTCGCGTTGGACGTCATTCCGTCCGACACCGTGCGGACGGTGCTGCAGACGCAGCTGCGCTCCGGCCAGGGGCCGGACGTCTTCGGCTACGACACCGGGCCCGGGTTCGCCGGCGCGCTGGCCGAGGCCGGTCTGCTCTACGACCTCACCGCCGCCTACGCGGAACGGAAGTGGCCGATCTTCGAGTTCGCCAAGCAACGCGTCACCTTCGACGGCAAGATCGTCGGCGTTCCCAGCCAGATCGAGCAGGTCGGGCTGTTCTACAACAAGGACCTGTTCGCGAAGTTCGGCCTGGCCGAGCCGGGCAGCCTGGCCGACCTCGAGGCCGCGGCGCGCACGCTCGCCGACAACAAGATCATCCCGCTGGCCGTCAGCGACAAGGAGGGCTGGCAGGGCGGGCATCTGCTGAGCATGACGCTGTCCAGCCAGGTCGGCTCCGCCGGCATGGACGCCCTGCTCACCGGCGGGCGGCCCTGGGACTCGCCGGAGGTGATCGAGGCGCTCGCGGTCTGGGAGCGGTTCGGCCAGGCCGGGCTGCTGACTCCCTCGCCGGCGGCCGTGACGTACGACAACGCCAACGCGCTGTTCTACTCCGGCAAGGCGGCGATCAACCCGACCGGGAGCTGGCTGGCCCTGGACATCGAACGCAACGCCAAGTTCGAGGTCGGCTTCATCCCGTTCCCGGCGCCGAACGGGCGCGGGATCTTCAGCGGCGGGCTCGGCTCGGGCACCTTCGTCTCGGCCGGTACGACCAAGGCCGAGGCGGCGATCGCCTTGCTGGACTACCTGCAGACGCCGGAGCACGGCCGCTGGGCGGTCGAGAACCTGCAGGACATCCCGGCCTATCCGGTGGACACCGCCGGGATCAAGGCCAGCCCGCTGTTCACCCAGATCCTCGACGACGCGGCCAAGATCGCCGAGGGCACCGGTGACTTCGGCTACAACATCGACGTCCTGACCGGCGATCAGTTCAACAACGCCATGTGGAAGGGCATCCAGGGCGTCCTGACCGGTCAGACGACCGCGGCCGAGACGGCCGGGCGGATGCAGGACGCCGCCGCCAAGGACGGGAACTGAGCCGATGGCCGCGCTGAGCCACCTCCCCCGGGTCACCCGGCGAGCCCAGGCCCGGCTCGGGCTGATTCTGGTGCTGCCGGTGATGGCGCTGGTGATCATCTTCTTCCTGTTCCCGATGATCAGTGCGCTCTACTTCTCCGTGGTCGACTTCGACGGCCTCGATCCCACGCCGCCGTTCGTCGGCGCCGCCAACTTCAGCGAGCTGTTCGGCGACCCCGAGGTCTGGCGGGCGCTGGGCCGGAACGCGATCTGGATCGTCATCGGTACGGCAGCGCCGATGGTGATCGGACTCGTGGTGGCGCTGCTGGTCTGGACGGTCCGGTCGGGCAGCGTGGTCTACCGGCTGATCTTCTTCCTCCCGTACGTGCTGCCCGGCATCGCGATCGGGATCGTCTGGGGCTGGATCTACGACCCGGTCAGCGGCTGGCTGAACCGCGCCCTGGACCTGATCGGGCTCGGCGCCTTGCAACGGGGCTGGCTGGGTGATCCGAACACCGCCCTCTACGCGGTGTTGGTGACGGCGATCTGGGCCACCTGCGGGTTCGTGATCATGGTCGTCCTGTCGGCGTTGCGCAACGTGGACACCGAACTGGTCGACGCGTCCCGGATCGACGGGGCCGGTCCGTTCGACCGGCTGCTGCACGTGATCCTGCCGCAGGTGATGCCGGTGCTGCTGATGGTGCTGACCCTGATCCTGGTCGGCGGCTTCAGCGTCTTCGACATCATCTTCATCATGACCGGCGGCGGCCCGGCCGACGCCACCAACGTGCTCGGGACCTATGCGTACAAGAACGCCTTCCAGCTGAACCGGATCGGCTACGGCACCGCGCTGGCGTTGTTGATCACCGTGCTGTCGATCCCCTTCGCAGTCGGACTGAATCGACTGCAGCGGCGACTGTCCCTGCAGGGAACGGGGGCCTGATGTCGGTCCAGACCTCACTCACCGAGCAGGCCCCGCTGGTCGCCGATCCGCCGCGGGTGCTGCGCCGGCGCAATGCCCGGACCACCGGCGGACTGGTGGCCCGGCACCTGGTCCTGGTGGTGCTGGCCGTGTTCACGCTGTTCCCGGTGATCATGGTGGTCTCCACCACCTTCAAGTCCGAGGCCGACGTACGAGCCCGGCCGTTCGACCTGTTCAGCTCGTTCTCGTTCGAGAACCTGATCACGGCCTGGACCCAGGGCGAGTTCAGTCGCTACCTGGTCGACAGCATCCTGCTCACCGTACCGAGCACGGCGCTGGTGGTGATCATCTCCACGGTGGCGGGCTACGC
The DNA here is from genome assembly GCF_042666975.1 of Microlunatus sp. GCM10028923. NCBI lineage: Bacteria > Bacillati > Actinomycetota > Actinomycetes > Propionibacteriales > Propionibacteriaceae > Microlunatus > Microlunatus sp. GCM10028923. The sequence goes on along the minus strand of NZ_JBHTFF010000010.1, from coordinate 194,469 downwards.
GTTCGCGCGGCTGCCCTTTCCCGGCCGGTCGATCATGTTCTACTCGGTGGTGCTGGGGCTGCTGGTGCCGTTCTTCACCTACATGATCCCGTTGTACTTCCAGCTCCGGTCGATGGGCCTGCTGGACACCTTGATCGGCGCCGTCCTGGTGCTGACGATGACCGGGATCGCCTTCGGCACCTTCTTCATGCGCGCGTTCTTCACCGACCTGCCGGACGAGCTGGAGCAGTCGGCCCGGGTGGACGGCTGCTCGGAGGCGCAGATCTTCGTACGGGTGCTGTTGCCGCTGGTCCGGCCGGGCCTGGGAGCGCTGACCGTGTTCACCTTCCTGGCCAACTGGAACAACTTCCTGGTGCCGCTGCTCTACCTGCCCAGCGGCCGCTACCGCCCGCTGACCACCGGCCTCTACATGTTCACCGGCGGCCGATCGCTGGACATCGGTCCGCTCGCGGCCGGGACCTTGATCACGATCCTGCCGGTCCTGATCGTCTTCCTCGCCCTGCAGCGCCAGGTCACGCAGGGCTTCCTGTCCGGAGCGATCAAGGGTTGATCACTCGTACCACCCCCTTTGTGAGGAGCATGCCCGTGGCATCCATGGTCAGTTTCGTCGAGCCCCGCGTGGCCGAGGTCGTCGCCGACGAGGAGCGGCCGGTCGGGCCGGAGGAGGTCCGGCTGCGGACCCTCTACACCGGCATCTCGGCCGGCACCGAGCTCACCGCTTATCGCGGCACCAACCCGTATCTCAACCGGTACTGGGATTCCGGGGTCAGGCTGTTCCGGCCCGGCGACACCAGCCTGACCTTCCCGGTCAACGGCTGGGGGTACGAGGAGGTCGGCGTCGTGGTCGAGACGGGGCCGGCGGCGGAGGGGGTCACGGTCGGCGACATCAGCTGGGGCACCTGGGGCCACCGGACGCACACCGTACAGCCGGCCGAGAAGGTCCGCCGCAAGCTGCTGCCGCCGGGCGCCGATCCGCGCCTCGGCATCTTCTCCCAGATCGGCGCGATCGGCCTCAACCTGGTGCTGGACGCCGACATCCACATCGGCGAGACGGTGGTGATCTTCGGCGCCGGCGTGCCCGGCCAGATCGCCGCCCAGCTGGCCCGGTTGAACGGAGGCCGGGTGATCGTCGTGGACAAGATCGCGGACCGGCGGGCCCGGGCGCTGGAGCTGGGGGCGGAGATCGCGCTGGATCCGGACGACGAACCGGTCGCGGAACGGGTGCGGGAGCTGACCGACGGCCGGGGTGCCGATGTCTGCCTCGAGGTGAGCGGGCACTACCCGGCGCTGCACGAAGCGATCCGGACCGTGGCCTACAACGCGCGGGTGTGCGTCGCCGGGTTCATGCAGGGCGAGGGCGCGGGGCTTCGGCTCGGCGAGGAGTTCCACCACAACCGGGTCTCCTTGATCTGCTCGCAGATCTCCGGCGTTTCACCTTCCCTGCAAGGGCGCTGGGACTTCGAGCGGTTGTCCCGGACCGCGATCGAGCTCGGCGTCTCGGGCCGGCTCCGGCTGACCGAGTTGATCACCCACACCTGGCCGTTCGACCGGGCCGCGGAGGCGTTCCGGCTGCTCGACGAGCATCCCGAGCAGGCCCTCCAGGTCATCCTCGAGATCGACAACGCGAAGGAGCACGCATGAGCATCAAACTGGCCGCCGCCGAAGGCACCCTGCCGGGCGAGACGTTGGAGGAGAAGTACGCCTTCGTCCGCTCGGTCGGCTTCGACGGGATCGAGCTGTCCGGTCAGGGCGACGGGATCTTCGCCGGCCGGGCCGACGAGCTGGCCCGGGCCCGGGACGCCGGCGTGATCATGCCGACGGCAGTGGTGCACATGGACCACTTCATCGGAGATTTCGATCATGACCGGCGGCGGGACGCGATCGACCAGGTGAAGCAGTTGCTGTCGACCATCGTCGTCGCCGGCGGCACCGGGATCGTGTCGCCGCACGCGTACGGGCTGTTCTCCAAGCGGTTGCCGCCGTTCACCCCGCCCCGCTCGGACGCGGACTCCCGCAAGCTGCTCGTGGAGGCGTTGCGCGAGCTCGGTGATCATGCCGCGGCGGCCGGGGCGACCCTCTACCTGGAGCCGCTGAACCGGTACGAGGACTTCGTGATCAACACGCTGGCCGATGCCGTTTCGGTGGTCCAGGAGGTCGACTCACCCGGCGTGGCGGTGATCGCGGACACGTACCACATGTCGATCGAGGAGGCCGACGTCGGCGCCTCGATCCGCGCCGCGGGCCCGTTGATCAAGCACGTCCAGCTCGGCGACAGCAATCGGCTGGAGCCCGGCGCCGGCCACTACGACTGGCCCGAGACGCTGGCGGCCCTGGCCGGCATCGGCTACGACGGCTGGCTCGCGATGGAGTGCCGGCTGAGCGGTCCGGTCGAGGAGGTGCTGCCGCGGGTGGCGAGGCTGCTCCGTACGCCGCCACCCGGTCCGCGTTGATGCCGTCCCTCGTCGCGTGGGTCCCGGCCTAGAGCTCGATGACGACCTTGCCGTGCACGTGCCGGCCGGTCGAGGAACTAGTAGGGTCGCCGGTGTTCGCCGAGCGAGGAGGACGGGGCGATCACCGACTTTCTGATCCAGTACGCGGCCGGGACCGGACCGCTGGCCGGCGAGGCGCTGCGGCAGGTGCTGCCCGACGCGCGGGAACTGTTCGCCGACGACAGCGCAGCCCTGGTCCGGACCGGCCGGCCGCTGCGCTCGGCCGACGCGTTGCCGTTCGCCAACAACGCCTTCCGGGTGATCGCCAAGGTGCCGCGGGGCAAGATCATCGGGGCGATCCGGAAGCTGGCCGCGCAGGTCCCGAAGGCCGACCTGGATCCCGCCGGACGGCAGGGCTTCCGGGTGATGGCGCAGCTGGACGGTCAGCTGACCGCGATCGACCGCGCGGCGCGGAGCGACCTGGAGCGGGCGCTGTCGTCGAAGGTGCGCGGCCGGGTGAGCAGTCGCGGCGGCGGCGACGAGTACTGGGTGATCGGCCGGAAGGATCTCGGCGAACTCCTGCTGGCGTACCGGCTGCCGAAGCAGCGCAGCCGGAAGGTGGCGGCCGGAGCCCTGGCCCCGGAACTGTCCTCGATGCTGGTGGCGGCCTCGCGGCCCGACCGGCGGGACCGTTTCCTCGACCCGTTCGCCGGGTCCGGTGCGCTGGTCGCGGCGCGGCTCGCGCAGCCGGCCCGCCGGATCGACTACGTCGACGAACAGCTCGACGAGCTGCGGCCGAACCTGCCCGACGTGCTGCGCCGCAAGCGGGACGGTGTGCGGCTGTTCCAGGGCGATGCCCGGCGGCTGACCATGATCGATGATCATGACGTGGACGTCATCGTCACCGATCCGCCGTGGGGCGAGCACGAGGATGTGGACGGCCCGTACGAGAGCTTCGTCGCCGACGTGGCCGCCGAGTTCGCCCGGGTCCTGAATCCCCGGCACGGCCGCCTGGTCCTGCTCAGTTCCCGCCGTCGCGCCGACCTCTGGTCCGACGCCCTCGGACCGCTCGCGGCCGAGACGCTGGAGATCTTGATCAACGGACACCCGGCCACGGTGCTGATCGGATCACGGTGATCACGAGACTCACAAGGCGGTGAGTTTCCGGGTCAGCCGCTCCCTGGTGTCCTGCAGCGCCGCCAGCCGGTCGTCGACCTCGGCCAGCCTCGCCCGGTACGTCCGCGCCGGCAGCTCCGTGTCCTCGCAGCGTTCCGGGTCGTGGTCCTCCAGGCACGGCACCAGGTCCTTGACCCCGTCCAGGGTCAGGCCGCTCGCCAGCAGCTCCGCGATCGCCCGCACCCGGTCCACCGCCGGCTCGTCGTAGTCGCGCCAGTCGTTGCCGCCGCGCCGGGCGTGGAGCAGGCCGTGCTGCTCGTAGTACCGCAGGGACCGCCGACTGACACCGGTCCGGCGGGCCAGTTCGCCGATCCTCATCAGACATCTCCTTGACCTTGACACCGGTGTCACGATCCTAGTCTCGCGATCATGACCGACAACGAGCTGACCCCTCCCGCCCACGACCCGGCCCGACGGACGGCACTTCTCACCGGCGGTGGCTCCGGGATCGGCCGGGCCATCGCGCTGGCGCTGGCCGAGGCCGGACTGGACGTCCTGATCACCGGCCGGCGACCGGACGCCCTGGCCGAGACGGCGGCCCTGCACCCGGCGATCAGGACCCACGTCGCCGACGTGGCCGATCCGGATGATCATGAAGCGACCGTGGCTGCCGCGGCCCGGTTCGGCCGGATCGACCTGGTGATCAACAACGCGGGGATCGGCGCTCCCGGCGCCCTGGGCGACATCGAGGCCGAGGTGGCCCGGCGGACCTGGGCCACCAACGTGCTCGGCCCGATCCTGCTCGCCCAGGCCGCGCTGCCGTACCTGATCAAGAGCCGCGGATCGATCATCAACCTCTCCAGCACGTACGGCGTCAAGCCGGCCCCGGGCCACAGCGCGTACGGCGCCAGCAAGGCCGCACTGGAGCACCTGACCCGAAGCTGGGCCCTCGAGCTCGCCGACCACGGCATCCGAGTGAACGCCATCGCACCCGGGCCGACGGAGAGCGAAGCCCTGTCCCGGATGGGCCTGTCCGCGGACCAGATCGTGGCGATCAAGGACCAGGAACGGCGGCTGATCCCGCTGCGCCGGCGCGGCGAGGTCGAGGACGTGGTGCCGTGGGTGGTCGCCCTGGCCGAACACGGCGGCTGGATCACCGGTCAGGTGATCGGCGTCGACGGCGGCTACGCACTGGCCTGACGGCCGAACGCGGTCGCTACCCTCGACGCATGCGTTCTCCCGGGGCCGTCCCGCTGCTGCCGTCGCTGACCGGACCGGACCGGACGGCGCTGACGATCGCCGGGGTCGAGTTGACCCGCCGCGACCTGCTCCGCCGGGCCTCGGCGACGGCGGGCGAGTTGCGCGAGGCCGGCGTCCGCCGGGTCGCGTTGCACGCCGTGCCGACGCCGGAGACCGTGATCGCCATGGTCGCCTGCCTCCTCGCCGGTACGACGGCGGTGCCGGTCCCGCCCGACGCCGGGGCGAGCGAGTTGGCTCACGTACTCACGGATGCGGAACCGGACGCCTGGCTCGGCGCCACCCCGCCGGATCCCGGCGGCCTGCCGGTTCGCTCCGTCTCGGCCGGGTCCGACCCAGGGCCGTTGCCGGAGCCCGATCCGGCCGGCCCGGCGCTCATCCTCTATACGTCCGGCACCACCGGTCCGCCGAAGGGCGTGGTCCTGTCCGGCGCCGCCCTCGCGGCCGGGATCGACGCGTTGACCGAGGCCTGGCAGTGGACCGCGGACGACACCCTGGTGCACGGGCTGCCGCTCTATCACGTGCACGGACTGGTGCTCGGCCTGTTCGGGCCGCTGCGGATCGGCAGCCCGCTGGTGCACACCGGGCGGCCCACCCCCGAGGCGTACGCGAGCGCGGCGGGCACCCTCTACTTCGGGGTGCCGACGGTCTGGTCCCGGATCGTCGCCCAGCCCGACCTGGCCCGCCGGCTGTCCCGGGCCAGGCTGCTGGTCTCGGGCAGTGCGCCGTTGCCGACCCAGACCTTCCACCGGCTCGTCGAACTGACCGGAGCGGCGCCCGTCGAGCGGTACGGGATGAGCGAGACCTTGATCACGATCAGCACCCGGGCCGACGGCGAGCGGCGCCCGGGCTGGGTCGGGCTGCCGCTGCCCGGGGTGCGGACCCGGCTCCGCGACGACGCCGGCCGCGAACTGCCCAGGGACGGCGAGACGATCGGCAGCCTCGAGGTGGCCGGCCCGATGATCTTCGACGGCTACCTCGGCCGGCCGGACGCGACGGCGGGCACGCTGACCGACGACGGCTATGTCCGCACCGGCGACGCGGCCGTGATCGACTCGGCCGGGTTCCACCGGATCGTCGGCCGGGAGTCGGTCGATCTGATCAAGTCCGGCGGGTTCCGGATCGGGGCGGGCGAGATCGAGACCTGCCTGCGCGAGCACCCCGAGGTGGTCGACGTCGCCGTGGTCGGCGAGCCCGACGATGATCTTGGTCAGCGGATCGTCGCGTACGTGGTCGGCGCCGGCGACCCGGACGAACTGATCGGCCACGTCGGTTCCCGACTGGCCCGGCACAAGCGCCCCCGGGAGGTGCGGTTCGTGGCCGACCTGCCCCGCAACGCGCTCGGCAAGGTCCAGAAGCATCTGCTGCGCTGACGGCGCCCGCCCGAAACACGGATGCGCCGGGTCGGCGTGATCTTGGATACTGCTGCGATGCACCGACCTACCTGCACGGCGGCCGGCTGGGCTGGCGGGACGCGCCGGAACAGGTCCGAGCCTGGGTCACCGCCCGCTCGGGTACGGTCTCGGAGGTCGAGGACCGGGTCGGCGGGATGTCCACCGGCCTCGCCACGGTCGTCACCGGCGAACGGCGCCGGGTCTTCGTCAAGGCGCTCGACGCCACCCTCAACGCCGCCGGCGAACGGTTCTACCGACGGGAAGCGGAGTCCTCCGCCCTGCTGCCGGACCTGCCGTCGATCCCGCGCCTTCTTGATCATGGAACGGTCGCGGTCGATGATCATCACTGGGTCGTCCTGCTCTATCCGGCCGTCGCCGGCGAACCGCCGCAGCACCCCTGGCGCGCCGCGGACCTGAACCGAGTGCTGGACGCCTGGCTCCCGGTCGGCGAAGCGCTGAGTGCCATTCCCGACTGGCCGCGCAACAACCTGATCGCGCCGCTGTTCACCGGCTGGCGGACCATCGCCGAGAGCCCCGACGATCCGTGGCACGAACACGCCCAGGACTGGACCGACCGCGAGCAACGCTTCGTCACTGCGGCGACCGAGACAGGGCCACTGATCGGCGCCCACGTCGACCTGCGGGCGGACAACCTGCTGCTCGGACCGGACGGCGTCTGGTTCGTCGACTGGGCCCATCCTGATCATGCGGCGCCGTGGCTGGATCCGTTGATCATGCTCTGCGACGTCGTCGCGTCCGGCGCTGATCTTGGTGACGGCGGCGAGATCGACGTGGCCCGGGTCTGGGCCGAGCACCCGGCCTGCGCCGGTGCCGATCCGGAGACCTTGATCGACGGCGTGTCCGCGTTCGCCGCTCTGATGCACGCCGGATCGCGGAAGCCGCCGCACCCGGCCGTTCCACACGGCCGGGCCTGGCAGCGGCTGGTCTCCGAGCGGACGCTGCCGTACGCCCTGCGCCGTCGTTAGCCTGGCTTCATGGCACGCGGCACCGTGAAGTTCTACAAGTCCGACAAGGGCTGGGGCGCGATCTCCTCCGCCGAGCTGCCGCCCGGCCTCGACGCGTTCGTCCACTACAGCGCGATCGAGGCCGAGGGCTTCCGCGAACTCCACCAGGGCGACGAGGTCGACTTCGACTACGAGCCGGCCGTCCAGGACAGTTTCCGGTTCGTCGCGACCCGCGCCCGCAGGCTCTGAGCAGCCGCCGGCCCAGCTGGTGGCTGACCCTCGTCGTGGTTGGGTGGCAGGAAAGGAGACCCACGAAGCTCACCAGCAAGGAGTCACCCTCATGCCAAGCAAGCTGCGGACCACCCTGGGGCTCAGCGCCGCGACCGCCATCGCGGCCGCCGGCCTGGTCGCCGTGCCCACCACGGCTTCGGCCGGAGTCACCTGCGTGACGACCCGGGACAACACACCGGTGCAGGCCGATCCCTGGTCGACCTCGCCGATCATCAACCGGCTGTCCGACGACACCGTGCTCGCCTGCACCGGCGGGCCGGGCTGGTTCCGGGTCGGCCGGGACGGTCGTTGGCTCGGGTACATCAGCGCCAACTTCCTCGACACCAGCTTCGGCTGACCCCGAGCCCGCCCGGGCGCCTCAGTCGAGCACCGAGAACACCAGTTCGGCCCGGTCGCGGGCCACGGTGAGATCCCAGATCTGATCGGCCATCGCGTCCGGATCGAGCGACCGTGCGGCCAGTTGGTCGGCGTCCAGCCCGACCGCGGCCAACTGCTCCGCGTTGCTCGCCATCGCCGCGTAGATGTCGCCGCCGCGGACCCCGCCGCCGATCACGATCGATCCGGCGAAGACGCCCCGGTCGGCCACCGCCGCGTTCAGAGTGAGCGTGTAGTTCCGCAGCGCCGCGCCGATCGGCGCGAGATGGCCCAGCTCGGGCATCGGGCGGATCGCACTCAGGCCGGTCGGCAGCAGGATCACGCCGCGACCCCGTTCGAGCATGCCCGGCAGCACCGCACCGACGGCGTCGGCGGCCGACGTGACCAGCGTGAACGTGGCGTTCAGGGCAGCACCCGTGGTCGCCTCGATCGGTACCGGGAAATCGGCCGGGTCCATCCCGGCCGGACCGTAGTAGAGCGCCTCGACCGGTCCGAGCTGCTGCTCGATCCGGGCGAGCACGTCCGCCACCTGATCCCGGTCACGGACGTCGGCCGCCTCGGCGATCGCGGTCGTACCGTCGGCTCGGAGCCGGCTCAGGTAGTCCTCGTGCCGCGCGGAGGACCGGGACACGACGGCGACCGGGTGGCCGCCGCGGCCGAACCGGCGGGCGATCGACAGGCCGAGGCCGGGCCCGACGCCGAGCACGACGGCGGTGCCCCGCGGCTCGCGGGATCCGGCGGCGGCAGCAGGTTCGGCAGCTTGGTCGATGGTCATGACTCTCCTTGCTCTGAATTAAGTTGAGGACATCCTCAATTTCTTGGATCGACCGTAGCTTAACTTGAGGCTGGCCTCAAGTAGTAGCGTTGGGCTCATGGCCGGCCGCACCCGTACCCCACGACGCGACGCCGTCGCGAACCGGGAGAAGCTGCTGACCGCCGCCGCACAACTCTTCGCCGAGCGCGGACTGGCCGCACCGCTGGAGGAGATCGCCCGCCGCAGCGGGGTCAGCATCGGCACCCTGTACAACCACTTCCCGACCCGCGAGTCCTTCTTCGACGCGATCTATCCGGAGAAGCTTCGTGGCCTCGAGGTCGCCGGCCAGGAGGCCCTCGCGGCGGCCGATCCGTGGACGGGGTTCCGGGATTTCATGCTGGCCACCTTCAACCTCCAGGCCGAGGACCGGGGCCTGAACGAGGCGATGACGCTGCGCTATCCGGCCGCGGCGGCGATGACCGAGGCCTGCGACCGCGGGTACGCGAGCGTGCAGCAGATCATCGATCGGGCGCAGCGGGCCGGCGTGCTGCGCGCCGACTTCACGCTGCAGGACCTGGCCTGCCTGATCTGGGCCACCTCGCGGGTGATCGCCGCCACGGTCGAGGTCGCTCCCCGGGCCTGGCGGCGCTACTTCGACCTCCAGCTCGACGGCCTGCGCGCCGAGGCGGCCAATCCCTCCGAGGTGCCGCCGATGACGAACGAGCAGGTCGCCGCCGCGATGCGCGCCTGATCGCGATCCGCCCACGGTCTCAGGCCCGATCGGCCCGAGGTCTCGAGTCCGGCCCCGGTCGGCCGGATCCCCTGGATCCTTGGAATCCTCGTGGCACCGTTGACGCGTGACCACCCAACAGCTCGGAACCGTGCCGATGGCCATGCCTGCTCCTGCCCCGACCCGGAACCGCTATGCCGGCGGCGCCGCGATCGCCATGATCATCGGCATCGTCGGGACGATCATGCTGATCCGGTTCGCCGTGCTCAGCCGGTCCGGGCAGCAGCTCGACGCCGACGCGACCGAGGCGCTGCACACCGGCCAGGACGCCCTGGCGCCGCTGCTGTCCGCGCTCGGCACGATCTCGACCGGCACGGTCGCGGTCGCGCTGGCCGCCTGCGTGGTCCTCGCGCTGATCCGCCGCCGGTTCGCCGCGGCCGGCGCCGCCATCCTGATCGTCGGCGGCGCGAACGTCACCACCCAGTTGATCAAGCTCCTGGTCGACCGGCCGAACTTCGGCGACGGCTCGCACAACAGCCTGCCCAGCGGGCACACGACGGTCGTGGTGTCGATCGTGCTGGCGGCCCTGCTGGTCGCCCCGGTCGGGCTCCGGGCGCTCGGCGCCCTGCTCGGTTCGTTCGCGATCGTGTTCATCGGCATCTCCACCGTGGTCGCGGGTTGGCACCTGGCGAGCGATGTCCTGGCGGCGATGACGGTGACCTTCGCCTGGGCCGGTCTGGCCGTGCTGCTGCTGTCGCTGCGGCCGACGGAACGACCGACCGGTGGGGTCGGCGCCTTCTTCCTGGCCGCGCTCGGGGCCGGCGCGGGAGTGATCGCGCTCGTGGTGACCGGCGTCCGGCCGTACGGCGGCTGGAGCGGCATCGAGCCGGCCCTCACCGTACTCGCCGTGATCACCGGCGGGACGGCCCTGACCGTCGCCTGGTTCGCCCGGTTGTCCTCGGCGCACGCCCGCTGACCCGCGCCGGTTCCGGACGGCGCCGCCTGACAGACTCCTGGGGTGACCGAGACCCAGCCACGTGTGACGATCGAGGACGGACGCTTCGCCCGGGACGGCGAGCCGCATCAACTCATCTCCGGTGCCCTGCACTACTTCCGCGTTCCGCCCGCCCTGTGGGCCGACCGGCTGCAACGGCTGGCCGCGATGGGCTGCAACACCGTCGAGACCTATGTGGCGTGGAACTTCCACCAGCCGCACGCCGATCAGGAGCCGTCCTTCACGGGCGATCGTGATCTTGGTGCCTTCCTGGACCAGGCCGCCGCGCTCGACCTGGACATCCTGGTCCGTCCGGGTCCGTACATCTGTGCCGAGTGGGAGTTCGGCGGCCTGCCGTCCTGGCTGCTCACCGATCCGGCGGTACGGCGAGCGCTGCGCACCAGCGATCCGGCCTACCAAGATCACGTCGATCGTTGGTTCGACGCGCTGATCCCGGTGATCACGCCCCGGCAGGCCACCCGCGGCGGCCGGGTGATCGGTGTCCAGGTGGAGAACGAGTACGGCAGCTTCGGCAACGACACCGCGCACCTGGCCCACCTGCGGGACCGGCTGGTCGCCCTCGGCATCGACGTCTGGCTGTTCACCTCGGACGGCCCCGGCCGGCTCTGGCTGCAGGGCGGCACGCTGGACGGGACCCTGGCGACGGTCAACTTCGGCTCCCGGCAGGAGACCGCCTTCGCCGCCCTCGCCGAGCAGCGGACCGGCGAGCCGGAGATGTGCATGGAGTTCTGGAACGGCTGGTTCGACCACTTCGGCGGCGAGCACCACACCCGGGCCGGCGACGACGCTGCGGTCGAGCTGGCCGGCATGCTCGCGGCGGGCCGGTCGGTGAACTTCTACATGGCCCACGGCGGCACCAGCTTCGGCGTCTGGGCCGGCGCGAACGCCGTCGAGGACGGCGGCACCGTGGTCCTGCAGCCGACGGTCTCGAGCTACGACTATGACGCGCCGATCGCCGAGGACGGCACGCTGACGGCGAAGTTCGACGCGTTCCGCGACGTGATCATGAAGCACACCCAGACGACGCCGTCTGAACCGCCGCCGTTGCCGGAACGACTCCCGGCCGGCACCGCGACCGTGATCGAACGGATCTCGCTGACCTCCGTTCTGGACCGGGTGCCGGTGACCGAGTCGATCAACCCGCTGACCTTCGAGGAGCTCGGCGTGCACCAGGGCGTGGTCCGCTACCGGACCGCGGCCGCCGGACCGTACCCGGAGGCGAAACTCACCCTGGACGGCCTGGCCGACCTCGGCACGGTGATCATCGACGATCAGGTACGGGCTCGGGTCGGCCGGATGCCGCTCGACGACCGGTTCCCGACCGGCCCCGCCACCGTCGAACTGGCCGAGCAGAACGCGGTCGACGTGCTGGTCACCTCACTCGGCCGGATCAACTTCGGCCGCCATCTCGGCGACCGCAAGGGCCTGACCGCGATCCGGCTCGACTTCCAGCACCTGATGGGATTCCGGCAGTCCGGACTGGACCTCACCGAACTGCCCAACCTGGACTGGTCCGATCCGGAGCCGGCGCCGGACGAGCCCGGCTTCCACCGCGCCGAGCTGGAGATCGAGCGGCCGGCCGATGGCTACCTGGCCCTGCCGGACTGGCACCACGGCTACCTGTTCCTCAACGGGTTCAACCTGGGCCGGTACTGGAGCATCGGCCCGCAGCGGACCTTGTACGCGCCGGCGCCGCTGTGGCGGGCCGGCCGGAACGAGTTGATCATCGCCGAGCTCGGCGGCGGATCCGGCAGCACGGTCGAGCTGCGGGACGCGCCCGATCTCGGCTGATTCGCGGCCTGAACTGTGACGTGTTCCGCGGCAAAGGGTTTCCCTCAAGACACTTTTAGGTAAGCCTTGCTTAAGCGGCACTGAGAGACTAACTTCGCTGGCCGGGGAACGACATCTCACAGCAGCCACGAAGGGAATCCGGTGTCCAGCTCTGCTCCGGTCCACGCTCCCCAGCCTCTCCCTACCCGGACCCTTTCCACGGCAGCCGTGGACACCCTGGACGGCATCGCGGAAGACCTCGCCGGACGGTTCCGGGCGCTGGACGATCCCGGCCTCGTCGCGGCGATCGACGAACGGCTGGAGGAGTTGCCGGGCGAGGTCGCGGAGGTGGTCCGGCCGCCCGGCGACGACGGCGCGGTGATCATCTCCGGGCTCCGGGTGGACGATGCCCGGCTCGGCCCGACGCCGGCCGGCTGGCGGGAGGCGGGCGAAACCGGGGTCGAGTTCTCGATGATCTTGCTGCTGCTGGCCCGGGCGGCCGGCGAGCCGTTCGGCTGGCGCGGCCAGCAGGAGGGCCGGCTGGTCAACTCGATCGTGCCGGCGCGCGGCCAGGAGGTCTCTCAGACCGGGGCCAGCAGCGCGACCACGCTGGCGCCGCACACCGAGGATGCCTTCCATCCGCGGCGGGCGAACCTGCTGCTGCTCGGCTGCCTGCGCAACCCGGACCGGGTCGGCACCACGGTGGCGTCGGTCCGCCGGGCCCGGCTCGACCATGATCAACTCCGGCTGCTGGCCGAGCCGGCGCTGCCGATCCTGCCCGACACCTCGTACGGGGGCGAGCACGATCCGGCCGCGGCGCCGGGGGTGCCCACGATCTGGGGCGGCCCGGACGGCCTGACCCTGCGGTACGACCCGGCCTACACGCCGCTCGAGCGCGCCACCCCGGACCACCGCGCGGCCTATGCCCGGCTGTCCACCGAACTGGACCGGGTCAGCGTCACCGCCGCTCTCGGTCCGGGCGAGCTGCTGATGATCGACAACGATGTTGCGGTGCACGGGCGGGTGCCGTTCCGGGCCCGCTACGACGGCACCGACCGGTGGCTCAAGCGGATCAACGTACGACTTCGCGATCGGCCGCGGCGGCAGGCGGAGGCGGCCGAGGACGGCTACGGCGAGCAGCTCGTGGAGCCGTACCGAGACCATGCCGCATGAGTGAGTCAGCTCCGCTCCGGCTGCTCAGCCGGAGCGATCTCGCCGACGTCGCGTTCCCGCCCGGTGACGTGGTCGCCGCCGTCGAACAGGCCTATCGCAGCCTCGGCGCCGGCACGGCGGACAATCCGACCAAGCTCACCGTCGGCGGGGTCCATGATCGTTCGGTGGCGTACGCGATGCTCGGCCGGGACACCGAGCGCGGCGTCGTCGCGATGAAGACGTCGTACAGCTTCGGTCCGGACGACGACCGCGGCGGCAAGCGCTACACGACGATGATCATGCTGTACGACGACCGCACCGGCGCGCCGATCGCCCTGCTGGACGGCTCCCGGATCGGGGCGCTGCGGACGCCGGCCGTGTCCGCGCTGCTGGCCCGCGAGACGCTGCGGCCGGGCGCCCGCAGCGTGCTGGTGATCGGCACCGGCGTCCAGGGCCGCGGCGCGCTGCCGCACCTGCTGGCCGCGAACCCGGCGCTGGACCGGCTGATGCTGTACGGAACCCATCCGGACGGGATCGCTGCTGTGCAAGGCGAGCTGGCCGCGCATCATCCGGACCGCACCCTGGAGCTGGTCGAGGACCTGCGGGCGGCCGCGCGGCAGGCCGACCTGGTGCTGGGCACGGCAGGGCCGGCGAGCCGGGCCGCGGTCGAGGCCGATGATCTTGCTCCGGGCAGCACCGCCATCATCGTCGGGTACGGGCTCGCGCCGTCGACCTTGATCGAAGCCGACCGGGTGATCGCGACCAGCGCGGCCCAGATGGCGGTCACCGGTCGTGATCTTGCCGGACCGGACGGCACGCTTCGGGGCGTCGACGCCGAGCTGCCCGACCTGATCGCCGGCCGGGCCGTGGGCCGGCAGGACGAACGGCAGCGGATCTTCGCCTTCAACAGCGGGCTGGTGCTGACCGACATCGCGGTCGCGCACGACCTGGCCCGCCGGGCGATCGAGCTCGGCCGCGGGACCGAGGTGGCGCTGTGGGTCTGACCGACGCTCGATCGGTGACCATGATCACCGCACCGCCGCTGACCGCTCATCGGGATCCCTGGGAGCGCAGGCTGCTGACCGATCCGGACCTGCTCGCCGACCTGGCCCGCGCCGCCGGCGGACCGTTCCATGCGCTGTATCCGGACCGGGTCGCCGCCAACGTCGCGGCGTTCCGGACCGCGCTGGCCGAGGAGGGCGTGACCGGCACCGTCCACTACGCCCGCAAGGCCAACAAGGCGGACTGCGTGATCGACGCCTGTGCCAGGTCCGGCGCCGGCGCCGACGTGTCCAGCGTGGGCGAGTTGCGGGCGGCGCTCGGCGCCGGGATCCGTGGCGCGGACCTGATGATCACCGGGCCGGCCAAGCCGGACCGACTGCTCTGGCTGGCCGCCCGGCACGGCGCCATGATCGCGATCGACGCGCTGGACGAGCTGGAACGCTTGATCATGATCACCGGGCCGGAGCCGGTACGGGTGCTGCTGCGGGTCCGACCGCCGGACTCGACCAGCCGGTTCGGGCTCGCGGACGCAGAGTTGGACGCCGCGGCCGCCCGGATCGCCGAGGTGCCGGCGCTCCGGCTGCAAGGGTTCAGCTTTCACCTGTCCGGCTACGATCCCGCGGCACGGACCCGGCTGGCCGGCGCACTTGTCGAACGCTGCCGGCGGGTTCGCACGCTGGACCACCCGGCCGACACGATCTCGATCGGCGGCGGCTTCGCGGTCGACTACGCCGCGGCGGACGAGTGGGCGGCGTTCGGTGACGGGCTGGCGGATCGCTGGTGTCACGGCGAGCAGGGCGTCCGCGACCTCTATCCGTACCACTCCGAGCTCGCCGGCGCCGCCATGCTGACCACGGTCCTGCGCGCCGACGGATTGGCCGAACGCCTGCGGGACAACGGAATCCGGCTCGCGGTCGAACCCGGCCGGGCGCTGCTCGACCGGGCCGGCTGCTCGGTGTTCCGCGTCCTCGGCGTCAAGACCCTGACCGCGCGCGGGCTGCCGTACCGGATGATCACCGTGGACGGCAGCAGCCTCAGCCTGTCCGAACAATGGTTCGGCAGCGAGTTCCTGCCGGATCCCGCGCTCTGGCCGGCGGGCGATCCCGCCGCCGTCCCCGTACCCACGAGTGTCGGCGGGGCCACCTGCCTCGAGTCCGACCTGCTCAGCCGCCGGCGCATCCCGCTGGCCCGGGAACCGCGGATCGGGGACCTGCTGGTCTATCCGAACACCGCGGGCTACCAGATGGACTCGAACGAGTCCTCCTTCCACAACCACCCGATTCCACCGAAGTTCGTCCTGCGTGCTGATCTTCGCTGGAGTCTTGATCAACTCGGAGAATGTTCATGATCGTCAGTCGCGTGACCGATCTGATCGGCCGCACTCCCCTGTTTCAGCTCGCCGAGACCGGCAGCGGGACCAGGCTGCTGCTCAAGCTGGAGCAGTGCAACCCGACCGGTGCCGCCAAGATCAGGATGGCCCGGTCGATGGTGCTCGACGCCGAGGCCCGCGGCCTGCTCCGGCCCGGCGGCCGGATCGTCGAGTCCACGTCCGGCAACACCGGACTCGGACTCGCCGTGGTCGCCGCCGAACGGGGCTACCGGTTCACCGCGGTGGTGGACCGGCACGCCTGCGCCGACAAGCTGCGCACGATGGCGGCGCTCGGCGCCGAGCTCGTCTTCGTCGGCGACGATGATCATCTTGCGACGTCGGCCCGGGAGGACCTGGCCGAGCAGCTGGCCGCGGCCGAGCCCGGCGCGTACTTCACCGAACAGCACAACAACCCGGCCAACGCCGACGGCTACGCGGGGCTCGCCGACGAGCTGCTCTCCGACCTGGGCGAGGTCGACCTGTTGATCAGCGCGGTCGGCACCGGCGGCTCGCTGTTCGGCACCGCGCGCCGGCTCCGCGACCAGGGTTCGGCGGTCCGGGTGATCGGGGTCGAACCGGTCGGCTCGATCGCCTTCGGCGGCGACGGCGGGCCCTACTGGCAGTCCGGCACCGGCACCCCGCCCGGCGCCACGATCGGCACCGCCGTGGACTACGCGCTGCTGGACGAGGGCGTCAAGGTGAGCGACCTGGACGCGTTCGCCACGGCGCGGGCGGTCGCGGCGAGCACCGGTTTGATGATCGGCGGGTCGGCCGGCGGTTCGGTGCACGTCGCCCTGACCCGGCTGGAGGACTTCCCGCCCGGCTCGACCGTCGTGACGATCGTCGGCGACGGCGGCGAGAAGTATCTGGACACCGTCTTCGACGACGAGTGGATGCGGGCCCGCGGACTGCTCGACGAGTCGGTCGAGGCACGGATCTCGGGTCTGCTCGCCCGGCTCGCTCCCGACCGAGCCGCCGATCCGGTGCTCAGCCTGGCCTAAGAACCCAGTTCCCTGAGGGCACGAAAAGGTCAGAGGTTAGACTCAGGTTCCCCTTTGTGGCACACCCCGCCGCGGGCTCACAACCGACACCTACGAGGTGGCACAGATGGCCGAGCATGATCAACATCCGGAGTTGGACGTCCTTCCCGAATGGCCTCGGGAGACGGTCGCGGTGCTGGTCACCCTCGCCGGGGACGACGGTGCGCCCCATGTGATCCCGGTCTCCTGGCCGGTCCGCGCGGATGATCGCCGGATCTTGATCAGCCTCCGCTACAACCGCGGTTCGCTGGCCCGGCTGCGCGAGCGGCCCCAGGTCGCGCTGCTCATCGTCGGCGGTGGCGACGTCGCACTCAGCGTCCACGGTACCGCCTCGGTGATCCGGGAGAAGCTCGCTCCGGACGGCGAGTACGCGGGCGTCCAGATCGTCGCCGACACCATCGAGGATCACCGGCAGGGCGCGTTCGCGGTGGCCGACGGGATCCGCCGGACGGTGCTGGACCAGGGCGAGTTGGCGGCGCTGGAACAGCGGGTGGCCGAGTTGACACGCTATGCCGCCGACTTGAACTCGTCATAACGCTTGGGTAACGTCGGGCTGCAATGGCAGACCGCACCACCGAATCACGTTCGAAGGTCCGCGACGCCTCCCTCGACAACGCCAAGGCGATCCTGATCGTCCTGGTCGTGCTCGGCCACGTGATCGAGGACGTCCCGAAGGACGACGCGGCGGAATGGCTCTATCGAGTCATCTACCTGTTTCACATGCCCGCATTCGCCTTGATCACCGGCTATCTCTCCCGTCGTTTCAAGGCGTCGATCGGCTCGTACCTCAAGCTGATCGGCGCGCTGCTGGTGCCGTACCTGGTCTTCCAGTCGGCGCACGGGCTGATCAACGCCCGGATCGACAACGAACCGTTCTCGCTGGACGTGTTCGACCCGAAGTGGACCCTCTGGTACCTGCTCGCGGTCGCCCTCTGGCGCGCCCTGACCCCGCTGCTCCGGGCGATCCCGTACGCGGTGCCGCTGTCGATCCTGGCCGCGCTCGGCTTCGGACTGATCCCCAACCTGCCGGACACGCTCTCGCTCGACCGCGCGATCACGTTGCTGCCGTTCTTCGTGATCGGGCTCACGGTGACCCCGGACAGTCTGGACAGCGTGCGCCGGGTCGGACCGCTGGCCTTGTCCGCGATCTTCCTGCCGGTGGCCGCCGGGGTGGCCTGGTGGTCGCTCGACCGGCTCGGCGGCGACGACTTCTGGTTCAGCCGGTCCTTCCTGCAGCTCGGCGACGACTGGCTCGCCACCGGGCTGATGCTGCGGCTGTGCAGTTACGGCCTCGGACTTCTCGGTACGGCCTGGGTGCTGGCCGTCGCGCCACGGCGCCGGCTGCCGATCACCTACCTCGGCATCCAGTCGATGTACATCTATCTGCTGCACAGCGTGACCCTGACGGCGTTCCGCGACAACGGCGTGATCGAGGGACTGGACGAGCCGTGGCTGGTCCTGGCCAGCATCGGCTTCGCGATCCTGCTGTCCGCCGTTCTCGCCTCCAAGCCGGTCACCGTGATCACGATGCCGTTCATCCAGCCGCCGTTCGGCAAGATCAAGAAGCGCGAGCCCGCTCCGGCCCGGCACCGCGCCCCGGCCAGGCAACAGGTGCCGCTCTGGGACTCGGTCCCGGCCTGGGAGCCCGCCCCGGCCCCGGCCCCGGAGCCCCGGCCGGCCCGCACCCGGGAGCCGCGCCGGGACTCAGTGCCTACCTGGGACTCGGTACCGAACTGGGACTCGGTGCCTACCTCGGACTCGGTGCCGATCTGGGACTCCGCTCCGGCCCCGGCGCCCCGGCAGGTCCGCACTCGGGAGCGGCGGCCGGTCGTGCAGCCCTCCCCCGCCCGGCGGGCCCTCGTCGAAGATCAGCCGCAGGGCGGCTGGGTGATCCAGGACGACACCCCGCGACCGCGCCGCGCGGCGCCGGCCCCGTCCTGACCGGCCTCAGTCGATGATCATCCGGTCGGCGTTCGCCGCGTAGAGCCGCTCCCAGTCGTAGCTGACCCCGAGCCCGGGCCTGTCCGGCAGCCCCACGCAGCCGTCCGCGCCGACGGCGTCGAGATCTTCGGCATAGTCGTCGGCGTACACCGGAGGATGCAGCGGGTTGCCGCTCTCCGGGTCGAGCAGCCCGAGCTCGTAGTAGTTGGTGTTCCGGATCGCCGCCATGCAGTGCCGCTGGGCCGGGCCGGACGCGTGCACCTCAAGATCGAGCCCGATCGACTCCGCCGCGTGCGCGGTCTTCATCACGCCCGTGATGCCCATGTCCAGCTCGGGATCGGCGCGCAGGAAGTCGGTGCCGCCGTCCAGTGCGACGGCCATCCGGAGCTCCAGCCCGCGGACGAACTCGGTGATCAACAACGGCGTCTTGATCTTGTCCCGGAGGATCTTGTGCCCGAACGGAGCGTTGTCCCGCATCGGGTCCTCCCACCAGTAGGCGCCGACCTCGTCGCAGACCCGGCCCAGCGCCAGCGCGTCGGCCAGCGTGCGCAACGAGTTGCCGGGATCGGTCATCACGTCGCTGCGGCCGGCCGAGCCCTCCGCCGACGCCCGCAGCGCCGCCGCCTCGGCGCGATGATCACCGTTGGACGGGCCGTGGATCTTGTAGCCCGGGATGCCGCGACCGGCGCAATGATCGGCGAAGTCGCGGTAGCTGGCCGGGTCGGACAGGCCGCCCAGGCCGTGCCCGCCGCCGACCGTGCTGACGTAGGCCGGCAGCCGGTCCCGGAACCGGCCGAGCAGGTCCGACACCGACATCCCGGCCGCCTTGCCGGCCGCGTCCCAGAGCGCGATGTCGATCGCCCCGGCACCGATCCGGTCCGACTTGGCCAGGTTGCGGTTGGCCCGGTCCCAGATCAGTTCGCGGTCGGTCAGCCGGCAACCGATGATCGACCGGGCGATCGCGACGACCTGCGGAGCGGCCAGCGGCGGCGCGCTCCACAGGGTCACGTAGTCGCCCGTGATCCCTTCGTCGGTACGGATCCGGACGCCGAACCGGCGGATCGTGCGGGTCCGCGGCACCGCCAGCGGACGGCCGGCTTCGTCGTAGCCGTACCGGATCTCATGATCGAACTCGACCAGTTCGACCTCGGTGATCATGGACATGACGGGCTCCTCGGTTCCGGGCTGATCATGACTCGAGCGGCTGCCAGAACCGTTCCTGGGCCTCGTGCTCACGCAGCCCGATCCGTACGGCGTCCAGGCGTTCCATCGTCGCCCCGTCGTAATGACCGAGCGACAGTCCGTCGGCACCGGCGTCGACCGCGGCCTTGATGCTGCCGCGGAGCGTCTCCGGGGTCGCGTTGGGCCGGACGCCGAGTGCCGCGATCAACTTCTGATCATCGTTCAGCGCCCGCCGCACCTTCATCAGCTTGGCCCGCTTGATCGCCACGCCCGCCGCGGTGCCCAGCTGATCGGAGTAGTCGGACTCACGGACCGAGTCGACGTGCCGGAAGGCGGACCTGAAGTCCAGCCCGGCCCGCTCCGGCGCCGCCATGTAGGTGTTGTAGCGGAGTTCGATCGGCCGGCCGATCCCGTCCAGCGCCTGCCGGACGTCGGCGAAGAGCCCGGTGATCGAACGCTTCCGGAACTGCAGCCAGGACATGAAGGCGTCGTTCTCGATCAAGAGGCTGGTCTCGCTGTAGTTCGCCTCGTCCAGCAGCTGCCGCTCGTGCAGCTCGGCCAGCCCGATCCGCTTCGACAACCGGGCCAGATGCCCGATCTCGGCGACCAGCTCGGCCCAGTCCAGGCCCTCCGCCGTCGCCTTCGCCTGGCAGGCGTCGCAGAAGCAGCCGCCGGTCGCGACGCCGAGCAGGTGCTGCCAATCGGTGGGGCCGGACGAGTGGGTGCCGCCGTCGCCGCGGCCGGCGCCGAACATGACCAGGCAGGTCTGCAGGTAGTCGACGTCGTAGTTGGCCGCCAGGTCGGTGAACAGGCCGATGATGTAGTCGCGCACGTCGGGATGGTTCAGGCAGGGCAGCGCGCGCTGCGCCTCGACCGCCTCGAAGGCGCCGACGATGTTGCCGAAAACGTCGCGCTGCAAGGCATCCGGGTAGTGCTCCCGGGCGTACTGGGCGTCGATGATCGTGTGCGAGATCTCGCAGCCGGTCCGCATGTTCCGGGCCCGCGCACCGTCGATCAACACCTGCAGCCAGTCCGTACCGGCGAGGAAGTCGCGATCACTGGTCAACGGCTTGATCCGGCCGTACCGGTCGGCGGCCGGCTTCCAGTAGGCCCGACTGTCCTCCGGCAGGTAGTAGCGCCGGACCGGATTGTGCGGATAGTGCCGCGCGTGCAGCGGCCGCTTCTCCTTGTGCATCATGCCGACCAGGTACGCCGAGTTCACCTCCGCCCGGCTGGCCAGCACGTCCAGAGCATGATCAATTCCCTCATCGGCCAGGTCCCAGGCATAGAGGCTGGCGGCGATCTCGTTCAGCGGCATCGGCATCCCTTCGTCGGGTGGTGCACCATGGACCGGTCATCGCTCTCTCAATCCTCAAGTCGGTAAACTTGTCTGTCAAGTTGTCAAGCCCGACATTCCAGAACGGAGTGCCCGTGCACGGCCATCGCTTCAGCTACGCCGCGAACATCTCGATCATGTTCACCGAGTACGAGTTCCTGGACCGGCCCGCGGCTGCCCGCGCCGCCGGCTTCACCAAGATCGAAACGTGGTGGCCGTTCGCCGAACCGGTCGCCGAGCCGGGTCAGGTCGACGCCCTGATCGGAGCGATCGACGCGGCTGGGGTCCGGCTGATCGGACTCAACTTCTTCGGCGGCGACCTGGCCGCCGGACAACGCGGCGTGGCCAGCCACCCGGACGCCGCGGCCGACCTCGCCGCGAACGCCGAGCAGGTGGCCGCGATCGCCGGGCGGACCGGCTGCCGCAACTTCAACCTGCTGTACGGGCAGCGGGACGACCGCTGGACGCCGGCCGAGCAGGAGGCGGCGGCGATCCGCGCGATCGGCCAGGCGGCAGCGACGGTGGCGACCTTCGGCGGCACCGTGTTGCTGGAGCCGCTGGCGAAGGGCCTCAACGGCGCCTATCCGCTGACCACGGCCGACGAGGTGGTCGCGGTGATCGACGCGGTCGCCGCGCCGGCCGACAACGTACGCCTGCTCTTCGACGTCTTCCATCTCGGCAGCAACGGGGCCGACCTGGTCGCCGAGGCCCGCCGGCACGCGGCCCGGATCGGGCACGTCCAGCTGGCCGACAGCCCGGGCCGCGGCGAGCCTGGCTCGGGGACCTTGCCGATCGCGGCCGCCCTCGCCGCACTGCCGTCCGGCTACGCCGGCGTGGTCGCCTGTGAGTACCGCCCGACCCGGGCCACCGAGGAGACCCTGGACTGGATCTCCGCGGTCGACGGAGCGCCACCCGCGGGCACGGATCTGTGAGACGGTAACCCCGTGTCAGACCAGTTCACCCTCGCGCCGTCGTCCCTGACCGACGCCCTGTTCGAGGCCGTACGGAAGCGGATCGTCAACGGTGACATCGCTCCCGGCGAGAAGCTCACCGAGCTGCGCCTGGCCGGCGAGTACTCGGTCGCCCGGCCGACCGCGAAGGCCTGCGTCGAGCGACTGACCGCGGTCGGCCTGCTCCGTCGCACCGCCCACCGCAGCGCGGTCGTCCCGGCGTTCGACGAGGCCGAGATCGTCGACCTCTTCATCGCCCGGGAGGCGGTCGAACGGTCGGCCGTGCTGGCGCTGGCCAAGCGCAAGTCCGTGCCGGCGGCGGCGACCACGGCCCAGCTCTCGATCGAGCGGGCGACCCGGGAGCGCGACTTCCCGAGCCAGGTCGAGGCCGACATCGCCTTCCACTCGTCGCTGGTCGCCGCTGTCGGCAGCGGCCGGCTGCTCCGGATGCACGAATCGATCATGGGCGAGGTGCAACTGACCATGGGCCAGTTCCAGGCCCACCGGACCGCCGACCCGCGGACCGTCGCCCGGGAGCACGCGGAGATCATCGCCGAGATCGAGGCCGGCCGCCCGCGCAAGGCCGAGGACGCCCTGTCCACGCACCTGCAGCAAGCCCGCGAGCGCCTGCTCTCCCACCTTGAGACGGCCGCAACCCTTGGCTGATCCCACGGGTCACCCTGGCCCCAAGTTTTTCACGTTACGTGAAAAACTGGCTCTTCCCGCGAGATATAACGCGCGGGAAGAGCCAAGAAGTGTGGGGAAGCCGAGGCGTTGGGGCCTTAGGTGGCGGCGGTGCGCTGCTCGATGAAGAGCTCGACGCCGTCGAGGATCCGGTCCAGCCCGAACCGGAAGGACAGGTCGGGGTCGGTGGCCGCGTTGTAGGCCTCGCCGGTGCTGGTGCCGACCCGGCCGGCCAGCGGGAAGTCCGTACCCGCCATCACCTTGTCCAGGATCGGCGCGTTGACCTCCCACCATTCGGCGTCGGTCATCCCGGACGACTCCTGGGTGCGCTTGGCCTCGATCGCCATGCCGGCCGAGCCGGCGGCGAAGCCGGAGACCAGCGTGATCACCTGGTCCATCGCGATGTCGTCCAGCCCGATCCCCTCGATCGCGCGGAGTTGCCACTCGTAGCGGGCCACCACGTACGGGCCGAGATTGCCCCGGATCGAGTCCGCCTGGAGCAGCCAGGGATGCCGCAGGTAGCCGTCGTACAGCTGCTGGCAGACCTTCTTCAGCCGGGTCCGGACACCGCCCCGGTGCGGCTTGACCGGCTGCTCGCCGACCGCCTCGTCGTGCATCAGGGCGATCAGCTCGGCCCGGTTCGCCACGTACGTGTAGACCGACATCACCCGTAGTCCGAGCCGGTCGCCGACCTTGCGCATCGACAGCGCGTCGAGGCCCTCGGCGTCGGCGATCGCCACGCCGGCCCGGACCACCTCGTCGACACTCGAACTCTGCTTCGGACCGCGGCTGCCCTGGGTCGCACCGAGTTCCCTGCGCCAGAGCAGCCGCAGGGTCCGGTCGGTGTTCTGGTCCGCGTCATCCGCCATGGTCGCAGCATAGGCACTGATTCTCCGTTAGGTGTACGATGTTCGGCTGGTACGATCTCCGTACTGCATACGGAATAAGGAGGACGGTGGGTAACAACCACTCACTCGAGGCCCGGTCGCTGCGCAAGCGGTACGGGTCGACCCATGCCCTGGACGGCTTCGATCTGAGCGTTCAGGCCGGCACCATTCACGGCCTGCTCGGGCCGAACGGGGCCGGCAAGAGCACCGCCGTGAAGGGGCTCAGCACGCTGATCGACCTCGACGGCGGCGAGGCCACCGTCGCCGGGTACGACGTCGCCCGGCAACCCGGCCAGGTGCGCCGCCGGATCGGCCTGATCGGCCAGAACGCGGCGGTGGACGAGGTGATCACCGGCGCCGAGAACCTGATCATGTTCGGCCGGTTGTTCGGCCTGACCAGGCGCGCGGCCACCGGGCGCGCCACCGAACTGCTCACCCAGTTCGGGCTGACCGACGCCGCCCGGCGACCGGTCTCGACCTATTCCGGCGGGATGCGCCGCCGGCTGGACATCGCGGCCGGACTGATCCTCACCCCGGCGGTCCTGTTCCTCGACGAACCGACCACCGGGCTCGATCCCCGGGCCCGGAACGAGGTCTGGGCCAGCGTGCGGCAGGTCGCCGAGCAGGGCACGACGGTGCTGCTGACCACGCAGTACCTGGACGAGGCCGATCAGCTGGCCGCGGTGATCTCGGTGATGGACCACGGACGGGTGATCGCGCAGGACACCCCCGAGGCCCTGAAGCGGCAGCTCGGCGGCGACCGGGTGACGGTCACCGTCTTCGACACCGAGCAGGTTCCGGTCCTCGCCGCAGCGCTGGAACGCGGCAGCGGTGATCCCGTGATCATCGACACCGAGGCCCGGACGCTGACGGTCGAGGCGAGCCGCAGTGGACCGGCGACGCTGGCCGACTGCGTCCGAGCCCTGGACGCGACCGGGATCGAGGCGGAGGACGTGATCCTGCGCCGGCCGACCCTGGACGAAGTCTTCCTGGCCCTGACCGACCGAGAGGACGTGAGCCGATGAGTGCCGGGATCAGAGACAGTGCAGGTCCTGACGCGGAGCGGGACGGGGGCCCAAGGGAGTCGTCCCCGTTGCTGGTGAGCGGGTGGGTGCTGACCAAGCGGGAACTGCTGCACTGGGTCCGGCAGCCCTGGGCCCCGATCTTCAACCTGGCCTTCATCGTGCTGTTGTTGATCATGTTCGGGGTGCTGCTCGGCGGCGCGATTCAGATCCCGGGCGGTGGCGGCGGCAACTACATGAGCTATCTGCTGCCGGGCATGTTCACGCTGGCGATGATGTTCGGCCTGGAAGGCACGATGACCGCGATGGCGAACGACGCCAAGCGCGGCATCACGGACCGGTTCCGCTCGATGCCGATCGGCAGCACGGCGGTCACGTTCGGCCGGATCGGTGCGGACATGATCACCTCGGTGGTCGAACTGGTGGTGCTGATCGGCGGCGGCCTGCTGCTCGGCTGGCGGGCCGGCGGTTCCTTCGGTGCGGCGGTCGTCGCCGTCCTGCTGTTGCTCTGGCTGCGGTTCGCCCTGCTCTGGTTCGGCGTCTTCCTCGGCCTGACCATCCGCGGTGACGGCGCCCAGACCGCGGTGTCGGTGCTGGTCTGGCCGATCGGCTTCCTGTCCAACCTGTTCGTGTCGCCGGAGACCATGCCCGGCTGGCTGGCCGCGGTCGCGAGCTGGAATCCGTTGTCCGCAACGGCTGCGGCCACCCGGCAGCTGTTCGGCAACCCGACCGGCATCACCGCCGGGCCGCTGGCCGACTACGCGCTGATCATGGCCTTCGGCTGGCCGTTGTTGATCACCGCAATCTTCCTGCCGCTGTCCGCCCGTGCCTACCGGCGGCTGCGCCACTAGCCGTCGCCCGGCTCCGGCCTGGTCCGTCGATCGTGCTCGTCCAGCGCGTCGGCGGACCAGGTGTCGGCGGCCTCCTGCTGTTCGGCGACGCTCAGCTCACGGCGCCGGCTGGCCAGCGACCAGCGGTGGCCGAACGGGTCGGTGAGCTGGGCCTACCGATCACCCCAGAAGGCGTCCTCGGGCGGCGCGGTCGGCGTGGCACCGGCGTCGACCGCGGCCCGGAACGCCGCGTCCACGTCCTCGACGTAGACATGCAGCACCACCGGGCTGCCGCCGATCGCGGCCGGCGACTCGTCGTCGAAGTCGTCGTGCAGCAGCAGCCGGCCGCCCATGATCAACAACTCGCAGTGGAACACCCGGCCGCCGGGGCCGGTGTTGCGGAGCAGCTCGTCTGCGCCGAAGGCCGCCGCGTAGAACCGCACTGCGGCGTCGGTGTCGGTGACGATCAGCTGCGGCGTGACGCCGCGGAACTCGTCGTCGTCGATCATGATCAGCCTTCCTTCTCGAGCAGCCGCCGGGCCGGCGGCTGGTTCAGCAACCCGGCCAGGAACCTGGCCTCGGCGGTGACCGCGGACCGACCCGCCGCGGTGATCCGGTAGCGGCGCTGCCGTTCGGCCCGGCGGTCGGCGCGGACGGCCGCCGGGTCGACGCCGACCTCCTCGATCATGCCGTCCACCCGGAGCCGCTGCAGCGTCCGGTAGAGCGTGCCCGGCCCGAGCCGGATCCGGCCGCCGGTGAGGTCCTCGACCTCCGCGATCAGCCCCCAGCCGTGGCGTTCGCCCTGGGACAGGGCGAGCAGCAGGGCGAACTGAGCCGGTGTCACGAGCCTCCCCCTAGATGATTGATCCACTTCGGATATATCCGAGATGGATGTATCTTAGCGCCATGGACCTGCAGAAGCTGCGCGCCTGGTGGTTCCGTCGGCAGGGCCTGGCCCACCGGCTCGACGGGACCAGCCCGGCCGAGGTGTTGCGCCGGACCGGGTGGGCTCGCACGGTCGGCGGCTCGAATCCGTACCTGACTCTGTTTGCGCGCGCCGGCATCGATCGCGCGACGGCGGACCGGGCCGCGGCCGAGGTGGCGATCTGCGAGCTGCCGTCGGCCCGCGGCTGCACGTACCTGCTGCCCGCCGAGGACTACGCCGTCGGTCTCGCCGCCGGGGCCGGAGCGCCGCGCGGCGAACTGGCGGCCGCGATCAAGCACCTCGACGTCACCGAGACCGAGATCGACCGGCTCGGCGAGGCGGTGCTGTCGGCGGTGACCGAGGCCGACGAGCCGCTGCAGCCGCAGGACCTCCGGGACCGGCTCGGCGATGCCGTCCGCAGCCTCGGCGAGGCCGGCCGCAAGCGTGGCGTCTCGAGCACCCTGCCGCTCGCGCTCGGGCTGCTCCAGTCGGCCGGCGAACTGCGCCGGGTGCCGGTGGACGGCCGCCTCGATCAGCAGCGGTACGGCTACACGCGCTGGACCCCGTCGCCGCTGGCCGACGCCGACCTCGATCCCGATCACCTCGCCGCCGAACTGGCCCGGCGCTACTTCGCCTGGGCGGGCCCGGCCACGCTGGCCCACTTCCGCTGGTTCTCCGGGCTCGGCGCGGCCGTCGCGAAACGGGCCCTCGCGGCCACCGAGCTGACCGACCTCGGCGACGGACTGCTGCTGCCTGCCGACCAGGTCGCCGAGTACGAGGAGTTCACCGCTCCGGCCGATCCCGAGTACGCGCTGGTGGGCTGGATCGACGGCATCCACCTGCTGCACCGCGACCTGGGCCGACTGCTCGACCCGGCCGACGTCGACCGGCCGTCGCCGCTGGAACCGGCGAAGCGCCTGGGCGAGCTGAAGGACCCGCCCTGCCAGTTGATCATGGACCGCGGCCGGATCGTCGGCCTGTGGGAGTTCGACCCGACCACGGAGGCTATCGTCAGCCGGCTCTTCGTACCTGAGGACGACGGGCTGCGGACCGCGATCGCCGAGACCGAGCGGTTCATCGTCGAGCAGCTCGGCGACGCCCGCGGTTCGGTCCTGGACAGCCCGAAGGTCCGCTCTGCCGCAGTCACCGGGCTGCTCACCGACTGACGCCGAGGGTCAGCCAGAGCTGCGCGTCAGTTCGCTCTGGCGCTTCTTCGCCCGGTCCGCCTTCTCCTTCTCCTTGGCGGCCCGGGCGTCCTCCTCCGCCTTCTGGGCCGAGGATTCCAGGCTGCCGAGCAGGCCCGTCGCGGCGCCGTCGTCGTTGCGGCCGTACCGGATCCGGGTGAACAGGGTCGGCAGCCGGTCGGTCAGGTAGCTGATCGTCATCCGGCCGAGCAGCCAGTAGCCGAGCCAGCCGCTGATCATGCCGACGACGATGGCGAGCCACGGGCCCCACGGCGGCAGCGCCAGGTAGCCGACCACCAGCGCGCCGGCGGTCGGGGTGATCAACAGCACCGTCAGCCAGATCGCCAGGTTGGCCTGCAGGGTGAGGTCGCCGCCGGCATCGTTCGGCCCGACCCGGCGGCGCGGATCGACCCCTGGCGACACGGCGACCGCGGAGATCAGGATCGCCAGCCCGCTGGCGACCCCGGTCAGCGCCGGCAGCCCGGCGAACACGGCGGGCCAGGCCCAGTGCTCGCCGGTGAGCATGATCAACAGGACCGAGACGATCAGGGCCGGCGCGCCGAACAGGATGATCATGGCCAGCTGCCGGCCGCGGACGTCGGCCCGGACGGTGCCCTGGCGCTGGCCGACGACGGTGAGCCAGGCCGCGGATCCGTCCTGGCCGTAGAGATTGCAGCCGCTGAGGCAGATCATGAACGCGATCATCAGCCCGGACAGCGGTGCGGCGAGCTGGTAGGAGCCGGAGAGGTACGCGAACAGGCCGATCACCAGACCGGTGTAGATACCGCTGCGCCACTCCAGCTTGCGCCACGGGTCGCGCCACCACTGCCGCAGCTCCTTGCCCAGGACCGCGCCCAGCTCGGTCGCCGGCAGCAGCCGTCGCCCGGTCAGCACCCGGCTGCCGAGCGGCCGCCGGATCCGGCGGGCCGTGCCGCCGTCGAGCCGCGGCCGGAGCAGCACCACGGCCAGGCCGAGCAGCCCTGCGGTGATCACGACGAGCAACCCGAGCCAGCCGAACGCGGCGGCCCAGTCCCCCGCGGCCGCCGCCTGGACGGCGTTGAGCGGCCATGAGCTGGGCAACCAGGCCAGGACCGCGCCGAGTTGGTCCGACAGCCCGTACCTGATCAACTCCGGGATGGTACGGAACGCCTGCACGATCACCATCCAGCCGGCCAGCAGCCCGCCGATCAGGAAGCCGAACTGGATGCCGGCGATCTCCACGCCGAGCCAGGTCCGCATCGCCGAGCCGAGCGCGGCGTAGATCAACCGGGACACGATGATCGTCAACGCCCAGCCGAGCAACGCCGCCGGCACCGCCACGACGACGGTGGCCGGGGCGATCGCGAACGCCTGGGTCAAGATCGCCAGCCCGGCCAGCAGCAGATAGGCCGAGGCGATGCCCGGGAACACCGCGGCCAACAGGCCGAGCGCCAGCCGGCGCCGGGCGATCGGCAGCAGGGTGAAGTACTCGGCCCGCAGCACACCGGCGCCGGACATGGTCACCGGACCGAGCGCGGCCCCGGCGAACCAGCAGGCGAAGATCACCATCAGGACATCGGAACGCACCGCGGCGTCCGCGGCGAACAGTCCACCGGCCCAGGTGATCAACACCAGCCCAGCGCCGAGCACCCAGCCGGCCAGCCGCATGCCGACCGGCGAGTGCCGCAGCATGGCGAACTTCATCGAGATCAGGATCCCAACCACGACAGCTCCTCCCCGGCCAGCTCCCGCTCGCCGACCAGCTCGACGAACCGGTCCTCGAGGCTGCCGCCGGCCCGCACCTCGTCGAGGGTTCCCTCCGCCGCGACCCGGCCGCGCGCGATGATCGCGACCCGGTCGCAGAGCTGCTCGACCAGCGGCATCACGTGGCTCGACATGATCACCGTGCCGCCGGCCGCGACGAAGCGCCGCAGGATCTTGGTCAGCACCCGCCCGGACACCGGGTCGACGGCCTCGTACGGCTCGTCCAGCACCAGCACCTTCGGCGAGTGCAGCAGCGCCGTCGCCAGGCCGATCTTCTTCCGCATCCCGGTGGAGTACTCCAGCACCACGGTGCCCAGCTGCTCGGCCTCCTCCAGTTCGAGCACCCGCAGCAACTCCGCGGTCCGGTTCCTGATCACCGACCGGTCCAGGCCGCGCAGCAGGCCCCAGTAGTCGAGCAGTTCGGCGCCGGTCAACCGCTCGGGCAGCGCCAGCCCGTCCGGCAGTACGCCGAGCGCGCGCTTGGCACCGATCGGGTCCTGCCAGGTGTCCAGGCCGAGCACCCGGGCCGTGCCCGAGGTCGGCCGGAGCAGCCCGACGGCCATCGACAGCGCGGTGGTCTTGCCGGCGCCGTTCGGTCCGACCAGGCCGAAGAAGGATCCGCGCGGCACCGCCAGCGTGAGGTCGTCGACGGCGACCTTGCCGCCGAACTCCTTGCGCAGCCGGTCCAGTTCGAAGGCGTTGCCGTGATCGTCCATGGCTCAAGTCTCGGCCCGGCCCGAGCCGGCCGGAAGCCGCCGATCGGCCAGTTCCCCGGGCCGACCGGCCAGACCTCGGCTGCGACGGGGACCGCCGGACATAGGGTCGGGACATGTCCAGCGCCCTGCCGCTGCGCCGGTTCGCGGAGCGGTCGAACCCGTTCGCGGTGGCTCGCCGTCCCCAGCACTGGGTGATCGATTCGGTCCTGTTCGCCGTATCGCTCGCCGGCGTCGCGGTGACCTCGTGGGGCATGAGCGACGTGTTCGCCCGGCTGCCGGGCTGGTGGCTGCCGCTCGATCTCGCCGCCGGGTTGGTCGGGTCCTGCGCGCTGTGGTGGCGGCGGCGCTACCCGCTGCTGATCGGCTTCCTGCTGGCACCCCTCGGCGGCCTGTTCCTCACCGCGGGAATGCCGGGCGTGATCGCGGTCTACGCGGTCACCGCCTACCGCAGGACGTACGGCTACCTGGCCGTCCTCGCGGTGCACCTGGCCATCTCGATCGGCTACTACCTGATCGTCCCGTTGGTCGACCAGTTCCTGCTCTGGGTCGTGTTCATGGTGTTGATCTACGGCACCGCGGTCGCGTTCGGGCTCGCCGCCCGGGCCCGGCGGCAGGTGATCGACGGGCTGATCGACTCCGCGGAGCGGGACCGGCAGGACTACGAACGGCAGCTGGGCCAGGTCCGGCAGGCCGAGCGGCAGCAGGTCGCGCGCGAGATGCACGACGTGCTGGCGCACCGGATCTCCTTGCTCTCGGTGCATGCGGGCGCCCTGGAGTACCGCAGCCGGTCGGCCGCCGAGCAGGGCCGCCCGCTCAGCGGAGAGGAGCTCCGGACCTCGGTCGGCGTGATCCGGGAGTCGGCGCACCGGGCGCTTGAGGAACTGCGCCAGGTGCTCCTGGTGCTCCAGGCCGACCCGGTGGAGACGCCCGGCGAACTCGGTACGGACCGGCCGCAGGTCACCCTGGCCGGGCTGCCCGAGCTGATCGCCGAGGCCCGCGCGGCCGGCCAGGTGATCATGCTGCGGCAGACCGTCGACCTTGATCAACTGTCCGCGCTGGACGGCCCGCTGCAGCGGACGATCTTCCGTACCGTCCAGGAGGGACTTACCAATGCCCGCAAACACACGCCCGGAGCGCAGGTCGAGGTGGAGCTCGGCGGGGCGCCGGGCCGCGAGGTCATGATCATGATCGGGAACCAGCTGCCGGTCGGCGCCACCGAGGCGGAGATCCCCGGTGCCGGGGTCGGGCTGACCGGGCTCGCCGAACGGGTCCGGCTGGACGGCGGCCGTCTGTCCCGTACGGTCGCGGACGGCCGGTTCGTGCTCACCGCGAGGCTGCCGTGGCGGGGCTGAACGAGGAGCGGGTCCGGGTCGTCCTGGTCGACGACGATCCGCTGGTGATCACCGGGCTGCGGATGCTGCTGGCCGGCGATCCCCGGATCGAGGTGGTGGCCGAGCTGAACGACGGCGGGCCGGTGTTGGACGCGGTCCGTGATCACCGGCCGGACGTGATCTTGATGGACATCCGGATGCCCGGGGTGGACGGGATCGAGGCGGTCCGCCGGCTGGCCGAGCTGGCCGAGGCACCGCCGGTGATCATGCTGACCACCTTCGACGCCGACCAGACCGTGCTGGCGTCGATCCGGGCCGGGGCGGCCGGCTACCTGGTCAAGGACGCTCCGCCGGAACGCCTGGTCGCCGCGGTGCACGCCGCCGCGGCCGGCGATCCGGTGTTCAGCCCGGCCGTGCTCCGGGCCCTGGTCCGGCACACCCGGCGCCCCGCCGAACCGGCCGAGCCGGCCGAGGCGCCGGTGCCCGAACCGGTCCGGGTCGCGTTCGACGCGCTCACCGAGCGGGAGCGGGCCATCGCCCGCGGCGTCACGGCGGGGCTGTCGAACGCCGACATCGCCGCCGAGCTCTACCTCTCCACCGGCACCGTGAAGGCCGCGATCTCCGGCATGCTGGCCAGCCTCGGCGTGGACAACCGGATCCAGCTGGCGATCCTGACCCACCGCCTGGACCCGCCCGGCGTCGACACTCCGTAGCCGCCCACCGTACGATTAGTTATGTGAGCCTTACCTACGCAGGATTCTCGCGGCGCCGGGCCCTCGGCCTGATCGCGGCCGCAGCCGCCGTCCCCGCGATCGCCGGCTGCCAGTCGGTCGCCCCGGACACCCCGGGCGGCTCCGGCGCGCCCGCCGCGGCCGGCTTCCCGGTCACCATCGAGCACGCCCGCGGCAGCACCACGATCGAGGCGCCGCCGACCAAGATCGTCACCGTCGGCTTCACCGATCACGAGTTCTTCCTGGCCCTCGGTGTGCAGCCGGTCGGGGTCCGGGCCTGGTTCGGCGAGGAGATCGACCACACCTGGCCCTGGATCAAGCCGGCCTGGGGCGACACCAAGGTGACCTACATCGGCACCCAGGACCTGCAGTACGAGAAGATCGCGGAGCTGGCGCCGGACGTGATCGTCGGCCTGTACGCGGAGCTCGAGGAGGACGTCTACACCCGGCTGAGCGCGATCGCGCCGACCGTCGCCGAGGACGCGGACAGCGCGCCGTACACGACCGACCGGGCGGTCATGTTCCGCAACGCGGCCAAGATCATCGGCAAGGCGGCCGAGGCCGACCGGATCCTGGTCAGCCTGGACGAGCGGTTCGCCACCGTACGCAAGGATCATCCGGAGTTCGCCGACCAGACCGCGGCCGTGGTGGATCCGGGGCAGCAGACCTTCTACGCGTTCGGCAAGGACGATCCGCGCGGCCGGTTCCTGAGTGATCTCGGGTACGCGACGCCGGACGAGATGAACAAGATCATCGGCGACAAGTTCGGCGCCGAGATCTCACCGGAACGCGTCGACGTGCTCGACCTGGACCGGCTACTGCTGCTGGCCGACGCGGAGACGCGGACCTGGCTCGCCGGCAACAAGCTGTATCAGGGGCTCGCGGTCGCCAAGGAGAAGCGCGCGCTGGAGATCCCCTACTACGAGGAACCGTTCGCCGGCGCGGCGATGGCGTACAACACGCCGCTCAGCGTCCCGTACGCGCTGGACAATCTGGTCCCGCAGCTCGCCGGCAGTTGATCAGGGCAGGCCGGCGACCAGGTCGCGGTCGTCGACCTCGAGCTGGCGTTGCCGGAGCTGGCCGACCAGTTCCTTGGCCAGCGCGGCGTACTCGGGTGCGTGGTAGAGGTTGATCAACTCGGCGGCGTCGAGGTCCAGGTCGTACAGCTCGAACTCCGAGGCCCGGTAGCCGGTGCCGCCGGGCGCCGGCTCGAGGTAGCAGATCAACTTGTAGCGCTCGGTGCGGACGCCGAGATGGGCCGGCACGGCGTGCGGCTCGGACAGGTGTTCCCAGTAGCGGTAGTAGACGCAATCCTGCGGGTCCGCCGGCGGCCGGCCGGCCAGCGACTCGGTCAGGCTGTAGCCCTGCAGCCGCTCCGGCAGCGCAGCACCGGCCAGCTCCAGCAGCGTCGGCGCGAAGTCGAGGTTGGTGACCAGGTCGGCGCAGACGCTGCCCGGCGCGATCAGCGGCGGATAGCTGATCAGGAACGGCATCCGGAGCGACTGCTCGTACATCAGGCGCTTGTCGTACCAGCCGTGATCACCGAGGAAGAAGCCCTGGTCCGAGGTGTAGATGATCACGGTGTCGTCGGTCAGACCCTGTTCGTCGACCCAGTCCAGCACCCGTCCGACGTTGTCGTCGATCGAGGCGATGCAGCGCAGGTAGTCCTTGATGTAGCGCTGGTAGCGCCAGGACCGTTCCTGCTCCGGCGTCAGCCCCTCCGGGACCGGTTGCTTGAGATCCCGCTCGTTCAGGTCGGCCATGCTCATCTTCAGCCCGGCCAGCGCGGCGGCACGTCCCGCATGATCATCGGCGAACGTCTCCGGTTCCGGAATGTCCACGTCGTCGTACAGGTTTGCGTGCTTGGCGTCCGGGTCCCACGGCCGGTGCGGCGCCTTGTGGTTGATCATCATCAGGAACGGCTTCGCCGGATCCCGCCGATCAAGCCAGCCGAGCGACAGGTCGGTGATCACGTCGGTGACGTAGCCCGGATGCCGCTGTGCGCCGTCCGGCCCGATCAGTTCCGGGTCGTGGTAGTCGCCCTGGCCGGGCAGCACCCGCCAGTAGTCGAAGCCGGCCGGGTCGCTCTCCGGTCCGTGGCCGAGGTGCCACTTTCCGACCAAGGCCGTCTGGTAGCCGGCCTGCCGGAGGTCCTTCTGCACTTGCGGCCTGGTGTTGTCCAGGGTGTCGAACAGGGTCCGGACCCCGTTGACGTGGTTGTACTCGCCGGTCAGGATCGCAGCCCGGCTCGGCGTACAGATCGCGTTGGTGCAGAAGCAGTTGTCGAATCGCATCCCGGCGGCCGCGATCCGGTCCAGCTGCGGTGTCTGGTTGATCCGGCTGCCGTAGCTGCCGATCGCGTGGGCGGCATGATCATCACTCATGATCATGATCAGGTTCGGTCGACGCGCAGCGTGGTCCATGATCGCATGGTAGCCGTCGGTGCCGGGTGCGATGATCGGGGGATGACGACACAGCAGGGTCTCAAGGAGGCCATGCACGACTATCTGCGCGCCGCCCGGAAGACCGTGATGACCAAGATCGACGGGCTCGGTGAGTACGACCGGCGCCGGCCGCTGACGCCGAGCGGCACCAACCTGCTCGGCCTGGTCAAACACCTGGCCGGCCTCGAGTTCGGCTACCTCGGCACCACCTTCGGCCGGCCGCCGGAACAGCTCCTGCCCTGGATCGAGAACAAGGCGATCTGGGACGGCGCCGACATGTTCGCCACCCCGGACGAGTCGACCGACTACCTGCTCGGCTGCTATCGGGACGGCTGCGCGCACGCCGACGCCACGATCGAGGCGCTCGAGCTGGCCAGCCCTGGCTCGGTGCCGTGGTGGGAGGAAGGCCGGCGGGACACCACGCTCGGCGTGATCATGACCCGGATGATCTCCGAGACCAGCCAGCACGCCGGGCACGCCGACATCGTCCGGGAGCTGATCGACGGCACCGGCAGCCCGGACTCCGCCGACCAGGGCGACGCCGACTGGTGGCGCGAGTGGCACGGCAGGATCCAGGCCGCCGCCGACGCCTTCAGGTAGCCGACGCACCTCCCTGCCGCCGGGCCGTCTGGCCGTGG
This sequence comes from Microlunatus sp. GCM10028923, assembly GCF_042666975.1. NCBI lineage: Bacteria > Bacillati > Actinomycetota > Actinomycetes > Propionibacteriales > Propionibacteriaceae > Microlunatus > Microlunatus sp. GCM10028923. Next base: position 159,266 of record NZ_JBHTFF010000010.1, on the reverse strand, counting down.
CGCGGCTTTCTCGGCTTGGCCGGAACTGGGCCGTCGGGCTCGGCGGCGAACGGGACGAACGGCATCGTCAGCGGAAGCGCGGCCAGCCGCATCAGCTGCAGGACGTTGTCGTCGCCGGCGGTCTTGTTGAGCCGGAGCCGGCCGCACTGGGTGCAGCGATGGATGAGCACCCAGCGACCCTCACCGCGGACGGTGACGGCGATCGGCTCCATCCCGCCGGAACAGTCGGCGGTGCGGTCGCCGGGAACGTTGCGATCCAGATGCCGCGACCACAGGCAGGCCGGGCAGTGATTGCGATGGGTGGTGCCGGGCGCGTCGAGGGAGACGTCTACGCCGCAGTGGCCACACCGGAACGAGCGTGCAAAGGGCAAGTCGAAGGACCTTTCGGGGCGAGTGTGCCGGACGAAACGGACATGGTTCTCGCCTCCCTTCAATGCGACGTCGTTTACTGCGACCCACCCCACCAGCCGCGCCGCGGCCGGGTCAACCGGTTATCCCCGGTAGAGGGCGTCGACGAGGTTGTTGATCCGCAGGTCGTTGCCCTCGAGGAGCTCCGACCCACGATTCGGTACGTACGCGAGGGTGAGCCCGCGGTCCGGGTCGGCCAGCGCGAACGAGCCTGTCGCGCCGCCGTGGCCGAGGCAGCCCGGGCTCGCGGCGGCCGGGAACAGCGGGCCGCCCGGCAGCATGAAGCCGAGGCCGAAGTCGCTGCGCAGCCGCAGCACCTGGTCCAGGCCGCTGGAGTGCGACCGGCGAACCTCGGCCAGCAGCTCCGGCTTGATCAACCGGACCCCGTCCACCTCGCCGATCAGAGCGGCATAGGTCCGGGCCAGCCCGGCGGCCGAGGCGACGCCGTCGGTGGACGGTGCCTCCACCTGGACGTAGCGCGGATCGTTGGCGGACTCCCAGCCGAACGCCATGCTGGCGTACATGGCCCGGAAGGTCAGCGACGACGGGTCGTTCAGGGCCTCGAACAGCGGCCGCAGCTCCGGCACGTCGGCGCCGAGCCGGACCGTCTCCGGATCGTCCGGCGTGATCATCTCCGCGAGCCGGGGCAGCTCGGCATCCGGCAGCCCGATGAAGCAGTCCAGCCCGAGCGGGCCGGCCAGCTCGTCGGCGAACCAGCGGCCGACGGTCCGGCCGGTGACCCGGAGCGTGATCGCGCTCAGCGCGTGCCCGATGGTGAGCCCGTGATAGCCGTGCGCCGTTCCCGGCGGCCACTCGGGCCGCGCGGCCGCGATGGCGTCCATGATCGGCGTACCGGCCACCTCGTCGTCGTAGGTGATCGGATGGTGCGCCAGGCTGACCACTCCGGACCGGTGCGCCAGCAGGTCCCGCAGCGTCACCGCGGCCTTGCCCTCCGCGGCGAACTCCGGCCAGGTGTCGGCGATCGGCCGGTCCAACTCCAGCACGCCGCGGTCGACCAGGGTCAGCACCGCGGTCGCCGCCAGCGTCTTGGTCACCGACGCGATGTTGGCCAGCGTGTCCGAGGTCCAGGGCCGCCGGCCCGCGGCGTCGGCCACGCCAGCCCACAGGTTCACCACCGGCTCGCCGTCGGCGTACACGCAGCAGCTCGCCCCGACCTCGCGGCCCTCGGCGAAATTCTGCTCGAAAGCCTCCCGCACCGCCGCAAAGCGCGGCTCGCACTCTCCGTTGATCATCGTCACCACTCTCCCTACCGACCGGTCGGTTGGGAACTACGGTAACACCTCGGCGCGCCGGGCGGCCAGGTAGGACCGGGCGGCCGGATCGGCGGCCAGGAAGATCGCCCGGTCGTACGCCTGAGCCGCGTCCTCGGCTCGGCCGAGCCGGACGCACAGGTCGGCCCGGACCGCATGATAGGGCTGAAACGCTTCCACAGCAGGAGTTTCGACCGCGAGCTGGTCAAGTTGATCAAGGCCCGATGCCGGCCCGTCGGTCCGCCCGACGACCGCGGCCAGGGCGACCCGGCCGCCCAGGCTCGGCGCCACCTGGACCAGCGCGGCGTAGAGCGTACGCAGCGCCGGCCAGTCGGTCTGGCTGGTGTGCCGCCGGGCACAGTGCACGGCCTGGATCGCCGCCTCCAGCTGGAACCGGCCGGGCGGCGAGGCCGCGGCCCGGCGCAGCCGGTCTTCCCCCTCGCTGATCATGGTCGCGTCCCAGCCGGCCGGATCCTGCTCCTCCAGCGGTACGTAGTCGGCGCTGCCGGCCGGCCGCCGGGCCTGGGCCAGCGTGATCAACGCGGCCAGGCCCCACGCCTCCGGCTCGTTCCCGAGCAGCTCGGCCAGGGTGACGGCGAGATACTGCGCCTCGCCGGCCAGCGACTCCGGCGCCGTGGCGGGCAGGTCGACCGCAGGCCAGGCGATCGCGTAGCAGGCGTACACCGCCTCCAGCACCGCCGGCAGCCGCTCCGCCAGCCGGCGCCGGTCCGGGACCGCGAACGGGATCCGCGCGTCCTTGATCCGTCGCTTGGCCCGGACCAGGCGCTGCGCCATCGTCGCCGCCGGCACGGCGAAGGCGCTGCCGATCTGGGCGGCCTCGAAGCCGAGCACCGTCTGCAGCATCAGCGGGGCCCGGACGGCCGGGTCGATCGCCGGGTGGGCGCAGACGAAGAGCAGTTCGAGCCGCTTCTCCCCCAGCGCCTCGGCATCGAACGCCGCCGGGTCCGGGCCCGCTCCCGGACCAAGATCAGCAACGGTCTCCTGATCACCCGAACCCGGCAGCGGGACGCTGGTCCGGTAGGCCGACGACTTCCACCGGTCCCGGAGCCGGTTCCGCGCGACCGTGAGCAGCCAGCCGTCCGGGTTGTCCGGCACCCCGTCGGCCGGCCAGCGGGTCAGCGCCTGTTCGAAGGCCGCCGCGAGGGCGTCCTCGGCGCCGGCCAGGTCACCGTTCGGCGCGGCGAGCAGCGCGACCAGCCGGCCGTAGGAGACCCGGGCGGCCCGGTCCGCCGCCGCGGCCGCGTCGGCGGTGGGGCCGTCGGTCACTGGTTGGGCGTCCAGGCCCCGTCGACCGTGTGGGTGGCGCCGGGACGGATCTCCACCGCACCCCAGTGGATCGCCGGAGCCTGCCGGCCCCACTCGATCGCGGCATCGAGGTCGGGGACGTCGATCACGAACGTGCCGCCGAGCTGTTCCTTGGTGTCGGCGAACGGTCCGTCCTGCACCCGGAGCGTGCCGTCCACGGCGGTCAGCGTGGTGGTGTTGTCGGAACGCTGCAACACCTCGGCGCCGATCAGGACTCCGGCGGCGTGCAGTGCCTCGGCGTACGCGCTGAACGCACGCTGGCCCTCGGCCCGGTCCTCGGCGCTGAGTTGTTCGTCGGTCGGTTCGGGATAGTGCAGCAGCAGGGTGTAACGCATGTCGGTCATCCTCTCTCAGTGGGTGGTGTAGTAGGCCAGTTCGGTATCGGCGGACCGGGAGACCACGTACTTCGGCGTCCCGACCAGGCTCTCGGCGAACGGGTTCGGTTCCGGGGTGGTGGTCCAGTGGCCGAGCAGGTGGTTGTAGGTGCGGTGGCCGAACAGCCAGGCGAAGCCAGCCGACCAGAAGTCGCCGAGGAATCCCTCCGGTTGCTCGCCGGCGTACGGGGCCGCCCAGCCGCCGTGCCGGAATCCTCCGCGCGGGTCCTCCTCCGGCCCGCCGGGCGCCTGCATGACGCCGTCGAGGGTGAGGTGCTGGAACACCGTGATGGTGGCCATCTCTGCCTCCCTGATCGTGGGTTGTCGCAGTGATGACGATCCGACCCGGCCCCGATCGACAGTTCGGCCGGTAAGGTTTCCGGCCGTGAGCCGTACCGCCGAATCGGGAACCCGGGACCGGATCCTGGCGACGGCGCGCGACCTGTTCGGCGCACACACCTACGGCGCGACGTCGATGCGGCAGGTCGCCGAGGGAGTCGGGATCACCAAGGCCTCGCTCTACCACCACTTCACCAGCAAGGCCGAGATCCTGGCCGAGTTGATCGACCCGCCGGTCTCGGAACTGGGCACGGCGATCGAGGCCGCCGAGCAGCTGACCAGCCTGGCGGCGCGGCAGCAGGCCCTGCTGGAGGGCTGCATCGACGCCATGCTGCGGCACCGGGAGACCATGGCGCTGCTGCTCAAGGACGCCTCCGTGTACGGCGATCAGACGCTGGACGCCATGGACCGGGTGGTCGGTTTCAGCCAGCGGGCCGTGGCCGTGCTGGCCGGTCCACGGCCGAACCGGCGCCAGCGGATCCGGGCGGCCCAGGCCTTCGCCGCCGCCACCGACCCGATCAGCCAGTTCGCCGACGTACCGGTCGAACTATTGCGCGCCGAGCTGCTCGCCGGTGCCCTCGCCGTCCTGAGCCACAACGCTCCCTAGCGCGGCGGTCCCTGGCGGACCCGTTCCAGCAGCGTGGCCGGGTCGTTCGGCGCCTCCCAGCGGGACTCGATCCACCAGGTCGCGCCGGCGTCGGCGAGCGGAGCCAGGTGTTCCGCCGCCCAGCCCGGGTCGTCGCCCGGCGAGACGCCTTCGATGATCACGTCCCGGGTCGAGGCGTCGCGGTCCCGAAGCCACCCGGTGATCTCGCCGAGGTCGGCCGGCGTCAACTGGCGGGTCACGTCGACCGACAGGGACGGCATGATGCCGTCCCAGCGGGCGGCCCGCGCCATCGACTTGGGTCGCGGCCAGGATGCGACCACCCAGATCGGGATCCGCGGCCGCTGCACCGGTCGCGGTTCGAACCGGAGACCGTCGACCCGGTAGTGCTTGCCGACGAAGTCGACCTGCTTCCCGGACCAGGCAAGATCGAGGATCGCCAGGGTCTCGTCCAGCAGCTCGGCCCGCTCCTTCCGGTCGACGGTCTCCGGGCTCACCTTGCTGAACCCACCGTCGTCGACGGCGCCCAGGCCGACCGGGATCACCAGACGACCACCGGACAGGTGATCGATCGTCAACGCCTCCCGCGCCACCTTCCACGGCCGGCGCCGGGACAGCGGAAAGACCATCGCCCCCAGCGTGACCCGCTCGGTCCGGACGGCGGCCGCGGCCAGAATGGTCCACGGGTCGTACATCTCCATCGAGCCGATCGCGATGCCGTCCCAGGCGAAGAACCCGTCCCAACCGGCGCGCTCCACCTCGACCGCAAGCTCGACCATCTGCCGCGCGCTGCCCGTACTCGCAATGAATCCGTACTTCATCCGCGCGACGCTAGCCGCCGGCACTGACAGAACGGCCGAGCAGCCGGCCGATCCCGCCCAGGCAGCCTACGAACAGCGATCCGAGCAGTGGCGAGTTGCCCAGCACCAGCCGGAAGGTGTCCCGGTGGCCGGCCGCGTGCGCGGCGAAGGCGAGCAGGTCGGGGCGGCTGCTTCCGGCCGCGGCCGCCGACTGTTGCAGCGCGGCCAGCCCGCGGAACCAGGACTCGGCCTGCAGCGCCGGGGTGCTCCACCAGTGCACCACGACCGGTTCGGCGCCGCCGTTCCACATCCGGTGCACGGTGCCGCGCGGGATGGCGAACCCCGCACCGGCCTCGTAGCTCTCGTTGGTCCCGCCGAGATCGACGCTGAGCCGTCCCTCGACGACCTCGAACCGTTCGTCGTGACCGGGATGGAAGTGCGCCGGCGGCGGGGACCCGTGCGGCTCGTACCGCGCCTCGAGTTCCAGGCAGTCGGGATCGCTGCGCCGGATCGTCACGGCCTCGTGCGCCCCGATCCTCAGAGTGTCGCCCATCTGAACCTCACTGTTCCGGTCGTCGCGTTCCGACCCTAGCCCGGAGGGTTCACGACGCCGAGGGCGACTCCGTCGCGAGCACCTGTCGGAACGCCTCGCCGCCGAGCGAGGGCCGGTCCCGGTAGAGATAGCAGGCGGCCACGTGGCCCGGATCGATCACGAAGTTCGGTGGCGGGGCGTCCAGGCAGTGCGCCTCGGCGGCCGGGCAGCGGTCCGCGAACCGGCAGCCCGGATGGTGCTCGGGCACCTCGAGCTCGGACGCCGCCGCCCGCTCGGAACCCCATGACTGCTTGGGATCCGGCCACGGGATGGAGTCGATCAAGAGCCGGGTGTACGGATGCTTCGGCGCGTCGATCACGGTCTCCACGGCACCCGCCTCGACGATGTTGCCGCGGTACATCACCAGGATGTGATCACTGACGTGGTAGGCCGTACCCAGGTCGTGGGTGATGTAGAGGATCGGGACGTTCAGCGTCCGGTTCACCGTGCGCAGGCTCTCCAGGATGGTGGCCCGCAGCGAGGCGTCGACCATCGACACCGGCTCGTCGGCGATGATCAACTTCGGCTTCAGCATCAGCGCCCGGGCGACGATCACCCGTTGCCGCTGGCCGCCGGACAGCTGGTGCGGATAGCGGCCCAGAGTCTCGTCCGGCCGCAGCCCGACCGCCTCCAGCGCGGTGATCATCAGCTCCTGCCGCTGCGCGTTGGACTTGGCCAGCTTGAACTTCTGGATCGGCACGGTCAGCACGTGATCGACCTTGTAGAACGGGTTGAACACCGAGAACGGGTCCTGGAACACGGCCTGCACCTCGCGCCGGAACTGGCCCAGCTCGGCGCCGCGCAGCTTGGCGATGTCGCGGCCCTGGAACCGGACCGTGCCCTCGGTGGGCGCGATGAAGCCGAGCAGCAGCGAGGCCAGCGTCGACTTGCCGCTGCCGCTCTCGCCGACCACCGAAACCACCTGCGGGGTGTCGCCGCGGATGGTCAGCGACACATGATCAAGAGCCACCGTCGACGTCTTGGACAGCATGCCGCCGCGATAGATCTTGGTCGCCCCCGCCAGTTCGACCAGCGGCGTTCGATCATCCGACATGGCTCTCCTCGGGCTGGTGCAGGTGGCACGCGACGAACCGCTCGCGTCCCTCGGCGGGCTCCCGCGGCCGGGACGTGACGCCGTAGGCCGGTTCCAGGTCGGCGCAGGGATCGAACGCCTTCGGGCAGCGCGGATGGAACAGGCAGCCGGACGGCATCGACCGCAGCGACGGCGGCAGGCCGGGGATGCCGCGGAAGGTGCCGCGGTCGGCCAGCTTGGGCAGGCTTTCGATCAACAGTTCCGTGTACGGATGCAGCGGATCGGCGAAGATCTCCTGGATCGGCGACAGCTCGGCCAGCTTCCCGGCGTACATCACCGCGAGCCGGTCCACGGTCTGCGCCATCAGCCCCATGTCGTGGCCGATCAAGATCACCGCGACACCGAGTTCCTCCTGCAGTTTGAGGATCGTGTCCATCACCTGGCGCTGCACCACCACGTCCAGCGCGGAGGTCGGCTCGTCCGCGATCACCACCTGCGGCTGCATGGCCACCGCGATGGCGATGCAGACCCGCTGCTTCATCCCGCCGGACAGCTCGTGCGGATACATCCGGCCCACCGCGCGGCGCAGCCCGACCGCCTCCAACGCGTCCCGGGCCAGCCCGAGCAACTGCCGCTTGTCCCGGCGCGCGCCGTGATCCTCCAGCGTGTCGATGATCTGGTTCTCGATCCGGGCCACCGGATTGAGCGAGTTCATCGCGCCCTGCGGGATCATGCTGATCTTGCTCGAGCGGAGTTGCCGGACCCGGCGCTCCGGCATCCCGATCAGGTCCTCGCCGTCCAGCAGCACCTGGCCGGAGATGGTGGTCGGCGGCCGGAGCAGCCGCATCAGGGCCAGCGCCATGGTCGACTTCCCGGAGCCGGATTCGCCCACCAGGCCGAGCTTCTCACCCGGCATCAGGTCGAACGAGATCCCGTTGACGGCGCTGACCGGCCCGTCGTCGGTGTAGTACTGCACCGCAAGATCACGAACGGACAGCGCCGGTTCCGTACTCACTGGGACCTCCGGGATCGCGGGTTGGCCCACTCGTCCAGGGCGAACGAGATGAGGAACAGCGACAAGATCAGGACCAGGATGATCGCGATCGGGATGCCCCACCACCACCAGAGGTTGCGCAGTAGCGCGGAGAACTTCTGCATCCAGAAGAACGTCATCCCCAGCGTCGGCTCCCGTTGCGAGCCCAGGCCGAGCAGCTCCAGGCCGAGCGCGCCGTAGACCGCCGCGATCAACGCCGAGACGAAGCCGGCCAGCAGGAACGGCGCCAGATTGGGCAGCAGTTCGCGGACGATGATCTCCGGTCCGCGCATCCCGGACAGCCGAGCCAGTCGCAGGAACTCCCTTTCCCGCAGCGAAAGCACCTGGGCCCGGATCGCCCTGGTCGGGCCCGGCCAGGCGAACGCGGCCAAGATCAACGCCATGCTCTCGATCGAGATGTACTGCTGCAGCAGCGAGGCGATCACGACCATCACCAGGAAGCTCGGGATGGTGAACATGACGTCGACCACCCAGCGGATCACGTTGTCCAACCAGCCGCCGTAGAACGCCGAGACGAGACCGAGGATGATGCCGATCCCCAGTCCGATCGCACCGGCCAGCAGACCGATCTGCAGGCTGAGCCGAGTCCCGACGACCATCACCGCGAACAGATCCCGGCCCTGCGCGTCGGTGCCGAACCAGTAGTCCAGCGACGGCGGCTTACTGGCCGGCCCAGCCAGCGGGTACGGATCCTTGAGCGGATCGATCAACAAGGTTCCGGCGGTGGACAGCAGCACCAGGGCAGCGAACATCGCCAGCCCCACCGTGAGCATCGGATGTCTGCCCAGATAGAGAAACAGGGCTCGCGCCCGACCGACTCGCCGGCGCGGTGCGAGGATCGGCTCGGCGCCGGCGCGGGTCGCTGTGACAGCCATCGATCATGCCTTCCCGTACCGGATCCGCGGGTCCAGCAGCGGATAGATCAGGTCCACGACCAGGGTGGCGATGCAGACCGCGAAGACCAAGATCATCGTAATTCCGTAGAGCAGGTTGTAGTCGAGCACCTGGATCGAGCTGTTGATCAACCCGCCGAGTCCCGGGTATCCGAACAAGGTCTCGACCAGGACCGTGGAGAAGATGAACGTGCCGAGGGACATCACCAGGCCAGTGACCTGCGGAAGCAGGGCGTTCCGGACCGCATACTGGAGGAAGATCCGGCGCGGCGTCAGCCCTTTGGCGTCGGCGAAGATGATGTAGTCCTCACCGGTGGTCATGACCATCAGACTGCGCATCTGCAGGGCCTGGTGGCCGAGCTGGAACAAGATCAGCGCGCAGGCGGGTAGGAATCCGTGCCGGACGATGTCGAGGATGAACTCGAGACTGAACTCCGGCGTAGCCGTCCGCGAATAGGCGCCGGCCAGTGGGAAGAGCTTCAGCTGGAAGGCGAAGACGTAGATCAACAGGAAGCCGAGCACGAACGCGGGAACCGCGCTGGTGAGCATCGACGTCGGCACGAAGAACCGCAGCCAGCGCGGCGACCGAGGCCAGCCGAGCAGCGCGCCGAGGATGGTGCCGATGACGAAGGAGATCAGGATCGAGATGATCCCGAGTCCGAGCGTCCACGGCATCGCGTCCATGATCACCGAGTTGACCGTCCGCGGATATTGCGTGATCGAGTAGCCGTAGTCGAAGCGAACAACCTTCAGCAGCGCGTTGACGTACTGCTGCCAGATCGGCGAATCCAGTCCGAACTCGCGGCGATACACCTCGATCATCTGCTGCAGACCGGATTCGTTGCGGCCGCCCTGGGTCGCCGCCTGCACCAGGCGTTCCATGATCGGATCGCGCGGACTGAGCTTCGGGATCAGGAAGTTGATCGTCGCCGCGGTCCACATCACGGTGATCAACAAGCCGATCCGCTTCACCAGATATTGCCAGGAATACACCGCGGACCTCCTCGTCTCAGCCGGCCGCCGGTTTCAGGTGGGTCAGCTCCAGCGAGAACGTCTTGAACCAGAACGCGCCGGGCAGATAGGGATCGCTCGCCGTCGGCCAGCCGGTCCAGTAGGTGGTGTTGTACGGGATCCGGTGCATCCACTGCACCAGCGGGGTGTGTGACAGCTCTTTCAGGTAGATCTCCATCGCCTGCAGGAACAGCGGCATCTCGCCCGGGTCGCCCACCGGCAGTTCGGACATCTCTGCGACGATCTTGTCGTAGTCGGCGTTGCGCCAGCGGTTGGTGAAGTCACCGGTGGTGCCGATCTTGTGATAGTGCCGCGAGTGCATCAGATCGAGCGACGGGTACGGGTCCGCGATGGCGCCGGCGAATCCGAACAGGAACAGCTTGGCCTGGCCGTTGTTGATCCGGGTCCCGGCGTCGCCCGGCGTTTGCAGCGACGCCTCGAAGCCGGCCGCGCGGAGCTGCTCGGCCAGGATCGCTCCGTAGTCGTTGACCAGGTCCTGGAACCCGTAGATCGTGGCGTCGACCCGCTTGCCGTCCTTGGCCCACAGCTTCTGGCTGTCCTTGGCGTAGCCCTTGCCGGTCATGATCTCGTCGACCTTGGCCAGGTCGTACGCATCCGTCGGGTACTGCGCCAGCAACGGCTGCGCAGCGTCGAGATACGGCTTCAGCGGCGGAAACTCCGGGAACGGCAGCGTCGACGGCGTGCCGGCACCCTCGTAGCCGATGTCCACCAACTGCTGCCGGTTGATCCCGTGGTTGATCGCCCGGCGCATGTCGACATCGTTGAACGGCGGCGCATCGCAGTTGAAGAACAGCGACTGCGGCCACCAGTCCGTGTAGCCGAACGGCGGATTCCGGTCGGTCCAGGCGATGATCTTCGGATTGCTCTCGACTACCTGCTTGATCACCGGCGGACGGAGGTCGAGCGAGGAGTCGAGCTCGTTGTTGATGAGCTGCTGCGCGGTGTTGGTGGGGTCGGTGAACGGGACCACGATGATCCGGGTCGGGCCGGGCGGCTCGGACAGCCCGGCCTGGACCGCCCACCAGTCCTCCCGCCGGTCCATCAATCGTTGCTGCACCGTCCAATCGACCATGTGATAGGGCCCGGTGATCACCGGCAGCCCCTTCTCCGGATCGTAGAAGAGGAACTCTCGCGGGCTCTTCTGCTCGGAGAAGATGTGCGCCGGGACGATGAAGACGCCGAGGTCGTTCTTGAAATACAGGTAGTCGAAGGCGAACCGCGGCGCCGGCTTGGTGAAGCTGATCTTGACCGTGTGGTCGTCGGCGGCCTCGGCTTTCTTCACCCATTGCCGCATGTCAGCCGAATAGGACATGCCGGAGTTCTTCTCGTCCCGCAACATCTCCAGCGTGAAGGCCACGTCCTTGGCCGTGAACGGCGTCCCGTCACTCCACTTCGCGTCCGTCCGCGTCGTGATCGTGACGCTGGTGAAGTCCTTGGCGTAGACCGGGTCGGCAGCCGCCAGCCAGGCCGTCGTCTCGCCGGTGAAGGCCGAGTAGTACCAGAGTGGTTCGAACATCGCCGCCAGGCCGCGCTGGTGGTTGAAGCCGGCCGCGTACGGATTGCAGATGCCGAGGTCGCTGCCGTCGCCGTACGCCAGCATCAGGGTCTGCTCGCGCGGCACCTCCGGCGGCTTGCCTCGAGGCACCTCGCGCGGCGCGGACCCGGTAGCCGTCGGCTTGCTGCTGCCGGTCCCGGTGCCGGTGTCGGCGGGCGGGGTGATCTCCGGCGTGCCGCAGGAGGTCAGGGCCAGGCTGGCCGAGCTGAGCCCGGCCAGGGCGAGGAAGTCGCGGCGGGGCGTGCGGTCGGCAAACAGCGATGTCATGCGAACCTCCGGGGACCAGAGCAGAAAGGATTGATCGACCAGAGAGAGCGCTTACCGCGATCGGTGCACATCCGCGCCTCCAGTTCGTTCTGGTGGGCGCACAACAACTGAGCAACGGTGCTCAGAAGAAAGTCAATCGGCAGCCCTGGCGATCTTGCTCATGAGGTTACCTCCGGCACCGAGAATCCTGTCAAGGCTTGCCGTCCGCGGAACGGAACCGGTTCAGTAGGTGGCCCGCCCGCCGGAGGCGTCGAAGCAGAATCCGGTGGTGAAACTGCAGGCCGGCGAGATCATGAAGTTGATCATCTCCGCGACCTCTTCGATGGTGCCGACCCGGCCCATCGGGATCTTGGCCGTCATGTAGTCGATCACCTGCTGCGGCTGCTCGTCCAGGAAGGCGGTCCGGATGACCGCCGGGGCCAGCGCGTTGATCGTGATGCCGTCCGACGCGTACTCCTTGGCCATCGCCTTGACCAGCCCGATCAGCCCGGCCTTGCTGGCCGAGTAGCCGATCATGGAAGGGTTGCCTTCCTTGCCGGCGATCGAAGCCACGTGGGCGATCCGGCCGTAGCCGTGTTCGACCAGGTGCGGCAGCGCGGCCTGGCTGACCACCAGCGCGCCGCGCAGGTTGACCGCGATCGCGGCGTCGAACTCGGCCAGGTCGACCTCGTGGCTGCGCCGGCCCATCGGACCCTGGATCCCGGCGCAGTTGACCACCGCGTGCACCTGGCCGAATTCGGCCACCGTCATCGCGAACGCCCGCTGCACCGAGTCCGGCGCGGTCACGTCCGCGGCCTGGCCGATCGCCTCGCCGCCGCCGGCGATGATCTGCCCGGCCAGGTCGCCGACCGGGCCGCCGTCGCGATCCACGCAGGCGACCCGCATCCCGCGCCGGGCCAGCAGCAGCGCGACGCCGCGGCCGATGCCCGAGCCGGCGCCGACCACGAACGCGGTCTGGCCGTCGACGCTGCTCCGGTCATGATCAAAGGTCATCTCCGTACCGTAGCCGCCCGATTGCCGGCCCGGAACCGCCGCGGGCCGCTACCGCGCGGCGTCGGCATCGGCGTGCCGGCGGGTGGCGTCCACCTCGGCGGCGCGCCACCGGCGCTGGTTCAGCACCGCGATCACGCTGGCCAGGCCGGCGGCCACGGCGGCGCAGGCGAACGACGTGGCCACGCCGCGTAAGTCGATCATGATGCCGGCGAGCGCCGTACCCGCCGCGGCGCCGACCATGTTGGTCGCCGAGAGCAGCGACTGGGCCTCGTTCAGCCGGTAGGCGGGGGTCAGGTGGTCCAGCAACGCCTGCTGCATGATCAACATCGGCGCGATGGTCAGGCCGGTGCAGAAGAGCAGCGGCAGCAGGGCGCCGAGCGGGGCTCCGGCGAGGGCGATCAGGAGCGCGATGGCCACCAGGAACACGGCGAACAGGCCGAGACAGACCGCGACGCCGCGGCGCTCGTCGAAGCCCCAGGTCCGGGCACCGAAGGCGAGGCCGCCGATCGCGCTGCCGCCGGCGATCGCCGCGAACAGCAGGCCGACCCGCTCGGTCCCGCCGAGCAGCTCGCCCGCGACGCCGGCCATCGAGGTGTCCAACTGGCCGAAGCCGACGCTGAGCATGAGCATCACGATCAGCACCGCGGTCACGCCGGGGACGGTCAGGGCCGACCGATGAGTCCGTACGTCAGCGGGGGCCGGGCCGCCCAGATCTCCGGGTTGCGGCGTGGCCGGGCGAGAGCGCCGGGCCGCATCGGTCCGGCAGTAGGCGACACCGCCCACCGCCATGCAGCCGGCGGTCACCAGCAACGGCACCACCGGCACCGTCAGCGCCAGCAGCGCCGACAGCAGCAACGGACCGCCGACGAAGATCAACTCGATCGAGGTGGCGTCCAGCGCGAAGGCGACCCGGCGCGACTTCGGATCGGGGAACACGGTCCGCCAGGCGGCCCGCATGGCCGGGGTCACCGGCGAGAAGGAAAGCCCGGCACCGAGCGAGATCACGACCAGGCCCGGAATCGGCAGCCCGCCGATCGTGGCCAGGGCCAGCAGCACCGTCAGGCTCGCACTCACCAGGCTGGTCGGCAGGATGACCCGGACCTGGCCGAACCGGTCCATCGCCCGACCCCACAGCGGCGTCCCCACCGCGGAGCCGATCGCGAACGCGCCGGTGACGAAACCGGCCAGGCTGTACGCCTCCCGCTCGGACTGGACCAGCAACAGGATGCCCAGCGGCGCCATCGAGATCGGCAGCCGGGCGATGGTCGCCGCGAAGAACGGCGCCGCCGCCGGCCGGTACCGCAGCAGTTTCAGATAGGCCCGGAGACCGGACCCGAGATCGGCACTCATTCCGGGCATACCCCGGTCCGCGCCAGCACCAGATTCCTCGATTCGATCTTGACTCCCCCGCCGAGCCCGATGGTATACCGGCGGTTCGCGACGACCTAAGCCCAGCCGGTCGAGGCCCGCGGGACCAGCTCCATGCCGGTCAGCTCGGTGCCGTGGTGGGGGCGGCCGTCGATGGCGTCCAGCAGCAGTTCGGCGGCGCGCTGGCCGAGGTATTCCAACCGGAGGTCGATGGTGGTCAGCGGCGGCCGGCTGGCCAGCGCCATCACGTCCCAGTCGTCGAAGCCGGTCACCGCGATCTCGTCGGGCACCCGCAGCTCCAGCTCCCGCAGCCGGTCGCAGACGCCGCGCGCGATCTGGTCGCTGCCGCAGCTGATCGCGTCCACCGGCAGCGGCTCGCCGGGCCGCCAGCCCTGCAGAAGTTGATCAACGGCGCGCCGCCCCCAGCTCTCGCTCCACTCCCCGAACAGGGTCGGCGCGGCGGGCTCGAGGCCGGCGTCGCGGAGCGCCTGCTCGGTCACCTCGGCCCGGGTCCGCGGGCTGTGCTGGTGCGGCCGGCCGGCGACGTGAACGATCTTGCGGCGCCCGATGCCGAGCAGATGATCAACGATCCGGCGGGCACCGTCGGCGTCGTCGGGCATCACCGACGCGTCGTCGGGATCACTCGACGGCGCGAAGGCGTACACCACCGGGATGGGGACGTCGATCCGCGGCCGGGCGTCGGTGGTCCGGCCGGCCACGATGATGCCGTCCACGCGGCGGGCGACCAGGCTGCGCACGTGGTACGCCTCGCGGACCGGGTCGTTCCGGCTGGTCGCGAGCAGCGCCGACAGCTGGCCGGCGGCGAGCGCGTTCTCCGCGCCCAGCATCACCGGGATGCTGAACCGGCCGGCCGAGTCGGCACTGAGCAGGCCGACCGTGAAGCTGCGGCTGGCCGGTGGCCGGCGGGCCGGATCGGGGCTGAAGCCGAGCTCCGCCGCGGCCCGGTAGACCCGGTCCCGGGTGCTCTCCCGCAGCGCCCCGGAGTTGTTCAGGGCCTTGGACACGGTGCCCGGCGAGACTCCCGCCGCGCGGGCGATGTCCACGACGCGTGCCGTACGCCGAGCCGCCATCTGCCCTCCTTCGTCGAACAATTTTCCTGCATTTTTCCATCGAGCAATGGCCCCAGGCTACCTCACGTACTTCCAGAATCCGTGCCACAGAAGGGAATCGACCCTTGACGCCGGGTCCGACACCGGCCTACCGTCGACGGAAAGAGATTTCCAGTTTTCCGCAATTTCTTGGAGCTGACCATGGCGTACGCCGGCCCCGTCCGTCCGACCGAGACCGCCACCGTGGTGTGGCACCCCGTGGCCGCCGGTGCGGTCACCATCGCGGGTGGCCCGCTGGGCGCCCGCCAGGCCGCCAACCGCGCCGCCGCGATTCCGTCCGGCCTCAAGCAGTTGCGCGAGGCCAAGAACGTGCTCAACCTCGAGATCGCCGCCGGCCGCGCCGAGGGCGAGGCGGTCGGGCCGATCTTCGCCGACTCCGATGTGCACAAGTGGCTCGAGGCCGCCGCCTGGGAGTACGGGCGCAGCGCCGACCCGGCCCTGCTCGACGACATCCTCGAACTGACCGGGCTGCTGGAGAAGGCGCAGGCCGACGACGGCTACCTCGACTCGGTCGTCCAGCTCCGCGGCCTGGAGCGCTACAGCGAACTGGAGTGGAGCCACGAGCACTACTGCGCCGGCCACCTGATCCAGGCCGCGGTCGCCTACTCCCGGACCACCGGGCGGGCCGAACTGCTGGACGTGGCCCGCCGGGTCGCCGATCATCTCGTGGCCACCTTCGGCCCGGGCCGGAATCCCAGCCTGGACGGCCATCCGGTGATCGAGATGGCCCTGGTCGAGCTCTACCGGGAGACCGGCGAGCGGTCCTACCTCGACCTGGCCAAGCACTTCGTCGACACCCGCGGCCGGGGCACCATCACCGGCGGCCGGGACGTCGGCTACTACTCCGACCGGGTGCCGGTGCGCGAGGCCACCACCGTCGAGGGCCACTCGGTCCGGGCGGTCTACCTCGCGGCCGGGGCCGCCGATGTCGCGGCCGAGACCGGGGACGCCGAACTGCTGGCCGCGCTGGAGACCCAGTTCGCCTCGATGATCACGGAGAAGGAGTACCTGACCGGCGGGCTCGGCGGCCGCTGGGAGGGCGAGGCGTTCGGTGATCCGTTCGAGTTGCCGAACGACCGGGCCTACGCCGAGACCTGCGCCACCATCGGCGGCATCCAGTGGGCCTGGCGGATGCTGCTGGCCACCGGCAAGGCCGGCTACGCCGACCAGATCGAGCGGATGATCTACAACGGCTTCATCTCCGGGGTGTCCCAGGCCGGCACCGAGTACTTCTACGTCAACACGCTGCACCTGCGCGACCGGTCGGTTCCCGATCATGATCGGACGCCGGCCCGCGGCCGGGTCGGCTGGTTCGCCTGCGCCTGCTGCCCGCCCAACGTGATGCGGACCTTCTCAAGCCTGGAAGGCTATCTGGCGAGTACGGACGCGGACGGGCTGCAGCTGCACCAGTATCTGCCCGGCACCGTCGAGGCCGGCGGACTCAAGCTCACCGTCGCCACCGACTACCCGTGGCAGGGCAAGATCACGATCACCGTCGACCAGGCCGGATCGGGCGAGACGACGATCGGGCTCCGGGTGCCGGCCTGGGCCGAAGGGGCGACGCTGACCACCGCGGCGGGGACCGACCAGGTCACCGCGGGCGAGTACGCGAGCGTCCGGCGCACCTGGCAGGCCGGTGATCAACTGGTGCTCGACTTGCCGCTGACCCCGCGGCTGACCGCTCCGCATCCCCGGGTCGACGCGTCCCGCGGCTGCCTGGCGATCGAACGCGGCCCGCTCGTCTACGCCCTGGAACAGGCCGACCAGGCCGAGAGCGTCGCCGTCGATGATCTTCGGCTCGACCCGGCGGGTGCGCTCGCCGAGGAACGGCGCGAGGACCTGCTCGGCGGCGTCACGTTGATCAAGGCCGCCGGGAGTGGACCGGACGGCCCGGTCGAGCTCGTGGCGCTGCCGTACCACCTCTGGGCCAATCGCGGCCCACAACCGATGCGGGTCTGGATTCCCTTGCGATAAGGGAGATCCGGGCCCGCCCGGAAGGAGTGACAGCAACGATGCTGACGCGAAGAGCGCTGTTGGGCGCCGGTGCCGCAGTGGCCATGGCATCCGGCTGCGCCAGACAGCTCCCGGCGGTGAACACGGCGGCCGCCGGCTTCGGCAGCGGCGCCGCGGGCACCGTCGAGGTCTGGTGCCGGTCGGCGACCCAGACCGGGATCCAGTTCATGGCCGACACGTTCCACCAGCAGCAGGATCGGGTCCGGGTCCGGGTGACACCGGTGCCGGACGCCCAGTTCGTCACCAAGCTGGCCACCGCGATCCGCGGCGGCCGGGTGCCGGACCTGGTCGACTTCGACGACATCAACTCGATGCTGTTCATCTTCCGGGGCGCCTTCGCCGACCTGACCGACCTGATCGATCGCCTTCCCGGCAAGGAGAAGCTCAGCCCCGGACACCTGGCGCTGGCGACCAAGGAGGACCGGGTCTACGCGGTGCCGTTCCTGGCCGACAACTCGGTGCTCTTCTGCAACACCGAGCTGTTCGAGCAGGCCGGACTCGACGTCGACGACGCGACCAAGGACTTCGCCTCGATCCTGGAGGCGGCCCGCAAGCTCAGCGATCTCGGCGACGACGTGCACGGCTGGTCCATCCCGGGCAACTCGGCCGGCTCGCTCGGCTTCACCGTGCAGCCGCACATCTGGGCCACCGACACGGATCTGATCACCGGCGAGGTCGGTGATCAACGCGGCAACGTGGCCGGCAACGACGCGCTGCGCCGGACGCTGGAGTTCCAGCGCACGCTGTGGCAGGAGAAGCTGGTGCCCTCGTCGGCGTACGCGGAGGACGGCTCGACGTACCCGGCCGACTTCCTGGCCGGCCGGGTCGGCATGACGCCGCGGTCGTTCGGCGGCATCGTCAAGAACGCCGACGACGAGCTGCTGTCCAAGATCACCGTCCGGCTGCTCTGCGGGCCGGACGGCGGTCGCGCCTTCTTCGACGGCGGCAACAACCTGTGCCTGGTCAACGGTGCCCGGAATCCCTCTGCTGCTTGGGAATTCGCGTCCTTCTGCGTCGCACCGGAGCAGCAGGCCCGGCTGCCGGAGGGCAACTACACCCCGATCCGGTCCGACGTGGCGACGCCCGAGTTCCGGCAGCAGTATCCGCTGGCCGTGCCGACCCTTGATCAACTCGACGCCGGCTACGCACCGACGACGCTGGCGTACAACCTGCTCTACAACCAGCCCGACGGCCCCTGGCTGGCGATGTACCGGCGGGCCGTGTTCGACGGCGAGGTGGAGGCCGCGATGGAGGAAGCACAACGCAGTTACGACCGCATCCTGAGGCAGGCCCAGGCATGATCACCGAGACGCTCGAGGCGGCACCGGCCCGGTCCTCGGCCCGGCCGTACCGGGAACATCCGCGCTCGCTCACCCATCCGCCGCGGACCGGCCTGCTGCTGGTGCTGCCGGCGGTGATCTTCGTGTCCGTCTTCGTCCTGGCGCCGCTGCTGGTCGCTGTCTACATCTCGCTGACCAACTTCCCGCTGATCGGCGACTACCGGTTCATCGGGCTGGAGAACTACGCGCAGGCGTTCACCGATCCGGCGTTCGGCTGGTCGATCGTCTACACCTTGATCTACACGGCGATCGTCACGCTGCCGATCCTGCTCCTCGGCTACACACTGGCGGTGCTGGTCCGGTCCAACCGGCGCGGCGCCAAGGTGCTGCGGACCGTCTTCTTCATCCCGTACGTGGTCGGCCTGACCACGCTCAGCTTCCTGATGGTGCTGGAGGCCCAGCCGGATTCCGGCATGATCAACCTGATCTTGAAATGGGTCGGCCTGACCGACGGCAGCACGGCCTGGCTGGTGGACGGCCGGCTGGGCACGATCCTGATCTGCGGCCTGGTGGTCTGGGGCGTGTCCGGGCTGACCATGATGCTGCTGATGTCCGGCATGCAGGGCATTCCCAGCGACGTGTACGAATCCGCCGAGCTGGACGGTGCCGGCTGGTGGCGGACCGAACGCCACATCACGCTGCCGATGCTCCGCCGTACCATCGCGCTGAGCTTGATCATCTCCGTGATCGGCTCGTTCCTCGCCTTCACCCAGTTCTTCATCCTGACCCAGGGCGGGCCGGGGTCGCAGACGACCACCGTGGTGATGGCCATCTACAAACGGGCGTTCGTCCAGCTGCAGCTGGGCGCGGCGACGGCGATGTCGCTGCTGCTGGTCGTGATCATCGGCCTGGTGACGGCCGCCCAGTTCTGGCTGCTCCGGGAGAAGGACTGATCATGGCCACCCTGACCGCACCCGTACGCCGCTCCACGACGATCACCGGGATCGAACGGGACACCCGGACCAAACAGGTGCTCTACGTCTTCGGCGGGCTGCTCGCCCTGCTGGTGTTCACCGTGCCGCTGCTCTGGGCCCTCTTCCGCTCCCTGCAGCCCGGCGCCGTGATCGTCGACCCGCCCGACCCGGCGACCTACTTCGACATGACGCTGAGCAACTTCACCGTGCTGGTGCAGGAGGGCACGCTGGGCCGCTCGATCGGGAACAGCCTGATCGTCTCGCTCTGCTCGGCACTGCTCACCGCCGCCCTCGCCCTGTTCGCCGGCTACGGCTTCGCGAAGTTCCGGTTCCGCGGCTCCAACCTGCTGTTCGCGATCATCGTGCTCACCATGATGGTCCCGTTCCAGGCGATCCTGACCCCGCTCTACCTGCAGCTCAACGCGATGCGGCTGACCGACAGCCTGTTCGGGCTGATCTTGTTCTACGCGACCGTCCACCTGCCGTTCGGCGTCTTCGTGATGCGCAACTCCTTCACCGCCATTCCGGCCGAGCTGGAGGATTCCGGTCACGTCGACGGCGCCGGCACGATGCGCACCCTGGTCTCGGTGCTCTGGCCGCTCGTCATGCCCGGCGCCGCCACCACCGCCCTGTACGCCTTCCTCGCGTCCTGGACCGAATTCCTCGGCGCCCTCACCTTCCTCACCGACCCCACCCTCTACACGCTGCCGATCGACCTGGTGAACCTGCAGCGCGGCACCTACGGCCAGGTCGACTACGGCGTCCTCGCCGCCGGCGCCGTCGTCGCCATGATCCCCTGCGTCGTCCTCTACATCGCCCTGCAGCGCTACTACGTCCGCGGCCTCACCTCCGGCGCCGTCAAGGGCTAACCTCACCCCGCCGACTGGGCACAAAAGCAGGCGTTTGGGCGGCGTGTCGCTGCGGAGGTGCCCAGTGGATCGACCTCGGCACTCGACCCCACTCTGCGGTTTGGGTGAGTTCTGGCCGGGTAGTCCCGGCGGGAATCCGCCCACTGATGTCCGGGAGTTCGGGCAGACTGGGGCGCGATGCCGACCGAGGAGGGTTTCGTGTCCGAAGCAACAGATTCGCCGGGTGCGATCGAGGAACGGCTCGGGGCGCACGTCGGCGACGAGGTGCCGGGGCTGGCCTGGCTGCTCTCGTACGGCGACGACGTACGGACGGGCGCGATCGGGCATCTCGATCCGCAGGGCACGCTGCCGATCCGGACCGACACGATCTTCCGGATCTCCTCGATGACCAAGCCGATCACCGCTGTCGCGGCGTTGATCTTGGTCGAGGAGGGCGTGATCAGCCTGGACGAACCCGTGGACCGGCTGCTGCCGGAGCTGGCCGATCGGAAGGTGCTGCGCGACCCGGCCGGCCCGCTCGACGACACGGTGCCGGCGGAGCGCCCGATCACGGTCGACGACCTGCTCACGTTCCGGCTCGGCTGGGGCATGGACTTCACCGACTTCTCCCCGAAGCCGTTCGACGAGGCCTGGAACCAACGACGGCTCGGCTTCGGCCCGCCGACGCCGGCCCGGATGCCCGACCCGGACACCTGGCTGGAACGGCTCGGTACGCTGCCGCTGCAGTTCCAGCCCGGCGAACGCTGGCTCTACCACGTCGGTTCCCAGGTGCTCGGGTTCCTGGTCGCCCGGGCGGCGGGCCGGTCGCTGGCGGAGTTCTTCGCCGACCGGATCCTGGACCCGCTCGGCATGATCGACACCGGCTTCTTCGTGCCCGCCGAGAAGCGGGACCGGTTCGGGCCCCACTACGCCGGCGAGCCCGGAGCCTTGACGATCTTCGACGAGACCGACGGCCAGTGGAGCACCCTGCCGGCCTTCCAGGGCGGCGGCGAGGGCCTGGTCTCGACGCTGGCCGACTACCACCGGTTCGCCTCGATGCTGCGCGGCGGCGGCGAACTGGACGGCCGCCGGCTGCTCTCCGAGGCGACCGTCGCGGCCATGATCACCAACCAGCTCACCGATGATCAACTGGCCCGCGGCGGGCCGGCACCGGACGGCAGTTCCGGGTGGGGCCACGGCGTCGGAGTGATCATCCGCGACCTGCCCGACGGCCCGCCGGCCGGCGGCTACGGCTGGTCCGGCGGGCTCGGCTCGACCTGGTCCAACGCCGGCCCTGTCACCGGCATCCTGCTCACCTCGCGAGCCTGGAGCAGCGCCGGCCCGCTGCCGGTCTTCGAGACCTTCGAGTCGATCATCGGCGCCGCCGTCCACGACCGGCTCGAGTGAATGTCCGCCGCGACTGACCGGCGAAGATCCACTCGTTCTCTCGAGTCAGTCGACCCAGTTGGAGCCGCCCGGCCGGTACTGCGAGTCGCACAGGACGGTCTCGCCCGGCTGCCAGGTGCACAGCTGGACCTGGTTGCCGTCCGGGTCGGCCAGCACCCAGGACGACGGTGCGCCTTCGTCGCTGATCAAGGTCCCGCCGCCGGCCAGGGCGGCGTCGATCCGGGGCCGGATCTGGGCGGGATCCAACCAGATGTGCGGGTGCCAGGACCCCGACTGCTCGTCGCCGTCGGAGGTCCGGAACCAGACCATCGGCAATGCCTGCCGGGTGTCGCCGACGTCGCCCCAGGCTTCGGTGCCGATGACGTGTTCGCCGTCGAGCACTGCCGCCCAGAACGGCGCGATCTTGTCGTAGGCCGGCGTGTCCAGACCGAGCTCGATCCGGGTCAGGGTCGCGCATTCGAGTTCGACGCCGGCGGCGGTCGCGAGTTCGGAGATCCGGTGGGCCAGGGTCAGGTCGGGTTCGGTCACCCCGCCGCCCTCCCGACTGGTCAGCCGCACGTCCACCCGGAACGGGCGCAGGTCGAGTTCGGCGTGGTGGTTGAGTTCTTCCGCGGCCCGGCCGATCTGCTCGACCAGCCGCAGGCCGGCGTTGAAGTTCTCCGTGTGGATCCGGGTCTGCAGCCCGCCCTGACCGTACGACAGGAGAAGGGTCCAGCCGTCCAGGCCGGCGGCGGCGATCTGCTGGCCGGTCAGTGTCTTCGTGCTCATCGCTTCACGCTCCAAGGTTGAGGTCTTGACGCGACTGTAAAAGGGAAAACCGGCCAGCCTCCTGTC
This sequence comes from Microlunatus sp. GCM10028923, assembly GCF_042666975.1. Taxonomy (NCBI): domain Bacteria; kingdom Bacillati; phylum Actinomycetota; class Actinomycetes; order Propionibacteriales; family Propionibacteriaceae; genus Microlunatus; species Microlunatus sp. GCM10028923. The sequence goes on along the minus strand of NZ_JBHTFF010000010.1, from coordinate 136,871 downwards.
CTGTTTTCTTTGGTACGTTGCGAACATGCGCGCCGAGCGCCTCGTGGCCATCGCCCTGCTCCTGCAGGCCCACGGTCAACTGACCGCCCCGGACCTGGCCAGGCGCCTTGAGGTGTCCGAACGCACGATCCGGCGGGATCTCGACGCGCTGCTGCTGTCCGGGCTGCCGCTCTATTCGCAGCAGGGCCGAGGCGGCGGCTGGGCACTGCTCGACGGCCACGCGATCAACCTCTCGACGTTGACGGCGGAGGAGGCGCAGGCCCTGTTCCTCGTCACCGGGCCCGAGCTGCTGGCCGGGCTTGGCCTCGAGGCCGGCCTGACGTCGGCGCTGCGCAAGCTGCAGGCGGCGCTGCCCGCGAGCACCCGGGAGCAGGCCGGGATCACCCGTCGCGCGATTCACATCGATCCGACCCGCTGGGGTCAATCGGCCCTCGCGACCTCGCCCGCGCTCGCCCGGCTCCGGGCTGCGGTCGTCGCTGGGGTCCAGGTCGACCTCAGCTATGCCAAGCCCGGCGAGGATGCCGTCACCCGGCGCATCCATCCGTACGGGCTCGTGTCGAAGGGCGGCACCTGGTACCTGGTCGCCGGCACCGACGCCGGGCTGCGGACGTTCCGCGTCTCCCGGGTCGTCGACGCCGCCGCGACGACGGACCCGGTGGAACGGCCCGACGGCTTCGATCTGGTCCGGGCCTGGGAGGACGTCAACCGTCGCCGCGAGCCGTGCTCCAGCGAACGGGTCCTGGTCGAGTTCCAGGTCCGGCCGGACGCCGTCGGCACGGTCACCTCGAACCTGCCCGAGCAGTATCAGCTCGAGCCCGTCGCCGGCCCGGGCCACCGGTTCACCGCGAGCTTCCCCACCGTGCACGAGGCCGCCTGCGAGTTGATCTACCTGGGCAGCGGGATCCGGGTGCTCGAGCCCGCCTCGGTCCGGGCCGAGTTGGTCCGGATCGGGCACCGGCTGGTCGCCGCCCACGCACCGGCCTGGAAGCCCACCGGCTAGCCGGGCGTCACGGGGTGGCGAGCACCGCGCCGTCGCCGAGGAACTGCTCGAACGAACCCCACGGCTCCTTCCCGGCGGCGTCCATGATCACCTCCGACGAGTACTGCGCCAGATAGACCCGACGCAGCCGGTCGGTCAGGTTCGGCCCGCTGCGGTGGATCACCGTGCTGGAGAAGCAGACGATCGAACCGGCCGGAACGATCACCGGCATCCCCGGATCGGAGCCGAAGTAGCACACCTCGTCGCCCTTCTCGGAGCGCAGATGCTTGATGTAGGAACGGATCCCGGAGCGCGAGTACGGCAGCAGATAGACCGAGCCGTTCTCCTCGGTGACGTCGTCCAGCGCGATCCAGCAGGTCAGGTACGGGGCGTGGTTCTCGTGCACGTACCCGGAGTCCTGGTGCCAGGCGAACGCCGTGTCCGGGTCGCTCGCCTTGATCACGTACTGCTCCCAGAACAGGTACGCCGCGTCGCCGAGCACCGCCCGGCAGACCTCGGCCATCGTCTCGCCGAAGAGGAACTTCCGCAGCTCCGGCCGCTCCTTGTACACCATCTCGCTGAAGTAGCGCTTGCCCTTCGCGTTGATGTCGATCCGGTCGACGCCCGCCTCGTCCATCCGTTGGTCCAGCCGGTCCATGGCGTACTGGGCGCCGCCGCGCAGCAACTCGAGGTCCTCCCCCTGGATCGCCTTTTCCAGGATGAAGTAGCCCTCGTCCCGGTACTGGTCGATCATGGCCGGCGTGATCATGGTCATCTCTGCTCCTTCTGTGGTCGGCTACTCCGACGCTAGTGTTCGAGACGCGAACACGGAATGAACGTCTTGTCCCGGACATGGAGGTTTTGGGATGCCGATGCGGATCACCATCTCGGACGGGCCGCGCACCCGGCTGGGCTGGATCGCCCTCGCCGGCTCGGTGGAGGACGACGAGCCGGTGATGCCGCGCACGCTCCGGATCATCGACGATTACGTTGTGTCGCTGGTGTTGTCGGGCGAAGGTCAGTATCGGGACGAGGAGCGTCCGGCGGTCCCGATCACCGCATCGACGCTGACCGTCGTACCGCCGGAGTGGCCGCACCGGTACAGCACTCCGCCGGGCCGGTCATGGACGGAATGGTTCGTGGTGGCGGGCGGCCCGCTGCTCGACCTGCTGGCCCGCCAGGGCCTGCTCGGGGTGCCGGGACCGCGGCCGCTGGCCTGGCCGAGCGGCGGAGATGATCTTGCCCTGATCCTCGGCCAAGCGCCCCGGACGGCCGTCGACGCGGAGCGGCAGCTGATCGCCCTGGCCGACTGGCTGACCACGGCCTCGGCCCGCCGGCAACCGATGGAGGACCCGTGGGAGCAGGCCGCGGACCGGCTCGCCGCCGATCTCGCCGGGCGAGTTGATCTTGCCGAGCTGGCCGACGCCGTCGGCACCTCCTACGACGGGTTCCGGCGCGGCTTCCGGCGGCGCTTCGGTGCCGCCCCGCTGGCGTACCGGAACGCGCGGCGGCTGGAGTCGGCGGCGGCCCTGCTGCGGCTGACCGACCTGCCGCTGCACGGGATCGCGGAGCGGCTCGGCTTCACCGACGAGTTCTATCTGTCCCGCCAGTTCCGGCGCCGGTACGGGATGCCGCCGCGGGACTACCGGCGGGAGCAGCACGGCCAGTCCGGCTGAGCCGCGTCAGTAGACGTACGGATCGGCGGGTTCAGGAATCTCGCGTACGTCCTCGGCGGCGAGCCGGGCGACATAGCCGGAGGACTCGACCACCGGCGGCTGGAAGGTGCCGGTGACCTCGAGCCAGCGGTCGTCGTTCTGCGGGGCCGCGCCGGTGATCCGGACCAGCACCGGAACGCCGTCGGCGGCGCAGCACTGGATCCGGATCCGGGCCAGATACCAGCCGTCGCCCTGCGGGTGGTTGATCACGAACCCGGTGATCGTGAACCGCCGCCCGGCCAGTTCCTCCGGCGGCCGGGTCACGGCGAGCGCCGCGTACTTGGCCATCGGCAGTCCCATCACCTGTCCGGAACCGCCCGCGGAGGTCGGCACGTCGGGCAGCGGCGGCGCGTCGGCGGCCGACACCGGCGCAGGTCCGCGGCGCTGCGCCAGCTGGGCGCCGATAGCCGGCGGGCTGATCACCGCCACGATCACCACCGGCACGAGCAGCAGCCAGACCGACCAGGCCCCTCCGTGACCGTGGCCCTCATGATCATGCCCGTCGTGATCATGCTCCGCGTCGGCGTGCTCCTCATGATCATGAGCTTCGGCGTTCCGGGGCCGCAGGCAGACCACGATCATGGTCCAGAGCGCCAGCGCGGCCAGGCAGCCTCCGGTCAGCAGCAGCGGGATCGCCATCTCGGAGCGGAGATAGCGCTGGTAGTGGCCCGTTCCGACGATGCCGATCAAGGTGCCGCCGAGGGACAGGATCAGGAAAGCCTCGGCGAGCCGCGCCCAGCCCGGGTGCGACTTCCGCTTCGCAGCAGCGAGTTTCTTCACAGCAGCACCGTCCCGACCAGGGCCGCGACGATGATCGCCGTGACGAAGGTGAGCGGCGCGAACCGGGCGGCGAACCGGCCGCCGAAGACGCCCGCCTGCATCCCGATCAGTTTCAGGTCGACCATCGGGCCCACCGTGAGGAAGATCAACAACGCGGTCGGCGCGAACTCGGTGAAGGAGGCGGCGATGAAGGCGTCCGCCTCGGAGCAGATCGCGGCGACCACCGCCATCGCGCCGGCCGCGAGGTAGGACAGCGGACCCGACTCGGCGATGGCGCCGATCGTCTCGGCCGGCACGGTCGTCGCGACCGTGGCGGCGATCGCGGCGCCGAGCACCAGGAACCCGCCGGCATGGACCAGATCATGGACGGCCGAGCGGCGGAACGTCTCCGCCCGGCGATCGGTGGTCGGCTCCGCTTCCCGTACCGCCGGGACGGTGACCCAGCGCTGCAGCCGGAGGAACAGCCAGCCGACCACGACGGCGGTCAGCAGGCCGGCCACGAACCGGGCCACCACCATCATCGGCTGGGCCGGGAACGCGACCCAGGTGGCGAGCAGCACGATCGGGTTGACCGCCGGCGCCGCGAGCATGAACGTCAGGGCCGGAGCCACCGGAACACCCTTGGCCATCAGGGATCGGGCCACCGGGACCGAGGCGCACTCGCAGCCGGGCAGGATCAGCCCGGCCATCCCCGCCGACACGACGGCCCAGCTCGGGTTCCGCGGCAACAGATAGGTCAGCGCGGTCCGCGGCACCAGCGTGATGATCAGTCCGGCCAGCAGCACGCCCGCGGCGAGGAACGGCGCGGCCTGGAAGCAGATCGCCAGGAACACCGTGGACCAGGACTCGACCGCGGTCGGCGCACCCACGTCCAGGCCGGAGGTGTGACCGAACCAGATCAACAGACCCAGATTCACCACCAGGCCGAGGGCGACCAGCAGGATGCCCGGCGACGCCGGCCCGGATTCGCGCAGCGAAGGAGGCCGGTCCGGAATCACGGCGCTGGCAGCTCGATTCACCGGACGATCATGGCACGGCCCGGGCCGTCAGCCGGCCGCCGCCCGGGTGAACGCGGTCAGCTCCGCGGCCATCGGTTCCGGGACCCAGGCATGGTTGGCGCCCGGCAGTTCCTTCTCGACCGCGCCGGGGATCGCCGCGACGACGGCCGCGGCCGACACCTTCATTTCGTCGAAGGTTTGCTCGCCGTACATGATCTGGACCGGGATCCTGATCTTGGCGAACACCTCGGCCTGCGGTCCCGAGTCGGCCCAGACCAGCGCCTCGCCGTCGGCCCGGTAGCTGATCACCTGCGCCACGAAGGCCGGGTACATCGGGTCCTGCTTCGACCCCTCGAGCCATTCCGGCGGCATGTCCTTCATGTAGTGCGCCAGCGCGCCCTCCAGATCGCCGCCGTCCATCCGGCGCTCCACCTCGGCGATCCACGCTGCCGTCTCGCCGGTCGGCGCGATCGGCGCCTCCCAGAGCGCCAGGCCGGTCACCGGCAGCCCCCGGTCCGCGGCGACCATCGAGATCGCGCAGCCCGACGAGTGACCGCAGAGCACGGCCCGGCCGCCGGCGAGTTCGATCAAGGTCGTCAGCGCCGCCAGCTCGCGGTCCAGCCCGATCCGGCCGTCACCCTCGCTCTCGCCGCGCCCGATCCGGTCGTACACGATGGTGGTCAGGCCCAGCGCCGCCGCGCGTTCGGCGGTCTCGGTCGTCCACGGGTCGATCGCCCGGAACGGGCCGGCGCCGGCGACGAACACCAGGCCGGGGCCGCTGCCTCGCTTGTCGTACGCAATCCGGTCCCCCAGTGACGTGGTCACGAACTCGGTCATCAGATCCTCCCCAAACTGGACTGTCCAGTACTGGTAGCGAGACTAGACTGTCCAGTACACTTTCGGCAACAGGTTCCGAGAAACCGAGGAGATCACGATGCCGAGGAAGCCCGAGGGCACCGAGTCCCGCTCCGATCGCAAGCACCGCGCGATCCTCGAGGCGGCCAGCACGATCTTCCTCACCCACGGCTATCTCGGCACCAACATGGATCTGATCGCCGCCGAGGCCCAGACCTCGAAACAGACCGTCTACAAGCATTTCGGCAGCAAGGAGGCGTTGTTCGTCGAGATCGTCACCTCGATCACCGACGCCGCCGGCGACCAGGTGCACAAGGACCGGCCAGAGCTCGGCGACGACCCGGACCTCGGCGAACTGCTCCGGGAGTACGCCGAGCGCCAGTTGATCATCGTGCTGCAGCCGAGGGTGCTCCAGCTGCGCCGGACCGTGATCAGCGAAGCCGGCCGGTTCCCGGAACTGGCCCGGGTGCTGTACGAACGCGGACCGAAGCGGGCCATCGGCGAGCTGACCACCCTCTTCACCGAGCTCCGCGACCGCGGCCTGCTGACGATCGACGACCCGGCCCACGAGGCGGAGCGGTTCAACTGGTTGATCATGGCCGCACCGCTCAACCGCGGCATGCTGCTCGGCGACGAGGCGCTCCCGTCCCGCGCCCAGCTGCGCCGCCATGTCGCCGACGCAGTGCAGTTCTTCCTGGCCGCCTGCAACACTGGGGCGGCGACAGCGCCACCACGACGCAGTGCCCAACGATCAAGGACGGGGACCAGGCCATGACGGCTGATCGAATCGAGCGGGAGAACCAGCTCCGGTCCTTCTACGGCAAGGAAGTGGCCACCCGCGCCGCCCGGGTGAACGCCGGCCGGCGGGACGAGCTGCGGGGCGAGTTCATCGAGTTGCTCGGGGCCGAGCAGCGGAGCGGACTGCTCGAGGTCGGTTGCGGGGCAGGCCAGGACGGCGGGACGTTCGCGGCCGCCGGGCTGGCGTACACGGGGGTCGACCTGACGCCCGAGTCCGTCGCGTACTGCCGCGAGCTCGGCCTGCGGGCCGAGGTGGCGTCGGCCCTGGACCTGCCGTTCCCGAACGGGTCCTTCGAGGCGGCCTGGACGATGAGCACCCTGATGCACCTGGCGCCGGATGATCAAGGTCGCGCCGTGGCCGAGCTGGCCCGGGTGCTGCGGCCCGGATCGCCGCTCGCGGTCGGGGTCTGGGGCAGCCGGGCGCCCGACGAGGTCATCCACACGAACGACTTCGGCGACCGCTACTTCGCCACCACGGACGATGATCATCGACGCGCCATGCTGAGTACGGTCGGCACCATCGAGCGGTTCGAGGCCTGGCCGGACGACCGCTCCGACCGGCACTACCAGTGGGCGATCGTTCGGGTCTGATCGTCCCGCGTTGACTGTCGGAGGTGACTGGCAGCATCGGGTCATGGCGTTCTCCGGTTGGCCGCGCGAGGCCTTCGACGTCCTGGCCCGGCTGGACGGCGACCCGTCACCGAGCGAGCGGGAGGCCGTCCGGCCGGAGCGGGAGCGGCTGGTCCGGCTGCCGATGGTGGCCCTGCTGCGCGAGCTCGCCGAGCGCGATCAGGCCTACGCCGACCACTCGGTCTGGCGGTACGCGACGACGGTGCCCGCCTGGCAGCGGCAGGGTTCCGCGATCCGGCTCGAACGCAACGTGGAGCTCGGGATCAGCTTCGATCTCGACGGGCTCCGGGTCCAGGGGGCGTGGTGGTACGCGCCGCCGGAGCAGCGGGACCGCTACCGTGCGGCGGTCGCCGGCGACCCTGGTGTCGACCTGGAACGCGCCGTGCGCCGGCTGCGGCGGCAGTCGTACACGGTCGACGGCGACCTGATGGTACGGGTGCCGCACGGCTACCCGCCCGATCACCCGCGAGCCCTGCTGCTCCGGCACCGCTCAGTGATCGCGGCCCGCCGGCTCGGCACCGGCGCCTGGCTGCACGATGCCTCGGCCGTCGACCGCGTCCAGGCCGCCGCCGAGGAACTGCGGCCACTGCTCGAATGGTTCTGCGACCACGTCGCCGGCCTCCCCGTCGAGCCCTGACCCGGCTCCCGTCCGACACCCTCTTGCGTGGCTAACGTTGTTAGCCTATGGTTGAGGCTAACAACGTTAGCCAGAGGAGCGATCATGACCGCCAACACGTACTACCGGGAACCGGGCTGGATCACCCGCCGGATCTTCAACCCGGCCGTCGCCGGACTGACCCGGCTGGGCCTCAGCGTGTGGGGTTCGCGGATCCTCGAGGCGCGCGGCCGGGCCACCGGTGAGCCGCGCCGGGTCCCGGTCAACCTGTTGCAGTTCGAGGGCCGGCCCTATCTGGTGGCGCCGCGTGGGCAGGCCCAGTGGGTCCGTAACGTACGGGCCGACGGCGGCCGGCTCGACCTGCTGCTCGGCAATCGGCGGGAGCACTGGCTGGCCGTCGAACTGGACGACGAGGAGAAGCTGCCGGTGCTCAAGGCGTACCTGCGCAAGTGGAAGGCCGAGGTCGGCGTGTTCTTCGACGGCGTCGATGCCGACTCGCCCGAATCGGAACTGCGCCGGATCGCGCCGCGCCACCCGGCCTTCCGGCTGGAGCGCCGCGACGCATGACGGACACCGTGAACGCGCCGGCCGCCCTGGACCGGGTGGCCGCCCGGCCGACACCGCGCGAGCTGACTCCCCGGACGGCGGAGATCGTCGCGGCGGCCCGCGGACTGCTCGAGGCGGAGGGCCGGGCCGCGATGACGATGCGGCGGATCGCGGAACGGCTGGAGATCCGGGCGCCGTCGCTGTACAAACACCTGTCCGGCAAGGGATCCCTGGAATCGCTGGTGGTCGAGGCCGGGCTGTTCGAGAGCGGCGACGTGCTGCACCGGGCCGTCGACCGGCCGGGCCGCCGTACCCCGATCGCCGCCCTGCTGGCCGCCTACCGGAAGCACGGCCGGGACCATCCCAACCTCTACCGGCTGATCACCGCCGCGGACTTCCCGCGCTCCGGCCTGGTGGACGGCCTGGAGGACTGGGCCGGCGAGCCGTTCTACCGGGCCGTCGGCGAACCGTACGCGGCGCAGGCGCTCTGGTCCTTCGCGCACGGCACGATGATCCTCGAACTGGACGAACGCTACCTGTCCGGCTCGCAGCTCGACCGGACCTGGTCCGCCGGGGTCCGGGCCTTCTCCGCGATCATGGAGACTTAGCGCCGCTTACCAGTTCGATCAGCGGCCCGACCAGCTCCGGCGAGGTGGCGATGGTCGCCGCCGACGCCAACCCGTGGTCGCTCCCGTCAGCATCGACGACGACCGCGCCCGCCTCCCGCGCGATGATCACTCCGGCCGACACGTCCCACGGCTTGTTGGACAGCAGGACGTTGGCGCCGAGCCGGCCGGCGGCCACCCAGGCAAGATCGATTGCCGCCGAGCCGAGCATCCGGATCCGTTCCACCCGCGACGCCAGCCGGCCCATGATCGCGAGCCGGCGCGCGTTGCCCTCCTCGACCTCCGGACCGGTCGCGAAGTCGCCGATGCTGATCATGATCTCGGAAAGGTCCCGGGCCGGCGACACCGTGATCGGTTGATCATTCAGCCGCGCGCCGGCGCCCTCGCGGGCCGTGAACCGCTCGCCCAGGAACGGAAGTTCGATCACCCCGACCACCGGACGGCCCTGGTCCAACAGGGCCAGCGAGACCCCGCAGAGCGGCAGGCCGTGCACCAGATTGGACGTACCGTCGACGGGGTCGAGCACCCAGGTCGGCCCGCCGGTCGCCCCGTGGGTGCCCTCCTCCTCGCCGAGGAAGCCGAAGTCCGGGGTCGCCACCGCCAGGTGTTCCCGGACCGCGCGCTCGATCGCGACGTCCAGCTCGGACGCGTAGTCCCGGTCCTTCTTCGCGGTGACCCGGCCCACCTGCCGTTCCCGCAGCAGCCGCCCGCCGATCGTCGCCGCTTCCTCCGCGATCGCGTGCAGCCGTGCCAGGTTCGTCATGGCCCCATCCTCCCGGCCGGGAGCGCCCGGCCGGCGACCGGGTGCCGTACCGCTCAGACCGTCTTGGCGAACTCGCGATCGACGACCCGTTCGAAGATCGTTTCCGCGCCGTAGTGGCGGAGCAGGCCGAAGACGGTGTGCAGCAGATCCTCGACCTCGTCGGCCAGGGCACCGACATCGCCCGCGCCGTGCTTGGCCAGCTTCGCCGGTGCGCCCTCCAGCCGCTGCACCTCGACGGCGATCTCGCCGAGCTCCTCGGTCAGCCGGGCCAGATGGCCGAGCGGGGTGTTGCCCTCCGGGAAGCGTTCCGCGTAACGGTCCGCGATGGCGTACAGCTGGGCGAATCGATCCTGCCGGTGATCACTCATCGCGCCACTCTGCGGCACCGGCGGTGATCGATCAAGCCGGCGGCGGGCCGATCAGCCGGGCCCCGGCGGGCAACCCCAGGGCCGCCGCCACCGCATCCGGGAGGGCGACCGCGGAGCCGGCCAACCGGTCCAGTTCGGCGGCATCCGGCCGGGCGCTTCCGGTGAGCAGGTTGGTCCAGTCCGGGCCCTTCGCCGCGGCCAGCGCACTCGGCGTCCGGTAGACGTTGATCGTCTGGTTGTCGTCGCCGCCCCAGGCCGCCATCCGTACGGCCTCCAGTCCGCCGGGCGCACTGAACAGGTTCCCGTCGATCCTGACGTTCATCGCGTCCAGCGGCACCCGGGTCCGCTTGTCCAGCCCGTAGAACTGGAAGCCGCCGTTGTCGCCGCCGTCCTCGCCGGCGAACACGTTGTTGATCACCGTCACGTCCTGCAGCTGCCACGGGCAGGTCGGGTCCGGCACCGGATGGCGCGGGTCCCGGCCGACCGGGTGGCTGGCCTGCCGTCGCTCGTCCTGGGTCAGCCCGATGTCCCAGACCGTGGTGTGCCGGATCAGGTTGTTCGCGATCACGACCCGGCCGGTGTTGTAGAGCGTGATGCCCTCCTGCGGCCCGCTGATGTCGTTGCCGGCGATCACCCCGGTGTCGGACAGTTCGGCGACGATCCCGGTCGGCCCGTCGTCGGTACGGATCGTGTTCCGGGCCAGGGTGAACCCGACGACGCTCTCGTCCAGCCAGATCCCGTTGACGCCGAGATTGCCCTCGAGCAGGCTGCCGGTCACCGTGATGCCGCGGCTGCGGCCGATCTTGATCCCGGCCGCGGCCGGCGCCGCGTTGAAGTGCTCCGTGTTGTTGCCGGTGATCAACGAGTCCTTGATCAACAAGCCGTCGGCGTACGCGGCGTGGATGCCGACCATGCCGTTGTCCCGCGAGGTGACCCGGTCGATCAGGACGTTGCCGGTGGCGACCGAGAGGCCCTGGGTCGCGTTGTCCTCGACCACCAACTGCTCCAGCACGCTGCCCCCGCTGCTGCCGCCCAGATAGACGGTGCCCATCTGCGGCAGCGACGTCGCGTACCGCCGGATGCCGAGGCCGCGGAGCGTCACCTGGCCGGAGACGACGACCGCGCGGCCGAGCACGCTGGCCCGGACCTCCCGGCCGGCCGGGTCGGTGCCGATGATCATCAGATCGGCGTCGTCGTCCGCGGCGAACTGGCCCTGGCCCGGCGTCGTGCCGGCCGCGACCTGGACCAGCGGCTCGCCGTCGACGAACACCTGGTCCGGGTGCGCCGCCATCGGGTACTTCGGATTGACGAAGCCGCCCTCGTCGGAGCCCTCGCTGTGGCTGGCCCAGGACGAGAACTCGGCGGGCAGCGGCGCCGTCCAGGTGCCGCCAGCCGGGCTCCACCGGGTCAGCGGCGCGCTGCCGTCGAGCCAGACCGCTTCGCTCGGGTAGGGCTGGATGGTCAGCCGCTTCGAGGCCGGTACGTGCACCTGCTCGGTGTAGCTGCCGGCTCGCAGCACGATGGTCGCCCCGTCCGGCGCCACCGCGATCGCCCGGCCGAGCGAGCCCAGCGGTGTCGCCTCGGAACCGTCGGCGGCGTCGGAACCGTGCGGTGCCACGAAGATCGCGCCGGCCGGCACCGGGTAGTTGGCGGCCCCGATCGGTGCCGCGCCGACCTGCCCGGACGCGGCGGAGCCGGGAGCCGGGTCGACCGAGCGGGACAGTTCGGCACCGGACAGTTCGTGCAGGCGTACGGTGACCGGGCCGGAGTCCCGGGCCAGGTAGCCGCGCACGCCGACCGTCCCGGCGGTACGGAGCCGGTCGGCGTCGCCGTCCTGCCGGACCAGCCAGCTACCGGGCAGCTGATCGGCCCGCTGGGCCCGCACGCCGATCTCGACCGGCTGGTCGCCGACCAGGTACGCGGCGAGGGCGAGCGACTGGCCGGCGCCGATCCGGAGCCCGCTGTCGACCGTGGGGCCGACCCGGGTCTCGCTGCCACCGGAACGCCGGCTGACGCCGAGCGAGACCGTACCGTCGGGAGCGATGGTGGCCGTGGCCAAATAGCCGCCGTCGCCCTGCTGGCGGAGCAGCAGGCTCACCGAGACCCCGTTGCCGTCGGTCGGCAGGGCCGGTAGTTCGATCACCGCGGTGAGCCGCTGGTCGGCCGTCCGGACGTCAGCGAGGCGGGCGCCGATCGCCGAGCCCGGCCGGGTCAGCCGCAGTTCCCCGTACCCGTCCGTGCTGCTGCCGCCGACGGTCACGGTGCCGCCCTCGACGACGTACCTGCCGCCCTTCGCTGCCGTACCCAAGGCTTCGGCGGGACCGCGGTCGAAATCGTCGGCGACGTTGGCGGCCTCCGCGAATCCCGGGATCTCGGCCGTCGCCGCGGGCGGCCCGACGAGCGCCAACCCCGTAGCGAGGATGGCCATGGACACTGCAAGAATCGCCGCATGCAGACGACGTCGGGGCAATCGGATGCGGGGGAACTGAGGGCGCGCGCCGGTGGATGACGCCTTCACCATTCTCATGGTGTGCACGGCCAATCGCTGTCGATCGCCCATGGCTGAGCATATCCTTCGATCCCGGCTGGCGGAGTCGCCGCTGAACTGGCGGATCTCATCCGCGGGCACGCACGCTGTCGAGCACACCGGAATCATGCCCAACGCTGCCAAGATCCTGGACCGAATGGGCATCGACACGACCGGATTCCGCAGCCGGCGGGTGAACCGGCAGCTGATCGGCGAGGCCGACCTGATCCTGACCGCGGAGCAGCGGCAGCGGGAACTGATCGCCGCGGTCGAGCCGGCGGCGCGGCGGCGCACCTTCCCACTGCTGCAGTTCGCCCGGTTCGTCGACGACCCGGAACGCGACGGCCAGCTCCGGACCGGGCAGGAACTGTTGCACCTGGCGCTGGAGATGCAGGGTGCCAGTCAGCCGCCGGAACAGTCCGAGGACCTCAACGATCCGGTCGGCGGGCCGCGGCGCGGCTATCGGGTCTGCGCCGACCTGATCGAGACCGCGGTCGACTCCATCCTCGGCTATACGGACTGGCGGCCGGCCTAACCCTCGCGGCTGTGCAGCGGCGGGGTGGCCGGGGACAGCGTCGGATCCGGGTCCTCTTCGGCCCCGTCGATCACGACCGTCTCTGCGGTCTCGGCGTCATCGTCCGGTTCTTCCGGGTCCGCGGGCGGGCTCGACTCCGGCGCCGGGAACGGCGCCTCGGCCGGCCGCCGATCCGAGACCTGCCGCAGCCGGTGGACCAGATCCGGCTGCTCGATGGTGTCGTTCTGATCGAAGGCGTCGAGATTGGTGATCATGGTCGGCCGCTGGGCTCGGGACGGCCGCGGGGCCGGTTGCGGCGTCGGTTGCGGAGTCGGCTCCGGGGCCGGGGTCGGGGGCACCACCGGAGGCTGCGGAGGTTGCGGAGGCGCGGCGGGCCGCTCCGCCGTGTCGGCCGACCGGGCCGGGGTCGGCTCCTCCTCGTCGAATCCGGCCGGGCTGGCCGAGCTCAGCCCGGCGCTGCGACGGGCCTGGAAGGTGGCCACCTGATACGAGTCGCCGCCGTACGTCCGCTGCTCCCGCTTGCTCGACTTGCGCATGTTGAGCACGCCGCCGATGATCCGGGCGCCGACCCCGTCGAGGGTCTTCCGCGTGGCCGTCAGCTGGGTCCGGTTGGTGTGCCCGTCCCGGACCACCACGACGACGCCGTCGACCAGCGCCGACGCCACCGCCGCGTCGGTCACCGGCAGCAGCGGCGGCGCGTCCACGATGATCTTGTCGAACCGGCCACGGAGCCGTTCCATCAGCTCCGCCATCCGCTCGCCGCCGAGCAGCTCGGACGGGTTCGGCGGCAGGGATCCGCTGCCGATGTAGAAGAGCTGGCTGTTGCCCCACTGCTGGATCGCGTCGTTCAGTTGGGTCTGGCCGACCAGCAGCCCGGTCAGGCCGTTCGACTCCGACAGGGTGAGCAGCGAGCCGAGCCGCGGCCGGCGCAGGTCCGCACTGATCAACAACACCCGGTCGCCGAACTCGACGAAGCTCAACGCCAGGTTGACCGAGGTCGTCGTCTTGCCCTCGTTGGGCACCGCCGAGGTGATCAACAAGACCTGGGTCGCGGCGGCCGCGTCGACGAACTGCAGACTGGTCCGCAGATGCCGGTACGCCTCCGACCGCGCCGACGCCGCCTGTTCGCCGATGATCAACGGCAGCCGCTTCGTCGTCGGGTCGAAGTTGATCGTGCCGAGGGCGGGGGCCCCGAGGACTTCGCTGAGCGTCTCGCCGCTGCGGATGCTGGTGTTCAGCAGCTCCCGGAACAGCGCCGCCAGCACGCCGAGGAGCAGCCCGCCGCCGATCCCGATCGCGCCGTAGATCCGGCCGCTCGGCGCCACCACGAGCGGCGGAGTCGGTCCGGAGACCGTGGTCAGCACGACGACGGCCGAGCCCGACTTGCCCTTGTTGTCCAGCTCGTCGACCATCTCCGGGAACTTGTCCGAGACCGCCTGCGCGATGGCGAACGCCCGGGCCGGGTCGGCGTCGCTGATCGTCGCGGTGACCAGCACCGTGTTCAACTCGGCCGAGCCGGTGATCATGTCCTCGTGGCTGCCGGGCGGGGCGTCGAAGCCGACGTCCTTGGCGACCTCCTCGGCCAGCTTGTCGCTGGACAGCAGCTCGACGTACGAATTGACCCGGGTCACCGCGAACTGCCCGGACGACTGCGGGTTGCTGCCGTCGGAGATCGGGGTGCTGACGTAGAACGTGACCTTGCTGGCGTACGTGTTCGGGGTGAGCAGCAGGGCCGCCACCGCGATGGCCGTACAGCAGGCGGTGATGACGAGGACCAGCCACCAGTTCTTGCGCAGGGCGCTGAGATAGCTGCGCAGGTCCATTCCCCGGTTCACCTCCTCCAACGTCAGCCGCCGGTAGTCTATGCGGCGAGTCGTCAGGGGGTGCCGTGTTACGCAAGGTCCTGCGCATCGGACGACCAGTGGTCGAACGGGCGGCGGCCCTGGTCGGTTCCGTGATTGCGGTACGAACTCGGGCGCCGGAGCTCGTACTGACCTTCGACGACGGCCCGGACCCGGTCGGCACCGAGCAGGTTCTCACCGCCCTCGCCGAGCGGAACGCCACAGCGACCTTCTTCGTCCTGGGCACCCGGATCCGCCGGCACCCGTCCCTGCTGGCCGATCTCGTCGCCGCCGGCCACGAGATCGGCCTGCACGGCCCGGACCACCAGCCGCTGCCCCGCTTCGACGCCGCGGCGACCGAACGCCGTACCGCCGACGCGGCGAAGGAACTGGCCGACCTGACCGGCCAGGGCGTCCGCTGGTTCCGTCCGCCGTACGGGCGGCAGACCCTGGCCAACTGGCGCGGCATCCGGGCCGCCGGGCTGATGCCCGTGTTCTGGGGCCCGACCACCTGGGACTGGCGTGACCTCCCCCAGCAGGAACGCGTCGCCAAGGCCCTGCAGGGCGCCCGCCCCGGCGCCATCCTGCTCGGCCACGACGGCTTCGCCGGCACCCCCGACGGTGCGACCGATGACGTCAGCCACACCCTCGACCGGCACGACCTGATCGCCCAGATCCTGGACCGCTATACGGCAAAGGGCTGGCGCGCCGTCTCCCTCGGCCGCGCCCTCGAGACCGGCCGCCCGATCCTCGCCGGCCGCTTCTCCCGCTGATCCAGCTGCCGGAGCCCTCGACCTCACCGAGTGGACTGCTTGACCCGAGAAATCGGCGAAACCCGAGGTCAACGCGTCCACTCGGCGAAGCCGAGGTTTGCGGTTCAGGGAACGTGGACGGTCGAGGCGAACCAGGGGTAGAGCTCCGAGTCCGGGGCGTAGGCACGTTCGCTGGCGTCGACGTGGCCCACCTCCGGGAAGATGACCGTACGAATCCGGCCGCCGGCTGCTCCGACCGCTTCGGCCATGGCGAGCGTGGTCTCGACGGGCACGATCGTGTCCTCGACGCCATGGAACGCGCAGATCGGGATCCGAGCCAGCTCCGCCGCCAGCAACGGATTCCCGCCGCCGCAGACCGGTGCGGCCGCGGTGAAGGTTCCCGGGCATCGGGCTGCGAGATCCCAGGTGCCCGACCCGCCCATGCTCGGCCCCGTCAGCAAGATCGCGTTCGCATTGATCGGGTGCCGAGCCCGTACCTCGGCCACGACGGCCGCGACCTCCGCCGGGAACTCGGCCCAGCTGTTTCGGTTCGGGTGCGGCGGATTCGGGCAGTGAGGTGCCACGACGACGAACGGCGGGGCGTATCCCTGCTCGATCTGCTTCGGCAGCCCGCCCCGCGCGGCGTTCGACGGGTGGCCGCCCGTCTCCGCGCCGCCGTGCAGGAAGATGATCAAGGGCCAGCCGGATTGTTCGGGTTCGCCGTCAGGGGTCCAGATCAGGTAGTCCAAGCCCCGCCCGGTCGAAGACTTGATCTTGAACTGGTGCAGCGCGATCGCCGTACCCGGCCCGATCCCCGCCCGTCGCAGCAGCAACTCCTCATCAACCGGCGGCTGGCCCGCGGCCAGTTCCCAGATGCGTTTCCACCACCGGCCGCACTCGGCGCACCGCCAGAGCCGATCGTCGGCCGAGCCGGTCCACGGAACCGCACACGCGTGCAGCGGATCGCGTTGGCGTTGGTAGTCGGGGGCCGGATCCTCGGGCGAGATCCCGAACCGGCGTGCAGCTCCAGGCATGCCCCGAGCCTGGGCCTTCAGCCAACTCGAAGGTCAAGGACTCCGACGCCCGAGAGCCACCCGAAGCCCCTCGTGCCGACTCGGCAGTTCTGCAGCGACACGCCGTCAGAACGGCTGCTTTTGTGCCCGGTCGGCGGGGGTTGGTGGGGGCGGTTCGGTGGTGGTTTTGGGGGTGAGGGCTAGGGCGAGGAGGAGGACCAGGCTGGGGGTGGCGGAGATCAGGGGGCTGAAGAGGAGGTTCCAGGCGGTCCAGCAGACCAGGAAGAGGTAGAGGGCGGTGGCGGTGCCGTGGGCGACGTGCCGGACGACGCCGATGATCACGATCACGGCGATCATGATCGCCAGCGCGATGCCGGGCAGGCCGGTCTGGGCCCACAGGTCGCCGGTCACCGAGTGCAGTTCGATCCCGCTGCCGAACATGAAGCGCTCGACGTAGCCGTTCTCCGCGTCGTAGCCGGTCGCGATCATGCCCGCCTTCGCCGCATTCACGCCGGCCAGGTCGAGCACGGCGCCGAAACCGAACCCGATCGGCCGGTACGCCAGCAGGGCCAGGAAAGCACCGAGTTCGGGACGCCCGCCGAGGATCAGGTTGCCCGCCGTGTCCAGCTGGGACAGGGTGCGCTGCTGGGCCTCGGTGCCGAGCGCGCCGCCGACCAGCAGTTCGGTGCC
The DNA here is from genome assembly GCF_042666975.1 of Microlunatus sp. GCM10028923. Taxonomy (NCBI): domain Bacteria; kingdom Bacillati; phylum Actinomycetota; class Actinomycetes; order Propionibacteriales; family Propionibacteriaceae; genus Microlunatus; species Microlunatus sp. GCM10028923. Next base: position 119,839 of record NZ_JBHTFF010000010.1, on the reverse strand, counting down.
GAGCAGGTAGACGGCGGCGCCGGCGGCGATCAGCAGGATCGCCGTCCGCGCCACAGTGCCGCGCTGGCTCAGTTTCCGCGGTTTCAGCTGCCAGACCACCAGGATCCCGGCGAGCAGGAAGGTCGCCATGTACGAACGCGAGTCGAAGATCACCGACACCCCGGCGAGCATGATCAACACCAGCAGTTCGACGATCCGGGACCGGGTCGCCGCCGCCACCCCGAGCAGCACCATCGCGACCGGTACGGCCAGCGCGAACTTCCACGGATTGCCGGAACCGAGACCTTCGCCGAGAGCAGCGCTGATCATGGAACCGATCCCGAAGATGATCGCGATCGTCGCCGGCTCCAGCTTGGTCCGGGCCCACAGCAGCGCCGCGACGGAGAGGAAGATGCCGACGAAGAAGGTGATCGAATACAGCTGGTTGCCCGCCTCGATCCGGTACGCATCCGGAGCCAGCACCGACAGCGCGACGCCGCCGAGCAGGGCCACCCCGGCCAGCACGAACAGCGGGACGGCCAGCCGGAACCGGGGCAGCACGGCCAGCAGCAACGGCGCCAGCACCACCGCCACGGCGATCCCGGGCGTGATCGCGGAGAACAGGTAGATCCGGACCGCGACGGCGAACACCAGCCCGGCCGCGAGCAGCTTCTCGGTCGACGCCCAGCGCTCGTCGACCGGAGCCGCGGGGATGACCACCGCGGCCGGCGGCGCGGCGGGTGCCGCGCTCCGACGAGGGCTGGCGGGAGCCACGTCCACCTCCGACCGGGGAGTGTCCACTCTGCTACGTCGGCCCACGATAGCCCGCGGCGCGTCGGTCACCGGAAACCCAGCCGGGCCGAGCGGACCACCGAGATGACGTCCCGGCGCACCGACGGTACGACCAGCGAGGCGGCGGCGACCACCACCGCGACGCCGACCGCCGCGCCGAGCCGGGCCCAGTCGCCGGCCCCGGCCAGCTGCCAGCTGACCAGCCAGGTCGCCGCGGCGATGGCCAGGCTGACCGCGACGATCCGGAGCCCGTTGACGATCAGGGGGACCACGTCCAGGCCGGAGCTGCGCCGCAGCCAGGCGAACGACAGCGGCCAGGAGGCCACCTCGGCCAGCGCGAAGCCGGCCGCGACGCCTTCCACGCCCCACTGGCTGCCGATCGCGATGCCGATGATCTTGATCGCGGTGGACATGATGGTGAAGTAGAGCAGCTTGCGGACCAGGCCCTTCGATACGTACGTCCAGTAGCCGACGAAGGCCAGCGTCTCGAAGATCCCGCACAGGGCCAGCCAGCGCATGATCGGCGCGACCCCGGTCCACTGGTCGCCGAGGAAGATCGCCACCACCGGGTCGACCGCGCCGATCACCAGACCGAGGCCGAGGACCAGGGAGTAGCCCATCGCCCGCTGCCCGATCCGGAGGTATTCGCCGTACCGGCGCTCGTCGTCGGTCAGCCGCGACAGCACCGGCAGCGCCACCGAGGTGAGCGGCGCCCGCAGCTGCCCGAGCGGCCGCATCAGCAACTGGAAGCCGCGGTTGTAGAGCCCGAGCGGGTTGGCGCCGAACCGGGCGCCGATCAGCAGCGCGTCGAAGTTGGCGCCGAGGTAGTGGATCAGCTGGCCGCCGGCGAGGTTGCCGCCGAAGGCGAGGAACGGGCGCACCGGCGCGTCCCGGCGCCACCACCGCGGCAGCCAGCCGGCGGCGATCACGACCATGATCAGGTTCGCCAGGAACTGCACCACCTGCTGCCCGACCAGGGCCCAGTAGCCGGCGCCGCCGAGGGCCAGCCCGATCGCCACCACGAGGGCGACCAGGGGCGAGCCGACGTCGGCGACGGTGAGCCGGGTGAACAGCATCCGTCGCTGCAGATCCGCCCGGTACTGCGTGGCCAGACCGCTGAACAGGAAGGACAATCCGACCACCGCGCTGATCATGGTCAGCTCCGGCTGCCGGTAGAACAGGGCCAGCAGCGGGCCGGCGGCGATGATCACCACCAGCAGGATCAGCCCGGTCAGCGTGTTGACCCAGAACAGGTTGTCCCGCTGCCCCCGGGACAACTCCTTCGCCTGCACCGCGGCCGAGGACAGCCCGAAGTCACGGAACACGTCGGCCACGCCGACCACCGCCATCACCATCGCCAGCAGCCCGTAGTCGTACGGGGTCAGCAGCCGGGCCAGAATGATCACCGAGACGAGCTGGAGGACGATCTTGGCCAGCTGCCCGGTCATGGTCACGACCGCGCTGCGGGCGGCGACCCCGCCGAGCCCGCGGCGGGACTCCTCGGTCTGCTCCCCCGTGCTCTGCCCCGGGGTGTCCTCCTGGCCGGTCATTTCAACGTGGCCCGGACCAGCGCGGCCAGCTCGCGCCGGTACCGGTCCGGTGCGTGCGCCTGCCGGACCCCGGCCGCGGCGTCGGCCGCCGCGGCCGACACCGTCTCCCAGTCCTTGATCAACTCCGCCAACGCGTCGGCCAGGTCGGCGGGCCGGTCCGGCGCCACCACCCGGACCGACGGCAGGTCCCCGACCGCCTCGAGCAGGCCCGGCTGATCGGTGATCACCACCGGTCGGCCCGCAGCAGCCGCCTCCACCGCCGCGTTCCCGTACGACTCGTCGCCGATCGACGGCACCACGACAAGATCGGCGTCAGCCAGCCAGGCCGCCGGGTCGGCGTGGAAGCCGCGGAACCGTACCCGGTCCCCCAGCGGCGCGGCCTGCTCCCGCAGCTCGGCCTCGAAGTCCTGCTGGCCGGCCACCGGCGCGCCGAGCAACTCCAACTGCACCTCAAGATCGCGATCCGCCAGCAGCCGGACCGCGGCGATCGCCGTCTGCGGCCCCTTCCGCCGGGACAGCCGCCCGCAGTAGACCAGCCCGACCGGACCGACCAGCGACGACCGCGACGGTCGCGGCTCCGGCAGCTCGAGTCCGTTGTGCACCACGGCATTCCGGTTCCGGGCCGCGGCCGACGTGCCGGCCAGCACCTGGGCGGTGAACCGGCTGTTCGTGATCACCCGATGGACCAGCCCGAGCGGCGCCGTGAGCACCCGCCGGACCGCGGTCGACAGTTGCCGTTCCGCCTCGTGGACGTGGCAGACCACCCGCCGGCCGGTCAGTCGGCCCAAGATCAACCAGCCCGGCCAGACCAGCGTGTTGACATAGACCAGATCGGTGCCTTCGCGGAGCAGCCGCAGCGCCGGGCCCGCGTACCGTACGGAATTGATCATGAACCGGGCCAGCCCGGTCGGCGTCAGCATCGCCTTGCGCAGCGCCGGCAGGCCGCAGGTGCGCACGTCGAAGCCGCGTTCGTCGAGCACCTCCAGCAACGGCCCCTGGTACGGCAGCACGACGGTCACCCGCCAGCCGTCGTCCCGCAGCGCCTCGGCCGATTCGAGCAGCATCCGGTCCGACCCGTACAGGTCGGCGCTCGGGTGCGCGAGCAGCACCCGCGGTGCCGCCGTCCGGCTCCGTCGCCGCGGCCGGAGCAGCTGGAACAGCCCGGCCAGGGTCCCGCGGACCGCCGCCAGCAGGCCGAGCGGATGGCTGAGCAGTTGTCGGCGGCCGCCGCGCAGATAGATCTGCCAGCTCTGCGCCGGCGTCGCGACCAGCCAACGCAGCCGTTGCCGGCGGCCCAGCAGCCGGCGGGCGAACAGCAGCCGGTTGCGGCAGTTGTAGCGGTAGTAGAGGTCCGACTTCGCCGGGCCCGCCGAGCGCTGGGTGCCGCCCTCGTCGTGCACCGCCACAAGATCATTCCGCAGCACCAGCCGGGCCCCGGCCCGGGCGCACCGGACGCTGAAGTCGACGTCCTCCCAGTACATGAAGTAGTCCTCGGCCAGCCCGCCGGCCCGCTGCCACAGCTCCACCGAAAGGGTCAGGCAGGCCGCGGTCAGCCAGCCGAACCGGTCCGGCAGCGACGGCAGCACCAGTTCGTCCGCGTAGCCCTGCTCGGGTTCGGCCCGCCAGCTCTTGATCGCGCCGGTGGCCAGGTCGACGAACGCCCCGCTGAAGTACGGCTTCCCGGCCGAGTCGACCAGCCGCGGGCTGACCAGGTCGTCCGGGTTGCTGCGGCAGTGCCGGAGCAGCGCGTCGGCCGTCGCCGGAGCGAGCACCGCGTCGGGATTGAGCAGGATCACCGTCTCGGCGTCGAGCTCGATCGCCCGCCGGACGCCGGCATTGACCCCGGCGGCGAAGCCGCGATTGTCCGGCTGCGGCACCAGCTGCCAGCCCTGCTCGGCCGCCAGCCGACGGACCGCGGCCCGTTCCTCGGGGCCGGAGCGGTTATCGACGACGATGATCATCCGGCCCGGCTGGGCGAGCACGTTCGCCGGATCGGCGGCGGCCGCGGCGAGCAGCCGGTGTGATCCGAAGTTGACGATGACGATCGCGGAGCGTGTGCTCCCGCTTTCGTCGGTGGGACTCACCCGAGCGGGCCCTCGAACCTGACGACCGGTAGGTCACCGGTGACCGTGACCGCGAGCGAGATCTCGTCCCGTTGCTTCTCGTCGATCACGAAGACGTACCGGCCCTCGGCGGACTCTCCCGGCTCCAGCACGCCCTCGAACGGCTCGGCCGGATCGCTGCTGATCCGGTTCACCGGCGCGCCCGACCCGTCGGTGCACTCGACCACGACGGCGACCAGGTCGATCGGCTTCGAGGTCTCGTTCTCGATCACCAGATCGAAGCGGACACCGGGGCCGGCGACCTCACCGGGCAGGGTGGCCTTCGCCTCGATCGACTTCGTCCGCTCGATCCGGACCGTGATCCCGTCGGCGACCTGGGCGGTCTTGTTCAGCGACACCGGCTTCCGCGCGGTGATCGACTTCTGCTTCACCTTGTCCTGGATGTCGCCGCTGCCCTTGGAGGGTGGCGGGACCGGCTTCTCGACGGGCGGCCGGGCCGCGGACGGCGTCGCGGCCGGCGGCAGCGCCTCCCGTCCGCTCGTCGCGCAGCCGGTGAGTGCCACGCCGACGACGAGCGCACCGGTGGCGGCCAGAGCGGCGATACCGCCGCGGAACTTGATCATGGTGCGATCACTTTCAGGTTGTCCACGGTGAGCCGGATCGGCGCGTTGCCGACGTTCCCGGACAGGTAGCCGAGGAAGCCGACCGAGCCGGCCGTCTGCAGTGACGGGGTGCCGTCGGTCCGGGTGATCTGGGCCGCCGCGGGTTCGGTGCCGCCGACCGGCCAGACCTTCCCGGTCAGCGTCGTCGTCCCCGTGCCGGAGAGCGTGAAGGCGACCCGCAACGCCTGGCCCGCCTGGTAGGTCACCGTCGGCACGTTGACCTCGCCGAGGATGGTCTCGGAGCCGTTCACCGCCGCGGCCAGCACCAGGTGGGTCTCGCCGCTCGGCAGGAACCGCACCTTCAACCGGTAGTCGGAGTTGCCGACCGCCCGGCCCTGCAGGCTGAGCGCGAGCCCGTTCCCGGTCAGCACCTTGTCCACCGCAAGATCAGTGATCATGGTCAGGTCGGTCGCCGACGGTTCGTTCAGCGAGGCCGAGAGCAGCGTGCCCGGCGCCGCGAAGTCGACCCGGCCGACCCCGTCGGCGGTGCTGAACGCGCTGCCGCCGGACGTGTTCCAGGCACCGCCGACGTCGGCGCTGCCCCAGCCGGTGGACAGGGTCCGGCCGAACGCGTCGCCGGCGACCACGCCGGGTCCGGCGGCCGTGATCCGCTTGGTCACCTGGCCGGTCATGCCGTCGTCGTCGGTCACGGTCAGGGTGACGTCGTAGCCGCCGATCGCCGGGTAGCTGTGCTGCACGGTCTTGCCGGTCCCGTTCGTCCCGTCCCCGAAGTCCCAGTCGTACGAGACGATCTGGCCGCCCTCGTCGGTCGAGCCCGCGGCGTCGAAGGACAGATCAAGATCATCAGCGGTCCAGCTGAACTCCGCGACCGGCGGCGTGTTCGTGCTCTGCCGGCCGGACGCCGAGTAGTGCAGCGCCACCTCTTCGGCGGTGAGCGGCGCCGGGTAGACCGCGACCTCGTCCACCTTGCCGTTCAGGAAGTTGCTGCTCGGCCGGTTCGGCCAGCCGCTCAGGTTGTCGCCGCCGATCCGCCAGTAGCCGTCGTAGGACAGCCCCTCGGTCACCGCCGGATCGGCCGCGACCCGCTCGCCGTCGACGTACAGCTCGAGGCCGGCGGAGGACAGCTGGCCCACCACCTGGTGCCACTGGCCGTCGTTGTACGCCTTCGCCGACCGGACCGCCTTGAGGTTGCCGACGCCGAAGCTGACCCGGCCGCCGCTGTCCAGATAGAGCTGCCGGTCGAAGGTGCTGGAGGTCCCGGTCTGGCTGTTGCCGTACCCGATGATCTTGCCGCCGCTGCTCGACGTCGAGGAGAACCAGCCCTCGACGGCAAACGTGCTCGGCGCGGCCGCGGCGGTCGCCGATCCGGCCCGGCTGAGCGAGGAGCCGCTGAACACGGCGGCGCCGTCGCTGTCGTTGAGCAGTGCCCCGGTCGCGGTGCGGCTGACGCTGTTGGTGCGCAGGTTGTCACCGCCGGTCAGGTCCGGGGAATTGCCCGACGAGAAGCTGTTCAGCCGCCAGTAGCGGCTGGGTTGATCGGCGAGCACGCCGATCGCGTAGCTGCCCAGCGAGGTGGTGGACGGCATCGTGAGGTCCACATAGTCGCCGGTCGCCCGGTTGCCGTCCGGGTCGATCGCCACGATCCGGTAGCGGTACGTCTTGCCCGGCTCGGCGGTGCTGTCGACGAAGGACAACTTGGGCCGGTTCCAGAACTGGGAGACGCCCTTGACCGTGCCCAGCGGGGTGCCGGCCTTGTCGGACCGGATCACCTGGTAGCTGAGATCTTGATCATCCTGGTCCCAGTTGGAGGTCCAGGTGATCTTGGCCGCGTGCCCGTCCACCGCGCTGACCGTCGGCTTGAAGAGCGCACCGCTGTCCACCGGGCCGCGCTTCTTCGGCGCCTTGGTCGAGGTGGCGAACCGGACCAGGCCCTGCTGGCCGGTGCCGTTGACCTTGGTGAACTCACCGCCGGCCACCAGGTAGTCGCTGTTGCCGGAGAGACTCCAGGCGGCCTGCCACTGCCCGGTGAAGTTGGCCGCGGTCAGGGTCGGGAAGTAGTTGATGATCGACGGCGCCGGCTTGCCCTCGAAGTTGCCGTAGCCGGAACCGGTCTGGCCGTTCTTGGCGACCGTCCCGGTGGCTTCCTTGGTATAGGCCATCAGGTAGTGGTGCTGCCGCGGGCTGGTGTCCGGATAGCCGCCGATGTTCCTGCAGTAGTGCGGATGCCCGGCTCCGTAGACGACGCCGTTGGCACTGAACGCCGAGTACGTGTCGCCGTGGCAGTCGTCCAGCCACTTGATCGCGCCGGTGGTCGGGTTCGCCGCCCAGACGCCCTCGAAGTTGCCGGTGCCGAAGTTGAAGCTGGTCCCGTAGACGGTGTCCCCGTCCCGGGTCAGGTAATAGGTGCCCGCGGTGTCGCCGGCGTTGCGCACGACCGAGTTGATCGAGAACGGCAGCAGCGATCCGTTGGTCGCGTTCAGCGACGCGATGCCGTACGCACTCGAGCCGTTCACGTTCTTGAACTTGCCGCCGATGATCACCTTGCTGTTGTCCGGGGTCAGCGTCATCGACTGGACGTCGGCGTCGGCGGTGGGCGCCCAGCCGAGCAGCGAACCGTCGGCGGCGCTGAACGCGGCCAGCCGGGTCCGCGACACCCCGTTGGCCTGGGAGAACCAGCCGCCCACGTAGACGACGGTGTCGGTCACCGCGATCGCCGCGATGGTCGCATTGGTCGACGGCGCGAAGCTGCTGATCAAGGCCCCGGTCGCCGTGTCGTAGGCCGCGATCCGGTAGCGGTTCTGCCTGTTGGCCGTCGTGAACGAGCCGGCGACGTAGAGCCGCTTGCCGTCCGGCGACACCTTGACGTCCTTGACGGTCGAGTTCAGCGACGGGTTGAACGTGGTGATCAGTTCGCCGGTGGTGATGTCGAAGGCGAGCAGGTTCTGTCGCGTGGTCTCGTTCTGGCCAGCCGGCGACCCGGCGGGCCGGGCCTTGGTGAACTGGCCGCCGGCGTAGACCGTGTTGCCGTTGGTCGCCTGGGTCCAGACCACGCCGTTGATCTGCACGGTCGGCAGCGCATCGGCGGTCACCATCCCGGCCGGGCGCTGCTTGATCGGACCCGGCGCCGCCGCGGCGTGCTGTACCGGCAGCACTGCCAGCAGGGCAACGACGAGCAGAAGGGCCAGCGCGCGACTCGATGCACGACTGGCAGACTTGAAGCTGCGCATTGACTTCCCCGACATTGTGCGTGCCACCGCGGCCCCACACCGCTGTCAGCACTCCCCCTGAAACGCCGACCGTAGGCCGACTCAGGGAAATGCTAACTGATCGGCGCGTGCATTTCACCTGGTCCGACAAATCTCCCTGCGACACTGGTTGCCGTGCCACGCCTCACCGTGCTGCAGTCGTTTCCGACGCCGCGGCCGACCACCAATCCGTACCTGATCATGCTCGCCGACCGGCTCGAGCAGACCGGTCAGGCCCGGGTGCTGACCTTCGGCTACCGAACCGCGCTGTTCGGTCGCTACGACGTGTTCCAGGTGCACTGGCCGGAGATCCTGCTGCACGGGTCGAGCCCGGTGAAGAAGCTCGCCCGCCAGCTGCTGGCGCTCGTTTTCATGATCAGATTGGCGGTCACCCGGACCCCGGTGGTCCGCACCGTGCACAACGTCGAACGGCCGGACGGCCTGTCCCGGCTGGATCACCGGCTGCTCGACCTGATGGACCGGCTGACCACGCTGCGGGTCCGGCTGAACCGGCTCACGCCGGTCCCGGCCGGAGCGCCGTCCATGATCATCCCGCACGGCCACTACCGGGACTGGTTCGCCGGGCAGCGCCCGGAAACCCTGGTACCGGGGCGAATCGGCTATGTCGGCCTGATCCGTCGCTACAAGGGTGTCGAGCGGTTACTGGAGGCCTTCGCCGGTACGGACGGCGAGGTCACCCTGACGATCGGCGGCCGGCCGTCCACCGCCGAGCTGGCCGAATTGATCACTGCGGCCGCGACCGCCGACGCCCGGATCTCGGTGGTCCCGCGGTTCCTGGACGACGCCGAACTGGTCTCGATCGTGACCGCGTCGGAGCTGATCGTGCTGCCGTACCGCTTCATGCACAACTCCGGCGGCACCCTGGCTGCGCTGTCGCTGGGCCGGCCGGTGCTGATCCCGGACAACGAGGTCAACCGCGAGCTGGCCGAGGAGACCGGGCCGGGCTGGGTGTACCTGTTCGACGGCGACCTCCGGCCGGACGACCTGATCACCACCCTGCAGCAGGTCCGCCGGCCCCGCACGGCCGAACCGCGCCTGGTGGGCCGCGACTGGCCGGCGGTCGCGGCGGCCCATCTGGCCGGCTACCGGCAGGCGATCGCGATCCGGCGCGGTGGCCGATGAAGATCACCGTCGGCATCCTGACCTTCCGCCGCCCGGAGTCGCTGGCCGCCTCGCTGCCGGTGGTGCTGGACCAGCTGGGCAAGGACCCGGAGCTGATCGCCGAGATCCTGGTCGTCGACAACGACCCGGACGGGTCGGCCAGGTCCACCGCGGAAACCTTTCTGGACCAGGGACTTCGCTACCTGGTCGAGCCGGAACCCGGCATCGCCGCGGCCCGCAACCGGGTGCTCGCCGAGACGGCCGGTTCCCGGTTGTTGATCTTCCTGGACGACGACGAGGTGCCGGAGCCGGACTGGTTCGACGCCCTGCTGCGGATCTGGCGGCAGTCCGGCCGGCCGGCGGCCGTGATGGGCCGGGTGTTCTCGGTTTTCGATCATGATGTCGATCCGTGGGTGACCGCCGGCGAGTTCTTCCGCCGGCGCCGGATGCCGAGCGGCACCGAGCTTGACGCGGCGGCCGCGGGCAACCTGCTGCTCGATCTTGATCAGGTCCGCCGGGCCGGCGTCCGGTTCGATCCCGCGCTCGGCCTCGGCGGCGGCGAGGACACCCTGTTCACCCGGCAGCTGCACGCCGCCGGCGGCCGGATCGTCTGGTGCGACGAGTCGGTGGCGGTGGACACGGTGCCGGCCGCCCGGACCACCCGGCGCTGGGTGACGGCCCGGTCCTGGAGCCAGGGCAACAACCAGGTCGCCGTCGAACTCCGGCTCGCCAGCGGCCCGCTCGGGCGCGGCTCCGTCCGGATCCGTGCGGTGCTCGGTGGACTGGTCCGGGTCGCCGGCGGACTGGCCCGCGCCTTCGCCGGGATGATCACGAGATCGTTGCGGCACCGGGCCCGCGGTGTCCGGACCGCCTGCCGCGGCGGCGGCATGATCGCCGGCGCACTCGGCGCCCGCTACCGGGAGTACGCCCGGGAGGCGTAGCGGACGCCGCTACGGTGAGATCTCGATGATCACCGAGGAGGACCATGACCGAGCCGATCGTCAAGCGCGGCATCAAGATCACCGGCGAGAACCCGATGATCGTGCTCTATCGAGAGAACACCGAGGACGACGTCGTCGCGCTGGTCAGCATGTGGACGGCGACGTACTCCCCGGCCGGGACCGGGCGGGCGTTGCTGATCTGGGTGGATCCCGAGTACTCCGGCCTCGGCGCCGACGCGCCGGTCGGCATCTACACCGACAATGCCGCGCTCGCCGACTACGTCTGGCAGAACTTCTACCGTGACTACGCACGGATCCGCGGTCGCGGCATCGAGACCGCTCCGCCGATTCCCGCGCTCTTCACCGAGACCTCGGGTGGGGACCGGTTCCATCGGATCACCTGCGCGGCCGGCCCGACCATGATCGAACTGGAGTGGCGCGACGTGCTCGACTGCAAGCAGGTGATCACCTACCCGCCCGGCTTCGAGTGCACCGTGGTGGTCTGCCCCTGCGCCCACGGCGAGATCCGGGTCAACGGAGTGGCCGCGCGGGGCGAGGTGCACCAGCCCGAGGAGTGGGCCGGCAGTTCGGCCGCCCTCGCCTTCGCCGAGACCTGGCGGGAGATCTAGGAGCTCGGCCTGGGCGAAGGGTCCGGGACCCGGATCGCCGCGTGCCGCCGGCGGTAGGCCGAGGGCGGGACGTCGCAGTGGGCGGTGAAGGCCTCGTAGAAGCGGGACAGGGAGCCGAACCCCGAGCGGTGCCCGACCTCGGCGACCGACGCGTCGGTGGTCAGCAGAATCCGTTGTGCCACAGCGATGCGGGAGCTGGTGAGGTAGCTGTTGATGGTCCGGCCGAGCGCCTGTTTGAAGATCGCCATGGCGTGGTGCGGATGGACGTGGATGGCGTCGGCGACGTCCTTGACCCGCAGCGGTTCGTGGCAGTGCAGGGCGATGAAGTTCGCCATCTCGGCGGCCTGGGAGAGGACGGACCGGGCTGCCGAACCGGGGTGGTCCGGGGTCGCCGCCGGCGACTGCAGGACGCGGGTGATGAAGGCCCGGAGTTCGAGCGCCACGAGTTCGCGGTCGTCGGCATCGGGTGCGGCCAGGTCACGTTCCCACTGCTGCAGGTGCCCGGCCGAATAGAGCGCGCTGACGTCGCGGGTGCCGATGATCACCTCGCCGTCGAGCAGTCGCCGGACCTGATCGGCGGCCAGCGGCCAGGTGAGGAACTGGGCCAGCGGCACGGTCGCCCAGGTCATCCGGACCAGCGGTCCCTGCACCAGCAGCTGGTGCGGTTGCGCGGCCCAGAAGACGGCCGCCTGGCCCGCCCGCAGCGTCAACGGGCGGCCGCCGATCAGGTACTGCAGCGGATCGCCGGCGTAGTTCAGTTCGATGTCGTTGTGCTGATGAGCCTGGACCATCGTCGGCGACCAGAGTGTCTGGCACGCCATGCCGTAGGTCGCCGGTTCGGTGATCGTCACCAGAGTCCTCCGTTGGCCACGGTGTTGATCTGAGGATACCGGAAGTCTTGCGGGCAAGACCGGAGGAACGTTCCGCCTTCCCCGAATATGGTCGCGCCATGAACCCGATCAGACGACGATCACTGCTCGGTGCCGGGACCGCGACGGCCGCGTTGGCCGCGTCCGGCTGGCTGGCCGGCTGCACCGGCGATCAAGGTGGCGGCGGCGACCGGCCGAAGTCGTTGCAGGACGTACCGATCAAGGAACTCGGGCCGGAGACGCCGGACGTCCACTATCCCGAGGGCTACGTCGGCGCGCGGGCCACGGTGGTCGAACCGTTCGGTGACGGCAGCACCGAGTTCCGGGTGGTCGTACCGCAGGACGCCGAGGTGGTCGGCGACTGGAACAAGAGCTCGATGACGTCCTGGTTCGAGAAGCGCACCGGGGTCAAGATCAAGTTCACCTCCGTGCTGGCCGCGGCGACCGACGGTTCGCCGGACCTGACCAAGGTCAACGCGATGCTGTCGTCCGGTGATCTTCCGGACGCGTTCCTCGGCCTGCCGTTCTCCAACGACCAGGTCTCGCTGTACGGCCAGCAGGGGCTCTTCGTCGCCCTGGATGAGTACATCGACGTCTACGCACCACACATGCGTCAGTTGCGTACCGACTATCCCGGCCATCAGGCGCTGACCCAGGCGACGGACGGGAAGGTCTACCAGTTCGCCGGCATCAACGACTGCTACCACTGCGCCTCCAGCCCCGGCCGGGCCTGGATCAACCAGCGCTACCTTGACCAGGTCGGGGCGGAGCTGCCGACCACGACCGAGGAGCTGCGCGAGGTCCTGAAACTGTTGCAGGAAAAGGATCCGACGCCGAAGCGCAACCTGATCCCGTTCGCCGCGAGCGTCGAGAACCCGGTCGACACCTTCATCATGAACGCGTTCCTCTACAACCCCGGCGGCACGGCCAACGGCGGCTGGCTGGCGCTGACCGACGGACGGGTCGAGTTCGTCGCGACCAAACCGGAATGGCGCGAGGCGCTGCGCTTCCTGCGTACCCTGCACGACGACGGGACCCTCGGCCGGGATGCGTTCACGATGACCGACGCCGCCCTGCTGCAGGCCGGCAACCAGGGCCGGCTGGGCTTCGTCCGGGCCTACTACTGGGGCTCCTTCAGCGACATCGCCTACAAGCCGGGCGCGCTGTGGAAGGACTACGTGGCGGTGCCGCCGCTGCGCGGACCGGCCGGGGTGCAGTACGCGCGCTGGGACCACTTCGGCTACAAGACGTCGCCGATGGTGATCACCTCGGCCTGCAAGCAGCCGGAGATCCTGGTCCAGTGGGCCGACGCGCAGATGGAGCTGGAGGCGTTCCAGCACCACGTCGCCGGCAACCAGGGCGAGAACTGGGACTGGTCGAAGAAGGGTGCGAAGGGCATCAACGGCAAGCAGGCCCTCTATGAGCTGAAGGCCTACCCGCCGCCCGCCGGGACCTCCTGGAACCAGTACGGCGCGATGTACAACTCCAACGACGCCCGGCTCGGCATCCAGATCAACAAGGCGAACCCGAACTTCGAGGCCGAGCTGTACCGGTCCGCCCAGTCCTATCAGCCGTTCGCGGAGCCGGAGGCCATGCAGGTCCCGCCGTTGATCTTCAACGAGGCCGACGCCACGGCGAAGGCCGACACAGCGGCGACGATCTACAACCGGGTCCGGACCGCCATGGCGGCGTTCGCGATCGGGGAGACCGACATCAACGACGACGGTGCCTGGAACGAGTACGTCACCTCGTTCGACGCGATCGGCATCCAGGCCTACCTCGAGCTGCACCAGCAGGCGTACGAGAACCGGCCGAAGTGACAATCCCGAAGGTACGCCGGCTCGGCGTGGTCGGGCTGGGCGAGGGCCGCAGCGTGCTCTCCGCCGCGCAGTCGTCGGCCCGCTGGGAGATCGCCCGGATCTGTGATCTTGACGAATCCCTGTGTCGGCAACGGATGCGGGAGTTCGATCTCGATCACTGGACGACCAGCTACGGCGACCTGCTGGCGGACCCGAAGATCGACACGATCGCGATCTACACCCCCGACCAGCTGCATCTTGATCACTGTGTACGGGCCCTGGCGGCGGACAAGCACGTGATCTGCACGAAGCCGCTGCTCGACTCGCTGGCCGGGGCCGGCCGGCTGCTCGACGCGGCGCGCCGGTCGTCGGGGCGGCTGATGGTGGGCCAGAGCACCCGGTTCTTCGAGCCGATGATCAGGCAGCGGCGCGACGTCGAGGCCGGCCGGCACGGCGAGCTCGTCGCGGTCGACGCGCACTACCGCTCCGACTCCCGTTGGTTCCTGAGCCGGGACTGGAGCACCGGCACGACCTTCTCCTGGCTGTGGAACTTCCTGATCCACGCGGTCGACCTGGTCCGCTGGTACCTGCCGGACGTGGACGAGGTGACCGGCTTCGGCACCGTCAGCCCGAACACGCTCGGCGCCGGTCTCGACCGGCCGGACTCGCTGCGGTTCGTGCTGCGCGACTCGGCCGGCCGGATCGCCACGGTGTCCGGCGACTACACGCTGCCGGCGATCGACCGGTCGCTCGAACCGGCGATCGGTTGTGTGGTCCGCGGCACCGAGGGAACCAGCCGGGCCGATTACCCCGGGCTCACGTACCACACGCGGTTCGCCGGCCAGGCGCCGCAGACCCAGGACTTCGGCCGGATGGCCGGCCATTACTTCCGGTTCGGCGGGACCAGTCACCATGCCGGGGAGTACCAGAACTACCTGGACTACTTCGCGACCTGCCTCGACGCCGGGACCGACCCGGCCCCGGGACCGGAGGAGGCCATCGGGACCCTCGGCCTGCTCGAGGCGATGGAACGCAGCATGGACCACGGCGGCCGGCCGGTCCGCCCGTCCCAGCTCCTGGCCGACCTGTGACCCCGGGCCGGGTGCTCAGTCCGCCCAGTTCCCCAGTGCGAACTGGATCGTGTTGTAGACCAAGATCAGCAGGCCGATGATCATGATCGGCCAGAACCGGAACACCCGGGGCCGGGTCACGGTCAGCGACGCCAGCAGGATGAACAGCGGGAAGACGGTGAGGGTGTTCCGGGCCAGCGAGAGGTACGTGTTGCTGGTCATCAGCGACACCGCGGTCAGCCCGGCCAGCAGGGCGGCCGGCCAGTCCCGCCGGCGCAGCAGCAGGATCACCGCGAGGCACAGCCCGATCGCGAAGATCAACTCCAGCACGCTCTGCACCCGCCAGTCCGGCAACGGCTCGGCGACCACGTGGATCAGCTGCTGGCGCAGGGTCTGCCAGGGCCACTGGGTGCTCCGGTTCCAGCCGTCCCGCTGGGCGTCGAACCAGACCGTGAGGCTGCCGGTCCGCCACCACAGCCAGCCCAGGTAGAGCGCGGCGCCCAGCCCGCCGGCCGCGACCATGATCAACCGGTGCGGCCGGAAGCTGCCCGGGTGCCGCCGGACGTCGACCAGGTAGAGCACGATCAGGGCCGGGATCAGGAACAGCCCGCTGACCCGGGTCGTCGTCGCGATCATGCCGAACAGCGCGGTCAGCAGGTAGCGGCGGCGCAGGCAGCACCACCAGGCCGCGGTGGCGCCGAGCAGGAACAAGGCCTCCGAGTACGAGACGACGAGGAACAGCGCGTACGGACCGGCCAGGAAGAAGATCACCGCCCGCCGCGCCACCGTCGCCCCGTGCCCGTGTTCGGCGATCCGGTAGACCAGCAGCCCGGCCCCGAGGGAGCACAGCGCCGGCACCAGCCAGAGTGCGACGGTGCCCGCCGGCACCGGATCGCCTAGGCCGAACAGCCAGCCCACGCCTCGCGCCAGCAGCGGGTAGCCGGGGAAGAACGCGACCCGCTCGACCGTCGTCCCGTCCGCGCAGGCGGGACCGAAGTAGCCGGCCTCGAGGATGCAGGCGAAGTAGCCCGAATCCCAGTTGAAGAAGGTGCCGAACGGGCCCGGCCGGGAGTGCTCGGGCACCCCGGCGACGGCGACGACGATCCAACCGAGGCCCTGGATCAGGGCCCGGGCGGCCAGCCAGACGAGGACCGGGAACCGGACCCACTCCGGGATCCGCACCAGCCGGTTCCGTACCGCGGTCGCGACCGTCGTCATGATCGGGATCGTCGGCTCAGGCGGCCTTCGCCGACCGGGCGGCCAGCCGGTGGCAGAGCCGTTCGTAGCCGTCGGCCACGTCGTCCCAGTCGTAGCGACGGATCGCCTCCTGCAGCGCCGCGCCGGCGGCCCGGACCCGGTCCGGTTCCCGCTCCGCGGCCATGATCTCGGCCGTCACGTCGGCCGGCCCGCTGAAGTAGCCGCCGTGACCGCCGATCACCTCGCGGTTGAAGATCACGTCGTACGCGATCGGGTACGCCCCCGCTCCGGCCGCCCGGAGCAGCGACGGATTCGTACCGCCGACGGAATGGCCGTGCAGGTAGGTCCGGCAGTGCCGGTACAGCTGATCGAGTTGATCTTGGTCCCAGATGGCACCGAGCAGCCGGACCCGGTCGTCGGCGGCCGCCTCGACCCGGGCCGTGTAGGCCTCCGCGTACGGTGCCGAGCCGACCACGACCAGCGGCAGCCGCGCCCTGCTGGCCACGTAGCCGGCGACGATCTCGCGGACATGGTTCTCCGGCTCGAACCGGGCCACCACCAGGTGGTAGCCGCCCGGCTCCAGGCCGAGCGAGGCCAGCCGGTCGGTCATCGGCGAGAGGTTGATCGGCGCCCCGTACGCGATCATGGTCGTCTCCGCGTCGAACTCGCTGCGGTAGTAGTCGGCGATGCCCCGGGCGTCGGCGATCAGGTCGTCCGACCAGCGCACCGCGAGCCGCTCGGCCAGCCGGTAGTACCGACGCCCCAGCGAGCCCCACTTGCCCCGCTGCCATTCCAGCCCGTCGACGTGGGTGGCGACCGGGATCCGGCGGGCCCGGATCACCGGCAGCAGGAGCGCGTTGGCCGCGTTGAACACCAGCGCCACCTGGATGTCCCGCAGCGCCGGGTTGATCACCGACAGCGCCGTGTGGGCGAGCGTCTCCAGGGACCGCTTGCGGACGATCGGCAGCTCGACCCGGCGCATCCCGAGGTGCTCCTCGCCGGGCCCGTCCGGGTCCGGCCGGCAGAACACCGTGACCTCGTGCCCGCGCTTGGCCAGCCGGCTGCCGACCTCCTCGACCGCGGTCTCGAAGCCGCCGTACCGGGCCGGCACGCCGCGGGTCCCGATCATCGCGATCCGCAGCTTCGCGCCGGCCATGTCAGGCCCGCCCGGTGACGGTGGTGCGCAGTACGGTGCTCGAGGTGTGTGCCGTGTAAGGGAAGTAGCGCACGATCACGCCGACCGAGGCCATCGCCTGTTCCAGCCGGTCGCCCTTGGGAGTGCCCCGCCAGTCGTCGCCCTTGAAGATCACGTCGAAGCCGTAGCGGCGCCAGGCGTCCAGCTTGTCGCTGGCGTGATCGACGACGACCTCGTCGACCAGGTCCAGCGCGCCGACGACCTCGAGCCGCTCCACCAGCGGCACCACCGGCCGCTTGCCCTTGGCCGACTCGAGCACCTCGTCGGTGACCACGCCGACGATCAGCCGGTCGCAGTGCGCGCGGGCCCGCTGCAGGATGTTCAGGTGCCCGATGTGGAACATGTCCCAGGCGCCGGGAACGTAACCCACCAAGGCCCGGCGCGCCCCGCTCACGGAGCGACCCGCTTCATCGCCTGCACGTCGGAACGCCATTTGATCACCACCAGAAGGAGATAGCCGGCGGTCGCGACCGCCATCAGGGTGTAACCGACCGGGAACACCCAGGGAACGCCCCAGAACAGGAAGAGCAGGCAGAGCAGGCCGTAGTCGGTCGGCAGCTTGAGCAGGGTCTTGATCAAGGAAGCGGCCTGCGGCGGCGGTGCCGCTTCACCGCGCTCGGCCCGGGCCAGCCGGCCCATCAGGTCGACCAAGATCATTCCGAAGAAGTGCACGCTGGACACGAGCGCGGAACCGATCGGGACCAGCAGCAGCGGCTCCGGCACCTCGGGCACGAACCGGTCGGAGTAGCGGAACCAGGAGATCAGCACGACCAGATGGACCGCGACCACCTTGACCGCGTCGATCATGTGGTCCAGCCATTCACCGTCCGGGCTGCCGCCGCCGCGCAGCCGGGCCAGCTGGCCGTCGGCCGAGTCGAGGGCGTACCCGATGATCAGGCCGGCCCCCACCGGCAACCCGAGCCACCAGACCGGCGGGACCAGCGCGAGCACGCCGATCGAGGCGAAGGTGAAGACGGCGCTCAGTCCGGTGACCTGGTTCGGGGTCAGCCCGAGTTGGTACGCCGACGCGGCGAACACCCGGCCGACCGGTCGGTTGACGAACAGCGAGTACGGCGGCGCACCCTTGCCGGACTTCTGTGCCGAGCTCAGTCGCCGCAGCGACGACCGGAAGGTCGACCGCGCTGAGCCTTCCATGGCCATCCAAGGCCCTCCATGATCATCAGGCCGAGATCGGCACGGCGCCGTCGCGGTCGGACCGCAGCGCCGCCTGCAGGGCGGAACTCGTCGTCGTCCGGCGCGGCGTCAGTTCCAGCTCGCGCACGCCGAACGGCAGGGAACGATCGACAGCGTCGCCATCGATCAGGAGCAGGGTCGCCGCAGTGGCCGATCCTGGCACCGCATCGTGCACGACGACCTCGTCGACGCCGCGCACATGCCCGACCAACGCCGTCCGCTCGGCCAGCGGAACCACCGGTGGCCGACCATGGGCGCGCTCGACCGCTTCGTCGGTATAGACACCTACGATCAGCCGATCGCACAGGCTGCGAGCCTGAGCGATCAGGTCGAGGTGACCGACGTTGAGCAGGTCGAACGAGCAGGCCAAATAGCCCAAACTCATACCAACCCCCGAAAGCACATTTCCCCCACGCATAAGGCCTCCCCCGAGGCCTGAGGAGAACCTTAACCCAGCCGGTACCACAGAACCAAGAGATTCGCCGCACACGATGCAGGGCCCGAAGATGTGCTGTACGGTAGGTGAGGCTCACCTAAGCTAGTCACCGTTCGCGCAAAGGGATCACTTCGTGACCGTCATCGAAACCGCGACCGCCGCACCGGTCGACACTCGGCCCTATACCTCGTTCATCGGCACGGTCGCCCGGGTCGTCGAGTTGTCCTCGTCGATGATCCGGATCACCTGCACCGGCCCCGACTTCGAGAACTTCGGACCCAGCCGCTACGACCAGCGGATCAAGTTGATCTTGCCCGTTCCGGGCCGCGGGTTCGCCGACTTCCCGACCGGCGCGGACTGGTTCGAGCAGTGGCGGCTGCAGCCACCGGAGCAGCAGAACCCGATCCGGACCTACACCGTGCGCGCCTTCCGGAGTGAGTCCGCGGAGCTGGACATCGACCTGGTCCGGCACGGGATCAACGGCCCGGCGTCGGCCTGGGCCAGCCAGGTCGCCGCGGGCGACCCGGTCGCCGTGCTCGGCCCGAACCGCCGCTACGACGGCGAACATGGCGGCGTCGAGTTCGTACCGCCGCCGGCCGGGACGCCGATGCTGCTGGCCGGCGACGAGACGGCCCTGCCGGCGATCGCCGCCATCCTGGAACAGGTCCCGGCCGACGTGCGCGGCAAGGCGATCATCGAGGTCCCGCACGCCGACGACCGGCTGGAGTTGATCAAGCCCGCCGGCGTGCGCGTCGAGTGGCTGATCCGCGGCGACGCCCCGGTCGGCCGGCCCATGATCGACTGCTTCGCCGGCCACGCCGCCGAACTGTTCGGCAGCCAGACCGGCACCGCGCCGGCACTCCCGGTCGAGGACGACGACCCGGAGCTCGAGCCGTGGGACGTCGCCGAACAGGGCAACTACGCCTGGATCGCGGGTGAGGCGGCCATGATCCGGACGCTCCGGCGCCTGCTGGTGAACGACCTCGGCGTACCCCGGACCTCGGTGGCCTTCATGGGCTACTGGCGGCTCTGAGCACCCTCGGGTACGCGGGTAGCCTGCCCGCGTGAGCGACGAGAGGGCGCGGCTGCTGGCCGCCTACGACGAGCAGCTGAGGACCCACGCCGAGGCCCAAGGGGCACAGGCGATGGACCGGCTCGGGCCGCTGTGGCTGGTGAAGAACGCAGGCGGGCGCGGGTTCATCACCTATCGCGATCTCGGCGGCGCCGACGCCGAAGAGGTACGGAAGCTGGTCGCGGCCGCACTCGCCCACTATCGCGCCGACCCCTCGATCACCATGATCGAGTGGAAGACCCGTGGTCATGATCACGCACCGGGACTCCACGAAGCCCTGCTGGAGCACGACTTCACGCCCGAGGAGCCGGAGTCGATCATGATCGGCGAGGCGGCCGCGCTGGCGGTCGAGGTGCCGCTGCCGGACGGCGTGACCCTGCGCCGGGTCGAGGACGACGAAGGACTGCTGCGGTTCTGCGAGGTCGAGGCGGCCGTGTTCGAGATCGACACTGCGCCGATGCTGCAGATCCTGCGGAGCCGGCTCCCGGACGACGACCTGCTGGAGATCTGGATCGCCGAGGCCGACGGGGTCGCGGTCAGCGGCGGCCGCCTGGAACTCGTGCGGGACACCGAGTTCGCCGGCATCTGGGGCGGCGCGACCCTGCCCGGGTGGCGCGGCCGCGGGATCTACCGTGCCCTGACCGCCGCCCGCGCCCGCTCGGCGGTCCGGCTCGGCCGAACCTTGATCAACAGCGATTCGACCGAGGACTCCCGGCCGATCCTGGAGCGCTACGGCTTCGTGAAGGTCTCCACCACCACGCCGTACAGCCAGACCCTCCGACCCCGGCCGGAGTGATCATTCCGCGGCGAGCCCGGAGATCATCCGCGCCGCGTGGCCGGCGAAGTCGAAGTCCTGGTGCTCGGGCGGACTGAGCCGCGAGCGGAGCAGCCCCCAGGCGGCCTCGAAGTGCCGGACCACCCACCGGGCGTCGCGCAGCTCCCCGGGCTCGAAGCGATGATCATCGCCGGCCAGGCCGGCGTACGCCTCGAGCAGTCCGGCTTCCGCGGCCGAGCCGGCCTCAAGCCCGGCGGCCATCGCGACCGCGGCGAGGTCGTACAGCCCGGACCCCGAGCCGGCGAACTCGAAGTCGATCAACCAGACCCGGTCGCCGTCGTCGATCACGTTGTTCGGCCAGACGTCGTGATGGGTGAGCACCGCGGGCCGCCGCCGGTCCACCCGGGCGATCGCCGCCAGCCGCGGCGCCACCCGGTCCAGTTCGTCCGGCAGCCGCAGCCCGAGCCGGACGGCCGCCCCGAGCATCCCCTCGATCTGCTCGAAGATCGTCGGCCAACCTGGTTCGGCCGGGATCGCGTGCAGCGCGGCGAGGGACGCGAGCAGCCGGCCCCGCTGCTCCGGATCGGCCACGGTCCGGTCGGTCCAGGTGCGTTCGGCCGTGACGTACGTGCTGACCAGCAGGCCGGCCTCGTCGTCGTACCCGATCAAGGTCGGCGCGACCCCGGCTGCAGCCGCTGCCTCGACCTGCCGCCGTTCGACGGCGGCGGCCACGCCGAGCCCGGTCGAGCCGGCGGCGTTGCGCAACCGGCCGACGTAGCGCGGCACCCCGTCCGGGTCCAGCCAGCGCCAGGCCCGGTTGTTCAGGCTCTGCACCTCGGTGATCGGCTCCACCCGCCACCGGTCGTCCACCGGCAGCCAGGAGGCAGCCAGCCGGATCGCCTCCGCGTCGGTGATCACGAACGGATGATCTTGCGCAGGGTGTTCAGGCAGTGCGTGGTCGCGGCATGCCGGTTCATCGTGCCGCCCCGTACCTGCGCCCAGGCGGTGAACAGCAGCGACCAGAGCAGGCCGGACATCCAGTCGGGCGGCATCGTGTCGTCGATCGACCCCTCGCGGTGACCGCGCATGATCAACTCCGCCAGGGCGGCATCGGCCGGGCCGCCCTCCTCGGCCCAGAACTCCTCGCTGTCCGGCTGGATCGACTGGGTGAACATCAGAGTCAGCCAGTCGCCGAGTTCGAAGTACTCCTGACAGAGCCGGACCAGCACCTCGTCGGCGGCGCCGTCGCTCAGCCGGGCCCGTTCGGTGGCCTCCTCGACCCGGCGCTCCGCCTCCTCGGTCAGGGCGGTGATCAACTCCGACCGCTCCGCGAAGTAGCGGTGCACGGTGGTCCGGCCGACGCCCGCCTCGACGGCGACGTCGGACATCGAGGCGCCCGGGTTGCGGGCCAGCAGGGCGACGGCGGCGTCGACGATCGCCCGCCGGGTGCGCGCCCGGGTGCCGGATTCGGCCGCGGAGGTCTCGGTCACCTCGCCCCCTTTCATCGCCGGACACGCTACACGTTCGGAACATAGCCACCCTATACGGAAATTCTCTTGTCGTAATGGAACAGGGCTGTACCATTTTTGACTATGGAGACCCACAAGCCTTCGTTCGCCCGCCTCCGGGTGCTCTGGTCCTTCGCCTATCCGCACCGTCGCCGGCTGCTGCTCGGCCTGGTGCTCGGCCTGGTCGTGTCCGCCGCCGGCCTGGCCACCCCGATGGTCACCAAGTGGGTGCTCGACACCCTGTCCGCCGGCGGCTCCCTGACCGCGCCGGTGCTCGGACTGCTGGTCCTGCTCGTGGTCGGGGCGGCGGTCTCGCTCTGGCAGTGGATCCTGCTCGGCACGCTCGGCGAACAGGTGGTTCGGGACGCCCGCCGGTCGGTCGTCGGCCGGCTGCTCCGGGCCAAGCTGGCCCAGGTCACGGCCCGGCCGCCGGGCGAGCTGGTCACCCGGGTCACCTCCGACACCGTGCTGCTCCGCGAGGCGGCGGCGTCCAGCGTGATCGGCCTGGTCAACGGCGCGATCATGCTGGTCGGGACGCTGCTGTTGATGGCCGTGCTGGACCTGGTGCTGCTCGGCACCACGGTGATCGCGGTGGTCGTGGTGGCGGCGCTGTTCGGCCTGTTGATGCCGCGGCTGGCCAAGGCCCAGGAGGCGGCGCAGGAGCAGGTCGGCCGGCTCGGCGCGCTGCTGGAGGGGACGATGCGCGCCATCCGTACCGTCAAGGCGAGCCGGGCCGAGGACCGGCAGGACGCCGCGATCGGTGCCGCGGCCGAGCAGTCGGCCGGTCACAGCATTCGGGCCGTCCGGCTCGAGGCGACCGCGTGGACGATCTCGTTCTCCGGGATCAACCTGGCGATCATCGCGATCCTCGGTTTCGGGGCCTGGCGGGTGGCCGACGGCGAACTCGCGGTGTCCAGCCTGGTCGCCTTCCTGCTGTACGCGTTCGGGCTGATGGGCCCGATCACCGAGTTGAGCCAGAACGTGACCGCGCTGCAGTCCGGGATCGCCGCCGCGGGCCGGATCCGCGAGGTGGAGGCGCTCGAACCCGAGGCC
Source organism: Microlunatus sp. GCM10028923 (assembly GCF_042666975.1). Lineage (NCBI taxonomy): Bacteria > Bacillati > Actinomycetota > Actinomycetes > Propionibacteriales > Propionibacteriaceae > Microlunatus > Microlunatus sp. GCM10028923. The sequence goes on along the minus strand of NZ_JBHTFF010000010.1, from coordinate 96,727 downwards.
GCGACGACCTCGGCCGGGCCGCTGCCGGTCGATCTTGAGGGGCCGCTGGTCCGCTTCGAGCGGGTCGGCTTCGGCTACCGGACGGACCGGCCGGTGGTGTCGGAGATCGAGCTGGACCTGCCCCGCCGCGGACAGCTGGCGATCGTCGGCCCGTCGGGTGCCGGCAAGACCACATTGGTGTCGCTGTTGTTGCGGTTCATCGAGCCCGATCGGGGTCGGCTGCTGCTCGACTCGCGGCCGTACCAGGACTTCGCACCGTCCGAGGTACGGTCCCGGATCGCTTATGTGGAACAGGAAACGCCGGTGCTGCCGGGGACGATCCGGGAGAACGTCGCCTTCACCCACCCGGACGCCACCGAGGCGGAGATCCGGGCCGCCCTGGCCAAGGTGCAGCTGACCGAGCTGGTCGACCAGCTGCCGGACGGGCTGGACAGCCAGCTCAACGGTTCGACGATCTCCGGCGGTCAGCGGCAGCGGATCGCCCTCGCCCGGGCGATCCTGCGTTCACCGGATCTGTTGATCTTGGACGAGGCGACCGCGCAGATCGACGCGCTGACCGAAGCGGCCGTCACCGCCTGCGTCGCCGAGCTCGCTCGTGATCATGCGGTGCTGACCATCGCGCACCGGCTGTCCACCGTGCTGGATGCCGACCGGATCGTGGTCCTCAACGAGGGCAAGGTCCGCGCCGTCGGTGATCATCGGCAGCTGCTCGCGACCGACGAGCTGTACCGGGAACTCGTCGCCGCACTGCGGATCGCCGACCGTGCCGAACCTGAGTCGGAGCCCGCCGGCGCCGGGGTATGACCCGAGGACGACTGCGGACCTTGGCGAACTCGTTAGTCTTGGCGGGTGCCAATCGACTTCGACCTGATCGCCGACTGGGCCGTCCAGCTGATGGAGCGGCTGGGCGCCCCCGGCGCCGGGATCGCCATCGCCCTGGAGAATCTGTTTCCACCGATTCCCAGCGAGGTGATCCTGCCGCTGGCCGGCTTCGCCGCCAGCCGCGGAACCTTCCCGATCTGGCAGGCGATCCTGTTCACCACGCTGGGTTCGCTGGTCGGAGCGATGGCCCTGTACGGCATCGGCGCCGCCCTGGGCCGGGAGCGGATGCGCAAGATCGCCGTCAAGCTTCCGTTGATCAAGGTCTCCGACGTCGACCGCACCGAGGCCTGGTTCAGCAAGCACGGCGCGAAGACGGTGTTCTTCGGCAGGATGATCCCGATCTTCCGGAGCCTGATCTCGATCCCGGCCGGGATCGAACGGTTCCCGATCCCGTTGTTCCTGCTGCTCTCCGGCAGCGGCAGCCTGATCTGGAATTCGATCTTCGTCACCGCCGGCTACGTGCTCGGCGAGAACTGGCATGTCGTCGATCAGTACGCCGGGATCTTCTCCAAGCTGGTCATCGTCCTGGTCGTCGCCGCGGTGGCGATCTTCATCGTGCTGCGGGTCCGGGAACGGATGCGCGACCGCAAGGCCACCTCGACCAACTGAGCCGGGACGAGGTCAGGTGACCGACCAGGGCATCGAGCCGGCGGCAGCCGACCTCGCGGCCGCGCAGGCCGGTGACGGCGCGGCCTTCGACCGGCTGGTCGCGCCGCTGCGCCGGGAACTGCACACCCACGGCTATCGGATGCTCGGCTCGGCCCACGACGCCGACGAAGCCGTCCAGGACGGACTACTGCGGGCCTGGCGCGGCATCGGCGGCTTTCGCGGCGAACCGGCGGCGCTGCGCTCCTGGCTCTACACCGTGATCACCCGGGTCTGCCTGGACAGCCTCAAGGCCCGGACCCGGCGGGCGCTGCCGTACGACTTCGGACCGGCCAGTGATCGGGTGCACCTCGACCCGCCCGGCCGGACCGATCTCCCCTGGCTCGGGCCGTACCCGAGCGAGGCGTCCCCGGAGGACGGCTACCAGCACCGGGAAACCTTGGAACTCGCCTACGTCGCGGCCTGCCAGCGACTGCCCAGCAACCAGCGCGCGGCGTTGTTGCTGTTCGACGTGGTCGGCTTCGACGTGGCCGAGATCGCGATGATCATGGACACCTCGACGACCGCGGTGAACTCTGCGCTGGCGCGGGCCCGGCGGGCGCTCGCGGCCGACCCGCACGGCCCCGGGGAACGCCCCGACGACGAGCAGCTGCGGGCCGCCGCGGCCGCGTTCGCCAACGCCCTCGAGCACGGCGACCTGGACCGGCTGGTGGCCCAGTTGGCCGCCGACGTGAGCTGGTCGATGCCGCCGATTTCCGTGTGGTACCAGGGACTCGAGCGGGTCTCCGAGTTCGCCGCGCAGGTCCCACTGGCCTGCGGCAGCTGGCACTGCCGGGTGGTCGAGGCGAACGGGCGGCCGGCGGTGGCCGGCTACCTCCGACGGCACGGCGACACCGCGCACCGCGCCTGGTCGCTCTCCCTGTTCGAGGTCCGCTCCGCCCGGATCTCCGCGATCACGTCGTTTCTCGGCGAAGATCACTTCACCCGGTTCGGCCTGCCGGTCGCCCTCTGATCAGGACGCGAATCGGCCCGGTCACCCCACGGTGGGGTGCCGGGCCGGTTCGCGGATGATCTTGCTCGGCTCATGCTTCCTTGCCGGTCCGCAGCCGGGCGCCGAGCGCCTGGGCGGCCAGCACCAGCGCGCCGCCGACCAAGATCAGGTCCTTGAACACGTACTGACCTTCCAGGGTGGGCAGGCCGCCCGGGAACAGCCGGTCGGTGAACAGGATCAGCGGCGACACGATGCCGGCCAGCGACATGCCGAGTACGACCACGCCGAACCGGGAGAACAGGCCGGTCAGCATGGTGAGGCCGACGATGCATTCGGCCACGGCCACGAACAGGACGGCCGGGTAGCCGCTGAGGATGCCGAAGGAGAGCTTCTCGATCGTCATCCGGGACAACTCCTCGGCCGGGCTGGCGCCGGGGAAGAACTTCAGCACGCCGAAGGCGAGGAACACGATGCCGAAGGTGCGCTGCAGGATCGAGACGCTGTGCCTCGACAACAGGCCGGCGACGACCTCGAGCGGGTTGCGAACGGTGTTGGGCTGGGGCAACGGCCGCGGTGCGGTCTGGGTTGACATCGGAAGGCTCCACTCTGTGGTGATCTTGAACGGGACGGCACAAGACTCCATCGAGAGGGCCTGCCGCCACATCCGATGCACAGCGACAGTTGGGTACGCGATCGCATGTAAGGGGGATGCCCCAGAGCACGTACGGGGATCCCCTTGGTTCGTTCGGCTTTCTAGCCCCGGCGGGTGCGCCGGAGCAGGCGCCGGACCCGACGGGCGGCGACCGCCCAGGACAGTCGCAGTTCGCCCGCGTCCCGGTCGATCCGGACCAGCTGCCGGCGCTTCCCGGCCTCGGCCGCCCGCTTGAGCGCGTACAGCTGCTCGGGGTCGGCACCCATCAGGGTTTCCACCGGCGGCGGGAAGTCGGCCGCGGCCAGTTCGGCGTCGAATCGCTCGGCGCTCTCGCCGGGCAGGTAGACGTGCCGCAACTTGTGTCGGTCCAGGAAGGCGGTGAAGGTCTCCCACCGCTCGGCATGACCGGCGTTGAGCGGCTCCCAGTCGGCCTCGGCGTAGAGCTCGGCGGCGTCCGGACGCTCCGGCAGGTCGGTGATCTTCCGGTGCGGGATCCGGTGGTACTGGGCCAGCTCGAGGGTGCGCGAGTCGTGCGCCAGCACCAGGGCCGGCGTTCCGGCGAGCAGGGCGGCGATGTTGCCGTGGATCCGGCTGCCGAAGGAGAACTCGTACTGCGCCAGATGCTCGAACCAGGTGCGCGGATCGAGGAAGAAGCGGACCCGGTTCTGCCGGATCAGCGGGTGGTCCAGGGTCACCGGTACCCCGGTGGTCCGCATCTTGGCGCGCTCGCCCATCGGGTAGTCCCCGTTGATCATCAGCTCCAGCGTCTGCCAGTTCTGGGCCTGGTAGACGAGGTTGGGGTAGCGCTCCGCGTGGTCGAGCGAGATCGGTCCGAGCGCGGCGACGTACGGCGAGATGTTCAGCGCGATCGGCGACTCGGCCGTGAGGGTGTCCACCTTGCGGTTGACCTTGAGGTCCGGCCCGTACATGAACATGGACGGGCAGCCGATCACCTCGACCTCGTCGGCGGCGAAGCCCAGCGAGGTGAGGTATTCGAGGGTGAACTCGCCGCGGACCCCGATCGTCGGGGACTGCCGCAGCACCGCGCGGACGAAGCGGCTGACCGCGCGGTCCAGCACCTCGGCGTCACGGCGGCGACCGCCCAGGGTCGCCTGGGCTCCGACGCCGACCACGGTGACCGGGATGGTCAACTGCTCGAGCAGCTCGGACAGTCGGTCCAGCTGACCCGTGTAGTTGGGCCGGAAGGCGTTGGCCAGCGGGATCACCAGGTGGTCGAACTCGGCGTTGATCCGGTCCGGCGGGTGCCGGAACAAACCGGTGGTGATCTGGGCCCGCTCGGTGGAGAGCAGGCGCCGGACGGATTGGCTGAAGACCAGATTGCCGGTGTTGCCGCCGATCAGGTCCTGCCGCAGTGTCGCCTCGGCCGAGGCGACCCGGAGCGGGTCCTTGTGGGCGCGGAGCAGCAGTCGGTGCGAGTGTGATGATTCAGTCATGATGCTGGCCGGGAGTCTATCGTTCCCGGTCAGTCGTCGTTCGGGTCATCCCTCGATCGGCCAGTCGTAGCGGCGCAGCGCGGCCCGCGCCTCCTCCTGCCCGACGTCGAGCTTCTTCCGGATCAGGTCGACGTCATGGGCGTCGCGGAGCACGAGGTGACCCTCGTCGAACATGGCGACCGCGACCTGGGAGCGGGCGAACCGGGTCTTGTCGGAGCCCACCACGATGGTCAGGTCCCGGGCGGTGACCCGGAGCCCGACCAGGCCGCCGAGCAGGATCAGCCCGAGCACCGCCCCGACCACTCCGCCGATGACGATCAGCACCCAGGCGCCCCAGGAGTTCACGGCCCGCTGCAGCAGCTGCATCGGCTTCTCGAACGGGAGCCCGCCGATGCCGAGCGCCCAGTTGATCACCAGCGGCGCGATCCAGCCCAGCAGCAGGCCCGCGACGACCGCGCCGGCGAACAGGATCGCCTGGTGCGCGCCCTTCGTCCGAAGTTCGATCGCGTCGTCCGCAGTCTTCTCGTTCACGTACACAATGAAACATTGATGTGCCATTTTTGGCAAGCCTGGTGCCACAGCGGTACATTGAGCTCGTGCCAGCACAGACGCCGGGCCGGGCCGAGCCACCCCCGCCCGCGGAGCCGACGGACGCGGCCGAGTCCCGGACGTCGGCGCGGACCCGGCGGGCGATCGTCGAAGCCGCGATGGAGACCTGGGCCGGCGACCGGCACGCGACCCTGGCCGACATCTGCGGCACGGCCGGCATCGGCCGGTCCACGCTGCACCGTTACTACGCGGACCGGGCCGCCCTGCTGGCGGCGGTGAGCGAGGAATGCCATCGCCAGTTCACCACTGCCGCCGTTCGGGCCCATCCCGACGACGGACCCGGTCTGGAGGCGATCCTCCGGCTCAGCGAGGAACTGCTCCAGCTCGGCAGTGCGCTGTCGTTGATCTTCTCCGACAACGCGCTGGTCGATCCGGACACCTGGTCCGACGCCGAGGAGTCCGACCGCGGGCTGGCGGGCGTGATCCTGCGCGGCCAGCAGGACGGGTCGATCGATCCCGACCTGCCGGCCGACTGGGTGTCGCTGACCTTGTGGATGCTGCTCGCCGGGGCCTGGCAGCACGGGCTGCTCGGGCATTCGCGACGGGAGACCGTACAACTGTTCGCCCGGAGCCTTTCCGGTGCGATCGGGTCGCGGTCGTGATCAGCCGAGCAGGGTGACCAGCTGTTCCTCCTCGTACCGAAGATGATCTTCGAGCTCGGTGATCAACCGGTCCACGACGGCAGTCAGTCGGTCGCGGTCGGCGGCGTTCTCGCCGAGCACCTGCCGTAACTGCTCGAGCAGGTCCGCGACCTTGGCGTGCTCCGCGGTCAGGCGCTCGATCGCGGGGCCGAGCTCCGGGTGCCGGTCCGCGAGCATCGGGAAGATCGCCTGGTCCTCGCCCGCGTGGTGGCGGCCCAGTCCGGCGCACAGGGTGAGGCAGTCGATCCGGAGCTGGGCTCCGACCGTGGATCCGGGGGTAAGGAGATCGCGCCGGATCAACGCCAGCTCGCGGCGGAACGCGTCGTGCGCCGCGACCAGCATCGCGCCGGCCGACCCGCCGGTCATCGGCTCCGGCGGACCCTGGCCGGCGGCGATCAGGGCGATCACCGGCAGCGTCCGGCCGCTCTGTTCCTGGTACGTCAGCCAGCCCGGGTCGGCTTCGACGGCCCGGGCGAAGGCGGCATCACGCTCCGCTCCCGCCAGCGACAGGGCCTCCGCCGGGTAGCGGAAGACGCCGTCCTCGATGGTCGCCCGCGGCCGGGCGAGCAGGTTGCGGTACCACTGGGGATGGTGCGGGCTACCGCCCGCGGAGCCGATCACCAGCAGTCGGTCGCCGCCGTCCGGCAGGTAGCCCAGCGGCACCGTGTGCGGGCGGCCGGACCGCGCACCGGTGGTGGTCAGCAAGATCAGCCGGGCACCCTCGAACGGGCCGCCGACCCGCCCGTGGTTGCGCCGGAACTCCTCGATGACGGCATGGTTGAAGTCGGTCAATGGTCCTCGGAATCTCCTTGATGGAAAGGGAAGGGAAAGCGTCTGTTCCGAGGACTGCGGCGGGCCTCGCGCCCGCGGGCCGATCAGAGGTCGGCCGGGGAACTCTCTCGCTGATGGCCCAAGGCCGACCCGGTCGTCACGTCGTGGAATGTAGCTCGGCGATTCGGCCAAGATCAAGTTTCACGGTTCTGCTGCAACCGTCAGAGGTCAGGTTTAGCGTGACCCACAGGACGACTTAGGAGGGACCATGACCTCGGTTCTCAATCCGTACCTCAGCTTCGACGGCGAGGCGAAGGATGCGATGGAGTTCTACCACCGGGTGTTCGGCGGCGACCTGACCATGAACACGTTCGGCGAGTTCGGTGCCGAGGATGTCGCGATCAAGGACCGCATCATGCACGCGATGCTCAAGACCCCGAGCGGCTACACGCTGATGGGGTCGGATCTGATGCCCGGGATGGAGCACAAGCCCGGCAACACGGTCACGATCAGCCTCAGCGGCGACGAGGAAGCCCTGTTGCGCAGCTACTTCGATCATCTCTCGGTGGCCGGCACCGTCGGGGTGGCGCTGGAGAAGCAGACCTGGGGCGACATCTACGGGCAGTGCACCGATCAGTTCGGCATCGCCTGGATGGTCGACATCTTTCCGAAGGAGGACTGAGCCGGCTCAATCGGCGGCGAGTGCGGCGTCGACCTCGGCGCCGAGCCAGGGCAGTTCCTGGAAGACCTGCTCCGGCGTACTCGGGTCGAACCTGCCCTCGGACAGACCGCAGTCGCGCAGCCGTGCGACCACCAGCCCGGATCGCGGGTAGGCGTAGAGGTACTGCCCCTCCGAGCCGTCGTGCCCGTACGCGAACGGGTCGCCGGTGCGGTCAGGGTCCTGATGCGGCCAGCGTTGCAGCAGCAGGAGACCCGCGCGGGCGCCGGGGATCGGAGGCCGGCGACAGGCGTCGACCCAGCCCGCCGGCAGCAGTCGATCACCGCCGCGGCCGTTGTCGATCATGAGTTCGCCCAGCGTGGCCAGGTCCGCGGCCGTGAACGCCGCGCTCGCCATGCCGAATGGGTTGCCCGCCGCGTCCGTCCCCCAGGTCCAGTCCTCGATTCCGAGCGGCCGGAAGAGTTCGGTCGCGGCGAAGTCGAGGAACGGCTTCCCGGCGGCTCTGGTGATGATCGCCGGCAGCACCGAGACCGCCGCGTTGTTGTACGCCTGCACGGTGCCCGGTTCCGCGGCCAGCGGGTGTTCCTTGATCACGTACGCGACGTAGTCGTCGGGTGGAGCCGCGTTCAGCTGCGGCCAGGTGTCCGCCGCCAGGCCGCTCACGTGTCCCATCACGTGGCGTACCGTGATCTTCGCCTTCAGCCCTTCCCGCCATTCCGGGAACCAGGTCCGGACCGGGCGATCCAGGTCGAGCAGCCCCAGCCGTACCGCGCGGCCGATGATCAGTCCCACGACCAGCTTGGTCACCGACATCGTCGAGATCGGCCGCCCGCCGTCCCCGATGGTCGCCAGGACCTTGGTGCCCTGGGCCAGCAGGAGCTGGGTCGTGTCCGCCGCCTCGGCTTGCTCGAGCAGGCGCCTCATCGCGTCGTCGCGCATACGGCTCCCTTCATGGTCCGGGCGTTCTGGCGCGCCGGGGTCGACCAAGATCAAGATCGTGTCCGCCTGACCCGACGAGCCTACGTCGAGCGCGACACTAGAGTTCGGTCCATGAGCTTCCGCCTGGCGGCCTACGCCCTCGCGATCAAGGACGGGGCGGTGCTGCTCGTCCGCCACGTCTCCGGTGCGTGGACCCTTCCGGGCGGGCGGGTCGAGCACGGTGAGGACCCGTACGACACGGTCGTGCGCGAGGTGGCGGAAGAGACCGGGCACCGCGCCGTGGTGGAGCGACTGCTCGGCGTCGACTCGCGGGTCATCCCCGCGACGGAGAGCCGGGCCGGGGTCGTGCATCAGAACGTCGGCGTCTTCTACCAGGTCCGGATCACCGGCGGGGAGGCTCGGCCGGAGCCGAACGGGGACACCACCGCGCTGGCCTGGACGCCGATCGATGCAGTGGCGGACCTGACCCGGTCGTCGCTGGTGGAGGTCGGGCTGGCCCTGGCGCGGGACCTGCCTGCGACCGGACACGTGGCGGCCGTTCCGGTCGGCGGGTTGATTGAGCACTGACCTCCGGGCGTCGCACCCGCTGCCCGACGTCGCGCGCGCCTGGACCTCGACTGCTTGGCCCACACCCTGCCCTGACCGATGGAGAACTCGACCATGGATGCAATGATCATCGCCGACTACTCACCGGCCTGGCCCGAGCAGTTCGCCGTCATCGCCGCGCGGCTCCGGACCGCGCTCGGTAGCCTCGCTGTGCGCATTGATCACACCGGATCAACGGCCGTGCCAGGTCTCGCCGCGAAGCCGATCATCGATCTCCAAGTCTCGGTCGCGAGCCTTGATCCGGTGGAGACCTACCGGTTCAAGATCGAATCCTGTGGTTTCGCGTGGCGATCCGACAATCCGGAGCTGACCAAGCGCTACTTCCGCGAGGTGCCGCCGCGGCCGCGCACCCACCTCCACGTACGCCGCGCCGGAAGCTTCTCCGAACAGTTCGCCCTGCTGTTCCGGGACCACCTGCGCGCTCACGCCTCGCGAGCTGTGGCGTACGCGGAGCTCAAGCACCGGCTCTCGCCGCTACTCATGGCCGATCGCGCGGCCTACGTCGCGGCCAAGGACCCCTTCATCTGGGAGACCGTCCGGCTGGCCGACGCCTGGGCGCAGCGGATCGGCTGGGAGCCGGGCCCGAGTGATGCGTAGCGCGCACCACTGATCAGCATGGGTCGGTTCAGTCGCGGACGTCAGCGACTCGCTAACCCTGTCGAAGGGGATCACGTCACCGAGAGACCGCACCCCAGAGGGCGCGGGCGACCGATCCGGCGCCAAGATCATGAGTGCCGGTACGGTTCGTCAGGAAGACGTGACCATGCGGTGACCGGAAGATCATCGTGGTCGGATCAGGTTTTCGTCGCCGCCAGCCACCGTGGGTCACCGCGCGATGCTCCGTCCTCGACAGCGGAATGAGCTTCTCGACTCGGGTCTGGCCGGGTGGACCGTTCGGCCGGTACGGATCGGTGTGGTCAAGATCAAGATTCCGGGTCGCGGTCGACCACGGGAACACACTCCCTGGACACCGCAACATCGCATGATCACGATGCCGGTCCGGGATCTCGTAGTCATCCACTGGCGGCGGCGCATCATTCAGATCAATCACCGGACGCACCACGACACGATCATGACCCAGCCACTCACCAACCACACTCTTCAGAGTCGGCCCGAGCTCGGGCACCCGGCAGACACCCTCACCCTGACTGAGGTCTTCGGCGGAGATGTGGACGACCACGGTCGAGGTCGGCACCAGCAGACGCGGATCCAACCTCTCGACCAGCCGCTCCACCGCCGCTTCGAAGATCACCGACTCCACATCCACCGCGGCCGGACGATCCCGGAGGGCTGGATGGACCTCGGACTCCTCGATCATCAAGTCTGGTTCGTCGTCCGGCGTCAACGCGGCGACAGCCTCGGCGAGCTCCTCGTCGAACCGCTCCGGCTGCCGACGCCTCGCCCGCAACCGCGTGATCGCCGCGACATCGCCCAGCATCCCGAACGCCTCAGCACGCCGCTCATCCGCAGTGCCCTCACTCAGACAATCAGCAAGCTCCTGGACCCGGGCATACAACCGCTCCGCCGCCAACGGCTCCAGCCGACCAAAGACACCCTTCAACCCGTTGTCATCGGTCTGCGACTTCCACACCCCAACCTGCCGCCGCCGCTCCTCATACTCCGCCCGAGCCCGATCACCATCGATCCGCAAGATCGTCGCCTCGACCGCATCAAAGAGCTTCCCCGGCGGCTGCGTCCCGGCGAACCACGCCACCGCCCGATCCACCTCACCGACCTGCTCCAACGACAAGTGATGGGTCATCCGGGCGACCCGCCGCGCCTGCCACTCCTCCAACTCACAGCCCATCACCTTCGCCCACAACTGTGGCAGTCGATGACGAAGATCAAGAACATCACCCAGGAACAACATCCCGGAACCAGTGCTCTTGCCCAGCTTCGCGAACAGTTCGACCATCGCGAGATCGTTGACCGCCGGCGTCCCCTCACCACCCGGCCGGACCGCCCGCGCCAACCCCGGCCCAGCCTCCATGATCGACTCCGCCGGATGCGCATCCGCCCAGGCCGCGACCCAGACCAGGAGCTCGTTCGCGACCGCGATCCGGCCACGCTTCAACCCGTCCACGGCCTTCAGGATGTCGCGACTGCCGTATCCGACAGCCTTCGACTTCAGCGATTCGAACATGTGCACAATTCTAGCGTCTCGGGCCGACAGAATCCCAACAAAACAAGGACTCTGTGGATAACCATGACCTCCGGCGGCCGATGTGGACAAGTACAGATCTTGGACCGATTGCGGTGAGTGTCGTCGTGACCTGGCGGCGGCGGAAGGAGAGCCGGCGCGGTCGGGCGCGCACCGGTGTCGAACGAAGATCAAGAAGGTGGCCGAGCCTACGCGGACGTCTGGGACCGGACCGATGTACTCACCACCTGGGCTGTTCCGGAGGTGGGGCGAGACGGGGTTGCCTTGTCCGACATCGACGGCGATCGGACGAAACAGCTCGCTATCGGGCCGATCTGGTTCGATCCCCGTCGATTTCGGTCAAGGTCCCTACAGAGCTGGCGGAACTCAGCCCAGCCCGCTCACCGGAACGGTGACGTCCCGGAGCCAGAGCAGGGCGGCTGACCGTGCTGGGCTAGGGCCTCGCGGTCGGCCTCGGCGAGATTGGTCAGCCAGGCGTGCGCTCGTCGCAGCGACGCGACCCGGAGTGCGTCGGTCATCGTCCGGCGCAACTCGTCGATCGAGGCGTCCGACCAGGCCTCCAGGTAGCCGTCGACGGTCCAATGCAGCACGGGATGATCAAGGTTGAGCGCGTCGGGAAGATCGGGCACGGACCAGCGGTACCGACACTCGATAGTCATCATGATCATGGAGAGGAACGGATGGTTCCAGGCGGCGCCGCTGAAGTCGATCAACCGGCGCCGGGGCGCGTGCCCTGACTGCGCAAGAGAGAGTCTGCGCGTCCTGCCCGAACTCGCCGTGCCGGGCTCAGTCGCACGCAGACTGCCAGGGGCCGGCTGAACTCAGCCGGTCCGAACCAGCCCGCTCACCGGAACGGTGACGTCCCGGAGCCAGAGCCAGGGCAACTGACCATGCTCGGCCAGGGCCTCGCCGTCGGCCTCGGCGAGGTTGGCCAGCCAGGCCTGCGCTCGTCGCAGCGGCGCGACCCGGAGGGCGTCGGACATCGTCCGGCGCAACTCGTCGATCAAGACGTAGTCCGACCAGGCACTCAGGTAGCCGTCGATGATCCGGTGCAGCACGGGATGATCAAGGTTGAGGGTGTCGGGAAGATCGGGCACGGACCAGCGGTACCGGCATTCGATGATCATCATGATCATGGAGAGGAACGGATGGTTCCAGGCGGCGTCACCGAAGTCGATCAACCGGTACCGCGGGCGACCGGGCCGGGGCGGCAGCGCGTTGCCCGGCCAGAGGTCGCCGTGATCAAGGCAGCGCGGTAGCGGCGAGGCTGCGAGACGCTCGGCCGCCCGGTCGAGGTCGGAGGCGGCCGAGTGGATGAGCCGCACCTGGGCCGCTGGAATCCACCTCGGGTCCGAGGCCGGGAGCTCGTGCAGCCGGTCGGCGAGCTCGCCGGCCATCCGGGCGGCGCCGGCGCAGTCCCAGCTGGGGATCCCCGCGTCGGCGGCTTCCCGGTCGCGGCCGACGGTGGCCTGCTGGAGTCCGGCGTAGTCCGCCAGCAGCGCGGTGATCGTCTCGACCTGGACGCCTCGATGATCGGGATCGCCCTCGTAGAGGGTCGGGCCTCCGTCGCGGAGCAGGATCCGGCCCGTGGCCGCATCGACGGCGAGCGGGTGATCAACAACGCCCGGATCGCATTCGGCGGCGAAGGCTGTCGCCAGCCCTTCGGTGCTGCGGGCCGTGGTGGTCTGCTTGATCAACACCGAGCCCTCGCCGGTCGGTAGCCGCCAGACCGCCGACCATGCCTGGACGGAGACGGCGGTCATCGGCCCGGTCGGTTCCGTCTCGAGTTCTCGGAGTCGGTCCCTCGCCCACCGCTCGGCCGCCTCCCGCCAGCTTTCCGTACCCCACGACGGAGTCATGGCTATGTCCAGTCCGGCAGCCAGGCAGCGCGCAGTTCACTGCACCGGAGGTAAACCTCCTCGCACGGAGCGCCACGGCCTCGGGCCCGTTCGGCGCAAAGCTCCAGGGACTGCCCGAGCCGTACGGCAGCCGGGCCGGTCAACCGCGACGGGTCGGCCCATGCCTCGAGGTGCGTCAGGAAGGCGTCGGTCCGCTCGGGCCGGCCACGCACCTGTTCCTTGACCGCCGCGATCCACATCTTGAAGATCTGCGGCCAGTGATAGCGGCGACCAAGATCAGCATCGTCCTCGTGGCGCGGGCCGGCGCAGCCGATGTCGAGGTGCCAGAAGAGCGGATAGTCGGCCAGATAGATCGTCCGCACGTACGTGTCCGGGAGCCGGTTCAGTCCCCAGCCGGTGATCAACGGCCGGCCGAGCGATGCCAGGTGGCCGGGAAGATCCAGGGCGAAGGCCCGGTCCGAGATGTCGTCGAGGTCGACGATGAGATCGATGTCGGAGTACGCGTCCGCGCCGCCCGAGGCCAGGCTGCCGAACGACCGCACGCCGACCACGCCGGGTGTCGCGGCGAGCCGGGCGATCACCGCCTCGGCCAGCTCGGTACGCCGGCCGACGTCGCGTACGTCCTCCGAGCTCACCCACTCAGCCTAGTTTCTCCTGGTTGACTCGGCCCATGGAACGTCTCCGCCCCACCCTGGCGGTCGCCGGGATCTCGCTCGACTGCACGGATCCCCGCGAACTCGCCGACTTCTATCTGAGGCTGCTCGGCGGCACCCTGCTGTGGTCCAGTGACGACGCCGCCGCGGTCCGGACCGGGACCGTGGTGCTGATCGCGCAGCGGGTTGATGATCACCGCAGACCGGACTGGCCCGGGCGATCGATCGTCCACCTCGATCTGTCGAGCAAGGATTTCGATCTTGCCGAGCAGACCACGTACGCCCTCGCCTGTGGGGCGAGCCGGCCGGCGCAACAGCCCGATCCGCGATGGACGGTGCTGCTGGACCCGGCCGGTCATCCGTTCTGCCTGACGCCCTTCACGCCGGACTGACTCCGCCGACCCAGGCGAGCACATCGCGGGCGATCTCGGCCGGGGTCGACCGGTCGGTACGGAACTCGCGAGGGATCAGTGCCTCGGTCTCGGCATGACCGGGATCGTCGAGGAACTCCGCGATCTCGGCCGCAGACCAGCCCCGGGCCGACAGTCGCTGCTCGCGAACGGTTCGGCTGCAGGCCAGCCGGGACCAGTGGGCGCGCGGCCCGAAGGGCTTGCCCTCGGCCAAAACGTTTGCCCGCGGAGTCGGGCAGAGGAAGATCACCGGATGCCCGGACCGGCCGACAAGATCAAGAACCCGGACCCAGAGCCGGTCGTAGCCGGCCCCGATCTCTGGGTCCGTGGACGGCCCGATCCGATGTCCCAGCAGTTGCCCGTCCTCGAGCAGCTCGTCCATGTCCAGCACGATCGGACCGGCCGCGAGCCGGACCAGCTCCGGGCACAGCGTCGACTTCCCCGCCGCCTGACCGCCGGCCACGATGAACAGGTTCCCCGCCATGGCACGACTCTGGCAGGTCCTTGACTCTCGGGCTAGCCGAGGCCCCAGGATGGGTTCATGGAGGTTCCGGACGGGCTCGAGGTGATCAGCGCGGCGGCCGCTGAGGCGCCGCGGAGGCCCGGTGTCTATCTCTTTCTCGGCGAGGCGGACGACATCCTGTACGTGGGCAAGGCGACCGACGTACGGCAGCGGCTCCGTCAGCACGCAGCGGCCAAGCCGTCCGACTACTGGCTGGACCAGAAGTATGTCCTGGTCCGGCGGATCGTCTGGGAGCTCGCCGCCGACGAGGAGGCGGCGTTCTGGCGGGAGGAGGAGTTGATCTTCGCGCTGGGGCCGGCCCACAACGCGCAGCGCCGCCGCGACGGCGATCCGGCGACCGCACGCCGCTCCCCGTACCTCACTGTGATCCAAGATCAACACGATCGACTTCGGTTCGTGCTGACGCCGACGCTGCCCACGGCCGGCCGCGGCTACGGCTGCTTCCCGCACCTCGGCAAGGGACATGGAGCGCCGCTCGGCATCGCCTGCAGCGACGGCTACACGGCCCTGCTGCGGCTGCTCTGGGCGGCGTCGGGCGAAGGGACCCAGGTGCCGGCGACGCTGGCCCGGTCCGCGCCGGACGAATACGCCGTCACCGTCGAACCCGCACTGCGCGAACCCTTGCACCAGTTCCTCTCCGGCGCCAGGGCCAAACTGCCCACCGAGCTGCTCGACCGGGCCGCCAACCGCCCGGCCTTCCAGCAGACGGGGTTGCGGAAGGATCTCGCGCTGGCCCGGCTGTTCTACCGCGCCGGTCCGCAACGGCTCCGCGAGCGCCGGCTGCGGCACGGCCGGCGGGCCGGCCCGATCGACCCCGACACCCTGCGCGCCCTGATTCGCGCCGAGATCACGGCGGTACTCGATCCGGTCGGCTAGATTCGCGGTGTGCGGATCGCGCTGGCGAGGGAGTCTGCCCCGGGCGAGGCCCGGGTGGCGATGGTGCCCGAACTGGTCGGTGGCCTGATCACCGCCGGGTACGAGCTCGCCGTGCAACCCGGGGCCGGCCAGGGCGCCATGATCACCGACGACGCCTACGCGGCCGCCGGGGCGACGATCACCGAGGACGCGCTGCAGGGTGCGGAGTTGATCATCGGCGTGCAGCCGCTGCCCGCCGAGCTGGTTGCCGGCCTGCCGCCCGGGACGGCGACGCTGTCCTTCCTGCCGTACACCCAGGATCTCGAGGCGGTACGGATCCGCCGGGATGCCCGGATCACGTCGTTCGCGATGGACCTGGTGCCGCGGATCTCGCGGGCCCAGTCGATGGACGCGCTGACCTCGCAGGCCATGGTCAGCGGCTACCGCGGGGCGATCGTCGCGGCCGGGATGCTGCACCAGTTCTTCCCGATGAGCATGACTGCCGCCGGCACCATCCCGCCGGCCCAGGTGGTGGTGCTCGGCGCCGGGGTGGCCGGGCTGCAGGCGATCGCGACCGCCCGCCGGCTCGGCGCGGTGGTCAAGGGCTATGACGTCCGGCCGGCCGCGGCGGAGGAGATCGCGTCGATGGGCGCGATCGCCATCGACCTCGGCCTGCCGCCACTGGACGGCGCCGGCGGCTACGCCCGGGAGATGTCGGAGGAGCGGGCCCTGCTGCAGCAGGAACGGCTCACCCCCTACCTCGCCGCGGCGGACGCGGTGATCACCACGGCCGCGGTGCCGAACCGGAAGCCGCCGATCCTGGTCACCCGGGCGATGATCGAGCGGATGAAGCCGGACTCGGTGATCGTCGACCTCGCTGCGGACACCGGCGGCAACGTCGAGGACGTCCAGCCCGGCACCGTCACCCGGATCGGCCAGGCCCGCGTCTGGGGCGGCGCGAACGTCCCGAGCCAGCTGCCCGGACCGGCCAGCCGCCTGTACGCGCAAAACGTTGCGAACGTGATCATGCTGATGACCGCCGACGGGCGGTTCGCACCCGACCCTGCGGACGAGGTGGTGGCCGGCATGTGCCTGACCCGGGACGGGATGATCACCCACGGCCCCGCGGCGATCTTGATCGACGACACCGCCCTGATCGACGACACGAGAGGGCAGCCCCGATGAGCGACCCGATGGTCTGGTTGATCTTCTTCGTCCTGGCCGTCTTCGTCGGCATCGAGACGATCTCGAAGGTGTCCGCCACCCTGCACACCCCGCTGATGTCCGGCGCGAACGCGATCCACGGCGTGATCTTGATCGGCGCGGTCCTGGCCGCCGGCACCGCGACCACGACACCGGTACTGGTGCTGGCTCTGGTGGCGGTCGTGCTGGCCTCGATCAACCTGGCCGGCGGCTTCGTCGTCACCGACCGGATGCTGCGGATGTTCACCCGCCGCAAGGAACTGCCGGGGCGGGGCCCTTCGACGGGCTCAGGGCGCAACGAGGTCGAGTCGTGATCACGCCGACCTGGGTGCAGCTGGGCTACCTGGCGGTCGCGGTCTGCTTCATCCTGGCGCTCAAGGGATTGTCGTCGCCGCGGACCGCCCGGCGCGGCAACCTGATCGGGGCGGCCGGCGCGGTGGCCGCGGTGGTGCTCGTCTTCTTCTCCGCCCCGCTGGACCACGTGCTGCCGATCCTGCTGGCGATCGCTGTCGGTACGGCGATCGGGGTGGTCGGCGCGAACCGGGTGAAGATGACCGGGATGCCGCAGCTGGTGGCGCTGTTCAACGGCGTCGGCGGCGGCGCGGCGGCGATCATCGCCCTGGTCGAGCTCGGCGCCATGACCGACCAACGGCCCGCTCTGATCGACCTGATCGCGACCGCGTTCACGATCTTGGTCGGCTCGATCAGCTTCGCCGGGTCGATCGTCACGTTCCTCAAGTTGCAGGAGTGGATGACCACCCGGCCGGTCACCTTCCTCGGCTACCCGATCGCGTACGTCGCCTGCCTGATCGCCGCCCTCGGCGCCGCGGTCGGCGTGGTGCTGGTCCCGTCGGTGGCGGTCGGCGGCCTGCTCACGCTGCTCGGCCTCACCCTCGGCGTCCTGCTGGTGCTGCCGGTCGGCGGCGCGGACGTACCGATCGTGATCTCGCTGCTCAACGCGTTCACCGGCCTGAGCGTCGCCGCCACCGGCTACGTCTTCGAGAACCTGCTGCTCCTGGTCGCCGGCACCCTGGTCGGCGCGGCCGGCACCCTGTTGACGATCTTGATGGCCCGGGCGATGGGCCGATCACTGTTCAGCACCCTGTTCGGGGCGCTCCGCGGCGGGTCCACCCTCGGTGCGACGACGGCCAGCGACCGGCCGGTGCGGTCCGCGGGACCCGTCGATGTCGCGATCCTGCTCGGGTACGCGAACCGGGTGATCATCGTCCCCGGCTACGGCCTGGCGGTCGCCCAGGCGCAGCACACGCTGCACCAGCTGGTCGAGGTGCTGCAGCAGCGCGGCGCCCGGGTCGACTACGCCATCCATCCGGTGGCCGGCCGGATGCCGGGACACATGAACGTGCTGCTGGCCGAGGCCCAGGTCCCGTACGAGCAGCTCAAGGAGATGAGCGAGATCAACGGCGAGTTCGGCCAGACCGACGTGGTGCTGGTGGTCGGCGCCAACGACGTGGTCAACCCGGCCGCCGAGACCGACCCGAGTGCGCCGATCTACGGGATGCCGATCTTGAAGGTGAACCAGGCCCGGCAGGTGGTCTTCATGAAGCGGTCGATGCGGCCGGGGTTCGCCGGGATCGAGAACGAGCTGCTCTTCGCGCCGACCACGACGCTGCTGTTCGGCGACGCGAAGGACACGATGAGCAAGCTGCTCGCCGAGATCAAGGCCCTGTGATCAAGGTTCAGTGATCAAGACTCAGTGGGCCGACCAGCTGGCCCACAGCGCGGCGTAGCGGCCGCCGGCGGCGACCAGTTCGTCGTGACTGCCGGCCTCGACGATCTTGCCGTCGTCCAGGACGACGATCCGGTCGCACTCCCGGGCCTGGGTCAGCCGGTGCGCGACGACCAGCGCGGTCCGATCCTTGATCAACGCCCGGCCGGCCGCCTCCAACTGCCGTGCGCCGGCGCTGCCCGCCTCCGCGGTCGCCTCGTCCAGCACGACCAGCGGCGGGTTGCGGGCCAGCAGCCGGGCCAGCGCCAGCTGCTGTACGTGAGCCGCGCTGAGCACGGCGGTGTTCGGCCCGACCGGCGTGTCCAGGCCGTCCGGCAGCGCCCGTACCCAACCGTCGGCGACGACCCGTTCCAAGATCATCCAGATCTCGTCGTCGGTGATGCCCGGCCGGGCCAGGGTCAGTTCCTCGCGCAGGGTCCCGGTGAAGACGTACGTCTCCTGGGCCACGATGCCGACCCAGTCACGCAGCTCGTCCTCGTCCACCACGGTGTCGGCGGACAAGATCAACTCCCGCTCGCCGTCACTGATCGCGACCCGGCCCTGGGTCGGCGTGATCGCACCGCCGATGATGCCGGCCAGGGTGGTCTTGCCCGCCCCGCTGGCGCCGACCAGGGCCACCGAACCTCCGGCCGGCAGCTCAAGATCAACTCGATCCAGCACCAGCCGGCCCTCGACATAGGCATGATCAACTCCGACCGCCCGCACCGTCACCGGACCGCGCGGCGACGGCAACGGAGCCGGCTCAGGATCGGGAATCCCGGCCACCCCGACCATCCGGGACAGCGCCGCACCGGCCCGCTGCAGGTCGTCCACCGACATCAGCAGCCAGCCGAGCGGCCCGAACAGCCGATGGAACAGCAACGCCGCGGCGGTCACCGCGCCGACGCTGACCAGGTCGGCGTTGACCAGCAGGAAGCCGGTCGCCAGCACCGCGCTCAGCCCGACCGCCTCGGCCCCGTTCAGGCACAGGCCGAACTTGGCCACCAGCCGGATCAGCCCGACCGTGGCCTCCAGCGCCGACGCCGAGGCCCGGCGCAGCCGGCCGGACTGGAGTTCCGCCATCTGGTAGGCCTGCACGGTGGGCCGCCCACGCAGCGAGGACAGCAGCACCCGGGACCGTTCCGCGGCCAGCCGGCGCTCGGCCGCATAGCGGGGACCGGCCTGCGGCAGATACCAGCGCAGCCCGATCACGTGCACCGGCAGGACGGCGGCGAAGGCGAGCGCCAGCCGCCAGTCCAGGCTGACGAAGCCGACCGCCGCGACCACCACCGTGATCAACGCCGCGGTCACCCCGGACAGCACCGGGATGGCCTCCATGAACAGCTCGACGTCGTCGGTCACCCGGGACGCGATGTCGCCGTGACCGGCCCGCTCGAGCACCCGGGTGTCCAGCCGCAGCGCCCGCTCGACGACCCGTTCCCGGAGGTCCGCGCCGACCTGGGCGGCCAGTCGCTGCAGGGCCCGGCCGGCCGCCGCCGTCAGCACCACGCCGGCCAGCATCACCAGCACCAGCGCGACGATCAGCCCGGCCAGCGGACCCGTGTCCCCGGTCCGCGCCACGATCGGTACCTGGTCGACCAGAGCACCGAGCAGGATCGGCAGCGCCACCGTGCCGGCACTGCTGGCCAGGCTGAGCAGCAGCGCCGGCACCAGCTGGTTCGGGTGGGCCAGCACCTGCCGCAGCACGGTCCGCGCCGTGACCCGGCCGGTCGCGATCGGCAGCAGTTCCCCGGTCGCCGTGGTCATCGCAGCACCACCGCCGCATAGTCGGGATCGGCCAGCAGTTGATCATGGTCGGCGACGGTGGCCGGCCCTTCGGCGGGCAACCAGGCGACCTGGTCGCACCGGGCCAGCAGTGCCGGCGACGTGGTCAGGACGACCGTCGCCGCACCGGGCGTGATCTGGTGCCGGGCCTCCCGGAGCCGACCGGACACCTGTTCCTCGGTGACCGCGTCGACGGCGGTCAGCGGGTCGTGCAGCACCAGGACCGGGCGGCCGGCGGCGAGGGCCCGAGCCAGGGCGACCCGCTGCCGCTGCCCGCCGGACAGGTTCGCGGCCTGGTCGAGCAAGATCATCCGATCCGGATCGTCGTCGCCGGAGCCGTGGCTGAGGCTGGTGATCACGTCGTCCGCCCCGGCCGCGGCCAGCGCCGCGGTCCGGATCGCCGGTTCGACCGGGCGTTCGTCGGTCCGCAGGGCCTCGCCGAGACTGCCGCCGAGCAGTTCGGTGGCGTGCGGTTCGGCGAGCAGGTTGCGGCGCAGTTCGGCGGCCGGCAGCTCGGCGGTCGGCCGGCCGGCCCAGGTCACAGATCCCTGCTCCGGTACGGATTCGCCGGTGATCATGCCGAGCACAGCGGTCGCCGCGGCCGGGTCGGCGTACGCGATTCCGGTCAGCGTGCCCGGCTTGATCGTCAGCCCGAGTCCGCGCACCGGCCCGGCGCCGAGCCGGTCGAAGATCAACGGCCCTGCTGCCGCCTCCGGCGCCTCAGCGCTGCCGGTCCGACCCAGGAGCGGCACCAGCCGGGCGGCGCTGGCCCGGGCCGCCGCCAGGCCCGCGATGCAGGAAGCGACGGTACGGACCGGGTCGGCCAGGAACGAGACCATCGCCACCACCGTGACCAGCTCGCCCACGGTGATCCGGCCGGCCAGCGCCATCAGCACGGCCGCGATCGAGGTACCGGCCATGATCAGCCCGGTGGCGAGCAGGCCCGAGCCGGTCACCACTGCGGAGGCGGTCGCGGCGGCCCGCGTCGCGTCGAGCGAGGCGCGGCTGGCGAACCCGTACCGCCGGATCGCCTCGCCGACGCCACCGAACCCGCGCAGCGGACGCAGCCCGGCCACCAGCTCGGCGGCGGTGGCCGCGGCGAGTCCGCCGGTCTGCTGCTGGGCGTGCAGCCGGCGCTCCAGCCACGGGCTGAGCCGGTCGACACCGAACAGCAGCAGCGGTACGACGATCACCAGGGCCAGGCCGAGCACCAGGTCGACCCGGAGCAGCACGACGATCGACACGATCATGCCCGCCGAGGCGGCGAACAGGACCGCCGCGTTGTTGCTCACCCGCGCGGTCGCCAGCGCGTCCGAGGTGGCGATCGAGAGCAGTTCGCCGGTCCGCCGGTCGGAGCCGCGGTCCGGGTCGGCGAGCACCCCGTGGACGGCGTCGGAGCGCAGCCGGTGCGCCTCCGTGTACGCGGCGGTGTCGATCGTGCGATAGCCGTACGACGCCGAGAAGGCCAGCACGGCGAACAGTCCGAGCACGCCGGCCACGGCGATGATCATGGACGTCGGATCGCCGGTCGACACCGCGAGATCGATGGTGAGGCCGATCGCCAACGGGACCAGGGCCTCGCAGACCTGGTGCGAGGTGACCAGCAGGCCGCCGACGAGGGTACGGCGACGTTGGTTGCGCAGGACGGTGCGCAGCAGCCCTTGGGCCGGATTCTTTGCCACGTACGGATCCGTCAGCTGAACCGCGTCGGCCAGCCGGACGGCGGGCCGAGCCAGAGCAGGGTGCCGAACACCACCACGACGGCGGCCAGCGCTATCGCCGCGGCCGGCAGCGGATGCCGCAGCACCCAGCCGGTCAGCCGGGCCAGCCGGCCCTCGCCCTCGCGTTGCCAGTCGCCGTCGAGCAGCCCGCGCCGTTCCGCCCAGCGGTCGAAACCGATCGTCGCCCAGGGCACGATCGCCGAGCCGAGCCCGGCCAGAATGATCTTGGGCCGCCAACTCAGGTTCAGTCCGGCGAAGAGTGTCACCAGGACGTAGCAGAGGAACGCGAACCCGTGCACGCCGCCGCCGATCCGGACGCCGAGCTCGGTGACGCCGGCCGCGCGCAGGATCAGACCGATGATCAACACCGTCCAGGTGATCGCTTCGGCCGTCGCGACGATCCGGTAGAGCAGGCGCGGGGTCATGAAGGAGACCCTAACTCCCGTCTGCTCGCGGGTCCGTCCCGGCATCCAACCCACCCTCGGTCGCCCGGACCAGGTGGGCGTGGCCGAACCGGTTGTCCAGCCCGTCGATCACCTGCGCGCCGAACTCCGCGGCCAGCACCTCCCGGACCGCGTCGGGAGCGGCGGCCTCGACCAGCACCTCCGGCCCGCCGTCGGGACCGGTGCCCGGCGTGACGACGAACCGCGGGGCCTGCAGGGCCGCGTCGGCGGTGGCGCCACCGGCCAGCCGGGCCAGCAGCTGGGCCGCGATCGCCGGCTGGCTCCGGCCGCCCATGGTGGCGACGGTGGTGTCCAGCCGGCCGCCGCGCCGGACCAGGCACGGCATCAGGGTGTGCGGCGGTCGCCGGCCACCCGCCAGCACGCCCGGACGGGCCGGGTCCAGGCTGAACCCGCCGGCCCGGTTGTGGCCGAGGATGCCGGTGGCCGGTTCGACGACGAGCGACCCGAAGGTCCCCGCCACGCTCTGCAGCGAACTGATCCACAGCCCGGCACCGTCCACCGCGGCGATCCCGATCGTGTCGCCGTCCAGCCGGACCGGGTCCGGCGCGCCGGCGCCGGTCGCCGAGCCCAGCGCGGCCGCGTCCCGCCGGACCACCTCCGGGTCGAGCACCGCGGCCAGGTCGACCTCGACGGCCTCGGGATCGGCGGACCGGGCGTCCCGCTGGGCCCCGGCGAGCTCGTAGGCCCGGACGAACGCCGCGGTCTGGGCCGGGTCCAGCGGATCGGTCAGGCCGAGCGCCTCGGCCAGCGCCAGCATCTTCAGCAGCCCGAAACCCTGCGAGTTGGGCGGCGCCGTGATCACCTCGGCGTCCTGCCAGCGCAGGGTCAGTGGCGCCACCACGTCGGCCTGGTGCCCGGCCAGGTCGTCCCTGGTCATCGTGCCACCGAGAGCCGCCAGCCCTTCGGCATACGCGGCCCCGAGCTCGCCGCCGTACAGCGCAGCCACGCCCTCGTTGGCCAGGGCCGTCAGGCTCGCGGCCAGGGCCGGCTGACGGAACCGGTCGCCCTCGGCCGGCGCGGAGCCGTCCGCGGTCAGGAACAGGGCCCGGGCGCCGGGATCGCCGGCCAGCCGGTCGGCGTACTGGGCCAGGTCGCGGGCCATGCTCGGCGCGACCTCGGCGCCGTCCCGGGCCAGGGCGATCGCGGGCTGCAGCAGTTCGGCGAGCGGCCGGCTGCCGTACCGGAGGTGCAGTTCGTGCCAGGCCGACGGCAGCCCGGGCACGCTGATGCTGTGCACGCCCGACCCCGGCATGACGGTGTGCCCCAGTCCGCGAAGGTGCTCCGGGGTGAGGCCGTACGGGGCTCGCCCGGTCCCGTTGATCGCCACGACGGAGCCGTCGGCCGACCCGGCCAGGGTCCAGCTGTCGCCGCCGATCGTCACCATGTGCGGGGACACGACGCAGAGCACCGCGGCGGTCGCGATCACCGCGTCGGCCGCGCTGCCGCCGTCGGCCAGCACCTGTTCGCCTGCCCGGGTGGCCCGAGCGTCCGGAGAAACGATCCGACCTGTGAATTCACCCGTCATGATCATCAATCTAGGCGATAGGCTTGCCGCTGAGGCAGAGTGGGTGATGATCTTGATCAAGACCGAACAGCTGCACGGGGTCCATGTCGCGCTGGCGACGCCGATCGACCCGACCACGGGTGATCTTGATCCGGCCGGTTTGTCCCGGTTGCTGGACCGGGTCGTCGGTGGCGGGATCGACGGGATCTGCCCAACCGGTTCGACCGGCGAGGGACCGCGACTCACCCGGTCCCAGCGGCTCACCGTCCTGCAGTCGGTACGGGAGCGGGTCGGGCCGGACCGGATCGTCGTGCCGGCCGCGTCGGCGCTGAACCTGCCGGACGCCGTCGCCGAGGTGGCCGAGCTGGCCGCCGCCGGCGCGAGCGCGGTGCTGCTGGCGCCGTCGCCGTACTATCCGCAGGCGCCGGCCGAAGTGATCGCCTGGTATCGGATCGTCGCCGAGGAGACCGGCGCACCGCTGGTGCTGTACAACATCCCGGCGATGACCAAGATCAGCATCGCCCCGGGCGCCGTGGCCGAGCTGGCGGCGCTGCCGAACGTGATCGGGATCAAGGACAGCAGCCGCGACGTGGAGTACCTGCAGCAGGTGCTGCGGGCCACCGCGGACGCCAACCTCGCGGTGCTGACCGGAAGCGACACCCTGCAGCTGGCATCGCTCGTCGCCGGCGCACACGGCATGATCGCCGCCGGGATGAACCTGGTGCCGCGGCTCGGCCGGGCCGTCCAGGACGCGGTCACGGCCGGTGATCTGGCGGCCGCCGGGCGGGCCCAGCGGGAGCTGACGGCGATCGTGACGGCCTGCCGGGTCGGCCAGTCGCCGGCCGGCTGGAAGGCCGCGCTGGCCTGGGCCGGGATCTGTTCCGACGCTTTGGTGCCGCCCGCCGCCACCCTCCCGGCCGAGGTCCGGGCCGAGCTCAGCGCCGTCCTCGACGGGCTCGTCCCGTCGGCGTAGGGTCGCGATCATGGCGACCCTCAAGGATGTCGAGAAGATCATCGCCGAGCTGCCCGAGGTGACCGTCGGCGAGCGGCACGGTCACCAGACCTGGTTCGTGCGCAAGCAGTCCTTCGCCTGGGACCGGCCGTTCAGCAAGGCCGACGTGAAGCGGTTCGGCGACGAGACGCCGCCCGCCGGGCCGATCCTCGCGGTGGGTGTCGGCGACCTGGCCGAGAAGGAGGCGGTACTGGCCGGAAGCTCCGACGCCGTCTTCACGATCCCGCACTTCAACGGCTTCGCCGCGGTACTGATCCAGCTGGAGACGGTCGGCCGCAAGGAACTCCGCGAGTTGATCATCGACGCCTGGCTGGCCAAGGCGCCGAAGGAGCTGGCCGACGCCTATCTGGCCGGCTGACTGCGGAACTTCTCCTGCAACCAGTCGGCCGACGGATGGCTGACCCGTTGCAGGTCGGCCAGTACCTCGTCCAGGTCATAGTCGACCCGTCGCGGTTCGATCGTGTGACCTCGGTCGTCGGCGGTGAGCAGGGTCCAGCAGGCCCGGCGCTCGGCCGACGCCGGCAGGCTCACGCTGCCGGAGTTGATCACTCGGATCCCGTCCACCGTACGATCGAGCGGCTTGTGCGTGTGCCCGACGAAGATCAACTCCGCCTCCGCACCGGCGACCGCCGCGCGCACCTCGTCGTCGGACATCGCCGGACTGATCCCCGGCCCGTCATCCGTGCCCGGTGCCGCGTGTACCAGCAGTACCCGGGTGCCGTCCGGCAGCGTAACCCGCGCATCCAGCGGCAGCGCTCCCAACCAGGCAAGGAATCCGGCCTCGGTGACCACGCCCCGGGTCCAGGAGATCGCCGCCACCGTACGCAGCAGCACCCCGATCTCCTCCGGCGTCCGTACGGTCTCGATCGACCCCGCCACCCGCGGATGCTCCCCGGTCACCGTGTAGCGATCCGTGTTGCCCCGGATGATCTTGGTGTTCGGCAGTTCCGTCAGCCGACTCAGCGTCTCGGCCGGCCGCGGCCCGTTCGCGACAAGATCACCGATGATCCAGTATTCGTCGACCCCGGCAGCCGCCGCATCCGCGAGCACCGCTTCCAGCGCCGGAACGTTGCCATGGACATCGGAGAAGATCGCGACCCTGGACGCTGTCATGCGCTCAGCCTAGGGTCTGGGTGTGGATCTGCTGTCTCCACCCAAGGCCCGCCCGGGTGACAAGGTCGCCGTCCTGTCGCCCTCGTTCGCCGCGCCGGCGATCGCTCCGACCGTGCACGAGCAGGCCCTGGAGCGGCTGGCGTCCTTGACCGGGTTGGTGCCGGTGGAGTTCCCCACCACCCGCAAGCTCGATGCGTCGCCGCGCGAGCGCGCGGACGATCTGAACGCCGCCTTCGGCGATCGATCCATCCGGGGGCTGGTGACGACCTTGGGCGGCGATGATCAGCTCACGGTGATTCCGTACCTGAACTCCGAGGCGTTGATCAACGATCCGAAGCCGTTCCTCGGCTACAGCGACAGCACGAATCTTCTGCACTGGATGTGGACGCACGGGGTGGCCGGATTCCACGGAGGATCCACCCAGCTTCAGCTCGGCCCCGGACCGGAAGTCGACCCGATCCAGGCCCGATCCCTGCGGGCCGCGTTGATCACCGGGGAACGACTGGAGCTCACCGAGCCTGGTGAATCGGAGGACTTCGGCCGGGACTGGGCGGACCCGCGGGCACTGGTCGAGTTCGGCGACCGGCACCCGACCGAGCCCTGGCACTGGGCGGGACCAAGCCGTGCGGTGACGGGACCCTCCTGGGGCGGCTGCATCGAGGTGTTGCAGTGGATGCTCACGGCCGGCCGCTTCCCGAACGATCCGTCCGCTCTGCGGGGCGCCGTGCTGCTCCTGGAGTCGTCGGAGGACTTGATCCCCGCTCGCGAGTTCGGCCGGATCCTGCGATCGCTCGGTGAGCGCGGCATCCTGGCCGTGATCGCCGCCGTGGTCGTCGCCCGGCCGCCGGCGACCAGCCTGACGCTGCAGCCGACCGAAGCCGAACAGCGCGGGTATCGACGGGACCAGCGGGACGTCGCGGTCGACGTCGTGGCGTCCTACAACCCCGAAGCGGTCGTGGTCGTCGGCCCGCCGTTCGGGCACACCCGTCCGCAGTGGATCGTGCCGTACGGCGGGCCGGTGACGGTCGACGGGCTCGAACGGCGACTATTCGCCGACTACCGCTGAGCTGCCACCGGGTCGCGACCGGGCCAGGCGGAAACCAAGATCATCCATCCGGAACGTCGGGTGACTCTTCCGCCGGCAGGAGGCCCGGAGGGCCCGCGGTTGATCATTCCAGCCGCCGCCCCGGAACACCCGGTACGGACCGCAGACGTCCGGGTCGAACAGGTCCCAGCACCATTCCCAGACGTTGCCGATCAGATCGGACAGGCCCCAGGCGTTCGGCGCCCGGGTCGCGACCGGGCGCGGGGTGCCGCCGGAATTGCCGCGATGCCAGGCGATCTCGTCCAACTCGCCGTAGCGATCACCGGGGTCACCGGCCCGGCACGCGTACTCCCATTCGGCCTCGGTCGGCAGCCGGTAGCCGTCGGCGGTCCGGTCCCAGGTCGCGGTCAACCCGTCGCGGTCGTCGCCGATCAGGTAGCAGGGCCGCAGTCCGGCAGTCACCGAGAGGGTGTTGCAGAGGGCCAGGGCGTCCAGCCAGGAGAGTTCGGTCGCGGGTGCGTCCGGCTCGCCGGGCCCGTCCGGCCAGGTCCCGGTCAGGCCGGCCAGGTTCGCCCGGGTGACCGGCCGGGCGGCGAGGGCGTACGGCTCCAGGTCGACCGGCCAGCGGCGCCGGCTGCCCTCGTCGACCAGCCGGATCCAGCCGGCCGGGATCTCGATCATGGACGCCGCGATCGACGCCGCGACGTCCGGCCCGGTGCTGGTCATCGGCCCATCCTGCCTCAGCCGGCGGCCCGGTCCCGCCGATCAGCCCTGGGCGAGACCCACCTGGTTGCCGTCCGGGTCGAGCAGGCCGGAGCCCCGCGGCATCCCCTCCGCGTCGGCCGGCGGGTGCAATTCCGTGGCTCCGGCGGCCAGGGCCCGGGCGTGCACAGCGTCAAGATCATCCACCAGGAACGAGAAGGTGGCCTTCCCCGGCCGGTCGAACCGTTCGTGATCATCGATCAGGTGCAGCAGGAAGAAGCCCGGCTTGCCGTACTCGCCGAAGGTGATCGCCGAATAGTCGCCACCCTCGGTCCGCCGTACGGTCTCGTACGGACCCCCGAAGACCGTTGTGTAGAAGGCGATGCTGCGTTCGAGATCGTCGACGGCGATCTTCAGCTGGCACGGCGCCGCCGGCCCGGGCTCACCCTGATAGAGCCAGATCCAGTTGCCGTCGGCGTCCTTGATCGCCGAGCAGCGCGGCATGCCTTCCGGGGTATGCGGGCTGGTCACCTCGACCGCACCGGCAGCGACGGCCGCCGCGTGGGTTCGGTCAAGATCTTCGACGAGCAGCCCGAACGTGGTCGGGCCGGGCAGGTCGGATCGCTGCGGATCGTCGAACAGCCAGATCAGGAAGAAGTCGTCCTCCCCGTAGGTGCCGAAGGTGAGCGCCGACGCGTTGCTGTGGCTGGTCCGCCGCGCGACCTGGAACGGCAGGCCGAGCGCGTCGCGATAGAGCGGCAACGAGGCCTCGCGGTCGTTCACTCTGAGCTTGAGCTGAACCGGCCGGCAGCCGGTGGGCAAGGTGGGCATGGTGAGTCCCTTCTGGAGGAATCGGGTGACATCCGCAATCCGGATGTCCAGGTGGCTCCGCTCCAACTGCAATCGGCGGCGGTGCTCGAGCAGCACCTGCTCGGCCGCCGCCTCGTCGCTGTCCAGCACCTGCCGGACCATCTCGATCGGCAGGTCGAGCCCGCGCAGTGCCCGGATCAGCTTGGCCAGCCGGAGCTGTTCGGGTCGGTAGCGGCGATAACTGGTGTCGCCGTCCACCTCGGCCGGCCGGAGCAGCCCGACCTCGTCGTAGTGGCGCAGCGCGTGCACCGAAACCCCACTCAGCCTGGCAAAACGGCCGATCGCCATCAGTTCGTCGTCCACGTGAACCACTATCGAGTCTCGGGCCGCCCGAGAGTCAAGACACCCGCCGGCCACGTCAGCGCCACGTCAGCGCAACCGTCAAGTCTGTTCCTGCTCGCGCAGGCCGGGCAGGATGACCGGCAGGCCTGTGCTCACCAGACCCAGGGGGATGCTCGTGATCATGAACCTATTGGACCGGCGCCGGTTCCTCGTGCTCGCCGGCGGCGCCGCCGCGACCACGGTCGGCGCCCAGGCGTTGTGGCAGGAATCGGCGGCCGCCGCGTCGCTGGACCCGGCGCCGTTCACCCTCGGAGTCGCCTCGGCGGATCCGGACCCGTCCAGCGTCGCGCTGTGGACCCGGCTCGCGAACGATCCGGCGGCCGGCGGCGGGATGCCGGACCGGGTGATCCCGGTCGGCTGGGAGGTGGCCCAGGACGAGGGCTTCACCAAGATCGTCAAGACCGGCGTCGCGCAGGCCCGGCCCGAGCGGGCCCATGCCGTCCAGGTGGTGGTCGACGGGCTCCGGCCGAACTCCTGGTACTGGTACCGCTTCACGTCCGCGGGTGCGACCAGCCGGGTCGGCCGGACCCGCACCCTGCCGCTCGCCCAGGACCGCGCCGAACAGCTCCGGTTCGCCTTCGTCTCCTGCCAGGCCTGGGCCGGCGGCCGCTACTCGGCCTATCGTGATCTTGCCGAACAGGAGGTCGATCTCGTCGTCCATCTCGGTGACTACATCTACGAGACGGCGGCCGGCAGCCTGGCCGAGTTCCGCCGGCTGCACGCCCTCTACAAGTCCTCACCCGATCTCCGGGACGTCCACGCCCGGTTCCCGTTCGTCACCGTCTGGGATGATCACGAGGTCCTGAACAACTGGGCCGATGATCATCAGGGCAGCCCGGACGGCACGCCCTGGGCGGAGCGGCAGAGCAACGCGTTCCAGGCCTACTACGAGCACCTGCCGATGCGGACGCGGCCGTTGGGTGCGGACTGGAAGGTCTACCGGCGGTTCCGCTGGGGCCGGCTGGCCGAGTTCTCCGTGCTGGACACCCGGCAGTACCGCAGTGACCAGGCCTGCGGCGACGGCATGAACACGCCGCCCTGTGACGCGATGTACGACGAGGACCGGACGATGACCGGGCCGGAGCAGGAGCGCTGGCTGCTGGACGGGCTGGCCACCTCGACCGCCCGGTGGAACGTGATCGCGCAGCAGACGATCTTCGCCAAGTTCGACTACGACCTCGGGCCCGGGCTGGCGTACAACCTTGATCAGTGGGACGGCTATCCGGCCGCCCGGCAACGGATCCTGGACGCCCTGCAGAAACACCGCCCGTCGAACCCGGTGATCATCGGCGGCGACTGGCACTCGGCCTGGGTCAACGACGTCCTGGCCGACTTCGACGACCCGACCTCGGAGGTGCTGGCCAGCGAGTTCATCGCGACCTCGATCTCGTCCGGCATCGGCTGGGACGCCGCGGTACGGCAGGGGCTACCGGCCAATCCGCACGTCAAGTTCTACGAGGGCGGCTATCGCGGGTACGTGCTCTGCGACGTCACCCCGGACCGCTGGCAGGCCGACCTGCGGATCGTCCTGTCGCCCGGCGACGGAGCCTCGGCGGCGTACACGCTGGCCCGGTTCGAGGTACGCAACGGAGAGCCGGGAGCGCGTCAGGTCGGCGCCGCGGACGGGATCGCCGGAGTGGTCCGGGACGGGACGGCCGGCTTGATCAACGCCGAGGTGCTGGTCCGCCGCGCCGACGGGACGACCATGATCAGGACCTGGACCGACGGCAACGGCCGCTGGCACCTGTTCGTGCCGCCGGGCAGCTACCGCCTCGAGGCGCACGCCGTCGGGTACGGATCCGCCGGCCGGGAGATCACCGTCGAGTCCGGCGGCACCGTCGACGGCGACTTCACCCTGGAACCGATCGACGGACCCTTCGCCGGCGCCGGGCGCTACCTGCCCGGGCCGAACGCCGAGGGCACCGGCAAGGATCTGGTGATCGGCAACGGCAGCGTGGCGATGACCGTGGCGGCCCAGTTCGCCGACCCGCAACTGCCCGGGGCCACCGCCGGCAAGCCGATCAACCTGGCCGGCATCGGCCACCTTGATCAACTCGACTGGATCAACCTCGGCCTGGTCGCCACCAGCCGGCCCACCGGGACGGAGGCGTGGCAGCGCGGGCTGGTCCGGTGCGATCAGGTCGCCGCCGACGAGGCCGCGGCGGTGATCACCAGCAGCGGTGCCGCGGCCGAGGCGACCGGGATCACCGTCGCCACCCGCTATGCCGCCGCCGATCAGCCGTGGATCGGCGTCGAGACCACCCTGACCAACACCGGCACGGCGGCGGTCACGGTCTGGGTCGGCGACGCCGTTGATCATGACGGACCGGGCCAGCGCAGCGGTGTGCCGGGCCACGGCACGATCTCGACGCCGTACGCGAATCCAGCCGACTACCGGCCGACCGGACCGTGGATCGGGATGACCGGCAGCGACCGGCAGACCTACGGGATCGTCTACGAGGACTCGGAGTTCACGGCGTACGGCAACGGGAACTGGATCATGAGCCTGCGCGAGGTCACCCTGGCCGCCGGCCAGACCTGGACCCTGCGCCGGCGGATCACCGCTCTGGACAGCGGCACCGGCACCGACCCGTGGGCCGTGCTGGACGAGATCGTCGCGGCCGACTGACCGGGTCCGGGCAGAATGGCCCGGATGCGAGGACCGGAGGCGGGTGACGGAGCGAGGCAGCCGCGCCTCGGCACGGTCCTGACCGGTCTGTGCGTGACCGAGATCGTCAGCTGGGGCGTGCTCTACTACGCGTTCCCGGTGCTGGCGCCGTCGATCCGCGCCCAGACCGGCTGGTCTCCCTCGCTGACCACCGCCGCCTTCTCCGGCGCTCTGGTGGTCGCCGCGGTGGTCGGGATCCCGGTCGGCCGGTTGCTGGACCGGCACGGGCCGCGGTTGATCATGACGCTCGGGTCGGTGCTCGCCGTGCTGGCCTGCGCCGTGATCTCCTGGTCGCCGAACCTGGTCGTCTTCGCCCTCGGCTGGCTGCTGGCCGGGGTGGCCATGGCCGGCGTGCTCTACCAGCCCGCGTTCGCCGCCCTGACCCGCTGGTACGGGCCTCGCCGGCTCCGCGCCCTGACCGCCGTCACCCTGGTCGCCGGACTCGCCAGCACCGTCTTCGCCCCGCTCACCGAAGCTCTGAACGCGCAGCTGGGCTGGCGCACCGTGTTCGCGGTGCTGGCCGTCCTGCTGGCGGTGATCACGATCCCGGTACACGCGGTCGTGCTGCGGCGGCACTGGCCCGCCGACCATCAGCACGGTTCCCGGCTCGAGGTCGGCGTCGATGATCATGTCCGGGCCGTGCTCGGCAGTCGCCAGTTCTGGTTCCTGACCGTCGGGCTGACGGTCGCCTCGCTGGCCGTGTTCGCCGTCGTGATCAACCTGGTCGCGCTGCTCGCCGAGCGCGGCATGAGCAGTGCCCTGGCCGCCTGGACGCTCGGTCTCGGCGGGGTCGGCCAGGTCGCCGGGCGGCTGTTCTATCCGGCGCTGGCCCGGCGCATCGGGGTACGAGCCCGTACCTTGATCATCTTCGGACTGGCGGCGGTGAGCACGGCCGCGCTGGCCCTGGTGCCCGGGCCGGTCGGAGCGCTGATCGCGATCGCCATGATCGCCGGCGTCGCCCGCGGCATCGGCACGCTGCTGCAGGCGACCGCGGTGCCGGACCGGTGGGGTGCGCTGGCGTACGGCAGGATCTCCGGTGTGCTGGCGGCGCCGGTCACCGTCGCGTCCGCTCTGGCTCCCTGGATCGGTGCCACGCTGGCGGTGCTGCTCGGCGGCTACCCCGCCATGTTCGGTGTCCTGGCCGTGCTGGCCATCGGCGCGGTGATCTTGCTCGCGTTCAGCGTCCCACGTCGTTGATCAGCGGCCGTTCTTCCAGTCCTCGAAGGCCGAACGCAGGGTGGATTCCGCCGCCGGATCCAGGTCGGCCGGTTCCAGCCGGCCGGCCAGCCCGATCGTCCGGCGGAACTGCTCCAGATAGGTCGTGCAGCCGTCGCAGCCGGTCAGGTGGCTGTCGAACCGGCGCGCGTCCGGTTCGGGCAGCGCGCCCTCCAGGTAGTCGGTGATCAGCCCGACCAGTTCCCGGCAGGTCAATTCCGTGGTCACGGCACCTCCTCCGCGAGATAGTCCTCCAGCGCGGCCCGGACCCGGGTCCGGGCCCGGTGCAGCAGCACCCGTTGATTGGTCTCGGTGAGCTCCAGAACGTTACACACCTCGGCCGAACCGAGTCCCTCCACGTCGCGCAGCGTGATCACGGCACGCTGGCCGGCCGGCAGGTCGTCGATCGCCCGCTGCAGGCGCGCTGCCGTTTCGGCGCCGACCAGCCGGTCCTCCGGCCAGGGATCCGGCAGCACCGCCCAGTGTCCCGGCCAGCGATCGTGATCATCGGGCAGGAACCGGTCGGGCTGGGTGGTGCCGTCGTCCGGTTCCAGGGCGGAGAACGGGATCGTCCGCCGGTCCCGGACGCCGCGGGTCTTTGCAGTGTTGGTGAGGATCCGGAAGATCCAGGTGCGCAGCGACGCGCGGCCCTCGAACCCGTCCAGCCCGCGCAGCACCCCGAGCCAGGCCTCCTGCGCGACCTCCTCGGCGGCGTCGGCCGTCCTCACGTACGCGCGCGCGATCCGCACCATCGAGGCGTGGTGCCGCCGCACCAGCGTCGCGAACGCCGCCTCGTCGCCGGCCCGCAGCGCCGCCAGGGTGGCCTGCTCGTCGTACCCGGCCGCGGACATGCCTGGACTGTAACGAATCCGGCGGGGGCGGGACTACCGATCATGAACTCTCACGTCTCGCTGGCGCGCCGGCTGCTCCCGCTGCACGTCTCGGTGTTCCTCGCCGGGTTCGGGCTCTGGGTGCCGATCGAGAAGCTGTTCCTCGGTGAACTCGGCTTCCAGCCGTTCACGATCGGCGTGATGGCGGCGACCTATGCGGCGGTGGTGCCGGTGGTCGAGATCCCGTCCGGCATCCTGGCCGACCGGTGGAGTCGCCGCGGCGTGATGATCATCGGCACCGCGGCGCTGATGATCAGTGTGCTGCTGGGCGGCTTGAGCACCGACGTCACCGGCTACCTCGTCTGCGTCGCGGTGCTCGGCGTCTACTTCGCGCTCACCTCCGGGACGGTCGACGCGATGGTGTACGACACCGTGGTCGAGCACACCGGGAGCGGGGCCGCGTTCGCCCGGCGGATCGGGCGGATCCGGTTGATCGAGAGCGTCGCCCTGGTCGGCAGCGGGCTGGCCGGCGGCTGGCTCGCCTCGGTGACCACGGCCCGGCTGACGTACCTGATCACGGTGCCGATCGTCGCCCTGTCGATCATCGCGCTGCTGCGGTTCCGGGAGCCGCCGCGGCTGTCCGGTGAGCGCCGGGAACCGTTGCGGGCCCAGGTGTCGGCGACGTTCTCGACCATGATCGGCTCCGCGGCCGTGCGCCGGGCGGCGGCGCTCTCCGTACTCAGCGCCGTCCTGTTGAACACCTTGTACGAGTTCGGTCCGCTCTGGCTGGTCGCCCTGTCCGCGGCGACGGTGATCTTCGGGCCGGCCTGGGCCGGGTTGATGGCGACGATCGGGATCGGTGGCTTGGTGGCCGACCGGGTCCGGCTCGAGCGGCCGGTTCCGTACCTGATCACTGCGGGGGTCGCCCTGCTGGCGACCCTGACCATGATCATCGGCCGGGAGGTGCTGCTGGTGACGGTGGCCCAGATCGCGCTGGCCCTGGTGATCATGGTGATCAGCCTCCGGGCCACCACCCTGCTGCACGACGCGGTGCCGTCCGAGGTGCGGGCGGGCGTCGCGTCCGGGGTGAGTTCGCTGTCCTGGCTGGCGTTCCTGCCGTTCTCCCTCCTGTTCGGCCTGATCAACCAGGCGGCCGGGGTCTTCGCGGCGGGCTGGCTGGTGGCCGGCGTGGTGGTCGCGGCACTGATCGTGGTGTCCCGGTGTGTCCTCGTCCACCGGACGGACCGGGAGTCCTGCAACGCTCCGGTGGCGGCCGCGCGCCAGTAAAGTCTCGACCATGTCCCTGCTCACCGAACGTCATTCCGTCACGCCCTATCGCGACATCGCCGTCGCGGCCGGCGTCCCGGCCGATGATCTTGATCGGGTGATCGGCCTGCTGCCACTGATGGTGACCGGCTTCGAGGCCAGTCGCCACGATCTGCTCTGGGCGCTGGCCTGCCTGTGCCCGCCCGGACCCGACCTGGCGGCGGCGCGGCCGACCCTGGACCGGCTCGGCTGGACCGACGCCGAACGCGACGAGCTCGCGGCCGGGCTGGACCGGCTGCTGGACGATCCGCGGTATCCCGAGGAATGGGTGGCTCACGACACCGTGGCCGCGGCGCGGCGACTGTCCGGGGTTCGGTGGATCACGCCGCGCGGCCTGCGCACCCAGGGCGACCTGGAACCGCTGACCGATCCGCCGGCCGGCCTGTTGCCAGGGCGGGTCGGACTGCTCACCGAGCTCGCCGACCGCGCGATCGCCCGGGGCCGTGATCAACCGGGACCGTTGCTGATCGCGGTCGACGGCGGCACCGGCGCCGGGAAGTCCACGCTGGCCGACGAAATCGCCGACGAGTTCCGGCGCCGCGGCACCTGGGCGGTCCGCGCCTGCGTCGACTTCTTCAAGGTGCCGCCGGAGCTGCGCCAGGCAGGCGGCGTGGGCGACATGTTCGACCGTGCCGCGGTGCGTCGCGAGTTGCTGGAACCCCTGCTGCCTGGCGGTGATCGACTGGTCCGTACCGCCTCCTGGGACGGCTGGACCCAGCGCGACCTGCTGGATCGGCCGCGGCTCGCCGTACCCGAGGACGGGGTGGCGGTGGTCGACGGCGTCATGATCACCACGGCACCGGAGTTGCGTGACCTGTGGACCTTGCGGATCTGGGTCAGCGCCGGCGCGGACACCCGGCGCGAGCGGATGGTCGTCCGGGACGCCTTGTGGTCCGACGATCCGTCGCCGGAGGCGCTGCGGAAGCGGTTCGACAGCCGGTTCAAGCCGGACGAGGAGAAGTACCGGATCGAGAGCGGCGTCGAGTCGGTCGTCGACGCCGTCGTCGACAACGACGATCCCGCGCGGCCGGTGCTGCTGCGCTGAGTCAGCCGACCGTGGCCCGGCCGATCTTGATCAAGGTCTGCTCGTCGGCGAACTCGAACAGCCGCTGCTTCGACTGGAGCGGCCGAGGCTCGGTGATCAACTCGTGGCGGGAGACCCCGTACTGATCATCCGGATCGGACCAGCGCGGCTCGAACCCGTACCGCTGGAAGGCCTGCTCGACTTCCGCGTACAGTCCCGGCGCCGTGCGATTCGCGGTCCAGATCACCTGCGCCCAGGCCTCGCAGAGCTGCGGCAGTCCGGCCACCAGCCGGTCGATGTCGGCATCGGTCAGGCTGCCGAAGACGCCGCACAGCAGGACGATCCGGGCCGGCGCCGCACCCAGATAGGGATCGGTCGAGCCGGCATCGCCGTGCACCACCTCGATTCCGCCGAGGCCGGCCGCCGCGATCCTGCTCCGGCCGCAACGACGTTACGTTCGTCCGCCTCGACCAGCCGAGCCCGCACCTCGGTGCGCCGTGGTGACTCGGCGACGGTGGCGACGACGTCGTGGCCCTGGCCCGCACAGACACTGATGATCATGATCGGGCCCGGCGGTGCTTCGATGATCACCTGGCTCAGTTGATCTTGGACGAGGGCGAGGCGGGCCAGCAGTCCGCCGCCGGGACCGTACCCGTCGTGCCATCGGTGCCAGTCCATCACGTGAGTCTAGAACCCTCCATAGGATGAACCACCGTGGTGATCGAGGAGAGACCCGTCGATGATCCCGGTTTGTCCGCGTTGCTCGGGGCTGCGTTCGCGGAACTGGTCGCGCGGTACGGCCCCGAGGGTCGTTCGGCCGTGCACGAGGAAGCCCGGTACCTGGTCGCATCCGTGGATGGTGTCGCGGTGGGATGTGGGGCTGTGCAGCCGGCCGGACCGAGCGTCGGTGAGCTGAAGCGTATGTTCGTGCTTCCGGACTACCGGGGTCGGGGAATCGCGCGGAAGCTCGTCGTAGCCCTGGAGGACTTGGCCGGGGCCATGGGTTGCCACACGCTGCTGCTCGCAACCGGCGTACGGCAGCCGGAGGCGATCGCCCTCTACGAACGGTGCGGCTACGTCCCGGTTGAGCGGTACGGGAAGTACGTCGACCAGCCGTTGACCCGCTGCTTTCACAAACCCTTGCCCGAGGGAACGACGGCCGGCGCCTGGTCGTCATGAACTCCACTTGTATTCGAACTTATGTTCGAATACACTGTCCCTATGACTGCGGAAGTCCTCGACGACGCGCCGCCCGTGACGAGGGCGCTGGTCGCCGTGCGCTCCGCCCTGGCCGAACTGGTCGCCGCCGCGCGCAGCGGCGGACTTGATCACCACGAGGCGCCCGAGCTGCTCTCCCTGGTGGCCGACGCCGAAGAGGTACGTAACCAGTTCCAGGCTTTCGACGCGGAGCTGCTCGCGGCCTGCCGGGACCGGGGAGTGGCCGAGCTGGCCTGCCGGAAGTCGATGGGCAAGGTGCTGGAGCAGTTGTGCCGGATCAGCCCGTACGAGGCAGCCCGCCGGGTTCGCGCCGCCGACGCCGTCGGACCGAGGCAGACGATGACCGGCCTGCCCCTGCCCCGGCTTCGCCCGGACCTCGGCAAGGCCCTGGCGTCCGGAACGGTGAACCCCGAGCAGACCGCGATCATCGACCGGACCCTGGTGGACCTGGACCAGGCCGGCGTCACCGCCGAACAGGTCGCGTCCGTCGAGAGCGAACTGGTCGACCTGGCCGGGCGGTTCGCCCCGAGGGACCTGAAGGTGATCAGCCGGCACTACCTCGACCTGTACGACCCGGACGGCCCGGAGCCCGACGAGCAGCGCAACTGGGACCGCCGGTTCTTCCGGATGCGCCAGACCGACTCCGGAGCCGTGACCGGCGAGTTCCGGCTGACGGCCGCAACCGGCGCACGACTCGCCGCGGTGCTCGAACCACTGGCCCAACCACGGCCGGCCGTGCCCGGCTCGGAGACCCTGACCTCCGACCTGCGCACCCGCGACCAGCGGCTGCACGACGCCCTCGACGACGCCTGCTCCCGCCTGCTCCGCTCCGACGACCTGCCCATGTGCGGCGGCACCCCGGCCTCGGTGATCATCACCGTGGACGCCGAGGACCTGCTACGCCGCACCGGCCAGGCCGTCACCAGCGGCGGCGCCGCGCTCTCCGTACCGGAGCTGCTCCGCCTCGCCGACGAAGCGGAGATCTACCCGACGGTGATGACCCGCCACGGCGTCCCGCTCGACCTCGGCCGAACCCGCCGGATCGCCAACCGCCACCAGACGATCGCCCTGATCGCCCGAGACGGCGGCTGCTCCTTCCCCGGCTGCGACCGCCCACCCGAGTGGTGCGAACGCCACCACATGGTGAGCTGGCTGGACGGCGGCCCGACCAGCCTGGAAAACCTGACCCTGGCCTGCACGTACCACCACCACAACTTCCTCCAACGAGGCTGGCAGGTCCGCCCCGAAGACGGCCTACCCGCCTGGATCCCACCCCGCTGGATCGACCCCGACCAGCACCCCCTGGTCAACAACCGCATCCTCGCCCGCCGCCACCGACCACCACCCCGACCACAATGATTTCGCCGAGCAGGGCAGGTCTCGATATAGTGTCCAACCGTGCACCGACCCGGACCCCGGGCCGGCCAGCACAGGCCGCCTTAGCTCAGTTGGCAGAGCGATTCACTCGTAATGAATAGGTCAGGAGTTCGACTCTCCTAGGCGGCTCCATACCTCAGAACCCTTATATACAAGGGTTTCAGGCATCCTTCTCGACCTCATCACTGTCGCCAGGATCGTTCGTTTCGGCCTCCGAGGCCCCTGTGAGGCCCCCGAGTCGGTCAGCAGCGGCCCATAGGTTGTCGTCGATCAGGTGCCCGTAGAGGTCCATCGTCATCGCTGCCGAGGCGTGGCCAAGGATGCGCTGCAGCACCTTCGGATCGGCTCCGCCGGCCAGCCACAACGAGGCGCACGTGTGGCGGAGATCGTGCACTCGGAGTGCCGTCTTTCCGATCGCGGACTTCGCCGAGGTCCACTGGACCGAGCGTTTCCAGTTCGACTCGCTCAGCGGCCCCCCAATCGGCGCCGGAAATATCCACTGATCATCGGCCTTGCCCGCAGTCCAGCGATCCAGGATGGGCACCAGCTCGGCGACTAGGGGCACGGTTCGCGCCGCGTGACTCTTCAGCGTGTCCACGTACAGCTCGCCGGTGTCGCTGCTGGCCAGAACTGCCCGCTGCAATCGGAGCCCTTGTCCGGGAACCTCGATTCGATCACCAACGCGCAGGCCGGCCAGCTCGCCCCAGCGAATCCCAGTCAGGGCCAGCACCATGATCACGTCCGCGCGTACGGCCCGGTTGCCGCCTTCATCAGCTTCGCGAGTTGATCACGCGACAGGAACTGTGGCTCTCGCCGAACTCTGCCCGACCTTGGGACCTTGGCCGATGCCGCCGCATTGGCCGCAGTGCGGCCCGGCCGGATCTGGTGTCGGTAGATGAGCTTCGGTCGCCGGTTCCGGCATGGCCGACCAGGCGGGATGTCCTGAGTCGAGGCAGGGCGATTGTGCGTCTTGATCGGGCGGGTCTTGGTGTCGCCGTTCTTCCGCACCGTGCTGACGCCCGCGTGCCAGCTGCGTGTCCTCCTAATGGTAGTGGTCATCCTCCGGCTGCAGAACGTAGTCATAAGGACTGAAATCATCGCCGAGATCCGACTCACTCACCCCGAACGCCACTTCTGGGAGATCACTCGTCCAACCCCCGAGACCTAGAAATAGATAGACTGATCGGTCTATAGTGCAGGAAGAGCACGTGACCGAAGGGGTGAGAGCCGTGGCGACGATCGAGGATGTTCGAGCTCTGGGCTCGGAGCTCGACCGCTCCTATCCGGTGTACGTGCGCGGGCGGTTGAAGTTCCGGGTCAAGCAGATCGTCTACGTCGCGTTCTCCCTCGACGAGACGGTGATGGAGTTCGCGTTCCCGAAGGAGGAGCGGGCCGCCCTCGTCGCCGGCGAACCGGCCAAGTTCAGCCTCCCGCTCGAGCGCGACCTGCGGTTCAACTGGGTCCACGCCGGCCTCGCGACACTGGACCCGACCGAGGCGCGGGAGCTCGTCGTGGACGCCTGGCGGATGGTGGTGCCGCAGAAGGTCGCCCGCGCCTACGACCTCACCCATCCCGACGGTCCGGGCTGACGACTCCGACCCTCGCACCAGCCGTCGCACCACACGATCCAGCTCAGCGCCACCAAACTTCTGCCACGATGCAAAACGTTGTGCGCAAGGGGTTCCCGCCAACGGGTCGCGTGCCCTACCGTCCATACCGAGGTACCTCCGTCGACTGGGGTTCGCGGACCGTGACACCGGCGAGCTTCCGCGACGGGGGCTGTGGGCGTACGGCGCACCGACGACGACGTGAGGGACTGCCGATGACGACAACCAGCAGGCGTACGGCGATCGGCGTGGGTGCCACCTCGGCCCTGGCCGGGCTGACCTGGGCGACCGGATCGCGGGCGAGCGCCGAACCCGAGCCGGACCAACCGGCCGGACGCCGGCCCAACATCGTGTTCCTGCTGATCGACGACATGGGGTACGGGGATCTGTCGATCACCGGCAATTCCCTGGTACGGACACTGAACCTGGACCGGTTGGGCACCGAGGGCATGCTGATGACCCAGTGCTACGACGCCTCGCCGATCTGTTCACCGTCGCGGGCCGGACTGCTGACCGGTCAGTATCCGGCCCGGAACCGGATCGTCACGTTCCTGGCCACCCGGGAGCACAATGCCCGGGCCGGGCAGGCGGACTGGCTCGACCCCGACGTGCCGACCCTGCCGCGAGCGCTGCGCGACGCCGGGTACGCGACCGGCCACTTCGGCAAATGGCACCTGGGCGGCGGGCGCGATGTCGGCGATGCCCCGTGGCCGGCCGCGTACGGATTCGACGAGAGCTACACCCAGTTCGAGGGGCTCGGCCCGCGGGTCGTACCCAACGACACCGACGCCGGACTCGCGGCGGCCAGCATCGCGCTCGGCCAGGGACCGATTGATCAACTTCCCAAGTCCGCGATCACCGAACGCTTCGTCGACAAGGCGATCGACTTCGTCGAACGGCACCGCGACCGGCCGTGGTTCCTCCAGCTCTGGCCGGGCGACGTGCACTCCCAGTGGGTGCCGAGCGCCGCCCAGCTGGAGCAGGTCGCGGGCCTGGGCCGAACCCCTGAAGAGGAACGATTCCTGGCCGTCCTGGTGGCGCTGGACGCCGAAGTCGGCCGGCTGACCCGGGCACTGGATGATCTTGGTCTGCTGGACGACACCTTGATCGTTTGCACCTCGGACAACGGCCCGACCGCCGGCGACAATCGGCCGGGTTCGGCCGGCCCGTACCGGGGCCGCAAGGGCAGCCTGTACGAGGGCGGGATCCGGCAGCCGCTGCTGGTCCGCTGGCCCGGCCAGGTGCCCGCGGGGCACCGGGACGACCGCACGGTCGGCCACGCGGTTGATCTTGCGCCGACCCTCGCGGAGGCCGCCGGCGTACCGCTGCCCGGCCGCGGCGACGGAATCAGCCTGTTGCCGGCCTGGCGGGGCCGGCCGATCACGGAGCGACCCGCCCTGTTCTGGACCTTCGGCGCCTTCCGCGAACCCGATCAGGTGCCGGCCAACGCGAGCCCGAGCTTCGCCATCCGATCCGGGTCCTGGAAGCTGCTCGCCGAGTCCGACGGCCGCGACCCGGAGCTGTACGACCTCGCGACCGACCCGGGCGAGACGACGAACGTCACCGACCGGCATCCGCAGGTCACCAGCGCCCTGGTCGCCCGCCTGGAATCCTGGCGCCGGCCGCTTCCGATCAAGATCGCGCACTGACCGCGCCGCTGACCATGATCATCAACAGCCGTACTGCGAAGGAGAAGCCGAGATGACTCAGCCGATCGAACCGACCTTGACCCGGCGCACGCTGGTCGGCAGCAGCCTGGCCCTGGCGTCCGGCGCCGCGGGCCTGTCCGTGGCCCGGGCGACCAGCGCCCAAGCAGAAGAGCCCCAGACCCGGCCGAACATCATCGTGATCTTGGCCGACGACATGGGCTTCTCCGACATCGGCTGTTTCGGCAGCGAGATCCCGACGCCGAATCTGGATGCGCTGGCCGCGGGCGGGCTGCGGTTCAGCCAGTTCTACAACTGTGCCCGCTGCAGCCCGTCGCGGGCCTCTCTGCTGACCGGGCTCTACCCGCACCAGGCGGGCATGGGCGCGCTGGACAACATCGTCAAACCGGACTCCCGCGGCACCTTCGGTCGGCTGCTCGACCGCTCGGTGACGCTGGCCGAGGTGCTCGGCACGGCCGGGTACCACACGTCGATGTCCGGCAAGTGGCACCTCGGCCTCGGCCACGGCACGCCGCCGTGGGCGCGCGGCTTCCAGCGCTCGTTCGCGCCGGTCGGCGGCACCTACTTCCGGGATCAGGAGAAGGGTGCCGTCCACATCGACGGGCGGCCGGTCCCGCTCGACTCCGACGAGGTCGGCACCGGCTACTGGTACGGGTCCGACCTCCTGGTCGACTGGAGCACCACCTTCATCGACGAGGCGGTGCAGCAGGGCAAGCCGTTCTTCCACTACCTGCCGTTCGTCGCACCGCACTTTCCGCTGATGGCGCCTCCGGAGGACATCGCCCGGTTCAAGGGCCGCTACCTCGACGGCTGGGAGCCGCCCCGCAACGCCCGCTTTGCCCGGCAGCGCGAGCTCGGCATCGTGGCCCCGACGGAGGAGCTGTCCCCGGCACTGCGGTTCGCCTACGACTGGGACCGGCTGACCGCCGAACACCGGGAACGCTTCGACACCCTGATGGCCGTCTACGCCGCGGCGATCTTCCGGCTGGACCAGGCGATCGGCAACCTGATCAAGCACCTCAAGGACA
Source organism: Microlunatus sp. GCM10028923 (assembly GCF_042666975.1). Taxonomy (NCBI): domain Bacteria; kingdom Bacillati; phylum Actinomycetota; class Actinomycetes; order Propionibacteriales; family Propionibacteriaceae; genus Microlunatus; species Microlunatus sp. GCM10028923. Next base: position 53,989 of record NZ_JBHTFF010000010.1, on the reverse strand, counting down.
CCGGGACGTACGAGAACACGCTGATCCTGTTCGTCTCCGACAACGGCGGCAACGCGGAGTCCGGCCCCGACGGCAGGACGGGTACGGGCACGCCGGGGAGCGCCACCTCCGACGTCTGGGTCGGCCTCAACTGGGCGACGCTGCAGAACACCCCGTTCTCGTACTTCAAGCACTACACGTCCGAGGGCGGGATCGCCACGCCGCTGATCGCGCACTGGCCGGGCGGCATCGATCCGGCCGTCAACGGGACGATCCGGCACGAGCCCGGTCACCTGATCGACCTGATGCCGACGCTGACGGAGGTCGCGGCGGCCGACTATCCGAGCGAGTTCAACGGCAACCCGATCCTGCCCGCCGAGGGCCGCTCGTTCGTACCGGCCTTCGACGGCAAGCCGCTGCAACGACCGGCGCCCCTGTTCTGGGAACACGAAGGCAACCGCGCCGTACGCGACGGCAACTGGAAGCTCGTCGCCCGTTTCCAGGAACCCCGCGAGCTCTATCACCTCGGCACCGACCGGACCGAGACCACCAACCTCGCCGAGGCCCACCCGGACAAGGCCGCCGAGCTGGCCCGGCAGTACGACGGCTGGGCCGAACGCGCCTTCGTCGACCCCTGGGACAAGAAGATCCACGGCGGGGTGTTCCAGGGTTCCCTCGGCTGACCCCGACTACTCCTCGGACTCCAGCTCGACCGGCCGTGATCACTCCGGGTCGGCACTGCCGTAGACGAGGTGCAGGACGCCGGAGTCGAAGGCGGTCGAGGACAGCAGCTTCAGCGGTACGGTCTCGCCGTCGGTGAACAGCTTCGCGCCGTGACCGACGATGATCGGGTGGACCAGCAGATGCAGCTCGTCGACCAGGCCCTGCTCGACCAGGGAGCGGACCAGGCTCGCGCTGCCGGTGGTGCCGAGCTTGGTGGTCTCCTTGAGCCGGGTGAGTTCGGCGGCGATGTCGCCGTTGATCACGGTCGTGTTCTGCCAGGTCGGGTCGGTGAGCGTGTTCGACACCACGTACTTGCGGGCGTTGTTCATCAGATCCGTGGTCGGGTCGCTCGGGTCGGCGTCGGGCCAGTAGGCGGCGAAGTCGTCGTAGGTCTTGCGGCCGATCACGGTGGCCTCGGCCTCACCCATCAGCCCGCCGACGACCTCGCCCATCTGATCGTCGAAGTACGGGAAGTGCCAGGTCTCGGGCGCTTCGATGACACCGTCGAGCGAGATGAACAGGCTGGCCTTGAGGAATCCCATCGTCGTTCTCCTTGATCATCCGGGCCTTGGCCCGGTGTTGGTCTGTTGTCATCCGTAGGTCGAACGACGATCGACCGGATCGACAACGACGTCAGGAGATTTCCAGCCGGGTCGCGCTGATCAAGGACCGGACGGCGGCCGGGTCGCCCTCCACCGAGGCCGGGTCGAGGTCCGCGCCGACGATGATGCAGCCCTTCCAGGCAGCCGTGGTCGTACTCACGATCGCGTCCGCCTCGCCCAGCTCGGGCACCTTCTCGATCGTCGTACCCTCCGACGCGACCGTCGCCCGGTACGTCACCGGCTCCGAGCCTTCGATCCGGGAATCCGTGAGGCGCAGCCCGACCGTGACGACGCGTCGTCGTGCGGGACCGGGCCGGGCGTGGGCGCGCATCGCCAGCACGACGGTGTCGGGACTCATGTCCGCCTGCAATGGCAACGACGGCGACTTCACCGCCCAGTTCGACAGGGCGGCGTTGACGGCCTCCAGCTCCCGGCCCCAGCCGGTGAGGTCGTACACCATCACCCGGGCCGGCTCCGGCAACCGGCTCCGCACCACGATCCCCGCCTCTTCCAGGTGGTGCAGTCGCTGGGTCAGGGCGGTCGGCCCGACCCCGACTACGTCCCGTTGCAGATCGCCGAAACGCTTCGGACCGAGCAGCAGCTCGCGCACGATGAGCAATGCCCACCGCTCCCCGATCAGGTCCAGGGCGTGCGCCGACGCGCAGCCGTCGCTGTACGAACCGTACGACCTTCGTGATGCCATGCCGAGGAGTTTACTACTTGACAGATAGCTCTGACTACAGTTTTAGTAGTGACATGACCAAGCTTCGACCGGCCGCGACCTGGCCCCTCGTCCATGCCGAGCGTCGCGCGCTGGCCGCCGATCTCGCGACGCTCCGGCCCGAGCAGTGGGAGACGCCGTCGCTCTGCCCCACCTGGACCGTGCACGACGTGCTGGCCCACCTGGTCGACTCCGCGCAGACGACCCGGCTGGGTTTCGTCCGGCGGATGATCGCGGCACGCGGCGACTTCGACCGCGACAACGCGACCGGCCTGGCCCGGGAGAAGCGCGCCGATCCCTTGCAGACCCTGGCGGCGTTCCGGACCGCGGCCGAGCTGACCTCGACGCCCCCGGCCGACCTGGCGACCCGGCTCGTCGAGGCGTACGCGCACGGCGAGGACATCCGGCGACCACTGGGGATCCGGGGCGACTACCCCGTCGAGGGCGTCGTGCCGGCTCTGGAGTACCAGCTGCGCACCGGCGCGTCGATGGGCGGCAGCAAGGAACGCACCCAGGGGGTACGGCTGGTCGGCACCGACGCCGGGCAGTCCTGGGGCACCGGCCCGGAGATCCACGGCTCCGTGATCGACCTGCTCCTCGCGATCACCGGCCGCCCCGTGCCGGCCGACCGGTTCTCCGGCGAGGGCGTACCGATGTTGATCAAGGATGCTGCGGATCGGTCCTGAATGGCAGAACGCCCTGACCGCCGGCTGAGCCGTGATCAGGGCGTCGCGGTCAGGGCGTCGCGAGCGGGAGGCGCCGGTCCGGGCCGCCGTCCTCGGCGAGCACCCAGCTCTCGGTCACCGTCGCGCAGTAGAGCCGGAACTCGGATCCGCCGGTGACCCGGTCCAGGCCCCAGGTCCCGATCCCCTGCGCCTCGGACTCCGCGTTGAAGATCGCGATCCCCTCGGCCAGGTCGTCCGGTGCGACCTGGCCGGCGGCCGCCTTGGCGTAGTAGGCGCTGGCGCCGCCGACCGGGACCTGCGAGTCGAAGACGACCAGGGCCGCCTCGGTCCGTACCTCCAGGTTGGCCGAGTGCCGGGCCGAGGGGCGCGACACCCAGAAGAACCGCTGCCCGTCGCGGGCGTACCAGACGGGGGTCGCCCACGGGTTGCCGTCCGCATCCGCCGTGGACAGGACCAGATAGCGCGTCCCGGCCAGCACTCGCTCGGCCTGCTGTTCCTCAGTCATGACCGTCATCCAATCCGGTTCGCGATGATCAGGCGGCGGTTTCGACCAGAACCGGCACCGGCTGCGCCGTCTCGGTGTCGATCTCAGTCGAGGCCTCGGTGCCGGCATCCGGCGACGTGCTGTCCAGCGGATGGGCCAGCTCGTCGGTCCGCATCCGGGCCGCGATGATCGCGACCGCCCCGATCAGCAGCGGAGCCAGCCCGGCGATCGCGAACACGACCGGCAGCCCCACGGCCTCGCCGGCCGGACCGGCCAGGGCCATCGAGATCGGCATGAAGGCGCAGGAGACGAAGAAATCGAGGCTCGAGACCCGGCCCAGCATGTGCGACGGCACCCGCCGCTGCAGCAGCGTCCCCCAGATCACCACGCCACCGTTGAACGCCGCCCCGACCAGGAACGCCGCCAGCACCATCAGCCACACCTGGTCGGTCACCCCGAACACGATCAGCGGGATGCAGCCGCCGGCCCAGAGCAGATTCATCACGGTCAGGTACCGCTTCGGCAGCTTCAGCGAGGCCACCACCATCGACCCGGCCGCACCACCGATCCCGAACGCCGCGAGCACGAAGGCGTGCTGCTGTGGGCCGCCGCCGGCGTTGTCCTTGATCGCGAACGGCACCAGCACCTCGAACGGGCCCATCATGACGAAGATCAACAGCGACGCGAAGACCAGGGTGCCGAGCAGCCACGGGGTCCGCACCATGTAGCGGAAGCCCTCCTGCACGTCGCCCAGGAGCGACAGCGCCGGGTTCGCCGGCGGCGCCCCGTCCTGCTCCGGTACGGCCACCCGCACAGCCACCGGCTTGGGCAGCCGCAGGATGCACAGCACGGCGACGATTCCGGTCAGCGCCGTGACGACCAGCGCGGCACCCGGCGAGGTGACCGCAATCAGGGCGCTGGCCACCGCGGGCCCGCCGGCCTGCATCAGCACCGGCCGGGTCATCCCCTCGAAGCCGTTCGCAGCGAGCAGTTGGTCCTCCGGCAGCACCGTCGGCAGCAGCGCCGAGTAGGCCGGGTAGTACAGCCCGCCCATCACGCCGCCGACGAACGCGACCGTCGCCAGGTGCCACAGCTGCAGCGAGCCGCTCAGCGAGAGCAGCGCGACCAGGCCGATGGTGACCGCCCGGGTCGCCTCGACCACCAGCAGGATCCGCCGCTGCGACATCCGGTCGGCCAGCGCGCCGCCGAGCAGCGAGGTGAGCAGCAGGCCAACAGCGGAGGCGCCCGCGGCGAGCGAGAGGTCGGCCGCGCCGCCGCCCAGTGCGACGATCTGCCAGACCAGCGCCACCATCCAGACGCCGGAGCCGACCAGGGACGAGACGAGCGCACCCGCGAGCCAGCGGTACGCCGGGGTGCTCAGGGGCCGAAGTGCCCGGGGAATCTGCATGACCTTCTCCTCACGGAATGTGCTTGCTTCTACTCCTGAGTCGAAGACGGACGGGCCAGATCGACACTTCGGCCAAACTTTTCTTCGGCGATTTTCTCCGGACACGGTTGTCAACTCAAGGTTGACGATCTGCATACGTCAACCTAGAGTTGACAACATGCTTCAGAACCCCACCATCCAAGAACTCATCGACCGGGTCGGCGCGGACTCGGGGCAGAGTCCGTTGGACCGGCTCGCCGCCGCGGCGACGCTGGCCGGCGACCTGACCGACACCGCCGACGCCGTGCTCGGCCACTTCGTCGACCGCGCCCGTACCGAAGGCTGCTCGTGGGTCGAGATCAGCTCGGTCCTCGGCGTCACGAAGCAGGCCGCTCACAAGCGCTTCACCGCGGGCGGCCGGCTGCCCGCCTTCGACGCCGCCAGCCGGGCGCCGTTCGGCCACTTCACCGCCCGAACCAGGAACGTCGTGAAGGCCGCGCTCGTGGCCGCCGCCGAGACCGGTCAGGACTACGTCGGCACCGAGCACCTGCTGCTCGGGATGTACGCGGAGCCGACCGCCGTCGCCACCAGGATCCTGCTCGACGCGGAGCTGACCCGCGCCAAGGTGCTGGCCGCGATCCGCACCCGGACTCCCGACGGGTCACCGGTCGAGGGCGGCCAACCGCCCTGGACCCGCCGCGCTGTGCAGTCCCTGACCGACGCCGAGGCAGAGGCGGAGGCGCTGGGCCACAACTACGTCGGCACCGAGCACCTGCTGCTCGCCTTCCACCGCAATCCCGAGGCGCTCGCCGCGCAGCTCCTCACCGAACTGGGCCTCGACCAGGACACCGCCCGGACCAAGGTCGCCGAAGCGATCAAGGAATACCAGCGCTAGGGGCGAGTGGCACGGAATTGCAGTTTGCGGTCGCCCCGGCGGCTCGATCGGGTTCGGCGAGGCGTTGAACGACAGTTCTGTGCCACTCAGTCCAACAACGGAGTCACGGCTTCCGTGATGGCGCGGGCGACCGAGGCCTGGTCGGCCGTGGCGTCGACGACGGCGAACTGCCGCGCCTCCGGCAGGGAGCGATAGGCCGCGGCAAGCCCGTCCAGCTGCTCCGCGGTGTGCACGTGTTCACCCCGCCGGGCCAGTCGTTCGACGGCCCGATCGCCGGCCAGGTCGAGCAGGGTCCGGACCGGCAACATGCTCACGCTCGGGACGAACACGGTCGGCCGCCCCTGCGACCGCAGCGACTCGGCCAGAAGCTTCGCCTGGGTTGTCTTTCCCGAGCCGTCGACCCCGGCGAAGGTGAGGTAGCGACTGGTCACGACAGCCGGTCCCAACCCTCGGGAAGGGCGGGCAGCCCGGCGTCGGGCGGTGGTCGCCAGCGGTCCCAGTCGACATCGAGTGGCCAGCCGCCGGCACCGAAATGGGCCAGGGCACGGTCGCCGGCGGCTCGGATCGCGGCAGTCGTCTCGGGCGAATAGAGGCCCTCGGCCTCGGCCCAGGCGAGCTCCTCCTCGTCCTTGAGGCTCACGGTGCCGTCGGGTGCGACGACGACGTCGAGGGTCAGGTCGTCGGTGTCGTACGCATCCGGGCGGACGACCCAGCGCCGTTCGAGATTGACGTACGCGCCGGGCGTCCAGGCTCGATGATCATCCAGCCAGCGCCAGGTGGACCACGCGTCGGCGAACCGGTGCACCATCACCACGTCCTGGTGCCGCCACGGGCGCGGATGCAGGCCGGGCTCCCAGGTGCCCGGGAGCAGGAACCCGCCGCGCGGGCCGGCCCGCTCGCCCCGCCGGTTGAACCCGGGCGATCCCACCGGGAGGTACAGCACAACATGATCATCACTGCGTTCCAGCTCGAAGGCGGCCAGGACGAGCTTCAGCCGTTCCGCGCCGTCGTCGCCGTACGGCTGCGTCGCCCGGAACGCTACCTCGCGCACCGGGTGGTGTCCGTCCGGCGGACCAAGATCAACACTTGGCGCCGTCCTGCGGCGGCCGGTCCTCGGTCAGGTAGGTGATCACCAGGCTCCGGACGCAGGCGCTGCGCCGGAAGGACAGGTGGCCGTGTCCTCGGTAGGTGATCAAGACGCCCGACTCGAGCTGGTCCGCCATCTTCACCGCGTACTCGTACGGCGTCGCGGAATCGCCGGTGTTGCCGATCACGATGATCGGCGGCAGACCCTTGCCGGTGATCTTGGTCGGCCGCTTCCGAGCGTTCACGGGCCAGAGTGGGCAGGTGTAGTCGAGGCCGATGTAGGGGCCGATCACGGGCGCCATCCGCGCCTCGTCGGTGGCTTCCTTGCGGGCCTCGTCGATGCCCTCGTCGTCGTTGTCCAGGCAGCGTACGGCGGAGAAGCCGTAGTTCAGCTGGCCGAAGTTTCCTTGATCATCACGCTGGTTGTACTGGTCGGCGAAATAGAGCAGGCCCTGGCCGTTGTCGTCGGCAATGGCCAGTTGCAGGGCCTGGGCCAGCAGCCGCCAGCCCTCCTCGTCGTCGTACAGCACCTGCAGCACCGCGGTCACCGCGAGGGTCTGGGTGAGCACCCGGCTGCCGACCTCGAGCGGCCGGCTGTCCAGCGACTTCCAGAGGTCGGTGATCGCCGTCGTGACCTCCTCGTCCGAGTCGCCGAGCTGGCAGCTCTCCTTGGCGCACCACTCGGCGAACTCGGTCAGCGCCCGCTCGAAGCCCTGGGCCTGGCTGACCTCCTCGTCCGGCGACAGCGACACCGCGCCGTCCAGCACCAGCCGGCCGCTCCGGCCGGGGAAGAAGTGCGCGTAGTAGGCGCCGATCTCGGTGCCGTACGAGGCGCCGAAGTAGTTCAGCTTCCGGTCCCCGACCAGGTGCCGGAGCAGATCAAGATCACGTACGGTCTCCTCGGTGGACACGTGCTGGAGCAGCGCCCCGGACCGTTCCAGGCAGGACTCGCCGAACTTCCGGTTCGCCTCCTGCAGCGCCCGGTCCTCCTGATCACTGTCCGGCGAGATGTCCAGTTCGGTGAAGACGTCCATCTGCTCGCCGCCGAAGCAGGTCACCGGCGTCGATCGGGCGACACCGCGCGGGTCCCAGCCGATGATGTCGTACGCCTCCAGGCCGGTCCGGTCGAAGTAGCTGAGGTAGTCGATCCCGGATCCGCCCGGCCCACCCGGATTGATGAAGAGGCTGCCCAGCCGCGGCTGCACCGTGGCCGGCCGGCGGGCCAGCGCGAGCGTGATCGCGGTGTCGTCGGGAAGCTTGAAGTCCAGCGGAACCAGGACCGAGGCGCACTCGATCCGATTCTCGGCGTCGCCGCCGCACTCGGACCAGCCGAGCTGCTGCGCCCGATACCGGTCCAGGCCGCGTCCCGGCGGCGGATCGGCGAACCCGTTCGGCTCGATCGACGGCGGGCTCTGCACCGGACGACCGGCCTGGGTATTCGGCGTCGGCGTACTGACCGAGACCGAGGGCGGAGTGCTGCTCGGGGACGGTGTCGGGCGGCCCGGACCGATCGGCGGGAGTGAGCAGGAGGCGAGCAACGCGATCACGCTGATCAAGGCGAAAAGGGCGACCGCGCGCGGGCGTGCCAAGACGGATCGTCCGCACCCCACCACCATGAATTGAGCCTACCGTCCGGACCCCTGATCACCGGCTGCCGACCTCGCGGAGCGAGACGCCGATTTTCGCCGGGACGGCAGCCGAACTGAGGCGGAATGGGTCCGGGCAGGGGGAAGGCCCGGCGTTGCGGGGGCAGCCGGGCCTTCCGGGGGCGGGTGGGGACGGGGGGCTCCACCCGGAGGCACTGATCGTGCCGCTTGGAAACTTGCCAATAACCCTAACACCGGAGCCCTCGCCGGGAACCAAAAAAGCCGCCCTATTCGGGCGGCTGGAAATTCCAGGCTGTGCTGTCCTCAAGAATCTGGAGCGGTTGCCGGAGAGAACGCTCGGGGGTTCGTGCCCTCCGGCAACCTGTGCGAAACATTACTAGAACTCGGCGGAGTTGCAAATCTGATCCACGGACTGGGACAGCCCTCCCCGGCCTGCGGAATCGCCTCCGCGGAGGCCGATCCGCACATCGGTGCGGGGGGTTTTGTCGGATCAGCCCCTGGCCAGGCCGATCAGTGCGGCCTCGACCGCAAGCAGGGGCGCGACGTTGTTCTCCAGGGCTACCCGGCAGCCGAGCAGGGCGTCGATCCGGTGCAGGGTCGAGGTCGCCGTCGACTTCCGGGCGAGCACGCCGAGCTGCGGCGCGAGCTCCGCGTTGACCAGCGGCGCACCGGAACCGGTCTGCAGGCTGAGCAGGTCGCGGTAGAACCCGGTCAGCTCGGTCAGGGCCCGGTCGATCGCGTCCCGCTGGAACCGTTTGGCCCGGGCCTTCTGCTGATCTTCGAGCTCCTTCATCGCGGCCTGGGCGTGCCGGGGTCGGGCCCCCTTCGTCCCGAAGCCGAGGGCCTCGGACAGTTCCGCCTTCTCGGCCGTATCGAGCTCGCCGGTGGCCGCGGCGGCTTCCTCGGCAGTGGCCTCGACCAGTTCGGCGGCCGCCCGCAGGCAGGAGCCCAGGTCGGTGAGTCGACCCGGAATGGCGAGTACGGCAGCCCGGCGGTCCCGGGCGGCTTCGTTGCGGGCCAGTGCCCGGGCCCGGCCGACGTGGCCCTGGGCCACCCGGGCAGCGAACTCGGCCAGCTCCGGGGTGACGCCGTCGCGGACCTGGAGCAGCCGGGCCACGGCGTCGACGGTCGGCGTCTGCAGGGTCAGCAGCCGGCACCGAGACCGGATCGTCGGCACCACGTCGTCGACGGTCGGCGCGCAGAGGATCCAGACGGTCTTCGCGGCCGGCTCCTCGATGCTCTTCAGCAGCGCGTCCGCGCCCCGTTCGGTGACCCGGTCGGCGTCCTCGACGACGAGCACCTGCCGCCGGCCCATGGTCGGGCTCATGGCGGCCCGGCGGACCAGGTCGCGGACCTCGTCCACGCCGATCGACAGTTGTTCGGTCCGGACCAGGGTCACGTCGGGATGGGCCCCGGAGCGCGACGTACGGCACTCCGAGCACTCACCGCAGCCGCCGCGCGCGCACTGCAGCGCCGCCGCGAACGCGCGGCCGACGTTGGACCGGCCGGACCCCGGCGGGCCGGTGACCAGCCAGGCGTGGGCCATCGCGTTGCGTTCACCGGCGACGGCACGGCGGAGCACCGCGACCGACCGTTCCTGACCGATCAGCTCGGCCCAGACGCCGGGCAGTGGGACGCTCTCCGCGACCGGGACCTCGGCGACGCTCATGCTGCGGTGAACCTCATGAGGTCAGTGTGCCGGAACGGTCCGACAGCAGGGCCGCGACCCGTTCGGCGACCGCGGCCGCGATCGACGCCTCGGCGTCCCGGGCCGGCAGCACCAGGTAGTCGGCGGGACGTTCGGCGGCCAGGTCCAGGAAGTGCTGCCGGGCCCGGTCGTGGAACGACTCGCCCGCGGACTCGAGCTTGTCCTTGACCGCCTTGCCGCTGACCGCCTGGCGCGGGTCCAGGTCGAGCAGCACGGTGAGGTCGGGGCGCAGGTCGTCGGTGGCCCACCGGGCGATCCGGGATACCTCGGCGAGGTCCAGCACCCGCCCCGCGCCCTGGTACGCCAGCATCGAGTCGATGTAGCGGTCGCAGACCACGACGGCGTCCCGGCGCAGGGCCGGCCGGACCAGTTCGTACAGGTGCTGAGCCTTGTCGGCGGCGTAGAGCAGCGCCTCGGCACGGGGATCCAGTTCGCCGGACGCGTGGTCCAGCACCAGCCGGCGGATCTCCCGTCCGGCCGGGGTGTCGCCCGGTTCGAAGGTACGGACGACCTCGTGCCCCTGGCGGCCGAGCCACGCGGCCAGCCGGCGCGCCTGGGTCGACTTGCCGACCCCGTCGCCGCCCTCGAAGACGATGAACAACCCGGTCACGACTTCTTCGCCACCTTCCCCCAGCGCCGCAGGAACTCGGCCCGGTCCTCGGCCAGTTCGGTCAGCTGCCGCTCGTAGCGGCGGCCCAGCTCGAACGCGTCCTCCGGCGTCGCCTCCGCGGCCTCCGCCCGGACCAGGTCGGCCCGGCGGGCGCGGTCGGTGACCACAGCGAAGGCCTTCCGGGCCCGGTCCAGCCTGCGCCGCTCCCCGGCGAAGCCGGAGTCCGGTCCGATCTCGGTCAACCGCAACGCCCGGTGGTAGGCGGCCAGCGCGTCGGCCAGCCGGTCCCACGCGTCCTGGCCGGAGTCCGGGGTGAGTCCGTCGCCGGCCGCGAGCGCCTCGGCCCGGGCGTCGTCGACCACCGTCCCGGTCACGTCACCGGCCGGCAGCCGGTCCAGATGGCCGACCTTCGGCGCCCGGATCGCGCTGACCAGCCGGTCCAGCACGGCCAGGTAGCGCTCTCCGCGCAGCCGGGTCCGCAGTCCGGCGGCCGACCCGGGACCCGAGCCGGCCGGCGCTCCGGCGTCGATGACCCAGTCCAGTTCCTCGTCCAGGTCGGAGATCCAGTCGGTGTCCAGCACCCCGGACAGGGCTTCGGCCTCGTCCCGGAGCCGGGCGGCCTCGGCGACGACGTCGGCAGCCAGCAGGGCCTCGGTCTTGTCGTCGGCCGACCCGGACAGCCTCAGGTCGGCGGCGACCAGGGCGCGCAGCCGTACCGCGAGCCAGCGGGCGACGAACGGCCCGAACGGGAGCTCGGTGCCGGGCGGCTCGGCGATCGGGAAGTCGGTCAGCCCGGTCGCGGGCGCGCCCAGCCGCTGCACCAGCGGCGGGAACTCGTCGATCCGGGTGCCGCCGACTCCGTTCAGCGTCTCGACCAGCCAGGTCCGTTGCTCCGCCGTCGGGCCGGTGTCCGTCCCGGCCAGCGTGACCTCGCGGTAGCGCGCGGTGGTGACCCCGGCCCGTCGCACGGTCATCCGGTCGTCCCGCAGCAGCGCCAGCCGGCGCCCGTCGGCGTCGCGGAACTCGAACTCGCGGCGGTCGCAGGTCAGCGCGGCCACCGGTCCCAGCGGAGCCCGGCGGCGGAACGGGCGGATCAGCCGGGCCAGGTCGTCCGGCAGGTCCCCGTACCCCATCGGGACGGATCGCTCGGCCGGCAGCAGCGGCGCCCAGGCGGGAGCCGCGAGATACCACTCGCCGCGCTCGCCGACGACCCGGTGCGCCAGCACCACCCCGGACCGGAGCAGCCGGTGGTCCGGGGCGTCGAGCACCGTGACGTCCATCGTGTACGTCGCGTCGGCGCCGGCCCGGCCGACCAGGGCGGCCAGGCCGAGGTCGGGGTTGATCAGCCGCGGCGCGGTCGCCGGGTACGGCATCTCGAACCGGGCCGGCCAGCCCACCGCGGCCGGCTCGACGATCGCGTCCGCCGAGTGCTTGCGCTTGGCCACGGCCGCCCTCCGGATCAGTGCCCGGAGTCGGAGGCGGCGACCTCGGACGACCGGCCGTTGGCGGACGCGGCACCGTTGTCGTTCGACACCGTCCCGGACGCCGTCTTCTTGGCGGCCGCCTTCTTGGCCGGTGCCTTCTTGGCTGCCGTCTTCTTGGCTGCGGTCTTCTTGGCGGCAGCCTTCTTCGCCGGCGCCTTCTTCGCGGCCCGCTTCTTCGGCGCCGGTCCCTTCGCCCGCTTCTCGGCCAGCAGCTCGGCGGCCCGCTCCGGCGTGATCGACTCGACCTCGTCGCCGCGGCGCAGCGTCGCGTTGAACTCGCCGTCGGTCACGTACGCACCGAACCGGCCGTCCTTGATCACCATCGGCTTGCCGGACGCCGGGTCGTTGCCGAGCTCCTTCAGCGGCGGCTTGGCGGCGGCCCGCCCGCGCTGCTTCGGCTGGGAGTAGATCTTCTCCGCGTCCTCGAGCGTGATCGAGAAGATCTGCTCCTCCGACTCCAGCGACCGCGAGTCCGTACCCTTCTTCAGGTACGGGCCGTAGCGGCCGTTCTGCGCGGTGATCTCGGTGCCCTCGGCGTCCTGGCCGACCACCCGCGGCAGGCTCATCAGCTGCAGCGCCTGCTCCAGCGTGACGCCCTCGACGGTCATCGACTTGAACAGCGAACCGGTTCGCGGCTTGGCGCTCTTCGGCGCATCCTCGGGCAGCACCTCGGTCACGTACGGACCGAACCGGCCGTTCCGGGCGACGATCATGGTGTGCGTCTCCGGGTCCTGCCCGAGCTCGCGCTCCTCGCCCATCGGCTTGCTGAGCAGCTCTTTGGCCAGCTCGACCGTGAGTTCGTCCGGCGGCAGTTCGTCGTCGACGTTGGCCCGGCGGCTCTCGCCGTCCTCGACGTACGTCCCGTACCGGCCCACCCGGACCACGATGTCGGAATCAAGATCACCGACCTGGAAGGTGGACAGCCGGCGGGCGTCGATCTCGCCCAGCTCGGTGACCAGCTTGTGCAGGCCTTCAAGATCATCATCGCCGAAGTAGAACTCGGTCAGCACCCCGATCCGCTCGGCGTGGCCGTCGGCGATCTGATCAAGGACCTCCTCCATCTCGGCGGTGAACTTGTAGTCCACCAGCCGCGGGAAGTGCTCCTCGAGCAGCCGGGTCACGGCGAACGCCAGCCAGGTCGGGACCAGCGCCGAACCGCGCTTGAACACGTAGTCACGGCTGGTGATCGTCCGGATGATCGACGCGTACGTCGACGGCCGGCCGATCTCCAGCTCTTCCAGCTTGGCCACCAGCGACGGCTCCGTGTAGCGAGCCGGCGGCTTGGTCTCGTGACCGGACGCGAGCACCTGCTCCGGCCGCAGCGACTGGCCCTCGGTCAGCGCCGGCAGCCGGGTCTGCTTGTCGTCGGACTCGCCGTCGGCGCCCTCGTCGATGGACTCGACGTAGGCCTTGAGGAAGCCGTAGAAGGTGATCGTCCGGCCGGACGCGGTGAACGTGCAGTCGGGCTGGCCGGAAGCGCTGGCGTTGATCTTGACCGTGATCGTGTTGCCCTGCGCGTCGGCCATCTGGGAGGCGACGGTGCGCTTCCAGATCAGGTCGTAGAGCCGGAATTGATCACCGCTCAGCCCGGTCTGGGCCGGGGTCTGGAACGACTCGCCGGCCGGCCGGATCGCCTCGTGCGCCTCCTGCGCGTTCTTCACCTTGGAGGCGTACACCCGGGGCCGTTCCGGCAGATATTGATCACCGAACAGCTGCTGGACCTGGCTCCGCGCCGCGTTGATCGCGGTGCTGGACAGGGTGACCGAGTCGGTACGCATGTAGGTGATGTAGCCGCCCTCGTAGAGGTCCTGGGCGACCGACATGGTCCGCTGCGCGGTGAAGCCGAGCTTGCGGCCGGCCTCCTGCTGCATCGTCGTGGTGCGGAACGGCGCGTACGGCCGCCGCGTGTACGGCTTCGACTCGACGCTGTTGACCGCGAAGCTGCCGGTCCGCAGCGACGCCGCCAGGTCCTCGGCCCGGGCCTGATCCAGATGGACCAGTTCCTCGGACGCCTTGGTGACCAGGGCACCGCGGGAGTCGAAGTCGCGGCCCTGCGCGACCCGGGCGGCACCGACGTGGGTGAGCCGCGCCGGGAACTGCGGCGGGTCGGCCTCGGCGCCGGCGTCGAGGGTCGCGTCCAGATCCCAGTAGGAGGCGCTGCGGAACGCGATCCGCTCCCGCTCCCGGTCCACCACCAGCCGGGTGGCGACCGATTGCACGCGGCCCGCCGACAGCCGCGGCATGACCTTCTTCCAGAGCACCGGCGAGACCTCGTAGCCGTACAGCCGGTCCAGGATCCGCCGGGTCTCCTGGGCGTCGACCAGGTCGGTGTCCAGTTCCCGCGGGCTGGCCACGGCCTCGGCGATCGCGTGCGGGGTGATCTCGTGGAAGACCATCCGCCGGGCCGGCACCTTCGGCTTCAGCTCCTGCAGCAGGTGCCAGGCGATCGCCTCGCCCTCGCGGTCACCGTCGGTGGCGAGCAGGAGTTCCTCGGCCCCGGCCAGGGCTTCCTTGAGCGACTTCAGGGTGGCCCGCTTGTCCGGGCTGACCACATATAAAGGAGCGAACCCGTTGTCGACGTCGACGCCGGTCCGGGCCCACTTCTCGCCCTTGTACTTCGCCGGTACGTCGGCCGCCCCCGTCGGCAGATCGCGTACGTGGCCGCGGCTCGACTGCACGATGTAGCCGTCACCGAGGAAGCTCGCGATCTTGGTCGCCTTGGTCGGCGACTCCACGATCACCAGGCGTCTGCCTGTCTTTCCTGCCACTGCGAGGTCAACTCCTTGAGACTGTGAGAATGGCTCCACCCCCTGCTACCCCGGCGTACCCCCCGATACGCTCGCCCCCTGACTCTGGGCGCAGTGATCCTGATGCTAATCGGCGTGTCAATACGGTTGCCGGGCGGGAACCCTCGGCGGGGAGGGTACCTCAGCGCAGGAAGCCATCCCGAATCAGCGTCCGCAACCGCGGCATCAACTCGGCCCGAAGTTCCGCTCCGTCGGCCTCCAGCACGGTCGCTACCGCGGCGATGATCGTGCCCAGCTCCAGCTCGCCGTCGCAGGCGCCGACCACCCCGGCCAGCGCGGTGCCGGCCTCGACGGCCCGCCGGAAGCCGCGCTCCTGCCGCAGCACCACGTGCCGCGGGTCGCCGCTGCCCGGGGTCGCCAGCGACTCCTCGGAGACGTCGTCGGCGACGGTGAGATGCCAGCTCAGCAACTGTTCGTCGGAGCGGTTGCGGAGCGTGTCGACGGCGTCCAGCCGGTCCGCGATGGCCGGCGCGATCGGCTGCTCGATCGGGTGCGGCCAGTGTTCGTAGGTGAGGTCGGGGGCGGCGTCGGTGCGGCGCAGGGTGATCCAGCCCATCCCGATGCCGGTGATGCCGAGCTCCTGGAGATAGTCCAGCCAGCCCACGTAGGCGTCCCGGTAGTCCGGCCGGCCGACCACTCCGGCATCGGCCAGCCAGAGCTCGACGTACTCGGACGGGTCGAGCACCTCGCGCTGCACCGCGTGGACGTCGCAGCCGGTGACCCAGCCGCCGAGCCGGTCCGCCCAGTCCTGGCCCTCGACGTGGGCCCAGTTGGCCAGCACCTGGCAGACGCCACCCTCGGTCAGGTGAGCGGGCGCGGCCCGGACCAACTGCTCGACCAGCGAGTCGCCGGCCCGGTCCCCTTCCCGGTACGTGAGCCGCTGCCCCTCCGGAGCGGGCGGCGCCATCACGTAGGGCGGGTTGCTGACGATCAGGTCGAACCGTTCGCCGTCGACCGGCCGGAACAGGTCGCCGTGCCGCAGGTCGGCCTCGATCTCATTGAGCGAGAGCGTGAGCCGGGCCAGGTCGAGGGCGCGCGGGTTGAGATCGGTCGCGACCACCTGCTCGGCGTGCCCGGCCAGATGGAGCGACTGGACGCCGCAGCCGGTGCCGAGGTCGAGGGCCCGCCCGATCGGCCGCCGTACGGTGAGCTGGGCCAGGGTCGCCGACGCCGACGAGACGCCGAGCACGTAGTCCGGCCGGATCGGCGTGATCATCGTGTCCAGGCCGGGCGTCAGGTCCGCCACCACCCAGTACGGGTCGTCCTCCTCGCCGTCCGAGGCGTACGGGCGAAGGTCGACCACCGCCCGCACCGTACCGGCGTCGTCGGCCAGCAGCCCGGTGTCGATCATGGCCGGAACCAAACCAGGAAAGGCGAGATCGACCGCCGCGCGGGCCACCGGGCGCTGCAGCAGGAAGGTCCTGATCATGGTCGCCAGCGGGTCGTCCCGGCCGGCCAGCGCGCGCTCCGCGGGCACCGTGCTGTTCCGGCCCAGCGCGCGGTGCGCGTCGGCGCCGATCGCGTCGAGGACGCCGTCGACCGTGTAGCCGGCAGCCCGGCAGGACTCCCGCAGCTCGGCGCAGGCGCTCGTGGTCAGCACGCCCGCATCATCCCACTGCGGGCTCGCCCCCCGCGCGCCGGTTCAAGATCACCCGCCGGTTCAAGATCAGGACTGCCAGTCCGCCGAGCGCGGACAGGATGGTCGTGACGAGGGCCGCCGCCGACCAACCGGCGGTGAGCTGATCGCCGGCCGGCTCGCCGGGGCTGGTGCCGTGCAGCAGCAGGATCCCGGTGAGCGTGACACCGATCGCCGAACCGAGATAGCGGGCCGTGTTGTTGACGCCCGACCCGAAGCTGCCGTGGCCGGCCGGGACGCTGGCCACCGCTTCCCGGCCGAGACCGGCATTGAGGACGCCGCTCGCGACGCCGGCCAGCAGCAGCCCGGGCGCGATGGTCTCGAAGCTGTGCGCCGGGATCATCAGCGCCTGGCCGGCGGCGACCCCGAACAGTCCGATCGCCAGCTGGGTGCCGCCGCTGATCCGGTGCGCCAGCGGCCGGACCAGCAGCGCGGCCACGACGCTGGTGCCGGACCACAGGGTCAGGGTGCCGGCCGCGGTCAGGGTGGTGAAGCCCAGCCCGTTGATCAAGTACGTCATCGAGACCGAGCACAAGGCGATGATCCCGAGTCCGGTGGTCAGTCCGGCCAGCACCTGCCCGGTGAACCGGGCACCGCGGAACAGGCGCGGGTCGAGCATCGGCCGGGCCACCCGCAGCTCGATGATCACGAACGCCACCGACAGCAGTACGCCGACGATGATCACCAGGATCGGCAGGTACGGGTTCGGGGCCAGCCGCAACCAGACCAGGCCGGTCAAGATCACCACCATGGCCGCGACGAACATCGCCCCGCCCAGGAAGTCCGGCCGCTGCCGGGTCGGCAGCCGGGACTCGGCCAGCCTGACCCGCGCGATCACCGCGGCCGCCAACGAGGCCGTACCGAGAAGCAGGTAGGCCGCCCACCAGGCGCCGATCACGTGCCCCGCGGCCGCGAACAAGGGACCCGCGGTGATGCCCGCACCGAGGGCCGCGCCCCAGATCCCGGTCGCCGTGGTCCGCCGGGCCGGCTCCGGATGACCGGTCGCGATCAGGCCGAGGCTGGCGCCGATGATCGCCGCGCCGCCGACACCGGCCAGGAACCTTCCGGCCAGGTAGACCCCGATGTTCGGCACCACCGCGGCGAACGAGCCGGCGGCCAGCACCAGGCAGCCGATCAGGAACAGCCGGCGCCGGCCATGATCATCGGCCAGCCGGCCCGCGATCAGCAGCGCGCCGGCCAGGCCGACGCTCATCGAGCTGAGGATCCAGGCACTCTCGGCCGGGCTCGCGTGCAGCGCGGCGACGATCGTCGGCAGGTCGGCCAGCGGCAGAGTGAAGGCGACCAGCGCCAGGAACGTCCCGAGCGAGGTGACAGCGAGGATCGGCCCGGTCCGGGGCACCGTAGGCGTCGCCGACGGTTCGAGGCGCGGCCCCACGACAGCCTTTGGTCTGATCACAAGACCAAACTGTAAGCCCGATTTTGGTTCGGTGACAAGACCAGAATGCTAGGCTGGGCCCGTGCCGCTGGGGAAGGACTACGCCGAACAGGACTGCGGGATCGCCCGCACGCTTGAGATCGTGGGCGAGCGCTGGACCATGCTGATCGTCCGGGACTGCCTGTACGGGGTGACCCGGTTCTCCGATCTCCAGGCGCATCTCGACATCTCCAAGGCCGTGCTCGCCGAACGACTGGAGGGACTGGTCATGCACGGCGTGCTGGAGAAGACCACCGGCCCCGGGCACCCCGAATACCTGCTCACCCCGGCCGGCCGCGCCCTGTGGCCGTTGATCAACGCGATGGCCCAGTGGGGCAACGAGCACGGGCACGGGGGCCGGCGGCCGAATCGTTCCTTCCGGCACGCCGCGTGCGGGACCAAGATCGACATCCACGGGTTCTGCCCGACCTGCCGGACCGTTCCGCCGGTGTCCGACATCGAGTCCGTACCGGAACGGAAGTCGAGCCGGACCGATCCGGTCACCGAACGGCT
The DNA here is from genome assembly GCF_042666975.1 of Microlunatus sp. GCM10028923. Lineage (NCBI taxonomy): Bacteria > Bacillati > Actinomycetota > Actinomycetes > Propionibacteriales > Propionibacteriaceae > Microlunatus > Microlunatus sp. GCM10028923. The sequence continues at coordinate 35,626 of NZ_JBHTFF010000010.1, read as the reverse complement.
CCGCGGCCCGCACCGGATGCTCGATCCGCTGCGCTAGCTAGGACCTTCGATTCGGCGGCACGATCCGGTCCAGCTCGGCCCGGGCCTCGCTGATCAGCAGCCGGGCCCGGCGCGCGTCGCGGTCCCGGTTCGGGTTGTCCAGGTTGCCCAGGGCGACGGCAAGATCGATCTGCGCCTGGTGCAGAGTCTGGACGCCGCGCTCCCCGGCGCCACCGGCGATGCCCCGGACCAGCCGGCGGGCCCGGCGCCGGTTGCCCAGGGTGCGCAGATCCTCCAGCTCGTCGGGCGTGATCGTCTGCGGCGGCTCGCCGGCGAGTTGATCACGGAACCAGGCGAACTCGCGCCGCGCCGGAACCCGGTACATCAGCCAGACGAACAGTCCGACGATGATCATCTTCGGGATCAGGCTGAGCAGCCCGAGATCGGCCAGCCAGGGGCTGTTCCAGAGGAAGTGGACGGCCCAACCGCCCAGCACACCGAGCCCGGCGACCGCGATCCGGCGCTGCCACGGCAGCTGCACCTGGGTGATCGCGTAGCCCAGGCCGTACCCGACGAGGGCGCTGTAGACCCAGTGGCTGGTGGCCCCGACCAGGACCCGGCTGAGGCTCACCGCGATCGCGCCGGTCCAGTCACTGTTGGGATCGTTGAGGGCCGAGGTGTACGCGTACGAGAGGTTCTCCACGACCTGGAAGCCGAGCCCGGTCGCCGCGCCGAGGATGAACCCGTCCAGGGTCCGCTGCAGATGGGTCCGGCAGAGCAGCATGATCAACAGGATCCCGATCCCCTTGAGCCACTCCTCGGTCAGCGGCCCGGCGATCGCCGGTCCCCACTTCTCGCTGAGCTCGGTGCCGCCGACCGCGACCAGCAGTTCCAGGAACGCCCGGTTCGGGAGCACCGCGAGCGTCGCCGCGGTGCCGCCCCAGATCGCGCAGCCCCACAGCAGCGAGGCCGGCTCCTTCTCGAACGGGTCCAGTCGCAGGATCAACCAGGTGATCAACGCGGCCATGATCAGGTTCGTCGGCAGCCAGGCCACCGGCGCCGCCAGCGTCCAGCCGGCGGCCGGGAAGACGACGAACGGCAGGTGATAGAACACGGCGTAGCCGATCGGGATCACGATCGCCCAGAACAAGATCCGGCGCGGCTGCCAGAGGCCCGGCCCGCGGCCGGCCAGCGCGAGGTCAGCCATGGAGGAACAACACGTCCTGAGCCAGCTGCCGGACGACTGTGGTCTGGTCACTGGTCAGCCGGCGGCCGATGGTCACCACCGCGGTGCGCTCGCTGGTCACGATGATCAGTTCGGTGCCGTCCGAGCCCGCCGCCATGATCACCGACGGGTCACTTCCGGGCCGGTCCAGCTCGACCAGGTCCGGGATGCGGTGCAGTCGGGCCAACCGGAGCAGCGTCACCGCCGGGTCGGCGACGTTGCCGATCACCTTGATCGACACCTGGGCCTCGCCCAGAGTCGCGTCCAGTTGGGCTCGGGTGCGTTGCCGCGGCCGGGTCCAGCCGACCAGGGGATCCAGCGACAGGCCCACGGTCATCGCCCCCGGCGTGCTCAACTGCGCGCTCTCGCCCTTGCTGATCTTGGTGGCCGGAATCGGGTTCGCCTCGGCCAGCCCGACCGGCACCAGGACCATCAGCAGCAGCGCAACCCAGCAGGCCCCGGCGGCGAACACCTCGCGCGGGCCCGCATCGGCCGAGCTTGCACCCATGCCTCCATCGTCGTGGCCACAGCGGGCTACGGCAAGATCATTCGCCCGGCGTCGGGGCCCGGCCCGAGGAATTCGAGTTGCGGGTTCGGCCGCGCCGTTCAATACTCCGGCGGGAGCATACGGGAGAGGCAGGCTGAATGATCATGCACGAGGGGCAGCTCGAGATCGACACCGACCTGGTGCGGAGCCTGCTCGCCGAGCAGTTCCCGGACTGGGCCGAGCTGCCGATCACGCCGGTGCGTTCGACCGGCACGGTCAACGCGCTGTTCCGGCTCGGCGACGAACTCAGCGTCCGGCTGCCGTTGATGCCGCACCACGCCGACGACCTGGCCCGCGAGCTCCGCTGGCTGCCGACCTTGGCGCCGCACCTGCCGCTCCGGATCCCGCAGGCCGCCGCGGCCGGTACGCCGACCCAGCGGTTCCCGCATCTGTGGGCGGTCTACGCCTGGATCGAGGGACGGCCGTACGACGAGGCGGCGATCACCGACGAGGCGGAGGCCGGCACCGCGCTGGCCGACTTCGTCCACGCACTGCACGAGATCCCGGTCGAGCCGGAGGTCCCGCCGGCCGGCCGCCGGCCGCTCGCCGAACTCGAGGCGGACACCCGCCGCGCGATCACCCAGTCGGCCCCCGAGATCGACGTCGCCGCGGCGCTGCGGGCCTGGGACCGGGCCCTCGAGCTGCCGCCCTACACCGACCCCCGGCAGTGGATCCACTCCGACCTGCTGCGGCCCAACCTCGTCGTGGACGGCGGCCGGATCGCGGCCGTGATCGACTTCGGCGGCACCGGCGCCGGGGATCCGGCCCTCGATCTGATCGCCGCCTGGGCGACGTTCGGTCCCCGGGGCCGAGCCGCGTACGCCGAGCGGCTGCAGCCCGCCGAGGAGGACTGGGAGCGGGCCCGCGGCTACGCCCTGCACCAGGCCGCGCTGATCATCCCGTACTACCGGATCACCAACCCGGACTTCGTCGTCCTGGCCGCCCGGACGATCGAACAGCTGCTGGCGGACTGACCCTCAGTCGAGGCTCAGCGCAGCTCGTCGTCGGGCTGGTCGCAGTGGTGCCGGCCGATCGGGATGATCGTCGGCGTCCGGGACACCGGGTCGGTGATGATCTTGGCCCGCATGCCGAAGACCCGGTCGACGTTCTCCGTGGTGATCACGTCCACCGGCTTGCCCTGGGCGACGATCTGGCCGTCGCACATCGCGATCAGATGATCGGCATAGCGGGCAGCCAGGTTCAGGTCGTGCATGACGATCACGATGGTGGTGCCGCGCCGCCGGTTCAGGTCGGTCAGCAGATCGAGCACGTCGATCTGGTGGGTCAGGTCGAGATAGGTGGTCGGCTCGTCCAGCAGCAGCAGGTCGGTCTCCTGCGCCAGGGCCATCGCGATCCACACCCGCTGCCGCTGGCCGCCGCTCATCTCCTCGATCGGCCGCCCGGCCAGGTCGACGATGTCGGTCGCGGCCAGCGCCTCGGCGACCGCGCGGTCGTCGTCGGCGGTCCACTGCCGGAACCAGCCCTGGTGCGGATAGCGCCCGCGGCCGACCAGGTCGGCGACGGTGATCCCCTCCGGCGCCGTCGGAGCCTGCGGCAGCAGCCCCATGATCTTGGCCACTTCCTTGCTCGGCATCGTGGCGATGCTCCGGCCGTCCAGCAGCACCCGGCCGCCGGTCGGGGTGAGCAGCCGGGCCATGCCGCGCAGCAGGGTCGACTTGCCGCAGCCGTTGGCGCCGATGATCACGCTCACCTGGCCGGTCGGGATCTCGACCGTCAGGTTCTGGACGATCTTCCGCTCGCCGTAGCCGAGATCGAGCTCGACGGCCTCCAGCGTGTGCTCGACCGCAGGCCGTACCTCGATCGGTACCTCCAGTGCGACCATCGCTCAGCCCCCATTTCCGACACGGTTGGAAACGATCAAGAGATAGATCAGGTACGGCGCTCCGATGGCCGCGGTCAGCACGCCGACCGGCAGCTGCATCGGCAGCAGGTGCTGACCGACGAAGTCGGCCGCCGTCACCACCACGGCTCCGACCAGCGCGGCCGGGATCAGCGCGACCCCGGTCCCCCGGGTCAGCCGGCGGGCGATCGGCCCGGACACGAAGGCCACGAAGCCGACCGGGCCGGCGGCCGCCGTGGCGATCGCCGCCAGCGCGACCCCGAACAGGATCAGCAGCAGCCGGTACACCTCGACCCGAATGCCGATGCTCTTCGCCGTGTCGTCGCCCAGCTGCAGTCCGGACAGCGCCGCGCCCGCCCACAACGTCAGCGGAACGATCACCGCGGTCAGCACCAGCAGCGGCACCATCTTCGCGTTCGAGGCACCGTTCAGGCTTCCGGTCAGCCAGAGCAGCGCGACCTGGGCGTCGTTCACCTCGGCCCGGGTCATCAGGTAGTCGATCACCGAGGCGAGCATCGCCGCGACACCGATTCCGACCAGCACCAGGCGATAGCCGGCCAGACCCTTCCGCCAGGCCAGGGCGTAGATCACGCCGGCGGTGATCACGGCGCCGACCAGCGAGATCCCGGAGACGGCGAACCCGCCCAGCCCGAAGACCAGGATCGCCACCACGGCGCTGGCGCTGGCGCCCGAGGTGATCCCGATGATGTCCGGGCTGGCCAGCGGGTTCTTGATCATGGACTGGAAGATCGCGCCGGACATGCCGAAGCAGAGGCCGATCGCCATCCCGGTCACCACCCGGGGCAGCCGGAGGTCGTACACGATGAAGTTGGTGGCCCGGGTCCCGCGCCCGGTCAGCGACGCGAACAGCTGCTGCGGCGAGATCGGGTAGTCGCCGACCACCATGCAGGCGACGAACAGCCCGAGCAGGACGGCGGCGAGGACCAGCGACACCATGACGACCCGGCGGCGCAGCCGACGCCGCACCGCACGGACGACGCCGATCGTGCCGCCCAGCGGAGCCGCGGCATCGCTGTGATGTTGGAAGGCGGGGGGATCTTGGGTGGTCGCGGCGGTCACAGGTCGGCCAGCTTCTTGCGACGGACCAGCGCGATGAACACCGGCGCACCGATCACCGCGGTGACGATCGCGACCTGCACCTCACCGGGCGGGGCGATCACCCGGCCGACGATGTCGGCCGAGAGCAGCAGGATCGGCGCCAAGATCATCGAGTACGGAAGGATCCAGCGGTAGTCCGGACCGGTGATCATCCGGGCGACGTGCGGGATGGTCAGGCCGATGAAGCCGATCGGGCCGCAGGCGGCGGTCGCGGCACCGCAGAGCAGCACCACCGCGGCGGCCGACAGGACCCGGGACAGCATCACGTTGGCCCCCAGCGACGTGGCGACGTCCTCGCCGAGCGACAGGGTGTTCAGCACCCGGCCGAGGACCAGCGCGAGCACCGCACCGACCAGCAGGAACGGCCCGACCTGCAGCGCCACAGTGAGGTCCCGGCCGGCCAGCGCCCCGACCTGCCAGAACCGGAACTGGTCGAAGGTGGACTGGTTGAACAGCAGGAACGAGGTGGTCACCGCGCCACAGGCGGCCGACACGGCAGCCCCGGCCAGGGCCAGCTTGATCGGCGTCGCGCCCTCCCGGCCGAGCGACGCGACGCTGTAGACCACGACCGCGGCGACCCCGGCGCCGATGAAAGCGAACCAGACGTAGCCGAGCACCGACCCGATGCCGAAGATCGAGATCGCCAGCACCACGAACAGGGCCGCGCCGGAGTTGACGCCGAGGATGCCCGGGTCGGCCAACGGGTTGCGGGTGACGCCCTGCATCACCGCACCGGCCAGGCCGAGCGCCCCGCCGACCATCAGGCCGAGCACGGTCCGCGGGATCCGGTAGTTCAAGATCACCAGATGGTCGGTGTTCTGTGCGTCGTAGCTGATCAGCGCCTGCAGCGTGGTGTCGAGACTGATCGAGCGGGTGCCGACGGCGATGCTGAGGAAGCAGAGCAGAACGACGATGCCGATGCCGACAAGGACCCCGACCAAACGGAGTGAGGTCCGCCGAAGCGGCGAACGAACCCCCGGTTGATCGGCGGCCTGCGCCACCGTCAACGTACTCATAAGGGAAGCCTAACCTGGATCCAAACCTCGCGAAACTTGCCGACTGCGGAGTGGACCGAGACGCCCGTCACAGCTTCGCGCTGGACAGTTGTACAGGCGACTGGACAGTTGTACAGTCACCGTTATGACGGTACGACCACCGGAGGACCTCACCGCGCGGGCCCGGATCCGGGATGCGGCGATGGAAGTCTTCGCCGAGCGCGGCTGGAAGGCAGCGACGATCCGCGCGATCGCCGAACGGGCCGGCGTCTCGCCGGCGCTGCTGCAGCACCACTTCGGCACCAAGGAACAGCTCCGGGCTGCCTGTGATGATCATGTCCTGGACTACCTGCGGCAGGGCGTCACGCTCGGCATCGACGAGGGCCAACTCGGCCAGCCCGGGTTCGCCACCGAGATCTACCAGTCCGCGCCGCCCGTCGTGCGCTACCTGGTCCGGGCGCTGGTCGACGGGTCGCCCGGCTCGGCGTTGATCTTCGAACGCATCGTCGAGCTGACCGTTCCCTACCTCAGGGCGCGCGACGACGGCGTCGATCCCAAGATCAGAGCGGCCGTCCTGGTGGCGATGCGCCTCGGGCCGGTCGTGCTCGGCCCGCAGCTGTCCACCCTGATCGGCGGCGAGCTGCTGTCCGAACAGGGCGCCCGCACCGTCGGCGCCGCGATGCTCGACATCCTCGACCCGGAACTGTTCGACGCCTCGATCAACGAGCAGGCGCGCCGGGCGGTCCGTCCCGAATCCGCAGAGCAGGAGCAATGATGAGCAGCACCCCCACGAGTGAGTCCGTGATCATGGTGTCGGACCTGATCAAGCGGTACGGCTCCGCGCTCGCCCTGGACGGCTTCCGGCTGGAGGTCGCGCCGGGCGAGGTGCACGGGTTCCTCGGCCCCAACGGCGCCGGCAAGACGACGACGATCAGGATCCTGCTCGGCCTGCTCCGGGCCGACGCCGGGTCGGTCTCCGTGTTCGGCCTGGACCCGTGGACCGACGCGACCGAGGTGCATGCCCGGCTGGCCTACGTGCCGGGTGACGTCACCCTCTGGCCTTCGCTCACCGGCGGCGAGGTGATCGACCTGATCACCCGGCTGAACGGCCGCACCCCGGCCCGGTTGCCGGAGTTGCTGGAGCGGTTCGAACTCGACCCGACCAAGAAGTGCCGTACCTACTCCAAGGGCAACCGGCAAAAGGTCGCCCTGGTCGCGGCGTTCGCCTCCGAGGCCGAGTTGTTGATCTTCGACGAGCCGACCTCCGGCCTCGACCCGCTGATGGAGCAGGTGTTCGGCGACGAGCTCGAGGCGGCCAAGCGGCGCGGCGCCACCGTGCTGCTGTCCAGCCACATCCTGTCCGAGGCGGAACGGCTCTGCGACCGGCTCAGCATCATCCGGGCCGGCCGGCTGGTCGCGTCGGCGCCGCTGGAGCAGCTGCGCGGAGCTCGGCACAGCGTCGTCACCGCGCAGCTGGACCGGGCGCCGCGGCTGGAGTCGATCACCGGCCTCGAGGACCTCCAGGTGGACGGCGGCTCGCTGCGCTGCCGGGTCGATCCGGCCGCCCTGGACGACCTGCTGCGGGCGCTTGCCGAAGCCGGGGTACGGGGCGTGACGATCACGCCGCCCACCCTGGAAGAGGTCTTCCTCAGCCACTACCAGACCGAACCGGTGCAAGCATGACCACGCTCACCGCTGCTCCGCAGGCCCGGCTCGGCCACGCCCGGCCCTCCATGATCGCCGGCACCGGGCTGCTGGTCCGGCTGCACCTGCGCCGGGACCGGGTGCTGCTCGCGGTCTGGACGCTCGCCCTCGGCCTGCTGCCGGCCGCGATGGTGTCGGCCACCCGGGTGGCGTACCCGACCGATCAGGACATGATCAACTTCGCCTCGGTCGCACTGTCCAGCCCGTCCCAGCTGGCCACCCGCGGGCCGGTCTTCGCGGCCACGCTCGGCGGCCTGGTCGCCTGGACGGTGGCCAGTTCCGGTGCCCTGGTCCAGTCGGTGGTGACCATCCTGATCACGGTCCGGCACACCCGGGCCGACGAGCAGACCGGCCGCCAGGAGACCTTGTCCACCACCGCGATCGGCCGGCTCGCACCGCTGGCCGCCGCGGTCTCGGTGACCATGATCGGCAATCTCGCGGTCGGGCTGGTCGCCACCCTCGGCCTGCTGGTGCAGGGCCAGGCCCCGGTCGGCTCGCTGTTGATCGGCGCCGTCTTCGCCGGCACCGGCCTGTTCTTCGCCGGCGTCACCGCGCTGATCGCCCAGCTGGCCCAGAGCGGCGCCGCGTACGCGATCTCCTTCATCGTCCTCGGCGTCGGGTTCGCCCTGGCCGCGGCCGGCGACCTGGCCCGGTCCTGGCTGGTCTGGCTGAGCCCGATCGGCTGGGCCCGGCACACCGAGGCGTTCGCCGGCGATCACGGCTGGGTGCCGCTGCTGCCGGCGGCGGGTGGCGTGCTGACCATGATCATCGCGGGCCGGCTCGCGCTGCGCCGTGATCTTGGGGCCGGGCTGATCCCGCCGCGGCCGGGCCGGGCCCGGGCCACCGCGCTGCTCTCCTCGCCGCTCGGGCTGGCCTGGCGCCGGCACCGGTCGGCGGTGGCCGGCTGGGCGCTCGGTCTCGGCACCCTCGGGCTGCTGCTCGGCTCGGTGACCCAGTCGCTGGACGCCCAGCTGAACACGCCGGCCTTCCAGCAGCTCAGCGGATCGACCGGCGGCGGCAGCGTCAGCGAGGTGTTCTTCCTCTTCATCGTGTACGTGCTCGCCCAGGTGGCGACCGCGGCCGCGCTGGCCACCGCGCTCGGCCTGCGCGGCGACGAACGGACCGGGCTCGCCGAGCCGATCCTGGTCACCCGGACCTCGCGGACCGCCTGGGCGTTCGGCGACCTCACCATGGCCGCACTGACCGGCGCGGCCGTGCTGGCCGCGATAGGGCTGGCGGCCGGACTCACCTCCGGCACCGGCCTGACGCTGGCGGCGATGACGCTGGGCTACCTGCCGGCGGTGCTGATCATGATCGGGCTCGCGGTGGCCCTGACCGGCTGGCTGCCCCGGGCCGCCGGCCCGGTCTGCTGGACCGTGCTCAGCCTGCTGCTGGTGCTGGATCTGCTGGGCGAGTTCCGGCTGGTGCCGGAACAGGTGCTCTGGCTGTCCCCGTACGCGCTCACCTTCAGCGGGCAGCTCGGCCGGCTGCCGCTGGTGCCGGCGCTAGCCGGGCTGACCGGGCTGGCCGTACTGCTGACCGGGATCGGGATAGCCGGGCTGCGCCGGCGCGACCTGAGCAACGGGTGAGTTGGGCGGCGCCGGCCGGTAGAGCCGGTCGATCTTGGCCACCTTCGCCTGCCACAGGATCAGCGCGACGGCGATCGCGTCCACCACGGCGGACATGATCAAGGTGATCGGCGACCCGGTGGTCTCCGGCCCCACCAGCGCATCCTCCCAGCCGCCGAAGATCATGATGCTGACGAAGATCAGCACGTTGTTGACGGTGTGGATGGCGATCGCCGCCTCCAGCCCGCCGGTACGCCAGGTCAGGATCACCGCGGCCACCGCGAACAGCCCGATGTCCGCCAGCACGAAGAAGTCCAGGCTGCCGTGCGCGAGCGCGAAGACCGCCGAGGACAGCACGGTGGCGATCACGATCGCGACGATCGGGTGCCGGATCCAGCTGCCCACGTTCTGCAGGATCCAGGCGCGGAAGCCGTACTCCTCGGCGGCGCACTGCAGCGGCGTGGTCAGCAGGACCAAGATCAGCATGGCCACCCACTGCTCCGGCCGCGGCGACGCGGCCGGGAAGAACACCTGGCCGAGCCCGAGATAGATCACCCACAACGGAGCCACGGTGATCAGGCAGCGGGCCAGCCAGCCCCAGCGGACCCGGCCGGCCACCGAGGTGGTGTAGCCGGTCTTGAGCCCGTGCGCGATCCGGTTCGCCAGCAGCACCGACGGGATCAGCGCGATCAAGATCAGATTGTTGAAGAGGAACGCGTCCGGTCCGAGGTCGCCGCCGGTCAGCGACGTCATGGTCTCGTCGATGCTGCGGCCGATCACCGCGGAATAGATCATGAACGCGACCGTCAGCAGCACCACCTGGACGATCCAGAAGCCGGCCGCCAGCAGCAGCGAGATCAGCGGCCGCCACCAGCGGCGGCGCGGGCCGCGGAACAGCTGCTGGTATTCGCTCGGTTCCGTCGGCAGCGGCGAGACCGGCGCCACGGGCGCCGGCGGGTACGGGTACGGCTGCTGAGCGGGATACGGCTGCGGGCTGCCGGGATAGGCCTGCTGCAGACCGCCCTGATACGGCTGCGGCTGCGCCCCGCCCGAGTACTGCTGCGGCTGAGGACCGCCCGAGTACGGCTGCGGCTGCTGCTGCGGACCGCCCGGATACGCCTGCTGCTCCGGGGGCGGACCGCCCGGGTACGGCTGCTGCTGCGGACCGGCGGAATAGGGCTGCTGCGGCTGCTGCGGACCCGGGGGAGCGCTCATGTCGGCCAAGTCTGCCAGCCCGCCGATCGCGTGCGGTTACGCTCGAAGCGTGCAGGGGATCCGGACCGCGTTGGTGCAGGCGGTCCGCCAACCCGTCGCCGGCGACCGGTTCGAGGAGCACCACGCCCGGATCTGGCACACGCCGGGTCCGCGCTGGTTCGCCGAGGGCGACCCGATCCGTACCGTGCACTCCGACATCGCGATGCTGATCGGCGGCATCCGGGCCCTGCTGCTGCAGTCCCTGCATCCGGTCGCGATGCGCGGCGTGACCGAGCACTCGGACTTCCGTACCGACCCGCTGGGCCGGCTGCAGCGGACCAGCAGGTTCATCACGGTGACGACGTTCGGCACGGTGCCCGACGCCGAACGCGCGATCGCCAAGGTGCGCGGCATCCACCGCCGGGTCCGCGGCGCCGCCCGGGACGAGCCGGGCGGCCGGGCCTACCGGGCCGACGACCCCGACCTGCTGCTCTGGGTGCACGCCGCCGAGATCGACAGCTTCCTGGAGGCCCATCGGGCGTTCGGCGCGGCGCCGCTCGACGCGGCCGGCTACGACCGGTACGTGGACCAGACCAGGCTGGTGGCCGGCCGGCTCGGCGTACCGGATCCGCCGGGGACGCGGGCCTCGCTGACCGCGGTGATCGAGGGCTACCGGCCGGACCTGACCCGCGGGCCGGGCTCCGACGAGGTGGTGCAACTGCTGCTGCGCCGGCCGCCGATCACCGGTCCGTCGGGGATCGGCTACCGGGCGCTCGCCGCCGGTGCCGTCTTCCTGCTGCCCACCTGGGCCAGGGTTCAGCTCGGCCTGCCCGCCACCGACCGGCTGCCGGCCCGCGCCGTCGCCAACCGGCTGACCCGGATCCTGCGCTGGGCGCTGGCCGGCGACACCGCCGTGTGACGTACCGGAAAAAGACGAATCCCCCGCACGCTCTGCGTACGGGGGATTCGGCCTGACTCTGACTACTTGCGCGACTCGGACGTCTCCGGCTCCTGCTCCGGAGCGGCCTCCGGCTCGGCCGGCTGCTCCGCGACGGGCTGCGACGGCAGCTCGTTCAGGGCGTCGGACGGATTGCCGGGCAGGCCGTCCAGGCCCGGGTTCGGCTCGTCCTCGGCCATCGACTGGCCGCGCCGGGTGCTGATCGCGACCGCGACCACGATGATCGCCAGGGCGATCACCGCGATGACGTACCGGAGCGGGCTGGGCGAGGTGCTCAGCGGCGACATCGCGACGACGGCCGGAGCGATCAGCACCGCGACCAGGTTCATCACCTTGATCAGCGGGTTGATCGCCGGGCCGGCGGTGTCCTTGAACGGGTCGCCGACGGTGTCGCCGATCACGGTCGCCTCGTGGGCCGGGGAACCCTTGCCACCGTGGTGACCGTCCTCGACCAGCTTCTTCGCGTTGTCCCACGCGCCACCGGAGTTGGCCAGGAAGACCGCCATCAGGGTGCCGCATACGATCGCACCGGCCAGATAGCCGGCCAGCGCCGGAGCGCCGAGACCGAAACCGACGGCGATCGGGGCCAGCAGTGCCAGCAGACCCGGCGTTGCCAGCTCACGCAGCGAGTCCTTGGTGCAGATGTCGACGACCTTGCCGTACTCCGGCTTGCCGGTCCCTTCCATGATCCCGGGGATCTCGCGGAACTGGCGACGCACCTCGAACACGACCGCGCCGGCGGCCCGACCGACGGCGCTGATGGCCAGGCCGGAGAAGAGGAACACGACCGCGGCACCGGCGATCAGGCCGACCAGGGTCTCCGGCGCGAACACCACGGCCTGCGCGGTGAACTCGGCGTACCGTTCGGCCAGCACGCCGCGGATCGCGTCCGTGTAAGAGCCGAACAGCGCGGTGGCGGCGAGCACGGCGGTCGCGATCGCAATGCCCTTGGTGATTGCCTTCGTGGTATTGCCGACCGCGTCCAGCTCGGTCAGGATCTGCGCACCCTCGCCGTCGACGTCGCCCGACATCTCGGCGATGCCCTGGGCGTTGTCGGAGACCGGGCCGAAGGTGTCCATCGCGACGATCACGCCTACGGTGGTCAGCAGACCACAACCGGCCAGGGCGATCGCGAACAGGGCCACGATGCCGACACCGCCGAGCAGGAACGCGGCGTACACGGCGGCACCGATGACCAGCGCCGTGTAGACGGCGGACTCCAGGCCGACCGAGATGCCAGACAGCACGACGGTGGCCGCGCCGGTCAGCGAGGTCTTGCCGACCTCCCGTACCGGACGGTCCTCGGTGCCGGTGTAGTGGCCGGTCAGCGACAGGATGATCGCGGCCAGCACGATGCCGATCAACACCGAGCCGAACGCGACGATCCGCGGATCGTCGATCGGGCCGTTGAACACCAGACCCTCGACGTTCAGCGCGGCGAAGCTCGACGGCAGATAGACGAAGGCGGCGATGCCACAGAGCACCGCCGAGATGCCGGCGGAGATGTAGAAGGAACGGTTGATCGTCCGCAGCCCGTTCTCGCCGGCGCGCGGCTTGGTCAGGAAGACGCCGATGATCGCGGTGATCACGCCGATGGCCGGCACGATCAGCGGGAAGACCAGGCCGGCCTCGCCGAACGCGGCCTTGCCCAGGATCAGCGAGGCGACCAGGGTCACCGCGTAGGACTCGAACAGATCGGCCGCCATGCCGGCGCAGTCTCCGACGTTGTCACCGACGTTGTCGGCGATGGTCGCCGCATTGCGCGGGTCGTCCTCGGGGATGTTCTGCTCGACCTTGCCGACCAGGTCGGCGCCGACGTCGGCGGCCTTCGTGAAGATGCCACCGCCGACTCGCATGAACATGGCGAGCATCGCGGCGCCGAAGCCGAAGCCCTCGAGGATGGTCGGGGCGTCGCCGCGGAAGATCAGCACCACGACGGCGGCACCGAGCAGGCCGAGGCCGACGGTCGACATGCCGACGTGGGCGCCGGTACGGAACGCGATCCGCATCGCCGGGTTACGGCCGTCGTCCTCGCGGGCTGCCGCGGCCACCCGCACGTTGGCGCGCACAGCGAGCCACATGCCGAGGTAGCCGATCATCGCCGAGAACAGCGCGCCCAGCAGGAACGCCACCGAGCGGGCGCCGCGGAGCACCCATTCGTTGAAGGCGCCGTCGCCGTGGACCGGCAACACCAGCAGCAGGAGGAACGCGATCACCGCGAACACGCCGAGGGTCTTGAACTGACGGGTGAGGAACGCCGAGGCGCCCTCCTGCACCGCCTGGGCGATCCGCTGCATGTTGGGTGTGCCGTCGCCGGCGGCGAGCACTTCCCGGCGGAAGATCAGGGCCATCACGAGAGCGACGAGCGCGATCGCAGCGACGACGGCAACCAGGGTCAGGTTGATCCCTGACAGGTCGACGGCAAGCGGCAGCACTTCCAGCGCACGTGGAAGTCCGGGCATACGGGGTCCTCCTGAGACATGGGTGACGCACGCGCCGGGTGCGGCGCAATGGCGGGCAGTCTAACCACCATGTGCACTGGTTTGCTCATCGGTCCCGAAGGCCGTACCCGAAAACCTCCGAGACGCCCGTCACAGTGGCCCCGAGGCGTGCACGTACGGTGAAGCCGCCGCCTTCCCCGGAGGCGACTCCGGCGGAAAGCGTCAGAACAATAAGGAAAGCTGATCGAGGTGGAGTTGCTGAGTCGGGCCGACCGGGTGCGCTATCGCCATCTGGTGCCGGCGCGCACCGCCCGGGCGGCCGATTGGCCGGACTGGGTGCCGGCCGAGGTCCGGGACGCGGTCGCCCGGCGGGGCGGGATCGAAGGCCTCTGGCGGCACCAGGCCGAGGCTGCGGACAGCCTGTTCCGGGGCCGGCACACCGCGCTCGCCACGGGTACGGCCTCGGGGAAGTCGCTCGGCTATCTGCTGCCGGTGCTGACCGCGACGTACGGCGGGCCGGCAGCGGCGGGCGGACTGGCGGCGCCGGACCGGGACCCGCTGTTGCGTCCGCGGCGCCCGCACACCGCTCTCTATCTGGCCCCGACCAAGGCGCTGGCCCACGACCAGCTGCGGACCGGCGCCGAGCTCGGTCCGGCGGGTTGGCCGATCGCGGCGATCGACGGGGACAGCGCGCCGGAGCAGCGGGACTGGGCGCGTGACTTCGCCTCCTATGTCCTGACGAACCCGGATCTGCTGCACGCCTCGATCCTGCCCGGGCACGAGCGCTGGTCCTCCTTCCTCTCCTCGCTGCGGTACGTGGTGATCGACGAGGCGCACCGGTATCGCGGCGTCTTCGGATCGCAGGTCGGGTGCGTGCTGCGCCGGTTGCGCCGGGTGGCCGAGCGGTACGGGGCTCGGCCCGTCTTCGCGCTGGCCTCGGCGACCGGCTCGGACATCGAACGGCTGGCGGCCGAGCTGGTCGGCGTCGACGCGGTCGAGGTGGCGCCGGTGACCGAGGACGGCTCGCCGCACGGGGTGGTCCGGATGGAGTTGTGGCAGCCCGAGCGATCGGTGGAGTCGGAGGCGTCGACGCTGCTCGCCGAGCTGGTCGCCGAGGGACGGCAGACGATCGCGTTCACCCCGTCCCGGCGGATGGCCGAGCTGGTCGCGCTGCAGGCCAGGGAGCACCTCGATGATCATCCGTCGGGTGCCCGGATCGAGTCGTACCGGGGCGGCTATCTGGCCTCGGACCGCCGCGCCGTGGAACGCTCGCTGCTGGACCGGTCGATCATGGGCGTGGCCGCGACCAACGCCCTGGAGCTGGGCATCGACATCGCCGGCATGGACGCGGTGATCATGGCCGGCCTGCCGGGCAGCCGGGCCGCGATGTGGCAGCAGGCGGGCCGGGCCGGGCGACGCGGCGGCGACGCCGACGTGATCATCATGATGCGGCAGGATCCGCTGGACCAGTATCTCGCCGATCACCCGGACGAACTGTTCGCGGCTCCGCCGGAACCGGTCGTCCTGGACGCTCAGAACCCTTACATCCTGGCGCCCCAGCTGACCGCGGCCGCCCAGGAGTTGCCCCTGACGGCCCGGGACACGGCCTATTTCGGCCCGACCGCGCCGGCCTTGATCAAGGGCCTTTGTGATCATGGTGTGCTGCGCCGGCGACCGGACGGCGCCTACTGGACCAGGGCCGAACGGGCCGTCGACGGGATCGACCTGCGGTCCATCGGCGGCCGGCCGGTGGAGATCGTCGACGAGTCCACCGGGCGGGTGCTCGGCCACGCCGACCGGGCCAGCGCCGACGCGACCGTCTATCCCGGAGCGGTCTATCTGCACCAGGGCGAGACGTACCTGTGCCAGGAACTTGATCTTGAAGCCGGCGAGGCGATGGTCACCCCCGCCCGGCCCGGCTACTACACCCAGGCCCAGGTGTCGCAGCAGGTGCAGATCGTCGACGAGCGCGAGGCCGTCACCTCCGGGGCGGGCCGGCTCCGGCTGGGCCGGGTCGACGTGATCTCCCGGGTGATCGGCTACCTGCGCCGGGACGAGGCGACCGGCGCGGTCTGGGACTCCAACCCGCTCGACCTCCCGGAACGTCGGATGCGGACCGCGGCCTGCTGGTGGACCGTGACCGTCGATGATCATGAGATGTCGGCGGCCCAGCTCGGCGGCGCGGTGCACGGCGCCGAACACGCCCTGGTCGGGCTGCTGCCGCTGTTCGCCCGCTGCGACCGGGGCGACGTGGCCGGCGTCTCGGCGGTGGCGCACGCCGACACGGGCGCCCCGACGGTGTTCCTGCACGACGCCCATCCCGGTGGGTCGGGCTTCGCCCGGCTCGCCTTCCTGGCCGGCCAGGAACTCATCCGGGCCGCCGCGGACCGGGTTGATCACTGCCCATGTCAGGCGGGCTGCCCCGCCTGCGTCGTCTCCGCACAGTGCGGTCGCGGCAACACCCCGTTGGACAAGGCCGGAGCCGGGGCGCTGCTGGGCCGGCTGCTCGACCGGACGCCCGAACTGACCTGAACCGGTCCCGCCCGTGCTGCGGGGGCTGATTCAGCGAACCGGCCGGGACCCGCGAGGGGTGCCCGATTGCCCACACCTGCCGGCATCCGGGGTCCATAATGACCGGCATGATCCCGGTAGCTGTGGTGCTGGTCGTCCTCGTGATCGTGTTCACCATCGCGATCATCATCGGAAACCCGCAATCCTTCGATCTTCAGATCTTCGTGGCCCGGATCCCGGCCAACATCACCGGGGTGTACGTCACCGGCGCCGTGACCATGCTCGTCCTCGCCGTCGCCGGCTGGCTGCTCTGGTCCGGCCTGGTCCGGCTCCGCTCCCAGCAGAAGGAGATCAAGGCGCTCAAGGCCGCCGCCGGGGTCCGCGGCAAGTCGCTGCCGGGCAAGGGCGCGACCACGAGCGGTGCGGCGTCGAAGGAGACGCGAACCGCCGGCGACCCGGCAGCCAAGGCCGACGCGACCGGGCGGACCGCCGATCCCTCGGACGCGAAGGAGTCGGGCACCAAGAAGTCCGACGCCGACCCGGCCGACTCCGCCACCGCCTCCCGACGCGGCGACTCCTCCCGAGGCAGCGCGCTGGATCTCGATGAGCCCGCCGACCCCTCGGCACGCGGGTCGGCCGGCGCGGGCCGCGAGCCCGGCCGTACCTCCTCCGGGAAGGACCGTTCCGGCCGGCGCGGCCGTTCGGAGGACGGCGAGACCACCGCCGACGAGCGCCGCCGGATGCTCGACGAGGCCGACGAACTCACGCGGGACGACGACTCCAAGTCCTGACCTCCCGGATCATCGGCCGCAGGTGATCATCCTTCGGGGGTGGCCTTCATCCTGGGGAGGCCTTCATCCTGGCGTGACCTTCATCCTGGCGTGACCTTCATCCTGGCGTGACCCTCATCCTGGCGTGACCCTCATCCTGGCGTGACCACCATCCTGGCGTGACCACCATTCGCGGCGACGACCATCCAGGGTGACCATCGAGGTCGGGGCGGGGACGAGCACGAACTCGCGACCGGTTGTCGCGATCCGATCCTGAAGCGCCCCCTCCCCTCAGGGCGGGCTGGACACCGGGCCGGCGTGGGCCTTCGCGCTGACCGATTCCGGGAGTCCCGGCCACAGGGGTGGCACGTCGCGACGGACCTGGATCGTGATCACGAAGTCCAGCTGATCGCCGACCACGTCGCAGGTCGTCATCGTGGTCCGATTGGCTCGGGCGATCGAGGTCGCCGTCGCACAGCCGTCGCCGCCGTCAGTTCGGGCCACGGCTCCGCTGAGTGCGGCGAGGTCCGCGGCCGCCCGGGCCTGGTGCACCGCGACCGCGTACCCGGCGACGCAGGTGCCGACGAACGCGAGCACGGTGATCACGATCATGACCCCGACCATGAGCATCGTCCCGCTCCCCCGCTCGTCGCGCGGCGGCAGCCATCGGCTCGCGGACAGCCCGTTTCCGCCATCTACGGCATCCCCGGGCGATCTTGATCGCCTGCGCCGGCGACGGCCCGCCGGTCCCTCTCCGGTACCTCCTGCTTCCCCGAGCGAGCGCGACCGACCGCGCCGGCTGTTCATGATCATGAGCTGTCCTCCGTCCTCGGATTCCGCGCGGACCGTCAACCCGATTCGCCCGGCTCGGTTACCACTTCCGCCGAAGCGGTCAGCGGCACCGCAGGCACCAGCGCCGACAGCGGCCGCGCCTCGAGCCGCACCGTGACGATCGTGGTGTTGCCCGACCTGTCGATCATGATCACCGCGTCGTCGGGAGCATCCTGCTTCGCGCGGGCGATGCCGGTCTCGTCACCCCGGGCCGCCTGCCGCGCGACCTCCGCTGCCGTGTCACCGCACTGCAGCTGCAGAACGATCAGGCCGATGCCCCAGCTCAGCAGGCTGAGTAGCGCCAGGGCCGCCAGGATGGAGACGGCCAACTCGGCCGTCACCATCCCGCGGTCCCGGAACCGGCTCATGCCGGCGTCGCCCGATCGCTGCCGCTGATCACTCGTCGGCATGGCCGGTCCGGTCACTTCAGCAGGCCGGTCAACCTGCCGATGATGTCCAGAACGACCTTCACCAGCGACTCTTCGACCGGACCGCTCGTCACGATCGCGAGCAGCACCCCGGCCAGAGCCGCGGCGGCAACGATCCCGAGCACCCACTCGGCGCTGACCAGGCCCCGTTCGTCTCGATGGAGCACCGGCTTCCGCGCCCCGGGCTCGGCGTCGACCAGCTCCAGCTCCGCCTTCGTACCCTTCATGATCTCCGACATTTCCTGCTCCTTCACTCACGCACCGTCGGCTCGCCGAGCGATGCCGCATCCACCGCGGATACGCCCGGGAGTCTGCGCAGTTCTGCCGCAATCGACCGCAGGGAAAGAAATCTGTTGATAAGACAACGGACAACACCGCGGCTGTGGACAACCTGGATCCGGTTCCCGGCCCACGCTTCCGCCGCCGATCCGCGACCGGTGCACCTATCCGCGACCGATGCAACGGTCGCGGACGGGCGAAACGGTCGCGTATGGACGCGGCAGTCGCAGCCGTGGCCGAGAAGTCGCGAGGAAGCTCGAGAGGTCGTGGGTGGGCCGTCACGGCGCGCAAGTCCAGGAGGTCGATCACCAGGAGGAAAGACCCGACACCGAGGGGCCGGGCAACGCAGCTCCCGAGCCCGTGAAGTCGATCACCAGAGGAACAAGGCGCGGAGGCAGCGGACCGTCGCGGCGAGGCCCAGAAGTCGATCACCAGGTGCGTAAGGGGAGCCGCAGGCTGCGCCCCAGCGTGGAGCAGGGCGGTGATCATGACAGCAGAACGCGGAGCAAGGCGGAGAACCTGGCGCGAGTACAAGAGCATGTGGCGAAACCGATGGCTCGAAGACGAGCCGATGGCCGGCCGGGGCCCAGCCGGGTGCCAGGCCTACGGACCGGCTGGCGACGACGGGCGTGCGCTCGGCCGGCATGCGACGGCGGACCTGCCCGGTAGCCGGCATGCGGCGAGGGACCAGCCCGGGAGCCGGCATGCCACGACGGACCTGCCCGGGAGCCTGCACCCGATAACGGGACGTGGCCGAATACATTCCGACGACGATCGCGCGAGTCCACCTTCCGACACCGAGCCTTCGCCAGCCCAACTTCAGACACCAGGCAGGCCGACCAACCCTGGAGATCCCTCGGGTACGGATGCCGGGCGGACCGACCCGCGCGCAGCCGATCCGGACCGAGCCATGAATGGATCAGTGGGTGCCGAAGACCTTCAGCAGGGCCGAGGCGACGGTCGGGACGATGCCGATCAGGATGAAGGCCGGGACGAAACAGGCCATCAGGGGCAGCACCGAACGGACACCTACTGCCCTGGCGACGATCTCGATCGCCGCCCGCCGGCGCTGCCGGGCGAGTTCCGCGTGCCGCCGGAGCGCTTCCGCCAGCCTGGTCCCCGATTCCACCGAACGGGCCAGGTCCACCGCAGCCGGTGCCCAGACCGGGTCCCGGCGCAGCTCGCGCCAGGCCTCCTCCTCGGGCCGGCCGAGGTCGATCTGGGCGATCACCCGGTGCAGGTCCTCGGCGACCGGGCCGACGGACGCGGCGGCCACCTCCCGGACCGCGCCGCGCAACGGCAGGCCGGCACCGACGGCGGCACCGAGCAGGGCCAGGACCTGCGGCAGGTCCATGATCAGTTGCTGCCGTCTCCGCCGGTACGCACCCGTCTCGACCCAGCCGGTCGCGACGACGGCCCCGAGACCGGCCCCGCCCGCCGGCAGCATGATCATCAGGCCGAGCTCGGGCAGCCGGACCAGGCCGACCATGATCACCGCGATCATGATCATGAAGCCGGCCGCCATCCGCAGCCGGAGCGCGGGCGCGCCGGGACGCCCGTCGAGCCACCGCCGGAGGCCGGCCAGCCGGTCCCGATCACCTTCGGTGTCCTCGCCGAGCAGTTCCGCCCGGCGACGTGGGCCGCGCATCGCCAGCGCCAGGGTCAGCCCGGCCAGTCCGGCGGAGGCGATCAGCCAGGTCGTGCCGTCCATCGATTCCTCCCTCTCCTCGTGCTCCGCCTACTCGTGCTCCGCCTGCCGGGCCAGCGCATCGACCCAGAGGATGCCGGCGGCCGCGAGCAGGGTGCCGCCGACCAGGCAGGCCCAGCCCACCGGCTCGCGCCAGAGGAAGGCGAGCGGGTCGCCGCCGATCAGGTAGCCGAGGCCGATCCCGAGCAGCGGCAGCACGGCCATGATCTTGCCGCTGGCCCGTGGCGCCGCCAGTTCGCCGGCGACCATCAGCCGCACCGTCTGATCGGCACCGAGACTGTCGGCGATCTGGTCGAGGACGACCGAGAGCGGTGCGCCGGTGGCCCGGCAGACCTCCCAGCCGCGAGCCAGGTGGAGCAGTCCGGCATGGCCGGGCAGCCGGGACTGGCGGCGCCAGAGATCGGCGACATCGGCGCCGAGCCGGTCGGCCCGGTCGGCGTCGGCGAGGACCGGGTGATCGACGGCGGCCGAGGCCAGTGCGTCGGCCGGGATCTTGCCGACCCGGACCTCGTTGGCGAGCGCCCGGCAGGCGTCGGCGATCTCGGCCTCGGCCCGGATCGACCGTCCCCGCCGACCACCGCCCATGATCATCCGGAGCGCCAGCCCGCCCATGATCACCCCGGCCGTCGCGTACGCAGCACCACGGCCGCCACCCAGCGTCCCGGCGACCACGACGACCGCGACGCCGAGTGGCACCAGCACCAGCCAGCGCCGCCGGCCGACCTGGCGGACCGGCACCTGGCCTCCGGCCGTGAGTCGGTCCAGCACCCGTCGACCGGGGCTGGACGGCATGATCAACACCGCGGCGAGCGCGGCCAGAGTCACGGCCAGCAGGGTCATGATCGCCCCAGGAGTCGTTCCAGGCGTGCGGCCGACGGTCCCCGGCACGGCCGGCCCTCCCGGTCGAAGGTCAGGGCCGGCTCGGCGATCACCAGCCCGCTGGCCCGGTCCTGGGTCAGCGTGGCGATCTCGCCGACTCGGCGCTGCCCGGTCCGGTCCCGGACCAGATGCACCACGACCTCGACGGCCGCCGCCAACTGGGCGTGCAGAGCCGATCGGCCGAGGCCGCCGAGCGCCGCCAGCGCCTCCAGCCGGGCGGGCACCTGACTCGCCGTGTTCGCGTGGACGGTGCCGCATCCGCCTTCGTGGCCGGTGTTGAGCGCGGCCAGCAGGTCGCACACCTCCGCGCCGCGCACCTCGCCGACGACCAGCCGGTCCGGCCTCATCCGCAGGCACTGCCGGACCAGGTCGGTCAACGTGACCGCCCCGACACCCTCGGCGTTGGCGGGCCGGCCCTCCAGCCGGACCACGTGCGGATGGCGCGGCGCGAGCTCCCGGGAGTCCTCGGCGATCACGATCCGTTCGGTCGGCGGGACCAGCCCGAGCAACGCGGCCAACAGCGTGGTCTTGCCCGAGCCCGTACCGCCGCTGATCAGGAACGCCGACCGCGATTCGATGATCGAGGTCAGCAGTTCGGCGGCCGGCTCGCTGACCGATCCCGAGGCGACGCAGTCGGCCAGCGAGAACGTACGTGCCGCGGGGATCCGCAGCGACAGACAGGTCCCCGGCGCCGCCAGGTTCGCCAGCACGGCGTGCACCCGGGTCCCGTCCGGCAGCCGGGCGTCGACGAACGGTGAGGCGTCGTCCAGCCGCCGGCCCACGGACGCGGCCAGCCGCTGGGCCAGCCGGCGCAGTTCGGTCTCGTCCGCGAACGCCAACTCGGTCCGGACCAGGCCGGCGCCGGCGTCGACGTACACCTCGCCGGGCCCGTTGACGACGATGTCGGTCACGCCGGGCAGCCGCAGCAGCGGCTCCAGCGGCCCGGCGCCGACGCTGTCCCGGCGCAGCACCTCCAGCGTCTCCAGGAGCACGGCGTCGGTCACCGCGGTGCCCTCCGCCCGCATCGCGGCCGCGACGTCCGCCGGCGTGTGTTCCCGGCCCAGGCCGGCCAGCCGGGCCCGGATCGGTTCGAGTTCCAGGGTGGTCATCGTGATCGCTCAGGCCGCTCGCCCGGGTCCGGTGCCGGACTCGACCAGGTCGTCGACGGTGTCCAGGTCGTCCAGCAGCCGCCGGCAGGCCCGGGCCAGCGAACTGCGGGCAGCACGGCCCGGCGGCTCGCCCCGATCGGCCGCCCGGGACACCGCGGCCTCGTCCTGGAAGGTCGCCGCGACCTCGATCCCGAGTCCGTCGCCGACGGTTGCCTCGTCCACCTGGCCGTTCGACCGGGTCCGCAGCACCGCGCCCACCGGCCCGCACCGCTCGTCCAGCTCGGCCAGGGTCTGCCGCGCGGCGGCCAGCCCGCGGAGCTCGCCGGAGACGACCAGGTAGGTCCGGTCGGCACGCCGGAGCACCTCGGCCGCGGCTTCGCTCGGAACCCTGGGCAGGTCGGCGACGACCAGGTCGTAGTCGCGCAGCCCGGCCAGCAGCACGGCCCGGATCGCCTCGGCCGGAAGCTCCGTCGGCGCGACGCCGGCCACCCGCGGCATCGCCAGCAGATCGACGCCCTCGACCCGCGGCAGCTGCCCGGCCAGCTCGCCCAGGTGCCCGCTGGCCCGCTCCAGCCGCGGCCAGCGCCAACCCGGCTCCTCCTCGGCTCCGAGCACCAGGTCGATCCCGCCGCCGCGCGGGTCGACGTCGAGCAGCAGCGTCGAACGGCCCGCCCGCGCCGCCTGGTACGCCAGCGCGGCGGCACAGGTGGTCGCACCGGCTCCGCCGGAACCGCCGACGAACGCGGCCAGCCTGGTGTCGGCGGCCCGCCCACCGCAGGCGTCGGCGACCGCGGCCGTCAGCCAGGACGACCCGCTCGGCAACAGGACGACGGCCGCGCTCAGCGGCCCGGACCAGCGCGGCGCCTCGCCACCGGCGTCGTCCGCTGCGACCAGGTACACGTCGTCCCGTCGCGGCAGCCCGAGCGTGGCCAACCGGGGCGCCACCTCGAGCCCGACGATCACCAGATCGGCGATCGACCAGAGTCCGCGGATCGCGCCGGCGTCGGGCAGCACGCGCGGCTCGACGCCCGCGGCCGCGGCGACCGCGAGCACCCGATCCAACAGTTCCGGGTCGGTGGCCAGGATGACGATCTGCGGGTAGCGGGGCGACGTGCCACCTTCGGCGTCCCCGCGGCCACGTCGTGGGGTGAGTTTCATGCCCGGGACTCTGCGCAGGAAACCCGCCGTCCGCCGCCCCGAAGAAAATCTGTGGACAACGAAAATCGTCCCGGCCGACCTGTGGACAAACCTGGTTCCATGATCAACTTCCGTAGTTGATCATGAACCGGCCGGATCCCGCGTCCGGCCGCACCCGGCCGACCCGAGGGCGCCGCAAACGGCACGGCTGATCACACCGATGAAACTCAAGCGTGCCACGAAATTGCTGGTCTACAAGGTCTTCTCATTGGCTCGAAATCGAGGTAGAAATAGCAGCAAGGAAAACGACTCGCGAACACCAGGTGGTCGGAGAAACGATCTTTCGAGATCCGTCCGGACAGTTGGAAGCGACGAGCCAGATTCCTTGTACGACAACCGAGTACCCACGCGAGGATCACCCACCTTCTATGGGTTGTTGCGCCATCGGGCGGCCCGACGCTGAGAGGGCACGCGCCTTGGCCAACACTACGGGCCGTGCGCGCTTGGTCACTCGGATATGTCGTGCTTGGCGGCGCCCGCTCTAGAGCGGGCGCCGTTATAACGTCCGGATCAATTCGCGGACTCGCCGATCCGGAACGCCAGCCGTTCCGCGGCCCCGGTCACCGCCCGAGCGACGTACGCAATCCACGGCCCGACCCCGGACACCTCGGCGTAGCCGGCGAGCCTCGCCCGGTACTCGTCGGCCAGGTCGCGATGCCCGACCGGTACCGGAACCACGCCGAGCGGATCGACGCCGCGCGCGACCAGGACGGCCTGCTCGACCACCCGAGCCACCACTCCGTCGCCGACCCCGAACGGCGCCACGGTCGCCAGCTCCGCATGCACGACCGCGGCCAGGACCAGACCCGGCGCCTCGCTCGGCGCGGTCAGCAACCGCTGCAGCCCGGCCAGCCGCTCGCCGGCCCCGGGCCGGATCCGGCCGAGCTCTTCGGGCGGCACCAGACCGTGTGCGATCAGCGTGTGCGCGCGGGCGATCACCTGCCCCGGCGCCCGGAGGATCGAGCCGGCCAACTCGTGCAGTTCTCCCGCGGCCCGTACGGCACCGGGCAGCAGCCCGTCGGGATCGTCGGACAGCTCCGCGTTGGCGCGCGCCCCGTCCAGCAGAGCCCGGGCCTGCAACTCCGGTGCGATCCGGCGCAGCCCGCGGTCCCGCAGCACGGCGTCGACGGAATCCCGGGCTGCCGCCACCGCGGACGGCACGCCCTCGAGTCCGGCCAGCGTGATCAACGGGTCGGGTTCGGTCACCCGGTCAGTGTGGCCGCACCGCCGCCGAACGACCAAGCTGCACAGCCCGCACCAGGCGTCCGGGACCACCGATGCAAGGCCGAAGGAGGGACCGAACGCGGCCCTGTCCAGACCCGGAAGAACACCGCACTACGCCGGGCCCGGGCGTCCCCGCGTGCCACGGTTCGGAGGCGGCCCTGCACTAGAGTCGGGGCCATGCAGGGTCCGCGATCTTCCCCGTTTCCGGCCCAGGCGCCGGCGTGGATGGTCGGCGACGGGCCGGCGCTGGTGCTCGACGTCGGGTCCGGTCGCGGCGGACTGGCCGGAATGCTCCATCAGGCCGGTCACCAGGTCTGTTGCCTGGACCGGAACGAAACGGCGATCCGCCGGCTGACCGAACGACTCGGCACCCGGCACGTCGTCGGGCAGGTCGAATCGCTGCCGTTCCTGGCCTGTCATTTCGATGTCGTCACCGCCGCGCAGACGCTGCACCGGTTCGCGCCGGGACTCGCGCTGTCCGAGATCGCGCGGGTGCTCCGGCCGGGGGGCCGGCTCGCCGTCCTGTACGTGACCCGGGACGACACCGTGCCCTGGGTGCAGCGGCTGGCCGCGCTGCTGCAGCGGTACGACCCCGCCGCGATGACCGGCGACTACGGCGCCGACTCGGTCGAGTGGATCGCCGAGAGCCCGTACTTCACCGAGCTGACCAGGAAGAACTTCCGCAACTGGGTGCCGGCCACCCGGGACGACCTGCGCGACATGGTGCGCCGCCGTCCGGCCACGGCCCAGCTGTCCGGCGACGAGCGGGACGAGCTGCTCGCGCAGGTCGACGACCTGTACGCCTCGGTGGCCCGACCGCCCGAACCGCTGATGCTGCCGTACCAGATCTCCTGCTGGCGAGCGGTCGTTGATCATTCCCAACTCAACCCGGCCGAAGCAGACAGCGGGGTTCAGATCCGCCTGTAGTGTCGCTGGCCAACCCCCACAACCGAACGATACTGTCGATCTTGGTTTGCCCGCGTCAGTCTGCGGCTCTCAGTGTGGAGGTTTCTCGTGGTTCAACCCCCTTTGCCAGGTCCCGGCCTTCCCGGCGGGGACAGTCCCGAGGCTCGTGCGTACAGCAGCGTGGCCCGCAGTCAGGAATTCGGCGAGTTGCGGCGCCGCTACCTCACCTTCGCGGTGACCGCCACGATCGTCTTCATGATCTGGTACATCGCCTACGTCATCTGCAACAACTGGGCCCGCGACTTCATGAACATCAAGGTGGCCGGCCACATCAATGTCGCGTTGATCTTCGGCCTGTTGCAGTTCGTGTCGACCTTCCTGATCGCGTTCCTGTACGCCAGGCACTCGCGCAAGTCCCTTGATCCGTTGGCCGATCAACTGCACGAGAAGTACGAGAACGAGCGGACGGAGGCGAACCGGTGATCACCATGATCCCGATGGCCACGGAGAGCAATCGTTTCCTCACGATCGCCCTGTTCCTGGTGATCGTCGCGCTGACGCTCTACATCACGTTCTGGGCGTCCCGGCACACCAAGAACGCGAACGACTACTACGCCGGCGGCCGATCCTTCTCCGGTTTCCAGAACGGCCTGGCGATCGGCGGCGACTACATGTCGGCGGCCTCGTTCCTCGGCATCTCCGGCTCCATTGCCCTGTACGGCTACGACGGTTTCCTCTATTCCATCGGGTTCCTGGTCGCCTGGCTGGTGGCGCTGCTGCTGGTCGCCGAGCTGCTGCGGAACTCCGGCAAGTACACGATGGCCGACCAGCTGGCGTTCCGGATGCGGCAGACGCCGGTCCGCGCGGCGGCGGCGAGCTCGACCATCGTCGTGTCGATCTTCTACCTGCTGGCCCAGATGGTCGGCGCCGGCAGCCTGGTCGCCCTGCTGCTGTCGGTGGACAGCCCGCTGCTGAAGAACCTGGTGATCATCGGCGTCGGCATCCTCATGATCGTTTACGTGACGCTGGGCGGCATGAAGGGCACCACCTGGGTGCAGATCGTCAAGGCCGTGCTGCTCATGATCGGCACCTTGTTGATCAGCATCCTGGTGCTGGCGAAGTTCGGGTTCAACCTGTCCACGCTGCTCGGCGCGGCCGCGGAGAACACCGGCAAGGGAGAGGCGTTCCTGCAACCGGGGCAGCTCTACGGCAAGACCCTGGTCGGCAAGTTCGACTTCCTGTCGCTGGGTCTGGCCCTGGTGCTCGGCACCGCCGGCCTGCCGCACATCTTGATCAGGTTCTACACCACGCCGACGGCGAAGGCGGCCCGCAAGTCGGTGCTGTGGGCGATCGGCCTGATCGGCGCCTTCTACCTGATGACGCTGGTGCTCGGCTTCGGCGCGGCGGCTCTGCTGGACACCTCCAAGGAGAGCGCGGTCGCGAAGTCCACCGGCAACCTGGCCTCGCCGCTGCTCGCCCAGGCCGTCGGCGGCGGCGACTCGATCGGCGGTTCGGTGCTGCTGGCGTTGATCGGCGCGGTCGCGTTCGCCACGATCCTGGCAGTGGTCGCCGGGCTCACCCTGACCTCGGCGTCCTCGGTGGCCCACGACCTCTACGCGAACGTGATCATGAAGGGCCGGGCGAGTGAGAAGAGCGAGCTGTTCGTGGTCCGGATCGCGGCGTTCGTGATCGGTGCGGTGGCGATCGCCCTGGCCATCCCGGCACAGCGGCTGAACATCGCGTTCCTGGTCGCGCTGGCCTTCGCGGTCGCCGCCTCGGCCAACCTGCCGGCGCTGATCTACAACCTGTTCTGGCGCCGGTTCAACACCGCGGGTGCGGTCTGGAGCATCTACGGCGGCCTGATCGCCGCGGTCGGGCTGGTGTTCTTCTCGCCGGTGGTGTCCGGCGCGTCGACCTCGCTCATCCCGAGCGTGAACTTCGCCTGGTTCCCGCTGAACAACCCGGGCCTGGTGTCGATCCCGATCGGCTTCCTGTGCGGCTTCCTCGGCACGATCCTGAGCAAGGACCGGACCAGCCAGGCCAGGTTCGACGAGTTGTCCGTACGTGCTCTGACCGGCGCCGGGGCCGAGAAGGCGTCCCCACACTAAGCCCTCGAGCGACTCGCGCCGGATGATCCCACACCTGGGATCATCCGGCGCAGTCGTTTCCGGACTGCGGCCGTTCGTCTCAGGATTGCGGTCATCCTCCCCTAACCGCCCGATTGTGCGACGATTTGCCGTGAAGATCACATAACTCGGGGGAGTTGGGAATGGCGCTTGAGCTCGACCTGCGTCCGGTCCTGATCACGGCTGCCGAAATTCGGCTCGCCGTACTCTCCGTCGTCCTGGTGATCGCGATCTCGGCGGCCTCGGTGCTGGTGTCACTGCCCGAGGGCGTACGGATGGTCGTCCTGTTCGTCCATCTCGGCTCGCTCATCGTCGGCTTCGGTGCGGTGCTCAGCATCGACTGGTACGGGCTGCTCTGGCTCCGCGGCCGGGCCACCCTGGCCGACGTGGTCGGGCATTCCCACCGTGCCACCGCGCTGACCTGGTGCGGGCTGACCGGGTTGTGCCTCAGCGGCATGCTGCTCGGACCGGAACTCGAGTCGCCGCTGACCTTGATCAAGATCGCGGCGGTCGCCGGGGCGGCGGCGGTCGGCGTGTGTGCGCTGGCGGCCGGCCGGCGGTTGCGCAGCTGGCAGCACAACCCGCCGCGGCGGGTGCTGATCTTCGGCGCCGTGCTCGCGGGCGCGTCCCAGGTGTTCTGGTGGACCGCGGTCGTGATCGGGTTCCTGGCCCGGGAAGCCCGCTGATCACCGTTCCGGACGTACGTCGGCGATCGCGCTGATCAACGTCGCCGCGCCCGAGCGGCCGGTCCGCACCAGCAGGCGCTGCTCCGACTCGGCCCGTCGCCCGGCCCAGTGCGGCAGCCGCGGCAGGTCGGGCGTGATCAAGGTCAGCTCGACCGCCTGATCGTCGAGCGTGCCCTGTAAGAGCCCGGCCGGCGAGAACACCCGGACCACCCGGATCTCGCCGATCCCGCTCCAGGGCAGCCGGCTGCGCAGTTCGGCCGACCAGAGGAAGCGTTCCCGGACCAGCTGGATCCCGGCCGGCTCGACCTGCACGCCGCCGCGGGCCAGCCGGGACGGCAGCAGCCAGCCGATCAGCCAGACCAGGCCGGCGACGGCCAGCAGCGGCAGCACCGGCCAGAGGGCCTGCTGCCAGACCGGCGCGTTCGCGAACGGCCTTACTCCGGAGCCGATCCACGCGGCTCCGATCATGATCAACACCGCGGCGCCGGTGATCACCGGAACGACTCCGCGGCGTGGCACGGCGATCCAGCGGACCGTCCGTACCAGCTCCTCCGGGTCGTCCGGCTCGACCGGATCCAGCCACCGGGAGACCAGATAGCGGAGCCGTTCGGCCGACTTCGGGTCACCGGCCGTGATCATCAGCCGCGGCCGGTCCGCCACCAGCCGCCGGGCCACCACGCCGGGCGGGACCACCCGGGCCCAGCGCGGCAGCGGCGGCGGCGCCGGGCTCTCGTTCAAGATCAACTCCAGGACGGTGGCCGGACCCCGCTGCCGCTCGTGCTGGGTGTCCGGGTTGATCAGGGGGCCCGGGTCGGAGTAGACGCCCGAGACACCACGCAGCGCCGGCCAGCCGATCGGCCACCGGCAGCCGGCCTGCCAGGCGAGCGGATCGCGGCACACCTCGATCCCGTCCGGCCCGACGGCGACGCCCTGCCGGGCCAGCGCCGCCGGCGCGAACCGGACCACTGCAGCGATCACGATCACGGCGAGGATGATCAGGACGATCAGCACCGGGTCGGTCCACCCGGAGGCCGTACCGCCCGAAACGTAAGTCCACAACGGCATCTGGGTCGCCGTCAGCCCGACCGCGCTCGCCAGTGCCCAGGAGACGATCGGCCCGACGCGCACCGGCACCCAGGTGCGGACCGGCGCGGAAGGACCGGCCACCGGTCGACCGTCCCGGATCCGTTCCACCGCAGCGAGGATCCGGTCCAGGTCCGGCTCCGGAAGCTGGACCAGGATCCGATGATCATCGGCCGGCGGTCCCTGGGGTGGCTTCGTGCCGGGCGGGAGGGCCGTGAACCAGACCGGCCCGCCGCCGGACGCCGGCTCGTCGACCGTGATCACCAACGCCGCGTCGGCCGTCCGGCCGGATGGACTGAGCGGCGTCACGCCCGTGATCGAAGTCGCAGGGAGGACGATCCGCCAGCCTCGGAACCACCACCGTGGCTCGGCGTAGAGGGTCAGCCCGGCCGCATCGGTCCGAAGTCCCTGCCGGGTCAGGAACCACGGCAGCCGAACCAGCAGCACGCCCACCGCCACCAGCACGGCGGCCGCGACCAGCGCGCAGACGACCGCGAGGCCGGTCTGCCGGGGAAAGAGGAGCACGGTGCCCAGCCCGGCCAGGACGGCCACCGGGATCAGGACCGCGAACGAGCGACGCAGCTGAATCCGCTCGATCGCCCCGAGCGGGAACGTCTCCGAGTCGTACCGGCCGTCGTCCTGCGTCACGGCGGGTAGTCAACCAGTCGGCGGTCGATCGGTCACGGAACGGGCGAGTGTGTCAAGGTTGTCCCGGCCAGGCCCACACCCCGGCCCAGCAGCAGCAGAAGGAGACGCCAATGCCCGATCCGGGCGCACGGATGGCCGCCGAGATCGCCGAACAGCCGGCGGCCTGGCGGCGGTTGTCGATCGAGGGACGCGACCAGGTACGCGCCGCGGCACGGCGGATCGCCGACTACGCACCGCGGTTCGTGCTGTTCGTCGCGCGGGGCACCAGTGATCATGCCGCCCTGTACGCGAAGTATCTGACCGAGATCGTGCTCCAGCTGCCGGCCGGGCTGGTCTCGCCGTCCACGATGACCACGTACGGGTCGCGCCCGGACCTCCGGCAGACGCTGATGATCGCGGTCAGCCAGTCCGGCGGGTCGCCGGACCTGGTCCAGTCGCTGCAGGTGGCCCGGGAGTGCGGTGCGCTGACCCTCGCCGTGACCAATCAGCCGTCCTCGCCGCTGGCCGAGGTCTCCGAGCTCGATCTCGACATCCGCGCCGGCGAGGAACGGGCGGTGGCGGCGACGAAGTCGTACACGACGCAGTTGCTGGCGCTCTATCTGCTGCTCGACGCGGTGCGCGGCGGAGACGGGTCGGCGACCGACGGGCTGCCCGAGCTGGCCGACCAGGTCATCGCCGACGACGACCAGTTCGTCCGGCTGGCCGAGCGGTACCGGTTCGCGTCCCGGCTGGTCAGCACCGGCCGCGGCTACTCGTACCCGACGGCGCGGGAGGCCGCGCTGAAGCTGATGGAGACCTCGTACCTGTCGGCGCAGGCGTTCTCCGGCGCCGATCTGCTGCACGGCCCGCTGGCCATGATCGACCGCCAGGTGCCGGTGCTCGCGACGATCAACGACGGCCACGGCGGCGCCGCCATGCTGCCGGTGCTGTCCCGGCTTCGTGACCTCGGTGCCGACGTCTGCTGCGTCGGTGCGGACGAGGCGGTCGGGGCGGCGTCGGCCGGTTACGCGCTGCCCGGCCAGGTCGCCGAGGAGGTGTCGCCGCTGCTGGAGATCATTCCGTTCCAGCTGCTGGCGCTGCATCTCTCGGTCGCCCGCGGCTCCGACCCGGACGCCCCGCGCGGGTTGGCCAAGGTGACCGAGACCCTCTGAGGGTCACGGATCCCGCAGCGCGCCGGGCGGCCCCCGGAGCCCGCCCGGCGCTGCTTTCGGTGATCACTTCGAGGCGTTCGCGGCCCGCCGCTTGTTGAAGATGTCGAACGCCACCGCGAGCAACAGCACGAAGCCCTTGATGAAGGCCTGCGCCTCGGTGCCGAGGCCGAGCAGCAGCATGCCGCTGTTCAGCACGCCCATGATCAGTCCGCCGATCATCGCGCCCGTCACGGTGCCGACGCCGCCGGTCACCGCCGCGCCGCCGATGAACACCGCGGCGATCGCGTCCAGCTCGAACCCGTTGCCCGCGTTGGGCAGCGCCGAGTTGCTCCGGGCCGTGAAGGCGATGCCGGCGATCGCCGACAGCACGCCCATGTTGACGAACAGCCAGAAGTCGACGGCCTTGGTGTTCACGCCGGACAGCTGCGCCGCCAGCAGGTTGCCGCCGCGGGCGTACACGTGCCTGCCGAATACCGAGCGGTTCATCACGACGGTGTAGCCGAGCACCAGCGCGGCCAGGATGATCAGCACGATCGGCGTACCGCGGTAGCTGGCCAGCACGAAGGTGATCGCCAGCAGGAAGATCAACATGAACGCGAGCTTGACCACGAACCACCACAGCGGCTCGTCCTCCAGCTGCAGCTTGACCCGCTTGCGGCGCTCCCGGATGCTCTGCGCCAGCAGGGCGATCGCGGCGACGAAGCCGAGCACCAGGGTCAGCGGTTCGAAGATGGACTGACCGCCGGCGAGGTCGGGCAGATAGCCGACGCCGATCTCGGCGTACTCCGGCGGGAACGGGGTGATCGGCACGTTCTGCAGCACCATCTGGGTCAGTCCCCGGAAGGTCAGCATGCCGGCCAGCGTCACGATGAATGCGGGGATCCCGATGTAGGCCACCCAGAACCCTTGCCAGGCACCGATCAGCGCCCCGATGACGATGCTGGCCAGGATGCCGAGCCAGACCGGCCAGTGCCAGTTGACGATCAGGATGCCACTCATCGCGCCGACGAACGCGACCACCGAACCGACCGAGAGGTCGATGTGGCCGGCGATGATGATCATCACCATCCCGATCGCCAAGATCAGGATGTACGCGTTCTGGCCGATGATCGAGGTCACGTTGCGCGGGGTCAGCAGGTTGCCCTGGGTCAGCCCCTGGAACAGCGCGATGATCACCACCAGCGCGATGAAGATGCCCACCTGGCGCAGTCGGCTGGCCAGGAAGGCCATCGCGCTGCTGGCCGGGGCCGGCCGCGGCGTGATCTTGGGAGTCTCCGGCGCCTGCTCCTGTGAGGGCGTGTTGACCGACATCAGGCCACTCCTCGCTTGTCGCACTCGGTCATGATCAGGATTCCTTGGTCATGTACTGCATCAGTTGCTCCGGATCGGCGGTCTCACTGGCCACCTCGCCGGTGATCCGGCCTGCCGACAGGGCGTAGATCCGGTCGCAGATGCCCAGCAGCTCCGGCAGTTCGGAGGAGATCACGATGATCGCCTTCCCCTCGCCGGCCAGCCGGTTGATGATCGTGTAGATCTCGTATTTGGCGCCCACGTCGATGCCGCGGGTCGGCTCGTCCAAGATCAGGACGTCGGGGTCGGCGAACATCCACTTGCTCAGCACGACCTTCTGCTGGTTGCCGCCGGACAGCTTGCCGGTGATCGCGGCGACGTTCGGCGCCTTGATCCGCATCGATTTGCGGTAGTCGTCGGCGATCAGCCGCTCGGCGTTGCTGTCCACCCAGCCCCACTGGGCGAGCTTGCCGAGCGCCGAGGCGGAGATGTTGCGCTTGATGTCCTCGATCAGGTTGAGCCCGTACCGCTTGCGGTCCTCGGTGGCGTACGCAATGCCGTGCTTGATCGCCTGCTGCACGGTGCGGATCTGGATCTCCTCGCCACGCTTGAAGATCCGGCCCGAGATGTTGTGCCCGTACGAGCGGCCGAAGACGCTCATCGCCAGCTCGGTCCGGCCGGCGCCCATCAGGCCGGCGATGCCGACCACCTCGCCGGCCTTGACGTTGAGATTGGCGTGATCGACAACGACCCGGCTGTGCTCCAGCGGATGGTGCACGGTCCAGTCCTCGATCCGGAGCACCTCGTCACCGATCTCCGGCATCCGGTCCGGGTAGCGGCTCTGCAGATCGCGGCCGACCATGCCCTTGATGATCCGCTCCTCCGACACCTCGTCGGTGTCTTCCGGATGCACCTTCAGGGTCTCGATCGTCCGGCCGTCCCGCAGGATCGTCACGTTGTCGGCGATCGAGCGGATCTCGTTCAGCTTGTGGCTGATGATGATGCAGGTGATCCCGTGATCACGCAGGCCTCGGATCAGGTCCAGCAGGTGCGCCGAGTCCTCGTCGTTCAGCGCCGCCGTCGGCTCGTCCAAGATCAACAACCGGACGTCCTTGGACAGCGCCTTGGCGATCTCCACCAACTGCTGCTTGCCGACGCCGATGTCCGTGATCCTGGTCGCCGGGTTCTCCGACAGACCGACCCGCCGGAGCAGCTTCGCCGCCTCGACGTTGGTCGCGTTCCAGTCGATCAGGCCGGCCCGGGACCGCTCGTTGCCGAGGAAGATGTTCTCCGCGATCGACAGGAACGGGCTCAGCGCCAGCTCCTGGTGGATGATCACGATCCCGGCCTTCTCGGAATCCCGGATCGACGAGTACGTGGCCGGCTGGCCGTCGTACACGATCGAGCCGTCGAAGCTGCCGTGCGGGTAGACCCCCGACAACACCTTCATCAGGGTCGACTTCCCGGCGCCGTTCTCGCCGCAGATCGCGTGCACCTCGCCGCGCTGGACGCTGAGGTTCACGTGCTGCAGGGCCTTGACGCCGGGGAACGTCTTGCTGATGTCGACCATCTCCAGGATGAGGTCGCTCATCGCGCTGCTCCTTCGCCGCCGCGGTCTACTGGCCGGACTCGACTTCTTCCTGGGTGTAATAGCCGGACTCGACCACGACCTTGATCAGGTTCGCCTTGGTCACGATGTGCGTGTCGTGCAGGAAGGTCGGCACGACCTTCACCTTGTTGTCGTACGTCTTCGTGTCGTTGACCTCGGGCTCGCGGCCGCTGAGCAGGTCGTCCACCATCTTCGACGCGGTCTCGCCGAGCAGCCGGGTGTCCTTGAAGATCGTCGAGTACTGGACGCCGTCCAGGATCAGCTTGTCGGACGGCTTCT
This sequence comes from Microlunatus sp. GCM10028923, assembly GCF_042666975.1. Classification (NCBI taxonomy): domain Bacteria; kingdom Bacillati; phylum Actinomycetota; class Actinomycetes; order Propionibacteriales; family Propionibacteriaceae; genus Microlunatus; species Microlunatus sp. GCM10028923. The sequence continues at coordinate 1,321 of NZ_JBHTFF010000010.1, read as the reverse complement.
CCGCGTCCTGACCGGTGACGATCGGGTTCGGGATCGCGGCGGCCTTGGTGGCGTTCAGGATGCCGCGGGACAGCCCGTCGTACGGAGCGAGCACACCGTCGAGCTTCTTGCCACCCTTGGCGTAGAAGCCGTTCAGGATGGTCTCCATCCGAGCCTGTGCGGTCTCCTGCTTCCACTGCTGGATGGCGACCTGGGAGAACTCGGTCTGGCCGGAGCCGACGGTCAGGATGCCCTTGTCGATGTACGGCTGGATGACGCTCATCGCGCCGTCGAAGAAGAAGTGCGCGTTGTTGTCGTCCGGGCTGCCGGCGAACAGCTCGATGGTCTTCTTGTCGGTCTGGCCGGTGTCCTTGCCGTCGGCGTCCAGGATGCCCAGGCCCTGCAGCAGCGAGGTGCCCTGCTGCACGCCGACCTTGTTGTTGTCGAAGGTGACGTAGTAGTCGACGTTCGGTGTCCCGTTGATCAGCCGGTCGTAGGCGATCACTTTGACGCCGTCCTCGGCGGCCGCGGCGAGCTGCTGAGACAGCGCGGTGCCGTCGATCGACGCGACGATGAGGGCCTTGGCGCCCTTGTTCAGCATCGACTCGATCTGCTGCTGCTGGTCCGGCACCTTGTCGTTGGCGTACTGCAGGTCGACCTTGTAACCGGCCGCCTCGAGCTTCTCCTTGACGTTGTTGCCGTCGTCGATCCACCGCTCGGAGGTCTTGGTCGGCATCGCGACGCCGATCAACGCACCCTTGTTGTCCCCACCGGCGGGCTGCTGCGCCCCCGGGTCACCGGCCCGCGTGCCGGCGCACCCGGCCAGGCCCAGCACCAGGGCCGCGCCAACGGCCACTCCGGCGATCAATTTGCGACGTTCCACGAGATACCCCTCCACAATGAATCGGCTCGTCGGTACGAGAACGGAATCGGGCTCCCCCATCGGCGATTCCAGTCGCTCCGGCGTAACAAGGTCGAAATGTGACCGGTCACATCGTTACCCCTGGGAGCAGGATGAGTCAAGCGATCCGGGCCCGTACGCAACCCAAACGTGTCCGAAACCCCCAATACCCCGCCCCACCAAACCCCGCTGACCCGGCACAAAAGCAGGCGTTCTGGCGGCGCGTCGCTGCACAGCTGCCCGGTCACTGCGGACGGCGGATGGGCCGTTCAGGGTGCGGGAACCTGCCCGACCCGACCCCGCCCACAGCGACTGGATGCCCCTATGTTTGTCAAGGGGTCGCGGGTGTGGGTTCTGCGGGTCGGAGGGCTTTGGTGATGATCTTGTGGACGTCGCGGGCGATGTAGCGTTTGAGGCGGCGGATGATGTCGCGTTTGGACT